>PBDQ01000016.1 GCA_002717465.1 Chloroflexota bacterium
CATTAAACTTAAAACTCCAAATTGTTTCCAGAGACACGATTATACTAAGTAAATCAATTGAATCACCCAAACAATCTTATGAGCCATAATATTCCACACCAAATCTTACTTTTAATTCTATCCCTAACATGCATAACTACTTCAATGATTGCATGCGGAAACCTCACACAATCCTCTAATATGGAAAACCCTATCCGTAAATCAAATATCCTCCATGAGCAGGGACACGTAACAGAAAATGAAGCGAAAACGGAAGAAATGATTCTCTCCAAATCGAAACCTAAAACACCAATACCCATTGTTACCCCTATCAAATCTCCGCTCCCTGAAAAACAAACATCATCCGAATCTCAAAACATTCTTACTATTCCTACTGCTGCGACTTTACAAACCCCTATCTCTCTAGATAACCACAAGCCATCAGGGACGCTAAAAGTTGCAGTTAGACAAGGGTTCAATTCTATTGATCCACATGAGGAGCCCTCTCAGTCTTTCTCCGCGTGGGGGCCAGGTATCGCCTACCAAAGGATCTTAAAGTTTGAAAGTTATAACACTACTCCAACCTCTACGATGCAAACTCTATGCGACCTGTGCGAATCTTGGATAACCCGTAACATGACTACTTTCGATTTTAAAATTAAGGATGGCCCTGTCTGGAATACAANCATCGANTCTCAAAATTTAAAGGTGACAGCGTTCGACATAGAACACAGTCTTAATAGAATGAAATCAATTGAGTCAGAACAAATATACAATTTGGATCTAATCAAGAATATAGAAGTTTATTCTGANAAGGAAATATCTATTGAATTGTTTACGCCCGATGCAGATTTCCTCAAACATATTGCACATGGCAACACTAAAATTGTGTCAAAGCATGATACTAAGGATATAGACGATCTTGATGGTGTTACACCAATGGGTTCTGGTCCATGGAAACTGACAAAACTATCAATGGGATCCATGACTTTCATGGAAGCNAGCNCCACTTCAGTAACAAAACCATCTGTCAACAGAATTCAGTTCCACGTTATTTCAGATTCAGAAACCCGGCTAAGTTCATACCTCACAGGTTTGACAGACATNTATGAATTAGAGAATGAGTTTGAAAACATAGCAAACTCTATGAATTTACCAACCGAAATAAAACTCAAACATATTCATCCGGGCCAAGGAGTTGAAATAGTTTTCAATACTATTATGTATCCTTTCGACGCCGTAGAAACAAGGAAAAAGTCCTTTAATTCCATAATTCCAGCCATACAAAATTTAACCTCAGAGGATCAAATTATGTCATTGGGTTTTAGTGTAGATAGATACGACTGGCTTCCAAAACCATCAAGCTGGCAGCACCATTTTTCTAGCCCCCCTTTAGACAAAAGCAACAAATTCATTACCGACAATACACCAATAACTATAGACGTCGGTGATTACGGCCTTATATACAAACGCAGCGCTGAATTGGTTTCGACACAATTAGATCAAATTGGATTTAAATCAAATATTCGTATCTTAAACAGGCGTGAATATTCAAAAAAAGCGTTGGGGGAACAATCCTTTCATATTTTAATTGGCCCACCTGTCCCCCATTTTACGCCTAATAGCTACCTACTCTCAGTTCTTCACAGCGAGGGTAATTTGAATATTACTCGTTTGAAAAATAATAAGTTAGATGCTCTTATTGAAAAGCAATCTATGGAATACGACCCAAATAAAAGAGCGGAATTTATACGTTCCATAAATGACTTATTATTCGCTGAAGCTCATCGACTAATGCCAATTACCAAAATTGGACATTGGACATGGAAAAACCACGTTAGTGAATTTCTTCCAAATTTCACGGGAAATGAATATTCCTTTTGGGAAAAAGTTTCAGTAAATAAATAACATATTCATGGAAATACCAATCCCGCCACGTGCACAATCCACTTAACTAGTAACCAAATAACACAAAATTATAATTAAATTCTATTATTTGTAATATTCATTCAGTTTATAAACTTCTCTTTTTTGTAAAGTTTAAACCTTCAATAAATCATCAATAGCCGACCAGGGCAACAAAACACATTTTATTCTCACCGGAAACTCTTTGACACTGACTAGTGCAATCAAGTCACTCTCAGGGAATGATTCTTCTAGCATTACTTCACTGGTCATTACAGAAACGAATTGGTTCTTTAGATTTGATATTTCATATTTATGTAACCCTATCAAAGCATCAGACATCAATGAACCTGACGCTATGTTTACCGCGCACCCCTCCCCTTGGAACCCTACTTCTTCCACTTTACCAC
The DNA here is from genome assembly GCA_002717465.1 of Chloroflexota bacterium. Taxonomy (GTDB): domain Bacteria; phylum Chloroflexota; class Dehalococcoidia; order Lucifugimonadales; family UBA826. Next base: position 2,295 of record PBDQ01000016.1, read on the forward strand.
TGCCATCAAAATTTAACTGTATGTGAATTTCATCCCCACAAAATGGGTTTACAGCATCCCCATGAAAATCAGGGTCACTGATCATTGCAGAATTCCTAGGATTTCTGCAATGATCTAATATCACTTTATCTCTATATAAATCATCTAATCTGCTAGGAGCCATGCCTGAAATACCTTATAGCTTCCCTTAAGGCATCGACAAACACGTCAATTTCATCGGTCGTATTATAGAGATAAAAACTAGCCCTTGCTGTAGCGGCGACACCTAAACTTTTTACCAAAGGCATGGCGCAATGATGACCCGTTCGGACAGCTATTCCCATATTATCCAGAACAGTTCCCAAATCATGGGGATGGACGTCAGGGACATTAAATGAGAAAACACCACCCTTCAAATTTTCATCTCGCGGCCCAAACAATTCAACACCTTCCGATTGTAATTCAAAAAATTTGCACATAGCGTGGAAGGTAAGCTCATTCTCATGAGAATATATATTGTCCATTCCCAATTCATTAAGATAGTCAATTGCCGCACCTAAACCGATAGCATCTGCAATATTCGGAGTTCCGGCTTCAAATTTCATTGGTAAATCAGCCCATGAAGCTTTCTCATAGGTCACTTCTAGAACCATTTCTCCTCCCGTCATAAATGGTTCCATGGTCTCTAATATTTCTTTCTTGGCGTACAAACAACCAATACCTGTCGGACCCAACATTTTGTGGCCAGAGAAAACTAAGAAATCACAATCATAATCCTGCACGTCAGTAGGAATATGCGGAACACTTTGTGCTCCATCTATTAACACTTTCGCTCCTCGTGAATGAGCTATTGTAGCTATTTGCTTCACTGGGTTTATTGTTCCCAATGCATTTGACATATGTACCACTGAAACCAGGACAGTACGGTCATTTATTATCTTTTCTATTTCCGTCAGGTCTAGCAGCCCATCTGAAGTAATGGGTATAAACCGAATCTTCGCACCTTTCCGACGTGCAATTTCCTGCCATGGCACTAAATTGCTGTGATGTTCCATAGGAGTTAAAACAATCTCGTCCCCTTCTTCAATGTTTTTTTCTCCCCACGTATAGGCGACCAAATTCAAACTCTCAGAGGAATTTCTTGTCCATATCAAACAATCAGAAGATTCAGCATTAATAAAAGCCGCTACTTTTTCACGCGCTTCCTCGTATTTATCTGTGGCCTCCATACTGAGTGAATGGACACCCCGATGGACATTAGCATTGTAATTCTGATAATAATCTACAAGAGAATCTATAACAGCTTGTGGTTTCTGAGTTGTGGCGGCATTGTCAAAATAGACTAGCCGCTGGCCGTTTATTTCTCGCCCAAGTATCGGGAAGTCTTCTCTGATTTTTTTGACATCAAACATAATATATTTTATTTCCTAAACACATTACTTCATAATTCTTATGAGCATTAGCCTGTGGCAACTTTTCTTGCGGAGTATGTAGCAGCAGCATCTGGTCTGATCGACAAAGTTTGGCGTGATAAGTCCGCTATAGAAACAGCGTCAAGAACTCCATACACTGCCTGTTCAACATTCTGCCAAACATATCTCTGAGCACAACTAGGTAATTGACAACAACTTTGAGAGTCCCCTAGACATTGAACCAAACTATCCGAAGTATCCAGTAAAGCCATTATTTGACTGAGTTTAATACTACTGGCCTCCAGAGCTAAAGCATGGCCTCCATTAGGCCCTCTTGTACTAGTGACAAATCCGGCCTTTCTTAAAGAATGCAATACTTGTGCCAAATATGCCTTGGGTATGGAAGTCCGCTCAGCTGTATCTGCGGCTCTTACAAATCCTCCCGTAGGTGAATTCATGGATATATCAACTAATGCCCTGACGGCGTAGTCAACTTTAATAGGTACATGCATAAATTCTTTCCTTTAGAAATACAGGATCACTCTGTGGTAACGGTCCCTTCCCCTCCTTCCAAGGTGGAATTTAGGGTATGCCATGCTAACGTAGCGCACTTTATCCGCGCGGGATATTGAGACACTCCTTTCAATATATATAAATCTCCCAACAAATCATCATCATTTATCTCATTACCAGTGATCATTTGTCTAAATTCCTGAAACATTAAATTGACCACTTCCAATTTCTTTCCTTTAATTTCTTCAGTCATCATGGAAGCCGAGGATTTTGATATCGCACATCCAACGCCAGTGAAACCGACATCTGTAACAACACCTTCCTCAATTTTNAGTTCTAGCTCAATTTGATCGCCGCAAAGTGGGTTAAACCCTTCTTTTTTATGAGTGGCGTCATCAACAGACCCGAAATTCCGGGGGCGACGATTATGATCCATAACTATATCTTGGTATAAATCCCCTAGGTCATTCATCTCTTAAAACTCAAACTTGTATTTTGGCAAAGATGAAATAAATAAATTTTGAAGATAATTTCTTAAACTCTCTATTTCAACTGTATTAATAATTTCTTCAGCAAATCCATAAATTAATAATCTGCTTGCTTCTTCTAAATCTATCCCTCTACTTCTCATATAAAAAACCGTGTCTTGATCNATATTGCCTGCAGTNGCTCCATGTGCACATTTAACGTCATCTGCATATATAAACAACGCGGGTTTNCTATCTANTTCTGCTGTAGATGACAACAGNAAATTCTTATCAGTTTGGACTGAATCAGTCTTCTGNGCTTCTTTTCTTACAAATACAGTTCCCCCAAACACAGCACGAGATTTNCCATCTANAATACCTTTATAAAACAAATTGCTNGTACCGTTCGGCGCCTTGTGATCAATATTAATAAAGTTNTCCACATGCTGTGAATCAGAAGTAAAATAAAGCCCTTGCAAATCACAAGATCCCCCATCTCCGACAATTTGAACTTCTAGATCATATCTCCCTAATTTTGCACCCTTGAAAAAAGCTCGGGATGAAAAATCCCCTTCACCATGAACTACTACCCGCCCGTAACCCACGTGGTAAGACCCTAATCCTTCATCCATCAACCGATAATGACGGATAGTTGCTGATTCTCCAACATAAATTTCCGAAACAGAGTTTGTGAAATTAGCTTTATTGCTGCCTCCTACATAACTCTCAATGATCGACGCTGAACTACCTTTCTCAGCTACTACAAGAACTCTGGGGTTAACAATAGTTTCAAACTTACCGTCGCTGTAAAAAATTAGATTGATTGGTCGGTCCAAGTTTGTTTGTTTCGGTATCGATATAACAGCACCATCTGACATCAACGTAGTATTCAGTGCAGCAAACCCATCTTCTGCCAAATCAATGTATTTCCCCAAATGATTGAACACAGAACTATCAGCAGGTTCTTTCCGCAAAACTTCTGAAAGGGTATGTATGACGATTTCTCCATTTATTTCATCGGAAAGTGTGTTAGAAAAATAACCATTTACAAAAACTACGTTCAACCAATCAGAATCCCAAGCCGCTAAATTCTTAACAATAGAGACATCATCAAAATACTTGGCCTTAGCAATTTCGTACTTGTGACTGATTATTGGTGCTATGTTTGTATATTTCCACTTCTCGTTCCCACGCCGAGATGAAGGTAACCCTATTTTTTCGTAAATCACTTTCGCTGAATGCCTAATCTTATCGGCACTAGGAGAAAGGTGGATTGAATCAGCGGCGAATTTGTCGATGTCTACAATATTGGACTGTGTCATTCACTTACCTCAGACACTATCGATTCTCGAATCCACTCATACCCTTTCTCTTCTAACTCTAAAGCCAATTCGCCACTACCTGACTTCACAATTTTCCCATCAACCAAAACATGCACGTAATCTGGTTTGATATATTCCAATATTCTCTGGTAATGGGTAACCATCAAAACTGCATTTTCGGAGTTTTTAAATCTATTAACACCTTCTGAAACCACTCTCAAAGCATCTATATCCAGCCCGGAATCTGTCTCATCTAACAAAGCCAATTCAGGGTTCAACAACGCAAGTTGTAAAACTTCATTACGTTTCTTCTCACCGCCGGAAAACCCTTCATTTACTGACCTTCTGACTAATTCCTGATCGATTTCCACCTGCTCTCTTTTTTCATCAAGAATTTTGTCAAACTCTCTTACACTCAATTCACTCTCACCTTTGTGCTTACGAACAGCGTCCATAGCTGCTTTCAAAAACTGCCACGTTCTCACCCCTGGGAGTTCAACTGGATACTGAAAAGCCAAGAAAACACCTTCACGTGCTCGAATTTCTGGATCTGTATCTATCAGGCTCGATTCCTTGTATAAAATATCGCCACCTGTAACCTCATACCCAGGGCGTCCGGCTATTACGTTTGCCAATGTACTTTTCCCTGAGCCATTTGGGCCCATAATTGCATGAACCTCCCCCGTATTAACACTCAAATTAATACCTTTAAGTATTTCTATATCACCGATTGATGCTTTTAGCTCTCGAATATCTAACAATTTACTCATTTAACCAACCGTACCTTCCAAGCTAACTCTTAATAGTTGTGAAGCCTCCATGGCAAATTCAAATGGAAGCTCTTTAAAGATTCCTCTGCAGAAGCCATTTATGACCATGTAATTTGCCTCTTCGAGATCTATACCTCTTTGTTGAAGGTAAAAAAGTTGATCGTCATTCACTTTGGATGTCGTTGCCTCATGTCCCAACTGGGCCGTTGGGTTTCTGACTTCAATATACGGGACTGTATGTGCGCCACACTCATCTCCAATTAGCAACGAATCACATTGAGTGAAATTTCTTGCATTAGATGCCCCAGGAAGTATTGAGACTTGCCCGCGATAAGTGTTTTCTGCCTTCCCGGCTGATATACCTTTAGCTATGATGGTACTTTTAGTATTCTTTCCAACGTGTATCATTTTTGTTCCGGTGTCAGCTTGCTGATAATTATTAACCAGAGCAACAGAGTAGAATTCCCCAACCGACCCGTCTCCTTGCAATATAACGCTTGGATATTTCCACGTTATTGCGGACCCTGTTTCCACTTGAGTCCAAGAGATTTTTGAATTCTCACCCCTTGCTGCTCCTCTTTTGGTAACAAAGTTATACACNCCGCCATTCCCTTCCTTATCACCCGGATACCAATTCTGAAGNGTAGAATACTTGATTTCAGCTCCNTTCAAAGCAACCAGTTCAACAACNGCCGCATGCAATTGATGAGTTTTCCGCATAGGGGCCGTACAACCTTCAAGATAACTTACATAACTGCCTTCATCAGCGATTATCAAGGTCCGTTCAAACTGTCCAGAATCTACTTCGTTGATTCGGAAATANGTCATTAATTCTATNGGGCATCGAACCCCTGGAGGTACATAACAAAATGACCCATCACTAAAAACTGCGGAGTTCAAGGTCGCGTAAAAATTATCGCTATAGGGAACCACAGACCCAAGGTATTTTTCAACCAATTCGGGATATTTTTGTACAGCTTCACTGATAGGGCAAAATATGACCCCTGCATCCTTCAACATATCCTGATAAGTAGTCGCCACTGAAACACTATCCAATACAGCATCAACAGCAACACCAGACAGTTTTTTTTGCTCGTCCAATGGGATGCCAAGCTTATCAAACGCCTCTAATAACTCAGGATCTACCTCGTCTAAACTCTTGGGACCATCATCCTTAGATTTTGGCGCAGCATAATAAATTATGTCCTGGAAATCAATTTGATCGAATTTTACTTCCGCCCATTTGGGAGCAGAATCCTCCCCTTGTTTTAGCCAATGGTTAAAGGCTTTCAATCTCCACTCTAGTAGCCACTCTGGTTCATTTTTTTTTGCGGATATAAACCGAACTATAGATTCGTTCAATCCTCTCGGGGCTACATCTGAATCTATGTCAAATTCAAATCCCCACTTATATTGCTTTTCCTCTATCCCGGTCTGTCTAGAAATGACCTTCTGATCGGCCATATTACNTTCTCCTTATATACACATTTTAAATGCTTCAGTGAANCACCNAAACGTACTANTTCAACATCATTAAACATAACCCTAACGCAATCAATGGGATAAATTTAAATTTCAGCTATATAGTTCTTGAGCTAGTNAGTCAACAATATACATAAAATATATCATCCTAAAGAGANCTGGGTCAAAGCGNCAANANTAANAAAATCAGTCATTTGTGANGTAACTGATCAATNACAAATACATGNCTTNTATCATTGTATTNCTTNGAATCAATGCGGTTNANTTAGNTCAAATCCCCAATCGCACGGAGCAAGNNATGACGCATTCATAGCTTCATACGNCGCTCTGTAAAATNTTNCGGGTTNGTTTCNCTATGTGCCAATTACTTGAACTACAANTTCTCTGTGNNTAATNATTTTAGCTTTTTGACCATCNAATTCAACCATGAATANTCTCTGCCATTCCCCAAATTGTAANCNGCCATTCATTANAGGAATAGTTTCACTNGTTCCCAGAAAAAGTTGCTGGCAATGNGAATGCCCATTTGGACACTCGTCATCGTGCATGTGAACCGTACGCCTATCAAAGTCATTATGCCCATAGTGACCATTAGCTGGGGCAACGCGACCTAGGAATTCTTTGAAATCATCCAGTAACAGCGGTTCGTTTTCCTGGATGATTATCCCTGTTGTTGTGTGTTTAGTGAAAACCGTCACTAAACCATCTTGTATTTTAGAAGATTGTACGATCTCTAATACATCGTCAGTGATATCTATAAATTCAGGCTCATAGGAAGAATTGACCTGAATGATTTGCCCGTATGTTTGTAATCTTGAATCTGACACATTCATAATCTGATACCCTAATAAGCTTGGGAGTTAATTAAAACCTCATTCAATCTCATTCCATTCGACTCCGGTTATATTTCAGAATCGGAGTCGAAGATTTACATTCTACTAAATTATAAGCGTGTTAACGCTGTCAACCTGTTATTTAGCATAATTTTCACTTAGATAGGCTCTACAAAAAGTAATCTTCTTAATGTTTTACTTAAATTCTTTCGCATTTTTGTACGTCTTCTAGAAAATTTGATCATGGTCATAAACCTAAGGGGGTTCACAAAGGCAGAGTTAAACCTCGAAATACCGTGACGCTGTAAGTGAGTATAGAATTTAGAATGCCTTGTGTTCGCTTCAGTTGAGACTCCTCGAACTAAAACATAGTCAATATCTAATTTCGTGCAAAGACAGTGAATAAAATATCCCAGAAATTCACTAGCTCCGACATTAAACACTTCATNTACCCAACGTTTCATCGCNGGTTCAGTCAATATTTTCGATGTACTCAACAAGGAAACANGTGAGAAAGCCNGATTATCTTGAGCAATATTTTCAAATAAATGNANAATTGGCTGATTATCAAATTTTTTGNTCNTNNAAATATCATCCGGATGCCATAGANCCAGTGGACCATCCAAAAAAATCATCTCTTGACTTAGTAAAACCGATCCNACANGAATATCNTTTGAAANAGCTGTAGCCTCTTCAATGGATATCAAAAATTGAACAGANAATTTANGAANCATCNTGTGTAATACTTCGATAACATGNTCATCAAATTCTTCAACACTAATTAGTANNTTATTTGACTTATTTGACTTGTATATAGTTATTGATTCAACCGATTCTANGACTTCANAANCAAATTCNCGNATCACACTTTCAAAAATTTTGGAATCTGAACTTATTATCCCTGTCANCATAAATACACACTTTTAACGANTGNTTACAAATATTTTAAATAACTTAATCCTTTATAAAATCAGAATGCAAAATCAACATAAAATCTAATGAATNCTCTTNNTAACAAANTTAATAANNTCNATAAAATCAATCTGGAATNTTTCCGGTAAGTTTGCGGCCTCAATCTCATCAATTGCGGTTGAACAAAATTCNTCAGCCAAACCCTGACAGAATTCATACGTCTTCACAGATTCCATCTGTTCGAGTATCAAATGAACTCCATCATCGTCTATAGAGTCCAAACCCATCACCTTTAAAACAGTTTCTCTGGCATCTAAGNNANTATGATTCATTAAGTGCACNATTGGAAGAGCATTTTTCCTTCTACGGATATCCGAACCCACTGGTTTCCCAATAGAACTNTGATCACCCCATGTACCAAGAATGTCATCCCGAATTTGAAAGGCATACCCAAGGGAAGATGCGGCACGGGTCAAGTGAGATTTNTGAGTNGTNGTACAGTTTCCCAATTCCAATCCTGANACAACTGAACAGGTNAATAATGCTCCNGTTTTCCTTGATACCATGTCCAAATATTGCGGCACTGTTAGATCAAATTTGCCTTCGAAAGACAAATCAAGATACTGCCCCTCGATCATCTTAANACAAGCGTCACTAAGCAACTTTGCTATACCATTANATTTACNATCACTAAAATTCAAATCTGTTAATTGATTAGCCAAAACATACATTAAATTTCCTGCCATCAATGCCTTCGGAATTCCCCATTGAACCCACAATGTTTTGCGATTGTGCCTAACTTCATCCCTGTCCTGTATGTCATCGTGAATCAAAGANAAATTATGAATTAATTCAAGAGANAGTGANGTAGGNAATGCTGNGGNAAGATCGGTTCCTGTAGACTCAGCGGCTAGCAGGCAAAGAGATGGNCTAATGTATTTCCCTGTCATAGCTTCAGTGTGGNCACCAAACACATCTGACCAACCCATATAATATCTCATCATCAGATAAGACGAACTAGAATCGTTATTCAAAGCAACTTTTAGTCCAGATTCCACGATCGACCTATAACGAATAAGGGCNTTAGGGATNTCAGGAGTGCTAGAAGTCACAGTAANCGATCCATTCAAGCTTNTCCATATTACACAAAATTACACCAATTAAGTTTCCATTAGTAACAATTCATTTCAATCATAGATCATTTTAACGGTAAAACAGTCACGTTTTTTACCTGTATGTAAAAGAGATATTACTATAGTTTCCGTAACATTAAGACATTCAAATATTGCTTGCCTGAGAAAAAGAAAATGTGCTATATTTTCGGNTGGTGTTANAGCTNGACGCGATNGTGTTTTTATCCTTTTAAATTTGTACGATTTCTGTGGTGAGTTTAAGTGCCAGACGGATATTTGCTAGACGAATATTTCAGACAATATGGGCTAATAGCTGTATTTGCNGCTATTGCTGTTGCTGTTCCAACTGGAATGCTCTTGCTGTCATGGNTATTTTCCATATTAAAAGTCAGNCCCAACAACCCCTCTGAAGTGAAGTCCAGTATATATGAATGCGGGTTTGAAACAATATCGGAGAGATGGAATAACTTCAATTTCAGGTACTATAGTATAGCTCTGCTATTTGTTATATTCGATGTGGAAGTTGTTTTTTTGTTTCCATGGGCNGCTAGCTACGGCATGATGTCTACTGAATTNGGTGTTTTNGTTCTTCTAGAGATGGNNGTNTTTGTTGGAATTTTGGTACTCGGATGGGCTTATGCATGGAGAAAAGGATCTTTGGAATGGAGTTAAACTTGGANGATAACAAAAACTTAATCCATCCCAGCATGACTATTCCTCTTCATGAGACTACTTGGGATCTAGACCACCAAGAAGGTGGCTATATTAACCATCTCAAATCCACACACACAGAGGCATTGGCTGAACCGATAATTGAAGTGCCNGATGACCTAAAACACAACATAGCAGTNACATCTGTCGATGCNTTAATCAACTGGGGTCGAAAATCAGCTGTATGGCCACTTTCTTTTGGCCTTGCTTGCTGCGCCTTCGAAATGATGGCGAGCGCTATGTCTAGATTTGACTTAGCCAGATTCGGAATGGAAGTTTTCAGGCCATCCCCAAGACAAGCTGACCTAATAATTATTGCTGGAACTGTCACATGGAAAATGGCNCCGGCTATTGAGCGAGTTTATGAGCAAATGGCAGAGCCAAGATGGGTCATATCAATGGGGGTNTGCGCTACCAGCGGCGGGCCTTACTACGGTTCGTACAGTGTAGTTCCAGGNGTNAACCACATCATTCCAGTTGATGTTTATGTACCCGGATGCCCNCCAAGACCGGANGCATTGTTATACGGAATTATGCAACTCCACGAAAAAATCAAACGCTACTCAATAAAAAGGAAAGCCCCAAAANAACTGTGACTAAATTCATCAATGGGCAAGAATTAAAAGATATAGTGGATGGAATCATTCCAGNCGCAATAGATCGNGCCGAAGAAACNGCNCTTTGGATCAAATCTCCAAATATTTTAGATGTGTGTACCGTAATGAAAACCAATCCCAAACTAGATTTTTCATTCCTCACAGCGATAACTGCTGTAGACTATGTAGAACACTTCGAGCTNATATACCACCTGACTTCNATGAGGAAAAACACTTCCACAGTCATAAAATCAANATGCTCNGGTAGATCCCAACCAAAAATCCCTTCTGTAGTTTCAGTNTGGCAGGCCGCCGATCTTCAAGAAAGNGAAATCTGGGATTTGATGGGCATAGAATTTGANGGGCATCCAAACATGAAGCGAATACTTCTATGGGAAGGCTTTGAGGGTCATCCATTGCGAAAAGACTATATAGGTTAGAAAATTGGCTGAAATAAGAACCGAACCTGTAACAATCAACCTAGGACCTCAACATCCAAGCACACACGGTGTATTTAGGCTAAGAGTTACGTTTGACGGTGAGGAAATTATTGACGTAGAACCAGTTTTTGGATACTTACACAGAGGTACAGAAAAGCTTGCGGAGTCGAGAAACTATGTTCAAATAGTCACCTTAACAGACAGAATGGATTACACAGCCAGTATGTCAAACAATTTGGCATACGTTCGAACTGTAGAAAAATTGTCTGATATCACTGTGCCGGAAAGAGCTCAGTACATTAGAGTTATCAGTGCTGAATTACAACGAATAGCCAGTCATTTAATGGCAACAGGATTCTTGCTAAATGATCTGGGTGCTCTAGCAACTCCTTTGGTGTACTGTTTTCGAGAACGTGAAAAAATTTTAGATTTATTTGAAATGCTCTGCGGTGCCAGAATCACTTTGAGCTATATGAGACCAGGGGGAGTACTTCAAGATGCCCCTGAAGATTTCTGGGCTTCATTAAACACATTTACGTCGGAAATGCCGCACTATTTAGATGAATTGGAAAAACTGATTACGTCCAACGAAATAGTTCTGGCCAGAACAAGAGAAGTTGGGATACTAACAGATGCTAGAGCTATAGACAGTGGTGTCACAGGCCCAAACTTAAGAGCTTCAGGCGTGAAGTGGGATCTCAGAAAGGCNGATCCTTACGAAATATACGACCGTGTTAAATTCGANATACCTATTGGTTCATACGGCGACACCTATGATAGATACTATGTGAGACTCNTAGAAATGAGNGAAAGTATTAAAATTATCGACCAGTGTGTAAATCAAATAANTGAAGGANCTATTAGAACTGAAACACCGTATTTCATACGACCGAAAANAGGAGAAGCTTATAGCTCTGTNGAAGGACCAAAAGGAGAATTAGGTTTTTACATGGTAAGCGACGGAAGCATTGCNCCATACCGTTGTAAAGTTAGGGCCCCTTCATTCATTAATCTNACACCATTACGAGAAATGTTGCTCAGCTGGAAAATGGGTGATTTGATAATAATTTTAGGCTCCGTGGACATAGTGCTTGGAGAAGTGGACAGGTAATGGATGTAGCAAATGCCATGTTTATAGATTTTTACCAAATATACGACCTCGCACACAGTATTNTGACGAGTATAGGTATAGGTGCCTCTGCTGCATGGATGTCATATTTNGTTGCCTGCGTTGCNATTTCTTTNATCATCATAAATGTATTAATTATGTCTACAGCTGTTTACACCTGGTTCGAACGAAGAGTTATAGGNAGATTTCAAGTAAGNAGAGGGCCAAATAGACATGGNCCATTCGGAATTTTACANCCTATAGCAGATGTGGTTAAGTTAATCNTGAAAGAAGANACTATNCCAGGAGAAGCCGACAAACCTGTATTTACCTTGGCTCCNATAGTTCTANTGGCCCCTACTCTTCTCACAATAATAGTCATACCCCTNGGGGAAACATCTTTTCTTGGTAGTTTAAATATTGGCATCTTATTCATTGTAGGGGTGACGTCGGTCAATGCAATTGCAATATTTATGGCTGGATGGGGGTCTCGCAACAAATATGCCATTCTTGGATCAATGAGAGGAGCAGCAATGCTCGTAAGTTACGAAATACCNATGGCTCTNGGNATAACTAGTGTGTTACTTCTATCTGGGTCTCTAGCGATGACCGAAATCGTAAAACAACAGTCCATTTGGTTTATAGCTGTCATGCCTATGGGATTCTTTGTATTTATGGCTGCAGCAACGGCAGAAATGAGTAGAACTCCTTTTGACCAAATTGAAGCGGAGTCGGAATTAGGTTCGGGCTANAATACAGAATACAGCGGNATCAAATTTGCTGTTTTGTTTTTAGCTGAATTCATGGCCCCAATTATCACTGCCGCAATTGTGACNACACTATTTCTAGGNGGTACCAANGGGGTCGATCCTGTNCCTGGAGAGATNTGGTTTNTCTCAAAAATGTTCGTNGTAATATTCATATTGTTGTGGTTCAGAGCCACNTGGCCCAGATTAAGAGTAGATCAAATAATGGGGTTTGCCTGGAAACCNTTATTCGGCCTCGGAATAGCAAATATTTTTATTATTGCTATCGAACGGCAAATACTATCTGACTCTTCTGGAACACTTTCAAGTGAGGATCTACTAATTATGTCAGCAGTCAATTGGGTCGTTACAATAGGCACAATTTTAATACTAGCAAACGTATTTGGCCGCAAAAAATTTGAGCGTCCGGAACCCGTGCCTTCCCCGCTTGCAAATATGGGAGGAGATTAACCAGTTATATGTATGGTATAGGAATATTCAAGGGTCTAGGGATAACTATGAAAAACTTAGTGTCCCCAAGTAGACAGTTCAATTTGCANCAATACCCTAACCGAAAGGCTAGTCCATTGGATNTNGCAAAGCTTAATGATGCAAATGCTGTAACGTTCATAATAAACAACCCAATTAAAAGTATTAAATCTTTATTGGGTATGGAAACCATAGTTGATACTTTACCCCAACACCCCAGATTCCGAGGTGAAGAATTCACCTGGTATGACAACAGATGCACAGGATGTGCAAGCTGTGCTAAATATTGCCCACTAGGAATCATTAAGATAGTNACCGACACAAGCGGAGTCAATCAACAAGAAGGTCAAAGCTATGACATAGAAGTGTTCGATATTGACATCGGAAGATGCATGTTCTGTGGCCTATGTGTTGAAGCCTGCCCCTATGATGCATTGCACATGGGTAGTGGCTTCGAAGAAGGGACTTATAGAAGAAGCGATCTGGTGATAGATGTAGACCGATTAAAAAAAGCTGAGAAAAAGCCAAGCACTTGGTTCAGGCCTCANCTNTCNAAAGTAGGCCATGATCCAATCAAAGGTTCAACCGCTGACTGGAAAGATGTAGGNAGNCACGAAAAACCTTCTCTTGAAGACCAGCANGATAGGTGGGGAAACAGATAATGTTGAATAGTGGGACNGAAGCGGCATTAAGCACGGAAATAGCATTTTGGATTTTAACTTTGTGCACAGTNATTTCGGCAATTGCTGTAGTCCAAATTAAGGATCTNTTCAGGGCAGCGCTATTTTTGATNGTCACTTTACTGGGAGTAGCCGGATTNTTTATCCTTTTGCGTGCAGAATTTTTGGCAGGGGTTCAACTAATGATATATGTTGGTGCAATCTCTGTTTTAATTATATTCGCAATATTAATGACCCGGGACGTAGAACAAGGTAATGTATCCCATTCNTTCAGACTCCCCGTTGCCGTATTAGCNATCATATTTATGGGNATTTCCATATACNCGATCACTCAAACAAATTGGAACTTANTGGACNCAAATATATTATCTGCAAAAAATCAAGATTCCGTTTTGANCATATACCAAAACTCTATTCCGACATTGGCTAAAATGTTGCTTACNGATTTCGTGCTTGCNTTTGAGGCAGTCTCAGTGTTATTGCTNGCTGCTGTACTCGGGGCAATGGCTCTAGTGAGAGAAGAACGATGACCTTAGAAAGATTCTTAATAATCGGTGCTATACTTTTCGCAATTGGACTATACGGAGCCCTATCNAGAAAGCATGCCATAGCAGTNCTCATGTCCCTTGAATTGATGTTCAATGGAGTAAATGTCACAGCTGTAGCCTTATCAAGATATACAGTACCAGCTGCCCTAGCAACAGGGTCTGAGATTGCTGGGGACGCAGCCAAATTTATACTTACTGGGCACGTATTTACTGTTTTTATAATCGTTGTTGCTGCAGCTGAAGTGGCACTTGGTCTAGCTATAATAATNGCCCTGTATCGAACCAANAATTCTGTTCTCATTACNGAAGCGTCGGAANTAAANAAATAAATATATGTGGATCAAATATAAAGAAGTACCAAATTTAATAACTGCGGAAATGTGGAAAGANACTNTTGAAGCCGAAGGTCTTCCGACAAAGATATTACCCNTGAANGACATATTAAGTTGGTCTGAAAAATCTAGTTTCAACGTCTATGTACCAAAAGGCAGAGANCATGTCGCAGACGAAATATTGAGGAANCTTTAANCAAATGTCNGAATCATTAATTTGGTCCATATTCNTTGTACCATTAACAGCTTTTGTTATTTTGGGTCTCNTAGTAAGACCATTCTTCAANAAATATTCGNTNATTTCAGGCCCAGTAGCGATTATNGCAATAGGAACATCATTTGTACTTTCCTTATGCGCTTTTTGGGANGTNATGGTTAATGAAAATCACAANCTNACATCCGNNCCCACAAAATGGATGAGTNTAGGAAACTTCGATCTAACCATAGGAATCTTGCTCGACCCTTTAACTGCGATAATGTTGGTGGTCGTAACAGCGGTAAGTCTGATGGTTCAAATTTACTCAGTAGGCTACATGAAACCGCCNAACACATCGGAAGAACATCATGGACCTGTCGAATTGGGCCAACCAGTTTATGCCCGATATTTCGCTTACATGTGCTTATTCACATCATCTATGTTAGGGCTAATAATGGCCGCCAACGTTGTTCAACTTTTCATTTTTTGGGAACTTGTAGGCCTGTCATCATATCTACTCATAGGCTTCTGGTTCCATCGCCCTGCAGCTACAGCTGCCGCAAAAAAAGCCTTTATAGTTACCAGAGTAGGGGATTTAGGCTTCTTAATAGCGTTAATGTACTTATTCTTCAAAACCAGTAGTAATCCTGATGGATTAAATTATCTAGAAATACAAACCATCAATAATCATCTACCAACACTCTCAGCACTGATAACAGGTGGAGGAATTACATTTATAGCTCTGGGAATATTCGTCGGTGCCATTGGAAAGTCAGGCCAATTCCCTCTGCACACCTGGCTTCCAGACGCAATGGAAGGCCCGACCCCTGTAAGTGCCCTAATACATGCTGCCACCATGGTCGCAGCAGGAGTGTTTTTGGTAGGAAGATTTTTTCCTTTATTTCAAATGTCTGAAACTGCCATGATAGTTATAGCACTGTTAGGCGGATTCACCGCAATATTCGCGGCGAGCATGGGCATGGTTGCAAATGACATAAAAAGAGTCCTTGCCTACTCAACAGTAAGTCAATTGGGATATATGATGCTTGCCCTGGGGGTAGGAGCGTATGAAGCAGCTATATTTCATCTATTTACACACGCTTTTTTCAAAGCACTTTTGTTTCTCGGTTCAGGCAGCGTAAATCATGCAACAGGAACCTTCGATATGAGGTTTATGGGCGGCCTCCGAAAAAAAATGCCGATCACATACATAACTTTTATCATTGGAAGTCTGAGTCTGGCGGGAATATTCCCACTTGCAGGATTTTGGAGCAAAGACGAAATACTTTTGAATGCATTCAAAAGTAACAGCGTCGTGAATGAACTGGTGCTCATAATTGCATTAATTGCGGTGTTCATGACAGCTTTTTATATGTTTAGGGCAATTATGATGACTTTCGAAGGCGAATTCAGAGGCGGTTCTGAAAAAGACGAAAACGCACAAGCACACGGACCAGTGCACCTAGCCGAATCCCCATTCACAATGGTTTTGCCCATGGTGCTATTAACGGTACCAGCAGTCATAATAGGATACTTAGTCAATCCCTTATCTGACACGGTAGGAATACCTGGTCATTGGATGGCAAACTCCCTTGGTCACGCCCTTCCTGAAGGAATATATGGTCATGCTCAGGGTGCAAAATTCAACATAGTTTTAGCTACTTTGGCAACAGTTGTAGCTTTTACAGGCATCTTTTTAGCAGTAATCATGTACAAAACAAAACCTTTAGTGTCCCCTAAAACTCTTGGCAACATTTTCGGCCCTATCCACACTTTGCTGCTCCGAAAATATTACCTTGACGAGTTATATGAAAATCAGGTAGTGATGAAAATTTACTATCGATGGATTGCGCAAGTATGTGACTGGTTTGACAAAAACATAGTGGATCGAACAGCGGTGTTGACTGGGTGGATAGGGGCTCATTTCGGAGTTGTTATCAGGCAATTCCAAAATGGACAAATTCAAATGTATGCCACAGTGACTTCAATAGGTGTAATTATCATAATGGTAATCTACATGTTTGGGACATAATAGATGAGTGTAGCTGAATTCAACGGAATACTAACGCTGGCTATATTTCTGCCAATTGCTGGCTCTATAGCCATCGCAATATTTTTTAGTGGAAATTCTGTCAAATGGGCCGCGGCTGTTATCACGGGAATAGAACTGATAATAACAGCCTATATTTTCAACACATACAGGTCCTCAGATGGTGGTCTGACCTTGGTCGACCACATAACAAATTGGATCCCAGCAGAACTGGGGCTTCACATTGAATATTACTTAGCTGTGGACGGCATTAGTGCACCATTAGTCCTGCTTACAGGATTGCTGGGTTTGGTATCAGTATTCGCATCATGGAAAATAACTCATCGTACTAAAGAACATTTTATGTGGCTCTTAGCTTTGCAAGGTGCAGTTATAGGCGTATTTACATCACTTGACTTCTTTTTATTCTTCCTGTTTTGGGAGCTTGAATTAATTCCGATGTATTTCCTAATATCGATATGGGGCAGCGGCAGGAAAGAATATTCAGCAATGAAGTTCCTAATATTTACCATATTAGGAAGCGCATTTATGTTAATCGGCATATTGGCCTTATATTTTTCGCCGGGCATTAATACATTCAATATGATAGAGATCGCTCAGTTAATACCGCAATCCGAATTAATAATTCCTGCTAGTTGGCTGTTCCTACTGACTATAATTGGATTTGCTGTCAAGCTACCCGTAGTGCCTTTCCACACATGGTTACCAGACGCTCACACGGACGCACCAACAGCAGCAAGTGTTATGTTGGCAGGGGTGCTTCTGAAGATGGGAGGCTACGGGTTATTAAGAGTCTCTTCGTCGATGTTCCCTGATCAGATGTTGGAATTTGGTTGGTTGCTGGCAACTCTTGGAGTGATAAACATCATATATGGTGCGGCAATTACAGTTCGACAGTCTGATCTCAAAAAATTAATCGCATATTCAAGTGTTAGCCATATGGGTTTTGTCCTGCTAGGTTTAGCTTCTATAGCTGGTACCAGCTCCGTGTTAGGAGTGACTGGAGCAGCTCTACAAATGTTTACGCATGGAACAATTACAGGATTGCTTTTTCTAACGATAGGTTTCATTTATGACAGAACACACACCCGGCAAATCCCTGAACTTGGCGGACTTGTAAGTAGAATGCCCATACTAACCGTGTCTCTAGTGATCGCGGGGCTGGCCTCACTTGGCCTGCCTGGTACAAGTGGTTTCGTGGCGGAGATAACGATATTCCTAGGCACATTCCCAGCCTGGCAAATCCATACAGTAATTGGCGCCCTAGGAGTAGTATTAACTGCAGGGTACATTCTTTGGATGATACAGCGATCTGTATTTGGTCCAGTGAATAAAAAGTATTCTGATATCACAGATGCTTCATTTGTGGAAACAATACCAATAGCTATTTTAATCATCGCTATAATTGGAGTTGGAGTATACCCAAGCCTTATCTCAGATATGTTAGTTGAAGGGATAACCCCTATTCTAAATGCAGTGAGGTGACCTAAAAAACATGACTCTACATGAACTGTACCTTCTATCACCAGAAATAAGCATGGCTTTATTGGCTGGTGTGGTCATTATTCTTGATCTGATATTTAAAAATAAAAAGCTTCTTCCAATAGTTGGGTTTATTGGACTTTTAGTCCCACTATTTTTCTCAATAAGTCTGACAAACGCAGATCCAAACAATACTGGTTTTTACTCGGCGTTAATCGTAGATAAATTTAGTTTATTCTTCAAATATTTAATAATATTTGCAGTAGCGATAGTGTTACTTATATCAATTGAATTTGGTAAGAAATTTGGAAAAATACAAGGAGAATATTACAGTTTAGTCCTATTGTCGGCTAGTGGGATGTTGCTACTTGTCTCAGCAACCGAACTGATAACGATATACATAGCCCTTGAACTCACAGCACTTCCAACTGCTGCACTTGCGGCATTCGGTCGAAATGGAAGGTCATCGGAGTCAGGGCTCAAATTCTTATTACTAAGTGCTATCAGTTCCGCGATATTACTGTATGGAATGGTACTAACTTATGGGTTCACTGGTACCACCTATCTTCCAGAAATCGTAATCAGAATTCAAGAAATGATTGGAACATCAGAAAACATTTTAGATTCTGGAGCATTACTATTTGGGATAATACTTATAACTGCAGGTTTTGGGTTCAAGATATCTGCTGTGCCATTTCAAATGTGGGCTCCTGACGTATATGAGGGCGCGCCCACACCTATAACAGGTTTTCTGTCAGTAGCTAGTAAGGCTGCAGGATTCGCAATAATATTGAGAATTTTTTACTCTGCCTTTGATATTACCGCCATTACAGTCGATTGGAGTTCCTTAGTAGCAATACTCAGCGCTATCTCCATGTCAGTGGGTAACCTGGTAGCCATCAGGCAGCAAAATATAAAAAGAATGCTTGCATACAGCACTATAGCCCAAGCAGGTTATATCATGGTAGGTTTAGCCGCATTATCTACACTCCCCGGTGGTCAAGATCATGCTGGCCCAGCTGGAATTTTATTTTACTTAGCCGGTTACGCAATGACAAATCTGGCTGCATTCGCCGTCATCACCGCCGTGGCCAATAATAATGGGGGAGATGAGTCTATAAGCTCTTTTGGCGGCCTCTTAAAAAGATCCCCTACATTGACGGCTATTATGACTCTCTCAATGATATCGTTGATAGGAATACCTCCAACAGTCGGCTTTATGGCCAAGATCTATATATTTGGGTCAGCCATGGATACCGGGTTAGAATGGCTCGCAATCATTGGAGTTATTAATAGCGTTATATCAGCTTACTATTATTTAAGAGTAGTAAAGGTCATGTTCAGCGAATCAGATTCAGCATTAAACACAAAACTCACCCCAGAATTCGGAACCTACACGGCTGCGATAGTAGGATTTATAGGAACATTTATCTTTGGAATCTATCCAACCCCGATTATTGATCTGGCGCAAACAGCAATTAAATCTATAATGTTGTAGGCTACCAATCAACTACTTTTAAAAACATTTCTAAAATTACGAAATGATTAATGAACCGGTGCATAAATGCCTAACAACCCGAAAATAGCGTTCATACACAATTCTCGAGTCCCTGAGACAAAATCAAAGGTCGAAGAGTTGATAACTCAACTTGACCTGAAAAATATGTCGTGGACTAGTTCTGCTGGTGACCTGAATCTTAAAAAGCAGAAATTGGAAGCAACAACTCTAGCTGTGGTTATCGGAGGAGATGGAACTATACTGAGATCCTCAAGGGCCATCAGCCCCCTAAATATCCCTGTAGTCGGTATAAAAATGGGAAAAGTTGGATTCATGGCGGAGCTAAACCCTGAAGAAGCAAAAGACAAGTTAATGAATTACATAAACTGGCCTGAAAACGAGGTAGGCGAAATTCGAATTGAAGAACGAATGATGCTACAGGCCAATATTACAAATCAAAATTCTGAAAGCCCAAGACTGTCTATTCATGCGCTGAACGACATAACGGTCGGAGGCACTAAAGTTTCAAGGCTGGTCGAGCTTGAAGCATCTGTCAATCAAGTACACTTAACCAACTACAGAGCAGATGCGGTAATTGTATCTACCGCTACTGGGAGTACAGGCTACGCCCTTTCTGCAGGAGGCCCGATTGTTTTCCCTGAAGCGAAAATGATGATCTTACAACCTGTCGCAGCTCATACCGGTTTACGGGACGGATTAATACTGGCTCCCAACTCATTAATTGAATTTGAAGCTTCGAATAACTACAAAGCTTCTATCAGCGCGGATGGCTTCGTTGATTCTGTTCTGTCAGAAGGGGAAAAGATTTCGATAACCAAAAGTAAATACACAGCAAAATTTTTAAGAGCAGAACAACCTGATTTTTTTTATACAGCCCTAAACATGAGACTAGGATTAGCATACAGATCTCAGAGACCACCAGAATAAAAAAGGATCCAACTTTGAACTCTGAACCAATAAATATACTTCAAACAGAAAAACCATTTTCAGGAAAGATAATAAACGTCAGAGTAGACAAAATTTCAGATGAAAATAAAAAAACAATCATTAGAGAAGTAGTGGAACACAAGCCGGCTGTAGCGATAGTTCCTATAGACGATGAAGATAACGTCATAATGGTCAGGCAATATAGGCACCCCGCTTCATTGAACCTTCTAGAAATCCCGGCAGGTATTATCGAAAATGATGAAGAACCTGATGCAGCAGCCCTTCGAGAGTTACAAGAGGAAATAGGATATACCTCAACTAACATAAGATTACTGGGAGGCTTCTGGTCAAGTCCAGGATTCACAGACGAATACATGTACGGATACTTGGCACGCAACCTTGTTGAAAGCCATCTCCCAGCGGATGAAGATGAGGAAATCAGCGTCGAAAAAATACCTATCAATAAAATACAAAAATTGATTAAACTCGGTGAGATACAGGACGCTAAGTCGATTGCCTTATTGCTGATGGTCATCTATTTGTTTTAAAAATTACAGATTTTAAGTAACTTGAGGACTCCTAATGTCAAAATTAACTGAAATGCTGCTTTACATCGATGAAATAAAAGATGAAATTGTCAAATTGGAGCAAGATTTAGTTCGTATCCCGTCCGTTAACTCTGGGTTCATGCCAACCGGAAATGAAACCCCTGTCTGTGAATATATCAAAGAATGGCTACTAGAAGCAGAAATAGATTCAGAGATACTAGAAGCTACACCCAATAGGGGAAATATCATTGCCAATTTGTCCGGAGAATCCGAAGAATTGGGACTATTATTCATGTCTCATACAGACGTGGTCCCAGTGGAAGACGAACAAAAATGGACCTATCCTCCTTTCAGCGCACAGTTACACAATGGCAGAATCTATGGAAGAGGAGCCTCTGATTGCAAAGGACTTTTAACTTCTCAACTAATTGCATTGAAACTTTTAAAAAAATTCAACATACCGTTAAAAAAAACATTGTCTCTTATATCATGTGCGGATGAAGAACACGGTGGAAGATATGGTTTCGGATGGTTAGCTGAAAATCATCCTGCAAAGCTTCAAGCACCTTACGCAGTAAACGAGGGAGGCGGCATACCAATAGATACCGCCGGCAATCTTACATATACTTTAGGAGTTGGAGAAAAAGGAAGACTGCAAGTCGAAATTGACATCACTGGAACTAGTGCACATGCATCATTACCTTGGCAAGGTGAAAATGCGCTATATAAGCTGTCAAAAATCCTACAAAGACTTGAAAATTATGAACCCGAACTAGATACATCTACAAGTTTCTTTGAACATTTATCCACATTCGCAATAGAGCATAAACCTTCTCCAAAAAATGTTGATGACATTGTTACAGAACTTGAGGATACAGATCCACGACTGGCATCAATGATTAAAGCTCTTTCGAGAATGACAATAACCCCAACAATGATAAACGGGGGAATAAAGTCAAACAGCGTTCCGGAACAGATACGCTTAACATGTGATGTAAGGACCATACCGCATCAAAGTGAAGAATACCTTAGAAATGAACTAGATAAAATCATATCTGACATCCCGGGTGTCCAATATGAAATAGATTATATGGCTGTTCCTAACTCTTCCTCATTCGACACCGAGTTAATGATTAACTTACAAAAGGCCACCAGAGATTCATTGAACCGACAAGACATTCAATTCGTGCCTGCTATCAGTAATGGGTTTACTGATTCTAGATTCACAAGGCCTCTTGGAGTAACCACCTACGGATTTTCTGGATCACACCCCGATGACAACCCTCTTTTAAGTAACGTACATGGAACCGATGAATCAATAGGGGTTAATAGCTTGATATCCGCATCTAAAATTATGCTGCATTTAGCATATTCTATGTTGGCCATTAAGGATTGATTCTTTTATCTATATATTTTTCGTATTTATTTTTTCTATTGGCGCCAAATAATAGCCAATCTAAAGAAAACTTGTGCCATATAAATCCCATCAGCACAGGATGTGGTTTTACAGGAAAGTCATTAAATAATGCATCCATAAAACCACAATATATTAGGATTTCATATAATGCAGTTGGCAGATATAGGGCAAAATGATAAACTCCTATAAAATTCACAACTGACTAGGGAAACATTCAAGTATGGATGGAGTTATTCTCCATAAGGAAATACCTTCCAAGCACTCGGCTATGGTGGTTGCATTTGCGGGATGGCCTGACGCTGCAGAAGCAGCTACTAGGGCTGTACGCTATTTGGTTCGTAAATTACCTGCGGAAAAAATTGCTGAAATAGACTCTGAAGAATACTACGACTTCACTCTAACTCGGCCGCAATCTAGAATTAACAAACACAAAGAAAGGCTCATAAAATGGCCTACGAATGAATTCTACAGCTACATACCTAAAAAGGATCCGGACAACGGAATTCTTCTATATGTGGGCACAGAACCGAATCTAAAATGGCGCACTTTTTCAAAATCCATTGTTGAAGTAGCAAAGTTGGCTGGAGTCGAGTTAATTATATGCCTTGGGGCCCTATTGGATGCTGTACCCCATACAAGAAAAATAAAGGTGACAGGAAGAGCGAGTAACACAGAATTAAACCAAAAGGCTCAGTGGTTTGGAATCAAAAATTCTGTCTACCAAGGTCCGACTGGCATACACTCGGCCTTCTCTCAAGTCTGTGATATTCAAAATATACCCCACGCTAACATATGGAGTCATTGCCCTCATTACGTCCAAAGTTCACCTAACCCTGTCGCCAGTTATGCCTTACTGGAAAGGCTAAAAAACTTCGTTGATATTGACGTGGATTTCAGAGAGCTAAATCTCGCCGGTGAAGCATTTAGTGAGGAAATTTCTAAAGCTATTGAAAATCAACCTGACGTTAAGTCCTACGTCACAACATTAGAAACACAGTTTGACCGAAACCCAGAATCTAATGAGGAAATTCCGGCGGGACAAGATATGGTCAGTGAAATTGAAAATTTCTTGAAAAGTCAATCTAGTAGTTCTGACCCGCAGTAACAAAAACCAAGAATAAGCGCGGATCCAAAATTAAACCAAAATGCTAATCAAACCATCTCATTTAATAACAGAATCTATTTCATTTATACTGCAGAAAAATCAACATACTTCCACACACCTTGGATTTAAGACTTGATCCAATCCGAACTCAGACTCGATCGACTCAGCGTCAGCTATTCAGAACTGGGAGAAGGTACCCCAACGTTGGTGCTACTTCACGGCTTAGCTTCGAATCAACGCATTTGGGATTTGGTTGCACCTCAACTTGCAACACGCCACCATATTTACACTTACGACCAACGAGGTCATGGAAATAGCGAAAAACCAAATTCGGGATACGATTTCAAAACCATCACTGATGACCTTCATTCTTTTTTAAATAAGCTCAACATTACAAAACCTATCCTGATTGGTCATTCATGGGGGGCAAACGTAGCCGTTAACTACGCCTCAACATACCCGCATACGTTAAGCGGGATTTGCCTGGTCGATGGAGGATTCATAGAGATTTCAAAAATCCCTGAAAATACCCTCAGCAAAGCCCTGATATCTATGGCACCTCCTGATTTCACAAAATACACACAATCAGACTTTCAACAACGTCTCCATCAAAGAGACTGGGGGGAGCAAGACGAAACATCAAACGCCGCAGACCTCACCGAGATAGTCCTATCCAACTTTGTTATCCAACCCAATGGTAAAATCCACCCTAAATTTAGTCGCTCTAATCACATGCAGGTCATTGAAGCGTTCTGGAATCATCAACCTTCCGAGCTTTTTCCTGACATTACGTGTCCAGTCCTTTATTTACCTGCCAGAATGCCAGACAATACGTCACATAGAAATTCAATGAAGGATGATATGATCAGACTGGCTAGCGAATCACTGACAACTTTCAATACAATTTGGCTAGAAAACAGTATTCACGATGTTCCCATACAGAAACCCGAACTTCTCTCAAGCATTATCCTATCTGAAATTGACAAAGGCTTTTTTGATTAGCCGACTCTAAACACTACAAGTTATAATTTTTAACGAGCCAGCAAATATTATTCTGTATTGTGTGTTATGGAAAGTGAAACTAATTTTGGTCACGAAACTTCCTTAAATACACTTGAGATATTTCTAATATCCATAAATTTTAAGCAGCAAACTTTTTTGCTAGGAAATAGTACGGAACATTCCAAGTACCGCTGAAGCCTAAATCTACAAGCGCTTTTGTTCCATACAATCTTTTAACTGTTCCTGATTTTCCCTTCGGAGGGCCACCAAAAACATCACCTACATAAATAACAACTTGACCAGCACCAATATTCGATGGATTATTTATTGTTTTTATTGATTCAAATTTAGTATCAAATGATAATTGAACACCTGTTGCCATATGACTCTCCTTCAATTTTTCCAGCAAAGGATTTAGAACAATATTAGAACAGAACACTTGTTCTGTCAAGTTCTCGTGTGATTATGACAACCCATCTTTGATACAATCAACTAATTATAGTAAATAAGAAAAAAGTGACCGCCAGCTATGGAAAGATTACAAAACAAAGTAACTTTAATTACAGGAGCAGGAAAAGGTCAGGGCGCGTATGAAGCAGAACTTTTCGCTTCAGAAGGCGCAAAGGTAGTACTTGCGGACGTCAACTTAGAATCATGTGTTGAAATACAAAAAAAAATAGAATCAAAGGGCGGCCACGCAATTTCAATGAGCTTAGACGTGACCAGTGAGTCAGAGTGGATAAAATGTGTCAGGCGAATTCAAAATACTTACAATGCTTTACACGTTTTGGTCAATAATGCAGGAATATACAGTAGAATCCCAATTATGGACGCCTCAACAAAAGAATTTCAGCAAATAATCGATGTAAATCTAAAGGGAGTATTTCTAGGCACTAAGCATTCTATTCCACTCATGAAAAAGTCCGATTTTAGCTCAATTATCAACATATCATCTACGGCTGGTTTAGTAGGAAATCAAGGCGGAGGAGCATACGGAGCATCAAAGGGCGGAGTTAGGTTATTTACCAAATATACAGCTATCCAACATGCAACTGATGGAATAAGAGCGAATTCAGTTCATCCAGGACCTATTGACACTGACATGATTGCAGAAAATCTCTCAACTAAAGAAGGAAGGGCCTCCTCCATATCTAAAATACCACTAGGGAGGATAGGCAACAGCCATGATGTCGCCATGGCAGTTTTATTTTTGGCTTCAGACGAGTCATCATTTGTAACAGGTTCGGAAATTGTCGTTGATGGGGGACTTACCGCTCAATAACGACTGCTGTAATAACATAACAATGGAAAATCTATACCATTTAACGCCAACAAATAAACCAACTCTTTTTTGAACAAACGGTCTAATTAAAATATGAACGAAATAGAATGCTATATTCTTGCTGCGGGAATCGGGACTCGCATGAATTCAAGTTTACCAAAGGTACTGCATAAAATATGTGGGACAGAAATGGTAAAGATGGTATTAAATGCCACTCATCAAACAGCTATTTCCAACGTAACAGTTGTAGTTCCTCGAAAATCCCAACAATACAAAGAAACTATAGGTACTTCCGTCAAATACAAAACTCAGACTGACAGAAAGGGCACAGGTCACGCGCTATTAACGGCAAAACCTGACATTTTAGATTCTGGAATCGTAGTGGTACTAAATGGCGACATACCTTTAATCAGAAAAGAAACAATTGATGCACTTATCGATCAACATAAAAAGTATCAAAACATATTGACTCTCGTCACATCAAGACTACAAAACCCTAAAGGTTACGGTAGAATAATACGAAACGATTTAGGCAAAATTACAGGCATCACCGAACAAAATGAAATTCAGAAAAAATCAGTAGAATCTATCAATGAAATTAACGCTGGGATATATTGTTTTGATAGCCCCTGGATTTGGAATTCATTAGAGGCATTAACTCCATCACCTAGAGGGGAATACTTTTTGACGAATATCGTTCAACTAGCTCACATTCAAAATAAAAAAATCGGATCCGTGACAGTCGATAGTGAAGAAATAAAAGGAGTTAACAACAGAATTGAGTTGTCCGAAGTCGAACAATTAATGAGACGAAGAATACGAAACACAATAATGTTGAGTGGAGTCACCTTAACAGACCCAGATTCCACATTTATTGATCAAGGTGTGACTATCGGTGCAGATACGACAATTCTTCCAAATACCCATATTACTCAAAATTCGAACATTGGAAGCAATTGCCATATAGGTCCAAATGCTATGATAAGAGAGTCAAACATCGGCAATAACTGCAAAATCCACTCTGCAGTTATCGAACAATCAACAATCCACGATAACGTATCCGTAGGACCATTCAGTCACATCAGACCAGGATGTTTAATAGAAAAAGAAGTCCACATAGGCAACTACACCGAGGTCAAAAATTGCCATATTGGCGAACGAACAAAATCCGGCCATTTCTGCTACCTAGGAGACTCCGAAATTGGCAGTGACGTCAATATTGGTGCAGGGGTTGTAACCTGTAATTATGATGGGATCTCAAAGCATAATACTAAAATTGGATCTGGCGCATTTATCGGTAGTGATACGATGTTGATTGCACCAATTGAGATAGGAAAACGATCTGCCACAGGGGCGGGTTCCATAATAACGAAAAATGTGCCAGATGACTCTTCTGCAATCGGAGCGCCTGCAAGGGTAAGAAAAAAGAGGTTATAACATAATTGGAATTTAGCACCGATATCACATTATTAATTATTTTTGGGCTATCCATCATATTATTTATTTTAATTACATTTGCAAGATCGGCATCATCAACCATTACTGCAGAAGTAGTATACATTTGGAGAACAGAACAACTCAAAAGATCCGATAAAATAGAAAATCTCTTTAGACGAATGGATCAATCGCAATCTGCTTTATCAATACTGAAAATTCTCGCATTTACTATAGTAATTTTGTCATTCAATATATCTTTCATTTCCACACCATTTAATTCACAGGAAATAAAATTAAACGAAATCAGTCTCATAACTTTATTATGCCTAGTAGTCATAGGATTGATTGAGACAATCGTGAGATTAACAATTAATAATAGAGGCCCTCAAATCGCATCTTTCCTCTACTTCCCCATCTCTTTTGTTGGAGTATTTCTCAGTCCAATAACTAGGTCTCAAGAAAGAATATTCGAAATTGGTTCTTCTTCTCAAAATGAGGAAACGGCATCCAATACTAACAATAATCCCAACGGAAATATATCGATGCATCTAAATGAAGACGGAGAACCATTGGATGAACACGAAGTCAGAATGATTCGAGGCGTATTTCAATTGGACAAAACCGTGGCTCGTGAGATTATGATTCCCAGGGTTGATGTCACTGCAGTTGATATATCAACATCTCTAGATAGTCTCGTGGATCTTATGCTCAGTAGCGGACATAGCAAAATCCCAATTTATCGAGAAGAGTTAGATAAAATAGAGGGTATTGCACACAGCATGGACATTTTGAGATTTCTATCAGATGCGAACGGGACAAGGGCGATCAACCTCGAACAGTATTTAAGGCCGGTTATTTTTATTCCTGAATCAAAAACTCTTGAAGATCTTTTGACGGAATTTCAAGAAAAGAGAATGCAAATGGCGATTGTAATTGACGAGTATGGCGGGGTATCTGGACTAGTTACAGTGGAGGACCTTGTCGAAGAGATTGTTGGCGAGTTACATGATGAGTTTGATAGAGGGGAACCAGAAATAAGAAAAATAAGCGACACAGAATATTACATGGATGCTGGAATTGATATTGATGATCTTACGCAGAGCATAGGGGTGCCATTTGAAGGAGAGGGCTTTGATACGATAGGTGGCTTCGTCTTACATCAGTTAGGTAAAATACCAAGTCCAGGAGATGAGTTCTCATACAACGGTCTAAATATCCAAGTGATATCTACATTAGGCCGTCGATTAAAATCTCTAAAGATATCAATCGAGAAAGTTCCTTAATAAGAGCTAAATATAAAACGGCACACAATAAAATAAGCCCAGTCAAACACAGCCTACATTAATTTCTTTTGCCATATAATTTGATCCGCAATAGCCAACATATTCAATTATGCGTAAAAGAACATGCCTTGAATACAAGAAAAAAGCCCTCAACCATNNNATGGTTGAGGGCTTTTTTTAGTTGGGACCCTTTTTCCAATGGTTCCCCAAAATTACCCTATAAGGAAGCCAGCGCTATCGCAACTATTTAGACGCTACTAGCAATGGTGCAGTGGCAATAGACCCTTGGCTGCCGTAAGTTCTCAAAGTATAAAGTCCATCAGGTAAAGACACACTCATTTCAATATGAATTGCACCTGATGCATTTGCCTGNCCACCAGCTACAATTTTATCTTCACCACCATCAGCAGCGACAGCTATGATACTCACTGCCTCACCTGCGTGAAATCCAGAACCATAAATTTGCGAAGTGCCACCTGACTCAGATGAGCTTGCGATTAAGCTTGTTCCATGTGCNGGCGTTTTAGCAGCAGAAGACAATATATGCACNCCGACAGAAGCCAANCTACCGTCAGCTCCNTGAGCTAGAATCTGTCCACCACCCTCTGCTCGGGCAGCGACAGCAGCATCATCACTAAGAGCGCTAATCGTTTCAGCAAACGATCCTGCTCCATTGGCTGTAACCTTACCACCTCCAATAATCGCGGAAAGATTGCCGTCCATCTGCAGTACTAGAAGCACTGGCTCATACTTTCTGAATCCAGACCCATAAATGGTTACCTCTTCAGAAACGGAGAGAGTCGACTTACTTACACTCACATCAGCNGCTGGTGAAACAGCTGCCTCACCCTGTGGACCNTGTGGCCCTTGTGGCCCTGGAGCCCCTGGATTACCTGGNTTTCCTGGAAGACCTGGTAGACCTGGCTCACCTTGTGGCCCTTGTGGGCCAGCTGGTCCTGCAAACCCTGGCTCACCTGGGTTACCTGGAAGACCCGGNAGACCCGGCGCTCCAGCAGGGCCTTGGCAGGCCACCAAAGCAAATATAACAACTGAGAAAAGCAGGGTTGCACTTATCGCCCTTAGGCTTAGTAGCTTTCTCATTTGACCCCCTCTTTATTTTCAAAACTTTCAAATTACTTTTTTCCGACCGAAACTGTAGGCAATCTACACACTACAGTCAACTAGGAAGCATAGACTCTCATCATATTGATCATCGGAACCCGATGTCAAGCTGTTCTAGCACCTAAAATCTAAGACACTGAAACCCAGCACAGACCATAAATCGATCTGCTAATTAGAGCTACACGCACCTAACATACTTCAAGTTTAGTGGAATAGCCCATGTTTAGCAACATAAAACTAACCTTCCTGCATGCTACAATTTTCAGTCTGTGCAAATATCGAGAGTCGACAAATAAAACTTGGTCTCACAATTCACATTACACCCCCGTAGCTCAGAGGAAAGAGCTCTGGCCTCCGGAGCCAGGTGCGCGGGTTCGAATCCCGCCGGGGGTACCAATTATTAGCTCCACCTACCGACAGACCTAGACAAACTTTCTAACCCTAATTCAACACACAACGGATTAAAAAGATTCTCATGCGCCCCCTTCCATCTCAGATCTTCTAAATCTTCTGAGACATTTATATCAAGCTTCAAAGTCGCAAGATCTTTGTAGAGCATAGCTTTTGATCTATTTGATTCTAAACTCATACTAAGACCAGACGCCCCTCTGACTTGAACATCCCAGAGTAAACTATCCTGAGGTATATNATCGATTATTTTATACCTGAAAAGTAAGGTCGAGGCACTTTTTTGACCCCACTTAGGAATTCCAGGTATCCCATCTGCAGAATCACCTACCAGTGCCAAATAATCTGGAATTGAATCTGGGGCTACTCCAAATTTAGAAATAACTTTGTCTTCATCCATTATCAAATTATTTTTCCTATCCCAACAAACAATTTGATTCTCCAACACTACTTGAGCAAGGTCCTTGTCTGGAGAACATATGATTACTTGATCAACTTCTGGTTTTGAATTGTATAAAACTGCTGCAGACCCTAAAATATCATCAGCTTCATAGTCGTAAGATGGCCAAACACAAATCCCAAGACTATGTACGGCGCGCTCCGCTAATGGAAACTGTAATTTCAGCTCTTCCGGCGTATCTGAACCATCTTTATAATTTTCGTACAGCTTATTCCTGAAAGAAACAATCTCGCTGTCAAAAGCCACAGCTAAATGTGTCACCGCTTCATCTTTTACCAAAGACAGCAATGTTTGAATCAGACCTCTTACAGCGGAAACCTGCATTCCGTCAGGAGCAACTCTTGGCGGCTGACCAAAATGTGCCCTAAAAAGCTCGTATGTTCCGTCAACCAAGTGGATTTTCACTGAATTTTATTACCTAAAACCAGTTTTTCTTATCAACAATATTTTTTAGAGTTTCTCCATTTGCAAATCTCTTGCAATTTTCGATGAACAATTCTGTCCTTCGTTCTGGTAAATATGGACCTTCTCCAGCAACGTGAGGGGTTATTATGACGCCCGGAGCAGACCATAGAGAATGATCATTAGGAAGTGGCTCGACTTGGAACACATCAAGTGCAGCACCGGCTAAATGTCCAGCACGAAGCGACTTGTTCAAATCATCCAATACCAAAGTAGCCCCTCTTCCAATGTTTATGAAAAAAGACCCTTTTTTCATAGTTGAGAAAAAGTCCGAGTTGAAATAATTCTGAGTATATGGCGTTTCTGGGACAGTAGAAATTACAAAATCAGCCCTTGCCAGCTGGCCTAAAATATCATCGGGATGGTATAACTCATGCACACCGACGGGCTTATCTTCTACTCTCGGATCTGATCCAATAACGGTAGCACCGAATTCTGAGCAAAGCCTTGCAGTCTCAGCTCCTATACCGCCGACTCCAACAATTAAAACAACTGAATCCGGTAAGTGAACTATTGGATATGATGGCCTGTGCCAATCCGCTTCATATTGATGAGGGGCATATTTATGCAGCCCCCGGGCGAAACTCAAAAGGAATGCCATTATATGAGTACTTATGTGGTCGTTGTAAATTTCCCTCGTATTAGTCACGACGACCTGACTATCTATCAAGGAACCGTGATACCAACCAGCCGGGGGCCCAGCCTGAGGACATGCAACCCATTTAAGGTTCTTCCCATATCCAAATATTTCTGAATCTATATTTCCAAAAGCAGCATCGCAGTCCTGAATTTCTTCAATGGCCTCTCCTTGCGAAGAAACAAGACTGACTTCAATATTTGGAATCTCGTTTCGCAAAATCTCTGGCCAAGATTCGACATTATGGTCAAGTCCATTTGGCTTAGCTTCAACATCTGGTGCATAGATCAACAATTTAAAACTCATCTTATCTTCGTTCTCCTTTGCTTAATAATTCCAGCGAATGCTATGCTGCGGGCAAATAATCCTTTTTAACTGTAAATGTCTAACGTGTGAGAGGATTCAACACATCATTTAGAGCATCTCCCAAAAGATTCCAAGACAATACCAAGGTCCAAGCAACCAATCCAGGCCCAATCAACATCCATGGCACAGCTCGTAAGGCGCTTATACTCCCTGCTTCCAACAACATTGTACCCAAGCTAGGCCTCGGAGGTTGAATACCTAAACCTAACCAACTGAGAATGATTTCAGTACCAATTAAACTTCCCATCCCCATGCTGACAGTAACCACAACAGGGCTTATAACGTTAGGCAGAATATGAAGGAATACTGTTCGAATAATGCCAGCGCCTGAAGCTCTGGCTGCATCAACATATTCTAGTTGCTTTATAACCAAAACCTGGCCACGAACTAACCGTGCCATTCCAACCCAACTAAAAGAAACTAAAGCTAAAGATATAACTAGATAATCAGCGATTCCAGATCTAACAAGCCCGTCAAGAGAAGTATTATCTTCAAGCCATCTCACAAAATCTAAAATTCTTGGACGCAAAGTTGCCGCTAACAATATGACGAGTAAAATATCTGGAAATGAAGCGAACAACTCGCCAATTCTCATTATTATTGAATCTACTTTCCCTCCATAATATCCAGCAATGAGACCAAGTGATACTCCTATAGCTATGCTACCGGTCAATATACTGATCACAGTTATTATTACAGTATTCTGGATACCCCAAATCACACGACTTAAGACATCTCTACCTTTGAGGTCAGTTCCTACCAAATGGTCTAAAGATGGAGCCTCCCGAATAGCGGTATAATCCTGCTCATTGTAACCGTAAGGGGCGATATAAGGGGCAAGTATACCTACAAGATAGATGACTAATATTAGAAAAATACAAACCAAGGCTAACTTTTTTTCAAATAGCCTTTTCCAAACTCTTGAAAAATGTCCTTGCGATTCATACTCTCTGATCGTAACCATCATCCAAACCTAATCCGAGGATCAACAATGGTGTATGCAATATCTGCGATCAAATTCGCAATTACAAAAGCAGTAGATAATATTAAGGTGAACGCCATTATAACGGGGTAATCCCTATTGAATATAGCCTGTATTGCAAAATCACCAACGCCAGGAATACCTAACAACCTTTCTGTAATAAATCCTGTGGTAAGCATGCCTGCAAGAGAGAAAGACAAAATGGTGATTATTGGTATTAAAGCATTTTTCAATATATGCCTCTGGTTTACCTTATATGGATGCAACCCTTTTGCGTGAGCAGTTCGTACAAAATCCTGGCCCAATACATCCAAGGTACTCGCTCTCATCAACCTTGCTAACCCTGCGACCCCAGGTAATCCCATGGTTATGGCTGGCACAATTATTCTCACATCAAACAACCCTCCCCACCCAGAACAAGGCACTAGACTCAATTTCAAACACAAACCCCATAGTACCAATGGTATGCTAACCATTATTGGTATAGACATTAGTACAAGGCAGAATGCTATAGCCGTTGGATCAATCCAAGAGCCTTGCCTATTAGCTATCCAAAACCCTAGCGGCAAGCCAATCAACAAACTCACGATCATAGCAGCAAAATTAACCTGAAAGGAAACCCACATCTTCTTAAACAAAATACTGGACACAGAACGTCTGTAACGGAGACTTTCTCC
The DNA here is from genome assembly GCA_002717465.1 of Chloroflexota bacterium. GTDB lineage: Bacteria > Chloroflexota > Dehalococcoidia > Lucifugimonadales > UBA826. Next base: position 36,130 of record PBDQ01000016.1, read on the forward strand.
AAAGTCTCCAACAATAACCCCAGAAATGTAATCAATATATTGTATCGGGACTGGTCGATCTAAACCTAAAGATTCTCGCAATCTTTCCGCTGTAGATTCATTATACTTAGGCCCAAGCATCACTTGAACGGGATCTCCAGGCCCATACATTCCCAGCGAAAATGTGACTGAAGAAACCGCTAATAACAAAAACGGTAACCACAATATCCGCCTAATAATATATTTCCACATTCAGGATTCGCCTTACTTTCAGGATTCGCCTTACTTTACTCGTAAAACATGATCAATCAGCAAAATATATATGCCTCATTTTAGGTACCGTCATAGGAGGAATGGTATACCCCTTAACGTACGGCTTAATCAGTAAATATCTATCAGACCCAAACCAAAGTGGCACCCAAGGTGCATCATTAACGATCATTTCTTCAACGTTTTCGTAAATGTTCAATCTATCTTGCACATCACCTACACGGGCCTTTTCCAAAAGACCGTCGACTTCGGGGTTACTATAAGCTCCATGATTATTATCACTATCAGAGTAAAACAGAATATCCAAAAAATCTTCAGGGTCTGGGTAATCGGCTTGCCACCCTAATCCAGCATATGCCTGAAATTTCCTCTTATCCAAGTCTTGCAAATAAGTAGCCCATTCAACTTGTTGAATTTCTACTTCGACACCGAGATTTTCAAACCACATGTTGATTATCACTTCAAGATCCAAGTTTGGAGTACCGCCTGTCCCGGGTATTGTCACAACAATTCGCGGCCTATTTTCGATATCAAAATAATTCGATTCTGACAACAATTTCTTTGCAAGCACCGGGTCAAACCGAAGACCTTCAAGTGAATCGTTATACCCTGGAAAACCAGGAGGAAGAATGCCATAGGCAGGCACTACCAGATCAGCCAATACCTCCTTAGCAATCAATTCCTTGTCAATAGCATGGTTAAGAGCCTGTCGAAATAAAACATCATCAAAAGGCGGCTGAGTTACATTAAACCCAATATAGCTTATACTGAAACTAGGGCTTGCAGTGACAAGTTGACTATTCAAAGGATCTGCCGGGTCCTTGATCCTTTCAAGATCCAACATCCCCACTCCTGTTATGTGGATCTCATCATTTTCATACATCGCCATCGAAGATCCACCCGCTAAATTCATCTGAATTCTATCCAGCATAGCAGGCCCCAAATGATAGTTAGGGTGCTTTTCTAAGATAAGCCTCTCCCCTATTTTGTACTCCATCAACCTGAATGGGCCAGTACCGTTAGGATTATCAGTCCATTCAGAATCTTCGATTTCAACGTTGTCTTTATCAAGCACATAAGCTGTAGGGTAAGTGAGCTTCGCTAAAAAGTAAGCTTTCGGTGCATCTATTTCTATCTGCAAAGTTTTTTCATCGATCACAGTTACCCCAGATATATCCGTGGTAACTCCTTCAAGAACTTCTTTTACTCCTACGATATCCGAAAGGTAGGTTTCCGCAACCGGCGAAGCAGTATCAGGATGAGCTGCTCTTTCAAAAGACCATTTGAAATCCGCAGCTGTAACATTTTTACCATCATGAAACACTGCCTCATCTCTAATCTTAAATGTATACGTTTGTGCATCACTAGAGATTTCCCAACTTTCCGCAAGATCTGGTACTAAGTTAAGATCTGTATCAAAAGCGACCAAACCACCAAAAATTTCTACTATGATCCCAGCTGATGTTGTATCAGAAGTAAGGTGCGGGTCCAATGTGGGCGGGTCCGACCAAAGCATATTAAACACCCCTCCGGACGATTTAGCGCCAGACCCTACAACAGATTTATCTTTTTTTTCTTGCAGCTCAGATGATCCTTTGACTGAAACCTCCAAGGATTTCTTCTCCTCTTTGGTCGAGACTTCATCCTTAATGGTAGTTTCGTCTCCACCTCCACAAGCAATACATATAACAAGTAACAACAGTCCAAGTATCAGAAACGGTTTGTTTTTCATATAATCTCTACCTAGTTATACTAACTAATTATTTTCGGCCCCCAACTGTTCAGTAAGAAAAGCCGTAATGAATGTGTCGAGGTTACCATCAAGTACATCCGATGTATCAGAGGTTTCAACCCCAGTTCTGTGGTCCTTCACCATTTGATAGGGATGAAGAATGTAACTTCGTATTTGATTCCCCCACTCTGCTGAGACGTGGGCACCCTTTAATACAGCCATTTCTGCTTCCTTTTTGCTCCGTTCTATTTCTAAAAGCCGAGCTGTCAATATGCGCATAGCGATTTCTTTATTCTGATGTTGGGATCTTTCATTTTGGCATGCAACAACTGTACCGCTGGGTATGTGTGTGATACGAACAGCTGTAGAATTTTTCTGAACATTCTGTCCTCCATGCCCACCTGCACGAAAAACATCAATTCTCAGGTCATCAGAATTTATATCAATATCCAATCCATGTTCAACTTTAGGCATAACTTCAGCCAAGGCAAAAGAAGTGTGACGCGCATGATCATTGTCGAAAGGCGATAGCCGCACTAACCTATGGACTCCTTTTTCAGATCTTAAGTGACCATAAGCAAAATCACCCGTGATCTGCAAAACAACGCTTTTTATTCCTGCCTCTTCGCCGTATGATCGATCCAACACCTCACTCGTAAACCCTTTTTTGTCACTCCACTTTATGTACATACGAGCCAACATGGCAGCCCAATCTTGTGAATCAACACCTCCAGCACCTGCATGCAAGGCGACAATTGCGTCTCGATGATCATATTCACCAGATAACGTTAACTTGAACTCCAAATCATTCAAGGATGTGCATACTTTTTCATACTCTGTACGCACCTCATTAGCTACATCCGTATCTTTTTCTTCTATAGCTAAATCTAAAAGCTCAGAAGCCGCTTCAATATCACGACTTAATTCAGTCCAATCTTGGACTTCTGTCTTTAACGTGGACAAAATTTTCATTTTCTCTTGAGCAATTTGGTGAGAGCTCCAGAAATTCGGATCTGAAGCCAAAATTTCAAGTTGAGTTATCGTTTTCCTTTTTGCATCCAGGTCAAAGTCGCACCAGTATTTTACTAACCCTATCTTTCAAATAGAATAATTCTGATCGCAATTCCTGCATAAAAAACCCTTGCTTAAATCCTGTTGTTGTTTAGATAACCAGTTAAACCAATTCTAGGTTAATTATATATTAGACTTTCAACAATCAATCATTAAGTGAAACAACGAAAAATTTGATATATATATCAAATCTGAAAAGATGGCGAAACATCAATGATCCATCCCCCTTTCATCTTTCTAGTTGTTCCTTCATTGCGTCTAAACCGTACTTTATCAAGCAACACCCGGGGATTTGAACCTCTAAGCAATATTTGCCACCGAAAATGTCCTCTGACCTTAGTAGGAAATGCAGGAGTAGGTCCCATAATATCTATATCAGTCATACCCCATAACTGTTGCTGCTCTTTCAATAACCTACCCAAATCCATAGCCTCCCTTTCACAAGTCGTAGCGTTAGTTTCCTGCCGGAGTAAACGAATCAACCGACTGTACGGAGGGTGCAAAAACCTTTTACGATAATTTGATTCGATTTCAAAAAATGACAAATAATTTTGATCTGCTGCAGTTACGACTGAATAATGATCAGGCTGATAAGTTTGAAGAATCACTTTGCCAGGTATGGTTCCCCTCCCAGCCCTACCCGAAACCTGGCAAATCGTTTGGAAAGATCTTTCCCCAGCCCTAAAATCAGGCAACCCCAATCCAACATCAGCTGAAACAATACCTACAAGAGTCACTCCAGGTAAATGATGGCCCTTCGCTATAACTTGAGTTCCAACTAAAACTTGTGTTTTCCGTTGACGAAATTCTTCCAAAATCCTTCTATAGTCACTAATATTCCTGGCTGCATCTCTGTCCCATCTAACCACAGAAACACCTGGGAAAAGTTCCCTAAATCTCTCATACACAAGCTGTGTTCCGACCCCGTATCTAGATATATTACTGCCCTTGCATTCATTACATTTGTTTGTAAATCGCCGTCTCGCTGAGCAATAATGACATACAAGAGCATCACTTTCCGAGTGGTAGGTCAACCCAACGTCACAACTACGACACCGCTGCATAAAACCACAATCTCGACACTGAACAAACCCATGTGCTCCCCTCCGATTCAAAAACAAAATACTTTGATTACCGTTATCTATTGTTTGTCTTAAATTCACCGTTAATTCACGGCTAAATATATCGGTATTGCCCTGTTTCAACTCTTCTTTCATATCAACAATCTTTACAGAGGCCATTCCGGAAGCTTCAGATGCTGGCGATAACTCCTTAATTTGCACCTTACTAATGACCTGCTTATAACGTCTTTCAAGCTTCGCTAATCGGTACCTCCCTCTAATCGCTCTTTGATACGTCTCTATGTCAGGAGATGCAGAACCCAAAATTACTGCGGCTTTCGTAATACCTGCCAGTTGCATAGAAACGTCTCGGGCGTGATACCTTGGTGATCCTTCGTTCTGCTTATAAGCCCATTCATGTTCTTCATCCATTATTATCAACCCAAGATTGGAAATCGGGGCAAAAATAGCACTTCGTGAACCTATGACCAGTCCATAGTCTCCTTTTCTGATCTTCCACCATTGATCATAACGTTCTCCGGAAGACAACCCACTATGTAAAACTGCGATGTTATCCGGAAATCTTTCATGAAACCTTCTTATAGTCTGCGGAGTAAGAGCAATCTCAGGAACAAGAACTATTGCCCGTTTCCCTTGTGAAAAACAAGCTTCAACTGCATCCAGATACACTTCTGTTTTTCCACTACCTGTTACCCCATGCAAAAGCATTGCCCTAGGATAGCTTTCTGGATCTTCAATGACTTGTCGAGCTAATTTAGCGGCCAGTTCCTGTTCAGAAGTTAAACACACAGAGCTAAAGCTATCGCCGAATCCAATGCCTAGATCTGGATCTCGAGAAACCAACTCCTCAGTTTGGGAAATATATTTTTTTTCCAATAATCGCTTTACTGACTGCGAACCAAATTTTTTTCTAATCTCAGGCATAGTTAGAGTCTTAGAAGAATGGATTAAATACTGTAATGCAGCTTGCTGTTTTGGAGATCCCTTCAAACTTGAATGTTTGATTGCACATAAACCAGCTTCCGTAACTACAGGAACATATAAATGTTTTGGCCGAACGCTTGGATTTGGGTTTTTAACTTCTTTCAGCAATTTGCCTTTTTGAACCAATATTTCAATTGAGCGTCTCGATTTTGTACCAAAACGAGATACAATACGTTCCAATGAGATTTTTTGATTATCTTTAACGTAAGACAGAATTTGTGATTGGAACTCAGAAGAAGTCGTCAATTTGGTTGCGTTGACTAAAGTAAACAATGTTTCCGGTCTACTGTGTGAGCCAGCTGGAAACATGAGAGATACCGCATCAAAAATTGAGCACATATAATACTCGCTCATCCACATGGCCAGTTTCATATGAAAAGCATCAACTAGCGGTTCATTAAACACTAGTTCAGAAACTTCTCGTGTGTTTTCAACTGAGGGAGTTGAGTTTATTTCAACAACAATTCCCTGGAGAATTCGTCTCCCGAAAGGAACCAACACCAAGTGCCCCACACTTAACACCAAATCNGGCGCGACGGAATAGCTAAAAGTTTTGTTTTCTGCTATTGGNGCGTCTACCGCAACTTCAACAAATTTCATAACTCACTTGCCAGTAATACATGCTCATCACTGACTAGGCTCTCATTATAGCCATTTAAAAGAAATTTAGAATAAATAGACCTAGTTAGTTCCGGCCTGCTTCTTTGATTCTAGCTGCTCTACCAGATAGGCCCCGCAAGTAGTAAAGCCTAGACCTCCTAACCTTACCTCTGCGAGTCACTTTAACAGCTTGAACATTTTTAGAACACATCAGAAANGTTCGTTCGACCCCNACCTGATTGGTTANACGTCGAACAGTGAAGGTTTCTCCTTGNCCATTTCCTCGTCTTCTGATTACNACACCTTCAAAGGCCTGATTCCTAACACGTTCGCCTTCAACAACCCTAACATCGACTCGAACATTATCACCGGGTCCAAAATCTTCGATATTAGAATTTTTTTCTACNGGTATAAGACTATGTGCATCCATTTGACTCTTTCCANACTAACTTNCTGTGCAAACTATAATGACNACAGCANGTTCTAGCTAATATAGCGAAACACGAANCCNAATTGTAATTTGAATAATAGACAAAGGCAATAGCATATAGAGAAAATTTTCAATTAAATATCCACCATANGCGTCCCTACCCCGATATATATATTGTGTTTTTGGTAAAATANCTAACAACAATCAAAATAGATGTACATTTAAAAGTGCGGGAGTTGATGATATGCCGTTCAGATTTGGCCCCATGGAGCTAATAATAGTATTAGTGGTCGTTTTGATAATTTTCGGGGTCGGAAGGTTACCTGAAATAGGTGGTGCCATGGGCAAAGCTATCAAAGAATTCAGAAGCACACAAAAAGACGACAGCAATGCTGATGGAACGTCTCAAAAAGAAGACAGCAAAATCTAATCTCTTTAATGAACCCGGCCTTATGTCAAACTTGAATTCCCGACAAACTCTGTTAATTATCTGAGTTGCTTCTTATTTTTGTACCCAGTTTTGAAAGAACAATACCAAACTCGTACAGAACAACAATTGGAAGTGCCACCAAAATTTGGTTCACTGGGTCCAATGTAGGAGTAATTATTGCTCCGAGAATAAATGCACCTACAATGGCCCATTTTCGATTTCTAGATAACAGCCTTGAGGTCACAATCCCAACTCTAGCAAGAAAAAACAACACAATTGGGATTTCAAAAACAACACCCATCCAGAACAAGAGAGAAAGCATCAGGCCTACATAATTTCCAATNCGTATCATCGGAGTGGCAATATCACTGCCAAATGTCAGCAAAAACTTCACTGCAGGTGGGAATAAAACAAAATAGCCAAAAAGTGAACCAACAATAAAAACTAAAACGCTAACAGGCATCAAGATATATAAGTATTTTTTCTCAGATGATTTCAATCCGGGCGAAACGAACATCACAAGTTGCCATAGAAGAAAGGGTAACGATGCAAATACCCCCACCATTAACGAAAGTTTCATTGCTATCCCAATGAATTCTGTGAGTTCAGTATAGATCGGTTTTTCGTATGGTACGTTGGCAAAGCCTTTTGCCGGTACCATAAGTAGTTCAAGTATTTGCTGGTGGAAAACAAAGGCAACAACCGTGCANGAAACTACTACGAGTGCAGACCAAGTAAGTCTTTTGCGTAATTCCGTCAGATGATAACTTAAGTTTTCAGTCTCTTCCAATGATTTGATCCTTAGCATCTAAATTATCTTCCGGTGAAGCATTGTCTTCGCTATCATTCAAATGAATTGGCTTTCGCCTACGACCATATGGGATGGGGCCATCGATTTCTTGATCAACGAAATCCACTTCACGATCATCCTCAGTTTTATTAAATCGCTCTAACTTTTTTACAAGATTGTCCTGATTTGATAATTCGGTCTCTAAATCAATGTCCGTTATACTACGAGTAATTTTGCGCATCTGTGAAAGCATTTCCCCTAACGTTTTCACTCCGCCAATCATTTTCTGCGGACCTAAAAAGATAAATGCTACCAATAATATAACGGCCACTTCCATTGGCCCCATACCTAACACTTAGTCACAACTCCTTTCGTATTTCCTCGTAATCACAACCAGATTCACTTAATGGACACTGAGTACATTTATCGAACTGNCGAGATCTGNTTTTCAATTTAACCTTGGGCATCGAATCCACAGAATTCAATAATTCAAGCAATTCACATATGGGTAGTCCCACTACCGACAAATAACACCCCTCAATTTTCTCAGCAGGAATAAACACTGGGTGCTGTATAGCATATGCCCCAGCTTTATCCATGAAGTCTCCTGTTGCTATGTATTCACTAATTTCCTCGTCAGAGTAATTCCGCATTGTGACTCGAGTTGTTGTCACTTTCTCCTTAACTTGGTGACTTCTCCCTCGCACGACAGCAATTGCTGTATGTACCAAATGGGTTCTACCCTTGAGTGTTTGGAGCATCTGTACAGCTTGAACATTGTCAATTGGTTTCCCCATAATACGGCTATCTAAAGTTACTACTGTGTCCGCTCCGATTGCTAACTGGCCTCTGTCCAGACTAATTGCGACATTACTAGCCTTCAAATACGCCAATTCAGCGCAATAACTCAATGGATTTTCTCCAGCTTGAGGGGGGCGCTCAGCAATACCAGNAGATACCAAACTAAAACAAACATCCAGTAATTTTATTAACTCACGGCGGCGAGGGGACGAAGAAGCTAATACAAATTTATTTACATTCATCATAATCTTCTACATATATTTGACTCGTTCCGGTCCAAAATCATTCCTAATCTTTTGCTCGGAGCGTAGCAACACATTCAATATGGTGAGTTTGNGGAAACATATCAATCGGTTCGACCTTGGTAACTTGGTAACCTCCTGTTACCAGGATATCTAAATCTCGCGCTAACGTTACAGGATCACAGGACACATAGGCAATTTTCGAGGGATGTAAATTTATAATTGAATTTAAAGCGTCAGGGTGACACCCCACTCTAGGAGGGTCAATAATAACCGCATCCACTTCACATTCTAAAGTNGGCAGTACATCCTCAGTCTTGCCCAACTTAAATTCCACATTTTCAAGACTATCCAAGCTATAAGATGAGTCATTAACGGCAGATAGGGACTCTTCAATCGCAATAACCTTTTTAGCTTTCTTTGCAACCTCTACTGCAAACGTTCCGACGCCTGCATAAGCGTCAACTACAGTCTCTTTACCAGTCAGATCAAAATTATCAACCACAAGATCAATCATCAACTCAGCCTGGGCCGTGTTTACTTGAAAAAATGAAGGTGAGGCCACCCTAAATGAGGTGTCCTTTATTTTCTCTGTGTACCACTTCTGTCCCGTCGCGTAAGGAACCTTAGGTTCCAATAATGTTGGCTGAATGAGCCTTTCATGAGTACGCGACCCAACTCGAATAGACAAATTACTTGTTTCAGAACATTTATCTTGCAGACCAGCTAAAGTGGCATTTATCAACGGATCCATAATATGGCATTCATCCACTCGTAAAAACCGACGAGTAATCCTATTGGAAAAACCCAATTGACCTCCAAAACGCACAGTAAATCTTGCATGATTCCGGTAATTATATTGCTGNNAAGAAGGTATAGTTGATTCAACTGGTACTTCTTTCAAATTCGCATGTGCATTCATCTGTTCCATGACATAATTTCGTTTAGATATCAGTTGAAAAGAATATTCCATATTTTGCCACTGACATCCACTACAACTTATGAAATATTTGCATAGCGGTTCAACACGATTAGGAGACGGTTCAATCACTTCAATAACGATGCCACTCACAATGTTCTTTTTCCTCCTTTTGTACCTGTAAATTCGTGCTTTTACAAGTTCTCCAGGAAGCCCACCGAAAACTCCGATTTCAGTCCCTTCAAAATTGGCAATCCCATCGCCTAACGCACCCAACCTATCGATGCGAAGAGTAGAAAATTCTACTTCGGCATCATCCAAACGTAACGGGTCATTAGGTAGAGAATTCATAATCGGTTCCATTCTTTAACNATGTGGTTAAACTAGTCNTTTAAATCNTGAACTACACAATACATCAATTTTTCAAATGAAATCCATCGATATCTAAATGAATCTGTTACTATTTAGGTAAGAAAGTAAATCAAACGGAGGCTTCTAAAATTGGCCACCCAGAGAACACTACCAGAATGGCTCAAAGTTAAAATGCCATCCGGTAACAATTACCAGATGCTGAAAACTATGGTTGACTCTGGAAACCTAAACACAGTATGTGAAGAAGCAAGATGCCCAAATATAGGTGAATGCTGGGACAATAAAACAGCAACATTCATGATTTTAGGTGATACTTGTACGAGAGCATGCACGTATTGTGCTGTGAAGACAGGCAAACCTACGAGCTTAGACCTAGAAGAACCGTTACGCTTAGCTAAAACCGTCGAAACATTGGGTTTAAATTACGCTGTAATTACCTCAGTGAACAGAGATGATCTTCCAGACGGAGGAGCATTTATATTCGCTCAATGCGTTACTCAAATCAGGAAACGTCTTCCAACNTGCAAAGTTGAAGTNTTAACTCCTGATTTTGAAGGAAATTGGAATTCTTTGAATTCAATTTTGCTGGCGGGCCCCGACACCTTCAACCATAATATTGAAACCGTTAGAAGAATATTTCCGGTCGTGAGGGCTAAGGGAGATTATGATCTTTCGTTGAAAGTACTCAAAAAAGCCAAAGAATTATCTANTAACAAAAGCCTAATTACAAAAAGCGGAATGATGGTCGGCCTTGGAGAAACACAAAACGAAATTCGAGAGACGATGATAGACCTTAAAAAAGTAAACTGCGACCTCCTTACGATAGGACAGTACCTCAGGCCAACCCCAAAACACACACCAATAGCGAAATGGTACACACCAAATGAATTCAGTGATCTGGAAAAAATGGGTCTAGATCTAGGATTCAAACACGTCGCCGCAGGCCCACTGGTGAGAAGTTCATACCACGCCGACGAGCAACACCGAACAGCTGCTAATTATTCAGTCTGAAGAAGGAAGTTTCCTCGGTTGTTGTAATTCCATAGTAACGCCACAACACTCCACCATCCCTTCACCAGCCTTAGTACATAAAATCATGGATCCACAAACGTCGCATTGATATCTTCGGCCTAACTGTATACCATCTGACATCTAAAATACCTAGTCCCAATAATTATTTCTTTGTCATTTCGTTTCCACAGCACTTGAGAATACCGTCGTCGGAACCTCTGGTTACCACTAACTCGGCTTCACAAGTCCCACAGTAATATCGCTTACCTGTTTCGTTTGCCAATTCATTCTCCCACTAGTGATAATTTCCATTGAAACGTCTACATCAAACGCTGATGCCCGATTATAAAAGTCATATCAAAAATGGTCAATTACAATTCACTCAATTTCTCAGGTTTTAATTTCTGAATTCTTCCAATAATGTCTGCGCAGCTAAATAACTCCTTCTCCCTCCTTTAAAAAATGGAGGGAGAAGATAAAAGGACCCGATCCCCAGTTGTTGAAATTTCTCAATGAATTGGGTCGCTAGTTCAACTGTAGAAATTCCTCTATCTATATTTTTCGATATTTTAGTAGGAACTTCACAAAAAGAACCGCTACCCTTCTCAAGCATTTGTAAACCCCAGAAAATTGGCAAATCTAAAGGTTGATCATGAACTTCNAAGNAATAGTCCATAAACTTCNGTGCATTTTCGATATCATAAAAAGGCTGAGCAATTAAAAAATCNGCTCCAGCTTTTATTTTCTGNCCTACCAAATNCNACTCTCTTTCCCACGGTTTATTCAAATCAAATACTGCACCAATTAAAAAATCTGTGGGTTCATGAATATATCTACCTCTAAAATCTTTTCTGGAATTCATATTTGTGGTGGCTTTTATCATCTCAGTAGGGGTGAAATCGTTGATTTCGCAAGCCAACAATGCCTCCTCCTCTGAAAACTTGTCACCCTGGACTATTACAACATTATTTAATGAATTAAATTGAGCGCCCAACATAAGACTTTGAAGAGCGAGTTTATTCATATCTCTCGTTGCAAGAGTAAACATAGTTTCTATTCCAGTCTGGTTCTGCAACCATGTAGCAGCGATCACAGAATTCATGATTGTAGATTTACCAGGATTATAAGAAACAGAAAACATATCCGGGTTTAATTCGAGCAACCCAGAAATTGAGTCACTCATNCCAAGNCTAGGGGGAGAAACATCACACACAAAGAAAGGCTTATTACCAAACTCCTTGAGAAGCGATGTTAANCGTGGTCTATCCAATTTTTGTTCCCGATCATCACTTAAGACAGAGGAGCATATACAGCCCTAGCAACTATTCTCGTATTTCACTAATTGAACAGATGTAATATTATTTCCAGCCGATGTCACCGTCACCATTGGGGCAAAGTGAAACTCTGTGGCCGGAGGTACACTTGTATCTTTCTTCCCTAATCTCCTTCCTTTTTCCGGATAGCGATGACTGGGACATTCCGCTACCGCAAAACGGGCACCTGACCCCATATACAACTCGATTTCGAACTCTATAGACTTTCACATGGGTCACGACATCGGATAAGGTAGGGAATTCTCCAACATATCGCAGAACGTACCGAGTTCCTGTACCGATTATGCTGTTTGCTTTCTTTTTTGTTACAGGAGGCACATAGTCATAATCTACAAAACCGCAATTCAAACATTCTGCATCATCATAATTTCTATGCAATTGAGAAGAACATTTTGGACAATGTGTTTTATTCGTATGAGGCTTTTGGTTTGACAATCCAGAAGAAATTTTTCGAGGCACAACTGGTACTCTCGGTTTTGCAGGCGCAAAAGGACTCGANGTTTGTACAACCATATCAAAAAACCTCCCAAAGAAAGATTAAACTTGTCAAAATTCTTAATCTTTATCGATTTCAATCAGGAATTGCAGAGGGTGCTATCCTATGTTATTCGAAGATGTTATGGCATTTTCTTATACTTGTCAAAAAAAAGTCAAGTCTTTCGACACACATGTTTGAAATTTATATTATTTTTATACTTGTAAAAATATGGGTTTCGAAAATTCGCGATTCAAATTGACACGATCGTATCGACGTTGCTATATTCTTCCCGGTATTGGTCAAGCCTGCTTATCTGTATGGTTAACTACCCACCCACCGTATTAGGAGATAGGGATGTCATTTAAAATCGTCGTATGCGTTAAGCAGGTCATGGACCCAGACACGCCAAGTTCTGCCTTTATTGTTGATGAAACTGCAAAAAGAGTAGTCCCTTCTCAAGGTATCCCGCCAGTTGTAAATGGATTCTGCGAAAACGCCGTTGAGGCGGCGTTGAAAATTAAGGAATNTAGGTCTGACGCTGAAGTGATAGTTTTGTCGTTTGGCTCAGGGTTTGTGATGGATGTCATGAAAAAGCCTCTTTCCATGGGAGCCGATAAGATGATTCTGGTAGAAACTCCGGATAAAGATATTTCAGACCCGTTTCAAACAGCCACCGTACTTTCTGAGGCAATTAAAAAAATAGGTGACTCCAATATAATAATTTGTGGACAGCAAGCGTCTGACTGGGACCATGCTCAAGTCCCACTTGGTATTTCTGAATTGTTGAAAATGTCATGTATTACTGGAGCCAAAAAAATCGAAGTGCAAGAAAATACCGTTGTTGCTCACAGCTCCAACCCTGACGGGTATAAAGTAGTTGAAGCTCCACTCCCAACTTTAATCACAGTAAACAGTGAAATCGGTGAACCCAGATATCCCACTCTGAGAGGCATCATGCAAGCAAGTAGAAAAAGTCCGGAATTATGGTCCTTTGACGACATTGGCATCAATCTAGACAGCTCATTCAGCTCCATGACGCTTACCGAGCTATATGTTCCTGTAAGTGATCAAAATTGTGAAATAGTTGAAGGTGAATCAGATGAAGATTCTGGTAGATTACTCGCCTTGAAATTAAGAGAAGAAAAAATTATCTAACTTTGTTGATTCGAGAACAAACCCCAATCACTAGAGGCGGAAATGTCAGAAATATTAGTTTTTTCAGAGGTTCATGAAGGCGAGATACACTCAACATCCGGNGAGCTGATTGCTGCTGCCAGGAATCTTGCTGACGAACTAAACCTTACTGTTTCAGCAGCTATTCTTGGTGGCGCCAATGATCATGCAATTCGAGTAATTGCGCAAGGAGCAGATAAGGCATACCTAGTATCGTCAGATGCATTAACTTTTGAAACACCTGATAGCTACGTCGATGCCCTAGAAGGTGTATGTGCTCATATAAAACCTAAATTGGTGCTAACTGCTAAAACTCCACTTGGNAAGGAGGTCGGCCCTAGACTAGCTTTTCGTTTATGTACAAGCGCCGCTCAAGATTGTCTCAGCGTGTTCGGTCATAAAAGTTCAGGTAAAATTTCAGTGTTGCGGCCGGTGTATGGTGGCAGTGCACTAGCAAAATTTGAGTTCGGAGAAAGCCAAACCAACGTCGCAATCATGAGAGTAAAGTCCATTGAACCACTACCCGAAGACAATAACAAATCAGGGGATATAGAGGTCTTAAAATTAGACTTGGCTGAATCAAAGATCAGTACAACAATTATAGAGACAGTGAAACAAGAATCAGAAGGAATCAAACTAGAAGACGCTTCNGTGATAATTGGCGGAGGAAGAGGACTTGGCGGGCCTGAGCCATTTGATCAATTAGAAGAACTTGCGAAACTTTTCAATGGGGCGGTGGGAGCTTCTCGTGCAGTTTGTGACGCCGGGTGGTTAGACCATGCTTACCAAATTGGGCTAACTGGAAAGACAGTAACACCGGATCTATATATAATGATCGGGATATCTGGGGCCAGTCAACATATGGCCGGTTGTTCAGCCTCCAAAAATATTGTGGCTATTAATAAAGATGGTGATGCCAACATTTTTAAAGATGCTCGCTATGGAGTTGTGGGTGATTGGGAAAAAGTTCTTCCTTCATTTACATCAACCGTGAAAGAGCTAATGGAATCATAATTTGTTAAATCGCCCCAAAAGTAATAGCAATTACGCAGGGTTATCAATCTCTAGTGGGAACTCTTCCGCTAAACATTCGAAATAATGATTTTGAAGTGTCGAGGTTTTAAATGCATGGAAACCATTTTTATGACAGTTTAGACACCATTTTTGAGAAATTACTCAGTTCAGAAATAACCTCGATTTTTTTNCCATATCTGGGAAAATCTATTGTTTTAGACCTAAGGTCCAACGATACTGATGGCCCAGCGCTGATATTGACTAATATGGCCAACAGCCCTCAGGAAAGACTTCGTAGCATCAAACAACTGCGGCCAAACTTTCCTGAAGTAGAAAACATGACCCTTATCCCTTGGTTCCGATACATTGATACTCTCAAAACAAGTGGAATTTGGGATGAGATCATTAATAAAATTACAAACCTCCCGGTCAAAAAGACTGATATAGACCGTACATTTATTTTAAATGAGTTAAAAAAATTAGAAAAAACATGCCTATTGGAAACAGTGCACGGAAGCAAATACAGTACTGTTTGGAAAAAACATCTTTAATGATCAAGATAAGGAGAAACGTATGCTGGGATTCATAGGAGGCACCGGTCCAGAAGGAAGAGGTTTGGCTTTAAGACTAGCAATTGCGGGTGAATCAATATTCATTGGATCTCGATCCGAAGCCAACGGAGTAGACGCTGCTAATTCCATCGTTTCTATAACCTCTAAAACAAACTCCTCTAGATTGATACGAGGTGGCACAAATCAAGATTGTGCATATGAATGTGATATTGCATTTGTATGTGTNCCGTATTCTGGGCACAAAGATACTCTATCAACCTTAAATCAAGCCCTTGTGGGGAAAACAGTAATAGATGTTGTGGCACCATTGAAATTCACTAAAGGAGAAATATCAAGCGTTCAAGTACCTGAAGGTTCAGCAGCTGAACAAGCTCAAAATGTTCTGACATCATCTAAAGTAGTTGGGGCATTTCACAACATTAGTGCGCAAGACTTATTAGACCCAGCCAAAGTAATCGAATCAGACGTAGTTGTTTGTTCAGATGATGAAAAATCAAAATTAACTACAATTTCCCTTGCGGAAAAAATCACCAATATTCGTGGAATAGATGGAGGGAAATTGAAAAATTCCAAATACGTCGAAGATTTAACCGCTTTATTACTGAACATTAATAAAATATATAAAGGTCATTCGTCTATCAAAATTTCGGGTATATAGAGAATCCTCTGAATCATCGTTCCTATTCCATAATCATAAAAAGCGCACTAATTTTTTTACTTTTGACTTTAAGCAGCTTTACGATGGCTAACGCACAATCGAATGGCAAAGCAACTCCTACTCATATCAAAAATACTTCTGAAACAATAATTTACCCATCTGAAATAAGATTCACAATCAATGGTTATGCAGCGACGCACCCAGAAAAAATAACATTAAAATACCGGCTAGGAAATTCTAAAGTCGTTCAATACACACACCTANACATCAATGGTTCGAAAAACTTTTCTGCTAATGGACTGATTAGAACACAGGGTGAATACTACATTCCACCAGGAACAAAGATTACTTTTGAGTACCATATCCAGACAACGGATGGCTACTCTCTAACCTCAGAAACTCGCACTCTATTGTATTTAGATCCAAAGCACACTTGGCAGACCTACAAATCAAACAACCTGATTCTGTTTTACCACGACGTACCAGCACTTAGAATCATGGATTTGTCGGATGCTATTGATGACGTAACACTAAAGGTGAGAAATTTCCTTAACTCATCAAAAAACACACAATACACTGCAGTAATTGTTAACAACGGTGAAGAATTATTAGAAGCTTCACCCAGAACTAGTCAAGCAGCCATCGATACACGTTTATACGCAGGTTTCGCATTTAAAGACTACGGATTATTTGTTATTGAAGGCCTCTCTATGAACAGCGCGGCGCACGAGATGACCCATTTGATTCTAGACGAAGTATTAAATTCTCCATTGTCAAAAATCCCTGCATGGCTTAATGAAGGCATCGCTATGTATTTTGAGCCCAATAACTCTCAGCGTGAAAGGGCAGCTCTTCAAGCCTACAGATCTGGAGCCCTAAAACCATTGCAGCAATTAAGGACACCCCCAGGGCGACCAAATGAAGTACGGATTTTTTATGCCCATTCTCATGCTGTGGTTAAACACTTGATAGACATTTACGGAGAGAAAAATTTCCGCAAATTGATATCCTCACTACAAAACGGGGAAAACATCGATAGCGCAATGCGATCAGTATATGGGTTTAATGAAACTGAACTAGACCGCCAATGGAAAGAAAGTCTAGAACCTAAAATATCTGAGAAATTCATAGCAGACATAGGAATGCTATCACCTTCTCTGCTTATTTTAATAGCCGTATTAATTTCATTAACGGTCACTATATCCAATAAATTAATCCGCAGGCATAATAATTCAGAAGATGATGTCCACCAATATGACGATTATTATCATCAAGAGGATCGAGACAACCAAAATTGATATAATTGGACCTCAACCCAGGTCGAATTCTTAATATAGGCAAAACCAAAAATGGCGATTCTACCAATACTAGAAATTCCAAACCCGTTACTTAGACAAAGAGCAAAAAAAATTCGTTCTTTGTCAAATAAAACTATCTCTCTTGCACATGACATGGTAGAGACAATGAGAGAAGCCGGAGGAGTGGGATTAGCTGCTAACCAAGTTGGAGTGTTACAGAGAATAATAGTTATTCAATTACCAGAAGAAGAAGAAGCCAGGATCTATTTGAACCCTGAGATTCTAAAAGCGACAGGTTCAAGAAAAATTGAAGAAGGTTGCTTAAGTTTGCCTGGATACAGAGGCATAGTTACTAGGTCAATAAAGATCAGATTTCAAGCTTTAGATTCTAACTTTAAAACCATTAAATTCAAAGCCGACAATCTTCTGTCTCAGGCTCTTGAGCATGAAGTAGACCATCTTAATGGCATACTCTACACAGATCATTTAGTTGAACATGAGAGCTTATATAAGATTGAAGAACCGAAACCAACTGAGACCCTTTCCGAGGATGATTTAGACACCTCGTCATCATTCACAATTAAATAAGGTCACTGCCAATGCGTTCACCACGCAATGATATATATAGACTACCCGATCTGATCACCAAGCTTTTACCTTTATTTTCTGTCTCAGAAAATCATATTTACTTAGTCGGTGGCGCAATAAGAAATTCTCTACTTCATATGAAAAGTTCAGACATAGACCTGAGTGTGAAAGGAAACAGTCACAATCTTATTAACAATATCTGCAGAACACTGGATGCAAAACACATTGAACTAGATAAGCAACGTGGGATTTCCAGAATCATTCTCAAAAAAAACTCAGAGAAATTTCAAATTGATATCACCAGGATGGATGGCAATTTAGAGAGGGATACACTAAAGCGAGACTTCTCGATAAACGCCATAGTTCTAAACACAAAAAGCATTTGTGTCGATTCCAAAGGAGCTTATTTTCAGATCGAAGACCTTTATGATCCATGCAATGGAACTGAGGATATAGAAAGTAAAACAGTAAAAGCAACGCATAGTGAGATATTCTCTGAGGATCCAATACGCCTGTTAAGAGCAATCAGAATCGCTTCAGAATTCGATTTCAATATAGCGGCTAACACAAAGCTGTCCATAAAAGCCAATGCAAATCTACTATCAACTTGCTCACCCGAGCGAGTGAGGGACGAGTTCCTCAAAATTTTGAGCCATAAACATTCCGCTAAACAACTAAGATTATTGGATCAACTNGAACTCCTTCATGAAATTGCGCACGAATTACCCTATGGAAAAGGAGTGATACAACCCAAACAGCATTACTGGGACGTATTCAACCATCAGATTGAATGTGTTGACTGGCTGGAGAAAATATTAAACTTTGACACTACAGATGAACTGTTCATATATGAGTATCTTCCCGTTTTCGAAAATATGACAGAATACTTCCATCATAGCTATTCCGATGGACATACCCGCAAAACGTTATGCAAAGTCGCATGCTTATTACANGATGTAGCCAAACCATTCACCAAAACCGTCGANGAAGGGAAAATAAGGTTTTTAGGTCATCACGTGGAAGGATCAGAAATTTCTAAAAATATTTTACACAAATTACATTTCAGTAAAAAAAGCATCGATTTAATAGCCACCCAGATACTCCATCATNTGAGACCAGGGCAAATAGCGCCAAAAGGNGAAAAGCCCTCCAANAAAGCTNTATACAGGTATTACCGAGACGNTAAAACTGCATCTATAGATACTTTATACTTGAATTTGGCAGATTTNCTGGCNGCCCGNGGCCCTATGNTAACTGAGCACGAATGGAAGGAGCACTGCCAAAAAATTAACCAAATTCTAAAGCAAGGATTTACTGAAGAAGTGCCCACNAGAGTCAGCAAGCTACTGACAGGACACGATATAATGGTTGGGTTGGGNTTAAACCCAGGACCNGANATCGGGAAACTGATAGAAAAANTTGAAGAAGCGCAAATCGATGNAAANGTCAAAACTAAAGAAGAAGCCTTAGAATTATTAAAGAAAATTATCNAAACAGGGGAAAATTTTGAGAAGAAATGCCAGAACGTTATTGGTGATCGCCGTCATAATACTGCTATGTGNGGCAACCCTTAGCTTTCAAAAAATTGAGCTAAACAATTTTGAGCGGGGTGGAGATACTCTTTTAGGCTTAAACTTAGGGTTAGATTTGCAAGGTGGAAGTCACTTAGTCTATAAAGCTACGTCGACGGACAGGGCCACTGGTGAGGGTAAAATACCCTCCGCCAACGAAATGGCTTCTTTGGTAAAAACNATTGAACGAAGAATAAATTCTTCAGGACTTGCAGAGCCAATAATACAAATATTGGGTGAAGACAGNCTCTTAATACAATTGCCCGGAATTAAAGATCCCGGTAGAGCTAAAAGTCTCATTGGAGAGACAGCTCAGCTGGAATTCAAGCACCGAAAAACNGTTGTAGATGCTGAGCCCGTGGAATTCATAACTTCCGACGACGTTCTAAATATTGATATAAAAAACATGTTGCCGGACGGCTCGTACCTACCTGACCAGAAAGATTCTGATAATGTTNCCAAAGAAGAAACAAATGCTTCACCAGTCGTAATCGTTGAATTTACAGAATCAGCATATGCACAGTTCCAGTCTCTGGCCTTGGNNCTGCTTGTNTCATATGCACAGTCTGANCAAGCATTCCAGAGAGGCAGCATGCTGCCTGTNAATACCTTGGAATTATTTATAGACGGTAGCGACCCGTTAAGATTCAGCGTCAGCGGTAATCAAATAAGACAAATCGAAGGAACTAAAGAATATGCCTTTGCTATACCGGCAATATCCAATCAATCTGAAGAGCCCATAACATCCGGTGAATACAAATCAAAACTAGGAGATAATCCTTCAATTTCGTTCAGCGTTAAACCTGGCTTCATTGATGAGGACATAGGGTTAACCGGCGACGACCTCGCCACAGCATATCCNAGCCAACACCAAGGATCTGGGGTNCCAATAGTGAGCATTGAATTCGGTGAAGAAGGAACCAAAAANTTTGGGGCATTAACGACAAAAATATACAACAATGACCAGAGNACGGGAGTGAAAGATCAAATAGCAATAATTCTTGACGGACANGAATTAATAGCTCCTGTTGTGAACAGTCCAATCACGGCAGGTACNGCAATAATTCANGGTCCTGACTTCACAATAGAGCGAGTCAAGGACCTAGCGCTGCTACTTGAATCTGGTAGACTTCCAGTGCCAATTGAACTCATTCAGGAACGAGATGTCGATGCAATCCTAGGAGCAGACTCCCTAAGAAAAAGTGTCATTGCTGGTGCGATAGGGTTACTGCTTGTACTTCTTTTTATGACTCTNTATTACAGAGTACCTGGCTTAGTTGCATCGTTAGCACTTTTAATATATGCGGGAATAGTATTAAGTATATTTAAATTAATTCCTGTCACATTGACTCTTTCTGGGGTCGCGGCAGCAATACTATCGATAGGAATGGCTGTCGATGCGAATATTCTAATTTTTGAGCGCATGAAAGATGAACTAAGAGCCGGTAGAACAATGTTGTCCGCCATAAATACAGGATTTAATAGAGCCTGGCCNGCGATAAGAGACGGCAATGTTTCTACTCTAATCACTTGTGGGATATTGTACTGGTTCGCGGACACCCTTGGGGCAACGATCGTTCAGGGGTTCGCAGTGACTCTAGCAATAGGTGTCATGATCAGTATGTTCTCAGCGATCGTAGTTAGTCGCACATTCATGAGAGTGGTGGCATTGACTCCAATATCAAAAAAATTACAGCTTTTCGTACCTGCTGGCGGGAAAGCTTTGAGTGATAAGTTCACTCGTAGTTAGCAGGAGGTTTTCATTTGGATTTCGCAGGCAAAAGAATCTGGTTCTTCATATTTTCTTTCTTGGTGATAGCCCCAGGCGTAGTTTTTCTGGCTATTGCACCTGGGCTCAAGTCCGGAATAGATTTCACGGGTGGCTCAAGCATGACGCTTGGTTTTTCAGAATCNGCCAACGTTAAACAGCATCAAATCAGGGACATANTAATCACAAAAGGGTATCCGGAAACTACTGTCCAGAATCTTGGAGATTCGCACTTTTTCGTCCGCACAAAAGAACTAAATGACAACGACAAAACTAAAATCACAGAAACTTTAATATCAAAATTAGATCCGGAATCCGACAGCATATTGAGAAGNTTTGATTTAGTTTCGCCGGTTGTCGCCAGCGAAACCGTATTAAATGCCATATGGGCTGTTTTGGCAGCAACAATCGGCATATTTATTTATGTATGGTGGGCATTTAGAAACGTNCCTAGCCCATTNCGGTATGGNCTCGCGGCGATCGTGGCTTTGTTACANGACACTATAATTGTAATAGGAATATTCGCGATCCTCGGAGAATTATTTAACATCGAAGTCAATACAATGTTTCTAATAGCAGTACTNACGGTTATAGGCTACAGNGTAAATGACACTATTGTNGTATTCGACAAGATTAGAGANAACGTAC
Source organism: Chloroflexota bacterium (assembly GCA_002717465.1). Taxonomy (GTDB): domain Bacteria; phylum Chloroflexota; class Dehalococcoidia; order Lucifugimonadales; family UBA826. The sequence continues at coordinate 57,945 of PBDQ01000016.1, forward strand.
TGATCCACGTTAACCGACCTTTTTCGGAAGTTGTAAACTTGAGCATATCTGAAACGATCGGCAGATCACTAAATACGAGTTTCACATTACTGATAACATTGGCTGCCCTTATTTTGTTTGGTGGTGCAACAATCCGAGAATTTCTATATGTACTCCTGATTGGTGTAGTTGCAGGAACTTATTCTTCGATTGGAATTGCTAGTCAAATTTTAGTTAGCTGGGAGCAAAAAAGTATTGGGAGATTATTTGGAAATAGTTAGGCTTATGGACGCACAATCACGCGACCAATTTGTTGGTTCTGTTCAATGATCGTAAATCCTTCTAGCAAATCCGCCATGTGAATTTCTTTATATATAACAGGACAAATTTCCGAATCATTCACCAGAGAATCCACTTGTTGAACATGCGTTGGTTCTGATCCTGTACATCCGATAATGGAAGCATCCCTAAACATCAGTTCTGGCACGCTAAGCCTCGCGTGTTTCGAAGTGACTTCACCTAACAATAGCATCTGACCAAATCTTGACAAACACTTNATNCCTGAAGAAAACAAAGCCTCCCCTACGGGATTNAAAACTATGTTNGCACCTATATCTTCTGTTAATGCCATTACTAATTCTGANGGATCAATATATTCATCAATCAAATAGACTTCACCTGCGTTCAAATCCTGCAACATCTCTAATTTTTCACNTGAGGTAGTAAAGGATAAAACNTCCGCGCCNAATGAATTTGCAATTTGCATAGCATGGGANCCCAAGCCTCCTCCAGCTCCNAACACTACAACAACGTTGTCNGAATTTATTCTCCCAACGTCANTNAAAGCCTTCAATGAAACTCCAATAGGGCACCCATATATGCTAGCGGANACCAAATCAGTTAAAGGATCAATCTTGATCAAATTNCTGGCATCCAANGATATNAATTCTTGAAATCCTCCATNTATACCGTGACCGAAACCATGAGATCGAGGACANCTGTATGTCATACCTCTTATACAAAANTTACATTCACCACAAAAATTAGTAAGTGAAGATACCACCCGATCCCCTATAGAAAAACCTTTTACTTCTAAGCCTACGTCAACTACGGTTCCGGATATTTCATGCCCCAGAATAATATTCTCCTTAACACCNCTTCTGAGNGCACCTTTCATGATCGCGACATCATGATGACATAATCCGGCAGCTTCCACTTTTATGACAACCCTTCCATNAGAAGATACTGGGTCCTCAACCTCAATTACATCTACAATGGGATTAGGCCCAGTATGTTTGAGGAATGCNGCCTTCATTTTATTCGNATCTCGCGGNAGGGGAATTAACTATATCAGCAGCTGCGGCAATAGTTTCCCACGTGCTACGGCTAGAATCTATTGTTTCGGGNGTTTCAGAAGCAAATGGTGTTTCATTCAACATTCTATACACNTCAGCCGCACCTTTATGAAAATATGGGGTGATTCCCANAGATTGAAATGTACTGGAAATTTCCTCCATTTCTCCTATCCACCGGTGCGAGTTCGCCGGCAATCGAGATATCCCCGATTCCATAGCGTTTAACGCACCTTGTTGACTGAATTCAAATTCTTCTTTCAATTGTTCAGTCAAACCCATTTTATGGGCAGCTGTCAGCAATGCAACCTGAAGNGTATTTGTCCCTTTAGTAAGCGCTGCATAACACATTTTTATCCCTGAAGCTTGTCCTACATTTGAACCAACAACCTTTACGATTATCCCCTTATGATCTAATTGAGTAACCACCTCTGCCTCTGGTCCTGAGACATAAAATCTAGGGGTATCTCCCTTAGTCGGAGCGCCTCCTACAATACCTCCATCNATGAACGTTCCACCTGTAGAATTTATAATTTCACAAATTTCTTTACTTGAATTTGGAGAGATAGCATTACAATCAACAAAATAAGCTGTTGCTTGGGTCCTGATAAAAGCCTTGGAGACTTCAGAGGCTAATTCCTTCGCCCTGCTTGGCACTAAAATAGACAAGATAAGATCTGCTTCATTTACAACATCATCGACGGTTTGAACAATCCGAAAACCACCTGCTTTGGCAAGTTCCATTGTCCTTTCACTTCTACCTGAGAGGCANGTTATAACATCGAACCCACTTTCTTTCAAAACTTTACCAACGGCATGTCCCATATCACCTGGACTTTGAATAGCAACAGTTTTTACAGTCAAAATATACCTCTCATTACTAAACTTCAATAACTTCAATAACTTCAATAACTTCAATTGTACTTCCCCTACAAGGTACAGCCAATATATGGCTCTGATACACTTCAACATAGAAAATAAAAAGAAGAAAGGTGGGATTGTTATGAAACTTGGTGCACATGTCTCAGTCTCAGGCGGGTTAAGTAAATCGATAGACAGAGCTCTAGACATTGGCGCAGAGGCTATACAAATATTCGCTTCATCCCCCAGAGCATGGAGATTCAATCACCCCAAGCAAAAAGAAGTTGAATTNTTCAAAAGTAAAACAAAAGAAAGTGGAATTTTCCCTTGTTACATTCATGGAAGTTACTTAGTAAACATAGGAGGATCGGANGACCAGCTTCAAAAATCTATTGACTGCTTAGTAAACAATATGGTGACCGCCGGCGAAATTGGTGCTGAGGGAGTAATTTTTCATGGGGGTAGTCACAAGGGCAAAGGATTTGAAGCAGTANTAGATCAAGCTGCAAACTGTTTACTAACTGTTCTAGAACAGTCCCCAGACAACGTATGGCTTTGTATCGAAAATAGTGCTGGAATGGGTTCACATATAGGATCGTCATTTCAAGAAATAGGTCAAATTCTCAACGCTGTAAATCATCCCAATTTAAAAGTTTGTTTAGATACCGAACATTGCTTCGCAGCTGGATACAACTTGGCAATNCCAGATGAACTAGATCAGGTGATGTCAGAATTTGAAAAAGAAATTGGCATTGACAAATTAGTAGCCGTACACGCAAACGATGCCAAAGTGGAATTAGGCTCTGGGGTGGATAGGCATGAAAATATTGGAGAAGGATTCATAGGTATATCTGGCTTTGAAAGTATCATCAGTAATGAAAATTTAAAAAACATCCCATTCTTCTTAGAAGTTCCTGGTTTCGATGGAAACGGGCCAGATAAAGAGAATTTGGATCGACTGAAAACTATTCGATCTCTAATTTACCCAGAGTAGTGCCGATTGAAAGTGACAAATAGAAATAAAACCGATAACAAATTCAGAAATTATATGAAAACTGAACTTGAAGCAGCGGCTATTTATAAAATTCTATCAACCAACGATAATAACTTAGAACGTGCNAAAATTTTCGAGGATCTTTACAGGTCAGAAATGCGACACGCTGCAAAATGGGCTGCACTCATCGATGTTGATGCAAGAAATTTAAAACCTAATTTCATAACNGCAAAAGCAATATACATCAGACTTTTCTCCANGNTATTTGGAGTAACTAAAATCATACCTTGGCTATCAAAAATAGAGGCCAAGGAAATTAAGTTATATGNAAATGACGAATATGGTAGAGACATNGCAGATGAGGAAATTAAACACGCAAGGATTCTATCNGAGCTCTCAAACCCNNCTGCAGGCACAAAAGAGTCTTTNCACAGATATTCCAATANTGGATCTCTTAGGGCGGCCGTGCTTGGAATCAATGATGGATTGATATCNAATTTTTGCCTTATTTTNGGCATGGTCGGTGGTTCCTTNGCAACAGGAAACAGTGACTTTATAGTNNTAGCTGGNCTAGCAGGTCTCGCCGCAGGGTCCTTATCAATGGCNGCGGGNGAATATATATCGATGAGATCACAAAAAGAAATTTTTCAACATCAACTTGAAATAGAAAAATTTGAACTAACCTATTGGCCAGAAGAAGAACTCGAGGANTTGGTTTTAATATATAGAGCAAAAGGGNTTTCTGAGGAAACGGCTAGGAAAACAGCTGAAGGAATAATGAAATCTCCTGAAATCGCCCTAGATACCATGGCAAAAGAGGAGTTAGGNCTAAANCCAAATGATTTAGGATCNGAATGGGGTTCAGCTTTGAGTAGCCTGGTCGCTTTCTCTNTAGGAGCATTTATTCCTCTTGTNCCATTCTTATTCAGTACAAATTCAACTTCAATATACATGAGCATGTTATTAACAGCCCTAGCTCTAATGTTGGTTGGCGGTATGCTAGCTAATATCAGTGCTAGAAACATACTTTTTGGATCCATNCGAATGTTAGCGGTCGGTGGATTTTCAGCCATAGTGACGTATGGAATTGGATATGGAATTGGAAATTTCATCTCACAATNAAGCNAACAATCAAACAGGAANAAATCTAATCAACCATGCTAACTGATAACAATAAACCTCGCCCTAGAGCGACTGATCTTGATTTAAGTATCGGNATNCTTCCTCACGGTGACAATAACACTATNACTGATGTTCCGCATGTGGCCGTNGGGCATTCNACAATCATATCCGGGGAAGGCCAATTAATGCCTGGATCAGGACCAATCAGGTCAGGAATCACCGCCATCACCCCACACAGAGGTAATATATTCAAAGAAAAGGTACCCGCTTCAGCTCATACATTTAATGGGTTTGGAAAGTCCATTGGATTAATGCAACTTATTGAGTTAGGTACGATAGAAACCCCCATCATTATTACTAGTACACTAAGCACTTGGAAAATCGGAGACGCCTTGATNGACATACTTAGTGATAATAATCCNGGGGTTCAATCTTTTAACCCTGTTATTTGTGAAAGTAACGACAGATTCTTAAATGACGGCGTGGGAAGGCACCTAACAAAACAACATTTACAGGAAGCTCTAAANTCTGTATCCANNCAAANTACTGAAGANGGNAATGTAGGAGTAGGTACAGGNATGACTGGTTTTGGATGGAAAGGTGGAATCGGAACCTCTTCACGAGTTTGCCAATCGTTAATCGACACATACCATGTAGGCGTACTAGTTGTNTGCAACGCAGGTGACCCAAGAGACTTAAGGTTTGATAACATTCCTATAGGTAAAACACTGCTACCACCTGGTCATCATGATGAATCTGGTGGTTCAATGATTTTTATAGTTGCAACAAATGCCCCGGTAAATTCTCGCCAGTTAAACCGAATGGCCAAAAGAGCAGAAATAGGATTCTCACGCTGCGGTGGAATTCTTAGTCACAGCAGTGGAAGCTTTTCGATAGCATTTTCATCTTCAGGAGAACGTCCCAGAGTTGACGATGCTCATCTAACNCCATTATTTAGAGGAGTTATTGAAGCATCNGAAGAAGCGATAATNAATTCGATTCTCCGATCNGATACCATGATCGGTAGNGATGGAAACATCAGGCACGGAATACCAATTGATAAAATAAAAGAAATCCAAAAGAGAATGCCGGATACACTCGATAAATATCCTGAGGAGAATTAAATGACCTTAAAAAACAAAGTTTGCTTAATTACAGGTGGAGGAAGCGGAATTGGAAAAGCAACAGCAATAAAAATGGCCTCTGAGGGNGCNAAAATCATTGTTGTTGGCAGAACCGAAACTAAAATAAACAAAACAGTANCCCAAATAGAAGAAAAGGGAGGAAATGCTCAAGGNTATGCCNCTGACGTTTCAGACCAAGANTCAATAATCAATTTAACGTCAGNAATAATAAATGAACATTCCAAAATCGATGTTTTACTAAACAACGCTGGGCACAGTTCTAAACATCGTAGGCTGGCTACAACTACCGCGGAAGAAATCCAGTCAGTAATTGATTCCAACTTGATTGGAACAATATATTGTAGTCAGGCAGTAGTTCCATATATGACTGCGGCAGAAGGAGGAACTATTATCAATGTGGCATCTATAGCAGGGCTCAGCCCAAGCAACCTAGGAGGGATGATATATTCTGCGGTCAAAGCAGCAGTCATCAATTTTACAGGATTTCTTAACGACGACTTGAAAAACACTGGGATCCGCGCCAGCGTGGTGATCCCTGGTGAAGTGGATACTCCAATTTTAGATAATAGACCCACACCACCAGACTCAAATGCGAGAGCCAAAATGGTCACAGCTGAGGATACCGCTGAAGCAATATCAATGATCGCCAGATTGCCNCTAAGGACAAACATTCCAGAGCTACAAATTANACCAANTTATGTAAGAGACAACTCTACAGAAATTGAAAATTTATAAACACTTCAGCTCTCATATTGGCATTCTATAACCCTTAGGAGGTACGAAAAATGGACAGTAACCCCTTCGATGATAACCCCTACAGTAGTCTAGGAATCACTCCNATNATAAACGCAATCGGTAGCGTTACAATGCTAGGNGGTTCTACTCCGATTAAGGAAGTTAAAGAAGCTATGAACAAAGCAGATGACTTCTATGTACCTCTGATGGAATTAGAAGAAAAAGCAGGAGAAAGAATAGCCACGATTGTTGGTGTCCCTGCGGCTTATATTACATCTGGTGCCGGGTCTGCTTTGACTCTCGCTGCCGCTGCAGTTATGGCGGGAGAAAACGACGAATTTATTGAAANGCTGCCAGANACAGGCGGGATGCCCAACGANATATTGATCCAAAAAAAACAAAGATATTGGTATGACCGATGTTTAGAAGCATCAGGAGCAACTCTAGTGGAATTCGGAAATGATGATGAAACAACCGAATCCGACCTTGTAGATGCGATTAATGATAAAACAGCTGCCGTGCATTTTTATATGGTAGAGCAGGAAAAGGATCCTAAAGCACTCTCATTAGAAAAGACAATAGAAATCGCGCACAGCAAAAACATTCCCGTTCTTGTTGATGCTGCTGGCCAAATTTATCCTCTAGATATATTTGGAAAATACGTAAAAATGGGAGCCGACTTCCAATGTATTGCCGCTAAATACCTAGGCGCAACTCAATCAACCGGTCTAGCACTAGGAACGGAAGATATGATCAGAAAAATCTCAAAACAATCTTTTGTAGGTTATGAAGGAAGGAGGGTGCGCGGAATCGGCCGACCTCATAAAGTTGACAGACAAGAAATGCTTGGGGTCGTGGCCGCTGTAAACCACTGGTTCACAACTAATCACGAGGACAGACTTGCCTCAATAGAAAGCCGCTCTTTAAAAATTAAGAACATTCTCCAAGAAACGGAAGAATTATCTGTTAGCCTGATAGACAATATTTACGGTCATCAACCATACGGAGTCAGAGTACGTTTGAGCGGCAATCCAAAAACCTTAGAATTAGAAGAAGTTGTTGACCTGTTAAAAAAAGGTGACCCTCCAATATGGACAAGGGTCAAAGAAGGAGAAGACCATATCGATCTCCATATTTTTGGATTACAAAAAGAGGAAGAAATCATATTAGCAAATAGAATCAACCAATTATTTGAAAAATCCTGAATGAATCAACTACAATTGGGTCTTAATGGCCCGGTCATTTCTTCTGTTTGCTTTGGTGCATGGCCAATTGGTGGGGGCCTTGGAAGTGTAGATAAATCGGTTGCAATAGATACCATTCATTCCGCTATCGCTCAAGGTATAACATTTTTCGACACTGCTGAAGGATATAAAACTAGTGAAACAATCCTTGGAGAAGCCTTAAAAGGCAGGCGGTCATCGACAGTACTGGCTTCGAAATTCTCCGGAAATAATCACTCTGAGACCCATATATTCTCTGCGATCGATAAAAGTTTAAACGCATTGCAGACTGACTACATTGATCTTTATCAAATACACAGCCCACAAGACAAATGGCCAATCGAAGACACCATGGCATCTCTTAACAAGTTAATCGATCAAGGCAAAATACGATTCATAGGAGTTTCGAACTTCTCTACATATCAAACAACCCAAGCTAATACACATGGTTTAATACAAAGCTCACAACCTAGATACAACATGCTATTTCGTGATGAAGGCAGCAACATCAAGTTTTGTTACGAAAATGGAATTGGAGTGATGGCTCATTCAGTTCTCGCAAAAGGTTTACTGACAGGAAAATATCGACCCGGTCACAAATTTGCTCTTGATGATGAAAGAAGGTTTTTCAATTTCTTCAAAGGTGATCTATTTGAAAAAGTCACTACTATCCTAGATTCATTAAATGACTGGTGTAAAGCTCGAAACAAAACCCTAACAGAATTGGCAATTGCATGGGTTTTAGCAAATCCAAATATTTCCACAGCGATTATAGGTTTAAAAACAAGGAGCCATGTAGCTCAAGCCATTCAAGGTTCAAATTGGCAATTGTCAAAAGATGAAATGAATGAAATTAGCTTGATAACAAAACCTTTACAAATTAAATGGGTAAAGGATATTTATTAACTCAGAGACTCAAAAAGTTGGTTGGTACTATTGTGTTAAAATTACAACTCGCCTTTGAAGAACAAATGGCAAACTAAACATAGGCAGTCACTACGAAATAGGAGTACTGAGTTGGTAGATCTCAATATTGGTTTAGAGAAAAGAGAAGTGGTAGGGAAAAAAGTCGCTAATCTTAGAAGAAATGGGATAACACCCATTCACATGTATGGCGCCGAAATTGACTCTATCGCATTACAGTGTGATTCAGCTCAAGTAGATCGTATCGTGCTACAAGCAGGAACTAACATTCCTGTTAATGTAACTGTAGACGGTGACGATGGAGACCACTTGTGTTTTGTAAGAGAAATTCAATACCATCCGGTTACAGAGAAAATACTTCATGTGGATTTCATTAAAGTCAATGCTGAACAAAGAATTCGCGCTGAGGTTCCAGTGATTGTTGATGGAATATCCCCTGCTGTAAGAACAATGGGGGGCACGTTACTACAACCATTACAATCGGTCACGGTTGAGGCACTACCGATGAACATACCTGCAACCCTACAACTCGATGCGGAGTTACTAACAGACTTTGAAACAAATTTATATGTTCATGATTTAGAGACATCTGAAAACATCACAATAATCAATGAAGAAACAGAGATGGTAGCAACGGTTGTAGCACCAAGAGTTGAAAGAGACCCGATACAAGCCGCAACTGAAGATGGAGAGTCTGAATCTACTCAAGAAGAAGCTGTAGAATCAGAATCCGAAGAATAACCTTTCCACTCAACGCACTATACAATCATAATGTAAAACATGGGATATTATGTGCGGTAGATACACATTATTTTCAGAAATAAAGGACCTTAGTGTTAGGTTTTCCATACCTGAAAAGTCGATTTTACATTATCCCAAAAATTACAATATATCTCCCAATCAATACATTTTAGCGATTATGAGCCGAGGCGATAATACCGTTACCGATCTAGTCAAATGGGGCTTAAAACCGAGTTTCAATAATGAGCATCTAAACTTTAAAGCTATCCATAACGCCAGAGCGGAAACAATACAAACAAAACCTACCTTCAAGCAAATAATAAAAACTCAAAGATGCATAATCCCNACAAACGGNTTCTATGAATGGCAAAAAACGAATAATGGGATCAGACCGTTTTTTATTCACAAAAATAAAAANGAATTATTCGCTCTCGCTGGTATCTGGACCACTGAAATAGATTTTAAAAGGGCCGAAATCAGATCTTGTAGCATACTAACAAAAAAAGCAGCTCCTGAATTCGCAAAAATACACCNCAGAATGCCTGTNGTGCTACNAAACACNATGGAAAAAAAATGGATTAACNATNNTACAGANCTGGACAGCCTCATGGAAACATGTTTGAATGCNCCCTCAGAACAANAACTCTATGTAGACGAGGTTTCTCATTACGTAAACTCCAGNAACAACTCNGGCGAAGNCTGCATAGTCCCAACNCCTAAATTACTCTGANAANACATNACCTTTTNTAAATTGAAAAGCCNACTNACTTATCACTAAGTCTCCAAAAAATCGCGAAGTTTTTTTGAGCGATTTGGGTGNCGNAGCTTTCGTAAAGCTTTAGCCTCTATTTGCCTAATTCTCTCTCTGGTCACTCCGAAGTCCTTNCCTACTTCCTCTAGTGTACGACTCCTGCCATCTTCAAGACCAAACCTGAGTTCCAAAACACGAGCCTCTCTCTCATTCAAGGTATCAAGAACGTCTATCACCTGCTCTCTGAGCAATTGATATGAAGCAGCTTCAACAGGAGCCAACGCAGTCGTGTCGGGTATGAAATCTCCTAAATGACTATCTTCNTCTTCACCAATAGGNGTTTCCAAAGATACAGGCTCTTGTGATATTTTTAATATCTCTCTCACTTTTTCAGCGGGTATTTCCATTTCACGCCCGATCTCCTCACTAGTAGGCTCACGNCCGTATTCTTGAACCAGACGACGTGTAACCCTTAAAAGTTTATTTATGGTCTCGACCATGTGAACGGGAATTCGAATAGTCCGCGCTTGATCAGCTATTGCCCTTGTAATGGCCTGNCTNATCCACCAAGTAGCGTATGTACTAAATTTATATCCTTTNCGGTAATCAAATTTCTCAACTGCCCTTATNAGNCCTATGTTACCTTCCTGNATAAGATCCAGTAAAGACATTCCCCGGCCGATATATTTCTTCGCTACACTCACNACTAATCTAAGATTAGCCTCAGATAAATGNTGTTGGGCATCATCTCCCCTCTGCTTGATTCTTTCTATATGCTGTCGNAACAGAAATTCNTATGGTTGCATTTGTTCAATTAGCGACTNATGGGATGCAAGGTCTCTAATNTCTGACAAAGTAGGTTTACCTGTGACAACTTTGAAAATATCGTCAGGCAATAACCTTGTGTTCATGGAGGCTTGCTTAATCATCTCCTTAAGTTCATCAGTTTCTGGAGGGTCTTCATCTGAAAGTTCTGATAGGATNGCNGAAANTTGAGCTANTGCATCGTCTTGAAAAATCCCATCCAATGCTGAGCGAATGTCTGGATTAGCCATCAAATCAGGCAATGTACCATCAAATGGNACTTCTTTTGAAACCAAGATTGCTTTAATTATNCCTTCNCTGTCTCCNACTTTTTGAAGCATCTGTGCAACGATATTCTGTGACTTTGCGTATGGTTCACTCTCTTCACGTAAATCTTCTTCTAAAGTTTCAACATATCTTTTNGCTTCAAACTTTCTAGCTANGTCACGTTCTTGAGGAGCCTTCAACAAGTCCACTCGTCCAATCTCTCTAAGATACATTCGAACCGGGTCATCTATAACNTCTACAGTTCCTATCTCTTTCTCCCACTCCCGCGCAGCTTTNGCTTTAAGATCTTCAAGNGCTGGGGGGCTATCTTCATCCTCTTCAACACGTTCAGCATTACTTTGCAAACCTAACTCTAATACCGTNCTATCNTCATCATCNTCATCATCNTCATCATCCTCATCAACTACATTTTGTGGCTCTTCTTCATCAACCTGATANCCNTCTTCTTTTGACCTACTTCCACGTAGAGCNCCNTCTATCAAATCAGCATCACCGCCCAATTGTTGAATTCCATCTGTAGTCATTAGACTCTAGCTCCTTGTCTGGTAGTGGGGGTCAATAGTACTCTTTTAACTATCGTTATAAAAAANTCTCAATTANNCNACAATTTTAACAAATATGNTTGATAATTGCTTATAGGAATCATTTTATATCATTAAATCCTTTTTCTTNTCTCGTANTTTTTTATCNATTTCNGCAAGCTTAACCTCAAAATCNTCTTGAGANACTNCTTCCGAATANAACATTCCTGATCTATAGGATTTCAAATACCGCTCCTCAAGCCTTCCCATACAGTATTTAAAGTCTAATTTTATATTTTCTTTCTCCCCTTCAATAAANGGCTTATTCCTNATATCAATATACCTNTTCTTTAAATAACCATCTAACNTGCTTTCAAAACNTGCTTGNACATCANCCTCAATTCCCCTAGAAATGAATTTTCTCCANTTTATAAATAAATGNTTATCTTCGGTTTTATGAAANATGTCTGGATTNACACTATCTAATGCTTCAACATTCAAAAANTCAGGCCACGCAAACATCTGTGNAAATAAATGATCGACTAAAACATCTGGNGTATCAACGTGCNATTCATCATTAGTTTCTTGCGGNTATAAGTCATTATTAGACNTATCGTAGAATCTAGGTTTCCGCAAGTTAGTTTGAATAGATTTTTTTACAGATCCCAAATTCGCGTTTATTTCAACCGCGATCTGATTAGTATATTTGTCGTAATCGAATGGNTCCATGGAACCAAATATGGGTGCCAAAACTTCTATTACTTTACCTTTACCACCTGGAGAATCTAGATCAAATCTTGCTGAGACCGCAGGAATNAAATAATCCATAACNGGAACTGAGTCCGAGACCACNCTTTCCCAATCACCTTCTTTAGATCTAATAAACTCATCAGGATCTTTACCATCTGGAAGAGATAAAACTTTGATATCTATAATCTCTCTAGCAAATGGATCTCTATTTCTTCTACCAAAGTTTGACTGATCAAATATTTTCCATGCCCCATCCAAACTTCTCAATGTGGCCTCTTGGCCTGCCTGATCTTGATCTAAAGCCAAAACAAAAGATCGANCAAATCGCTTAAGACTGACAACTTGCTCCGGAGTAAGAGCGGTCCCCATCGAAGCCACAACATTGTCAAATCCATGTTGATGAGCAGCGATGACGTCCATATAACCTTCTACCACAACTCCTTCACCAGATGTCCGTATGGAGTCTCTGGCAAGATGAAGGCCATACAATGTCTTTTTTTTATCAAACATCCCGGTAGCCGACGTATTGATATATTTCGGCATTGCGCCANCNAGGCCNCGTGCGCCAAACCCAACCACTCTCCCATTCATATCGTGTATGGGAAACATAATTCTATCCCAAAAAAAATCTCTTACTGACCCACTCTGAGTCCTAACTAAAACACCTGCTTCTATAGCTTGATCGATATCAATATCATGAAACAACAGATGAGATTTCAAACTATCACCGGATCTCGGACTATACCCAAGATCGAAACTCTCTGCGGTCTTTTGGTCAATACCCCTAGACTTCAAATAACGGCGCGCTACCTCTCCATCAACCCCTAACAACGCCTCTTTATAAAATTCACAAGTCATGTGATTNATTTCTNCTGGAATATTNTTATTTGACATCGGTATNTCATGCTGAAGAATCACTCCAGCCTTATTTGCCAAAATACTGAGGGCTTCTTTGAATTCAACTCCATCCAGACGCATTACAAAACTAAATATATCNCCGCCAGTTGAACATGCTCCGAAACATCTCCACGACTGACGTGAAGGGTCTACTATAAATGAAGGTGTTTTTTCACTNTGAAATGGGCAATTAGCTTTATAATTTCGGCCTGCGCGCTGTAACTTTACATGTTCGGATATAACNTCCACAACATCCAAACTACCCTTGATGTCATCTATATTTGACAATATGCACCTACCCTAACACGATAGTTTATACATCATTCATCTAATTGAGAATATGAATATTTTCCAATAGTATCCAGTGGCTCTTGAATAGATANGGCGTGCCATCGTATATGATCAACCTCNGATCTCAAATCCGCTAAACTTTCCGATATTTCTTTCCAATCGTTTGGGTGGTCCAAAAATATTTTTAATTTCTCAGTAAAGGTCACATGCGCACTCCANAGATCACCTAGATCTGTGCACAACTTAGCAAGATCATCGTCGAGTTCTTCNGCAATCCCAGTTTCTTTAAACTTTATNAGTATCTGNTGAGCCATACCAGACTTATTCCTAGCCTGATGTAAATTAGGTTCAACGGGGTCTTCATTTTGTAATGACATTAGGTCACCTCAATTTACATTTGGGTTGACAACACCATANTGAGTTATATAACTAACCCACACTTCACTAATCAAATCCAACGATATTTTCTGGCTGTCTNCATCAATACCATTAATGGTTTCGAATATGCTTTTCCAGATATTATCAACCTCGTTTTTCCAAGGTTCATATTCATGCCCATGCGGATCTCTCTGCATAGCCTCCAGATGTTCCTCAATAGACGCAATTTTGTTTCGAATAATCCGAATATAAAATTTATCAGATGTCTCACTCATGCCGGGATTATAACAGCTACATCAAACGTTTATTAAACACATCGGCGATGCCTGGGTATAGCTCCTCCGCCAGCCTAATTGCGTACCTGTCGGTCATTCCAGAAATATAATCAATAACGGCCATTTTTGGCGATTCACTTCTCANATTGTATTCNGCAGGGATTTGGTCTGGGTTATTTGAAAAATAATCATGCAACGCAGAAATTATTCTCCTNGCCGATTTNCCCTCANCTCCNANATCTTCAGGCCCATATACATTTTTAAACATGAACTCTCGCAAGGCATTCATAGCATCCCTTACTGTTTTGCTCATTCCTATAGCAATTGGCCCAGTAGCGGATTCCATCAACTCAGTAGAATAAACCACAATATCACTCACCATAGTATTGATCCTAGAGGAATGGCCCACACCAAGTATTGACTGTATTTCAGTAGGAATATCGCACTCCGTTAATATTCCTGCCCTATGGGCATCAGCAAGATCATGATTAAGATATGCTATAACATCCGAAACTCGTATAATCTGTGCTTCGAGAGATANCCCCTCAACTGAATCCACATTAAGGAAATCTCCTCTAGGCTTTGAATGGTGTAATATGCCCTGTCGAACCTCATATGTAAGATTGAGNCCCTTACCATTTTTTTCTACTTGGTCTACAAGCCTCAAACTTTGGATGTTATGCCTAAATCCATCTCCATGAAGACGCCCCAGCTCCGATTCCCCTACATGTCCAAATGGGGTGTGCCCCATATCATGCCCAAGAGATATTGCCTCCACTAGGTCTTCATTTAAGTTTAAGGATCTGGCTATCGTCCTGGCTATTTGTGACACTTCTAATGTATGAGTAAGGCGGGTGACAAAATGATCACCAACCGGGGCAATAAAAACTTGCGTCTTATGTTTTATTCTCCTGAAAGCCTTACAGTGAACAATTCGATCTCTATCCCTTTGAAAAGCAGTCCTGAGAGGACATTCAGGCTCACTCACATTCCTGCCGACGCTTTCCTTTGAACGTACCGCATGGCTTGAAAGGAAATGTTCTGCCTCTTCCAACCGGAGTCGCACGGAATGGTCCCTCATCTATCCAAACACCAAATGTAAATAAAAATCATGAGGCATCAAAATTCCTTACAACTGATTCAGGTAGGTTTCCATGATTAACCCTCTTCATATTTTCGAATCCAAATTTCGCTCTTCTAGCCCATGTATCCCAAGTAGTACCAGCCATATGCGGAGTNACAATGACATTATCCATACTCAGTAAGGGATTTTCCTTATCTACTGGTTCTCTCTCAAACACATCTAATCCGGCAGCAGACACAACACCTGCATTCAATGCCCTGATTAATGCCCTCTCATCTACAACTTCACCCCTTGAAGTATTAATCACAACGGAAGATGGTTTCATCATACCAAGCGTCTGATCATTCACTATGTGCTTGGTACTTCCAGTCAATGGGGTGTGACACGTCAAAATGTCGGATTGCTTAAACAACTCACTAAGTGACACATATGAAACGTCTAATTTTTTCTCATCATCACCATTCATTCTATAAATATCGTGGTAAATAACTGTTGCATCAAAACCCTGAACTCTTTTCGCAACCTGCTTACCAATATTTCCTAAACCCAAAATGCCTATTTTTTTATTTGCCATTTCAAATGTATTTTCCCCCGTAATAGGTAAAGACCAGGCATCTTTCCGGGTCGAAATAACACTTGCTAACAATTGTTTGTATACTGCCAGCATAAGTAAAACAGCATGATCTGCCACAGCCCATGAATTCGCCCCACCGTTATTGGAACACGGAATACCTAGCTCTTCTAGAATGCCCAAATTAATTCGATCATATCCAGCTGCTAAAAGTTGCACTAGTCGGCATTTTTTTAAAGACCTTAGAACTTTGTCTGAAGGGTCCTGTCCATAGCAGAGAAGAAAATCGGCATCCAAAACCTGTTTGATTTTTTCCTCTTCACTAATTGTTCGATCGACCACAACTATTTGGTAATGACTAGGTGCATATGATAGCACTTCCTCAATCAATCTTGGTCTCAAACCAGTCAAAAACACCACTTTGGTTGAAGTCATGAATAATATTTCCTAATTAACTAATCCCCATATCTCTGTCTCAGTATGTCCTTAAGTTTCTCAGGTGAAAAATCTTGAGCTTTACAAACGTCTATAATTTCCTTCTCACCTGCTTCAACTTTAGCTATCGCTTCAGGCAAACTACCCACAATTTCCTTTGGGATACTTATAACACCATGCTGGTCACCCAAAAGGAGATCACCAGGATTGACTGTTACTCCACCAACTGTAACTGGGATATTAGCCTCAACCAAGTGAACATTGGCTCTCGAGACTAAAGCATTGGTAGCAAAAGCATTGAATCCCCATTCCTTCATTTCATCTAAGTCTCTAACTCCTCCGTCGGTGATTACACCGACACAGTCGATAGAAGTGTGAATAGCGCTTTGCACCTCACCCCAAAATGACCCGATAACATTTGGGTGATCAAGATCCTTCATAACTATGACTCTTGGGCCGGGAATACTCAATATTTCATCCACCCACTTGACTCGGGAGAAATTCATGTTTTCAGAAGAAGGAGTCGATGCTTTTATCACTGCTGTTACTGCAAAACCAGCCATGGATCCCATTTCTGGAAACATGCTTTTTATATCCGGGCTCATAAATCCTTCAGTCCTAGATCTAATGTTGAGACTTTCTATAGCATTCGACACTGCACAAGTTTGCATTGATGAAACTTGTCTTAATTGTTCACCGGTTATTTCTACCATTATTTCTCCTTATGGGAATATGCTCCCTAAATCGCCTTATAGGTTTCTAATTTTTAACCCCAAAGTCCTGCGATGGCTTATAAAAATATTCTATGTATCCATACCAATCAAACACGCAAAAAATATAGATTCCTTGACCATATTCTCTCGAAACTTAATAATGTGATCATTCTAAATGAATTACAAGTTAAAAGATAACTATTAAGGAGATAAAAATGTCACGTGGAGATATAGGTTTTGTTGGTTTAGGAATTATGGGTAAACCAATGGTTCGTAATTTATTGAAAGCTGATTATAACGTCACAGTATTCGATATAGTTGCTGAATCCGTTGAAGAAGTTGTTAGCGACGGCGCCCACCCTGCCAGTTCAGCTTCTGAAGTCGCTTCGAAGAACTCTGTGATAATAACCATGGTGCCCGACTCTCCACAGTCAGAAGCCGCTATTATGGGGCCTGGTGGAGTATTGGAAGGAGCAACGGAAGGATCCACCGTTATTGACATGAGCTCCATCGCTCCGGGATCATCTCAAAAAATAGCATCTGCCTGTGAAGCAGCTGGAGTAGACTTTTTAGACGCTCCAGTAAGTGGAGGTGAGACTGGTGCGATTGAAGGTACCCTTGCCGTCATGGTTGGTGGTAAAAAAGAAGTATTTGAAAAACATCATGACATGATGTCAGCTATGTCCGGAAGCATTGTTTTATGCGGCGATTATGGAGCAGGCAATATCACGAAACTAGCAAACCAAATAATAGTTGCAGGAAATATAGCTGCTCTCGGCGAAGCTTTAGTCCTGGCAAAAAAATCCGGCATTGATCCACAAGTGGTGTTCGACGCCATCAAAGGTGGACTAGCTGGCAGCACTGTGATGAACACAAAAGGTCCCATGATGATAGATGGAAACTTTGACCCTGGATTCAGAATAGTCCTACACCAAAAAGACCTCCACAACGCAATTCTAACCGGAAAGGAAGCAGGTGTACCTCTAATGGTGACGAGTATGGTTCAGCAAATCCTTGGATCACTAATCAATGATGGGAAAGGAAATTCTGATCATTCGGCAATAGCCAATTTCATGGAAGATATGGCAGGAGTCACCATATCCGGGAAGTGAACATAAAAGCAGAGAGCCTCAGGAGATCAAACCCAAATGACTAATCGACAGATACCTACAAAAGAAGAAGTTGATTCATATTTGAAAGATACCAACTGGGGCAGGTGGGGGGATAACGGATCCGCTGGGGCTCTCAACCTTATTGACAATAAAAAAAGAATAGAGGCAACAAAACTTGTTAAAACGGGCCGAACCGTTTCATTGAGCCGACCCCTACCTGTGACTCCAGCAGGGGATAATCCTAAACCCGCTCAGCATTACATGCATAAAGAATCTCGAGCAAACAATGGGGGAGCAGCTATGGATTACTATGGGGTGTTCTATCATGGCACTGCTACAACTCATATCGATGCTCTTTGCCATGTCTGGAATGAAAATGGAATGTGGGACGGCAAAAACCCTGATGAGGTCATAGGGTTTTCAGGTGCAAACTACGGAACAGTAGATGATTGGAAAGATGGCATACTAACGAGAGGAATATTGCTTGATGTTCCAAAATATAGAAATTCTTCATACGTTACACTCGACAATCCTGTCCACGGATGGGAGTTACAAGATATAGCTAAATCCCAAAACATCGAAATCCAACCTGGTGACGCAGTGTTTGTGTATAGCGGAAGAGATAAATACGCATCTGAAAACGGTGGTAGATGGGGCACTCCAGAAGGTCGCCCAGGTCTACATGCATCATGCTTACCATTCGTCAAAGAAAATGACATATCCATTCTTGGTTGGGACATGATGGATGCAGCACCCAATGAATACGATGTTCCTTGGTCTGTGCATGGGGTGATATTTGCTTACGGTGTGGCTCTAGTCGACAATTCTTATTTGGAAGATTTATCCAGAGTATGCGACGAAGAAAATAGATATGAATTCATGCTGACTCTCAATCCGCTTTTTGTTAAGGGAGGGACTGGATCGCCAGCGAATCCAATTGCCATTTTCTAATAACTCATAATTTCACTATGAGAGTAATCAAAGAAAAATTTCTATGCCATCCTGCTTACGACTTTGACGCCAACTGTTCATCAATAGTTCGGCACAAATATCAATTCCCAACTGAAATTTATTCTGAAAATACGTTCTACAAAGTCGTAACACTAGAAAGTGAAAATGTATTAGCTTCGGCAAATACTAAATCCATCGATGGGAAAAATTATTTGCAAGTATCTGTTGATTCAGACAAATTGTCTGAATCAACAGATATCGAATTGGTTAACTTAATCGCCTTCCGATTAGGAGCCCACCTAAATCCCGACAATTTTTATGACATGGCAACACATGATCCTTTTTTAGCTACACTCGTAACCAAATATAAAGGNCTACATATTCCCCAATCTATATCTGTTTATGAGTCACTTATAAATTGCATTATAGGGCAGCAAATTAGCGTTCACGTAGCTAATATACTGAGGGAGTTTTTCGTAAAAACATATGGCAATGAGCATAAATCGAATGGTATAAAACTCTACCGATTCCCATCAGCAAAGGAACTCTCTNACATCAATGTATCTGAACTACAAAGAAACAAATTCAGTCTTAGAAAAGCGGAGTACATAATTGAGATATCCAAACTAGAAGCAACAGGCAAAATATCTCTGAAAAAATTAAGATCCGNACACCATAACCNAATCCGAGAAGAATTACTCTCTCTTAGAGGAGTAGGAGAGTGGACCGTCAATTGGTTACTTATGGGAACATTCGGCTATGAAGATGCTTTCCCTTTCGGTGACCTAGCATTACAAAAAGCAATCACAAAAATTCCTTATGGGNCAAATGACATATCTTCCATAAANGCCTTAGATTATTCCATGCGATGGCGACCCTACAGAAGTTGGGCCACAGCTTATATATTTGAGGCAATAAGGGATGGCTATCTATAACATATGTTCAAATCANATTAGTTAGATTTGCCATTTANGGAATTCTTATTTGTTACAGTGGATGTATTGGTCGTTTCTTCAAATTCCAAATCTCCCACGCAAGCAATNGATGATACGAAATCNCCTTCCCNCGGTTTAACTATTGTCACTCCTTGAGTAATACGNCCTCTCATAGTTCTAACTTCCGCCAAATTTGTCCTCATTACCTGCGCTTTTTCAGTGACAAGGTATATTTCATTTGTATCATCCACAATCTGAGCGTCGGCAATCAACCCTGTATTTTTATTGATTTTGAAAGCTTTTAACCCTAATCCACCTCTGCCTTGCCGTCTATACTCTGACAATGGATTAACCTTTCCTCTACCGAATTTNCTAATTAGCATTAGTCGACTTTCGTCATTCCCTACATCCATGGCGACGACTCTATCACCAGTCCTCAAAGACATCCCTTTCACTCCTCCGGCTGTCCGACGCCTTACCGGGAGATCATTAACNGAGAATCTTATACCCATTCCTTGTTCAGATATAAAAATAATGTCATCATCTTTTTTCGCTAATTTCACAGAAACAAGCTCATCATCATCCTTAAGGTTCATTATTATTAACCCTGAGGGCCGTATGTGTGATACATCATCTAGCTCAATTCTTTTGACCCTTCCTCTACGCGTACCCAGCACCAAATATTCATAATCGATGTATTGTTTTTTCCCAACGCCTATCAGTGCACTTATACTTTCAGTATCCCAAACATTAATTATGTTAGCTATCGGCACCCCGCGAGTGTTTCGACTCTGATCCGCACGCAATTCATATCCAACTTTTGAAAGTACCCTGCCNTTATTTGTAAAAAACATCAGCTTGTCATGTGTATCCACAACTTTTATGTCCTTTACCGGATCATCATCTCTGGTATTCATCCCAGAAACACCTCTACCCCCACGATGTTGCCTGCGGAAAGTGTTAGCTTGAATCCGCTTTAAATACCCACCTTGACTTAAAGTTATGACTATTTGTTCATGGGCCTCGAGCTCTTCTCTACTTAAGTCAAAGGCATCATGACTTATTGAAGTCCGTCTCTTATCACCATATTTCTTTTTTGTTTCTTCACTCTCATCCTTTATGACTTCACGGATNTTATCCTGATCTGCTAGAAGAATTTCAAGTTCCTTGATNGTCTCCTGCAGNTGTGNATATTCTTCTTCTAATTTNTCCCTTTCTAAAGCTGCCAGNCGCCTAAGTTGCATATCAAGTATGGCTTGCGCCTGAGGTTGATCAAGATCAAATCGAGACATCAACCCATTTCTGGCACTCTCAACATCGTCGGAGCTTCTAATTAATTGAATAACCTCATCTAAGTTACTAATTGCTATACGGAGCCCAGCAAGAATATGGGCTCTTTCCTGAGCTTTCTTTAATTCAAATTCAGAACGTCGNCTGACCACTTCTTCTCGAAATTTTATATACTGTTGAAGTGCCGTCTTCAGAGTTATCACTTCTGGCTTTCCATCAATTAAAGCCAGCATATTCGCGGAAAAAGATGACTGCAGTGCGGTGTGCTTATATAAATTATTCAGCACGACCTGGGGTTGAACCCCAGACCTCAGCTCCATCACTATCCTCATCCCATCTCTATCCGATTCATCTCTAATTTCAGATATTCCTTCCACTCTGCGAGTTCTAACTAACGAAGATATTTTTTCAACTAGCGCTGCCTTGTTAACCTGGTAAGGTAACTCTGTAACCACAATCTGCATTCTGGTTCCAGACCTACTCATAGGCTCCACTTCAGCAGCGGCCCTCACCATGATTTGACCCTTACCAGTGGTATACGCATCTCTGACGCCTTGAGTCCCCATTATCATTCCACCCGTCGGAAAGTCAGGAGCTTTGACATACTTCATCAGTCCNTCAGATGTGAGGTCAGGATCATCAATCAAAGCTTTTACTGCATTACAAACCTCTCCAAGATTATGTGGGGGAATGTTAGTCGCCATTCCTACAGCGATACCTGAAGCCCCATTTACAAGAAGGTTTGGTATACGTGCAGGTAGGACTTCAGGTTCACGAAGAGTGTCATCAAAATTCAATGTCCAATCGACCGTTTCTTGATCAAGGTTTGACANCATGGCTTCTGCAGCTTGAGTNAGACGTGCCTCTGTATATCTCATAGCAGCGGCAGGATCATTATCAATACTTCCAAAATTACCTTGCCCATCAACCAAAGGCATTCGGATNGTAAAATCCTGNGCCAGTCTCACCATAGCGTCGTAAACAGCTCCATCTCCGTGTGGATGCCATTTACCTAACACTTCACCGACCAACCTCGCACTCTTTTTGTATCCTGCATTTGGTCTCATNCCGAGGTCATGCATTGCGTACAAAATACGCCTCTGTACCGGCTTTAGCCCATCACGTGCATCAGGTAAAGCTCTCGACATTATTACNCTCATTGCATAATCAAGGTAAGAGCTTTTCATTTCCTCAACAATTTGAGTCGGCTTGATAAAACCAAATTCGGATTTACTAGATGTCATAAAGACTCTCCTGCACACTCATGAAATTTGGATATAACAAAATTTAAGTTTCCAAAAACCGCATTTCAGAGTTCAAAATTAATACTGCTGCGAAACATATTCAGATAATNNCAATTATACCACGAAATTTAGTGGTTTTAGCTACAAAAAAACCCTTATATTGTGTTTGCAGCCTTAAAAAGCAAAGTTTCAAAAAGCCTATCGAAATGAGGAGGGATTTCCCCTCTGCGTTCAGGATGAAATTGAACTCCCAATACCCAATCATTTGTAGGACTTTCTAAAGCTTCAATTAAACCATCTNCCATGGACCACGCGGATGACATTAAATATTCAGACTTCTGTGATTCTTTCACACCTTGACGGTGGCGATGATTAACCCGAACAAAGCCTCCAGACCCAACCGTCGCGGATAACCTGCTCCCAGGCGAGATGAATATCCGATGAAAATTAGATGGGGTTTCACCACTAGCGACATTAAGATCATCATTCTTNCTTTCGCTATGCCCGTCCAAATTTCTACTTAACGCTCCACCACAGGCAACATTTAAAACTTGCATTCCACGACAAATACCTAATACTGGAATGTCAGTGTCCATTGCCTTTTGGGCCAATCTAATCTCCAAACTATCTAAACTATCATTGTATGCAGAGTCAGAACTGTTCGACGTTTGNTCTCCATAAAATTTTGGATTTATGTCTCCTCCACCTCCTAAAATGAGCCCATGCAATACAGAAAACCCATCTAAATCATTTAATTGTTCNTCCNTTGAAATCAACACAGGATTTCCACCATATTTGATAACCATTTCTGCATATGGCTTACCACGTTTTACGCTTGAGCAAGTCACTGCTATTAGAGGCAATAAATTATCCATGNAACCTTTATCCTGTAATCAAGAATGGTAATTTGGTGAACGTTTTTCTCTAAAAGATTCCAAAAACTCTTTGTGAGCTTCTGTTTTCTGAGCCTCTCGAAAAACTTCTCCCTCAATTTCCATAACTTTTGAAACATCGCTTAGAAACTGATTATCTCGAATCATTCTCTTTATATAACCAAGTTGCCATTCTGGGTTAAAAGCGATTTGTTCCGCAATATTTAAAGCTTTCTTCATTAGCTGATTCCTATGACAAACATAGTTGACTAAACCCGAATCGAGNGCTTCTTCAGNTTCGATGAATCTACCTGTAAGCATAAATTCCATGGCTTTACCCATCCCAACTACTTGCGTGAGCAAATGAGTACTAGCATACTCTGGAGTCAAACCAATGTAAGCAAATCTGAAAGACAGTTTTGCATTTTCAGACATCAACCTAATATCACACCCTAAAGGCATTGTAATACCCATACCAATCGCATAACCATTTATGGCACATATAGTAGGTTTGGACTGTTTTATAAAATCCGGCCATTCTCCAAATTCGCTATCCCCGCCAACTACAAATTTCTTCTCTCCCTGTACTGTAGCCTCAAACCCACTCACATCAGCACCAGATGAAAACGCCTTTCCCGCTCCTGTTATAACAATAGCACCAATAGTACTATCCTCGTTAAATGTCCTTATTTGCTCTCTCAGCTCTTTCCCCATCACATCATTTATTGCATTCAAGTATTCTGGTCGATTCAAAGTAATGATCCCGACTCTGCCCTTNCGGTCAACCAATATAGTTTTATATCTCATATTTACCTCTATATTCATTAACACTGTACCTTAAGATGAGTGTCATATGTTAGATTGGTGTCTCTTTAATAAAAATTTGAAACCTTACAGATAGGCACGCCAATGAAAATAACATCTATTAAGGCTATTTACCCTGATTACCAACATGTCCCCCCATCTTGGCGTACACATTTATGGCAAATAATCGTTCAGGTCAAAACAGATACTGGCCAAGAAGGACTGGGATATGGTGGGGGAGGAAAAGCTTCAGTGGAAATTATTAATACTCATTTTAAAGAGCTCCTTATAGGACANNAAATCAATACAAAAGATGATATTGAACGAATATGGGATNTTTTATATGAAAACTCTATCCCTTACGGAAGAAAGGGAATAGCTATTATGGCACTCAGTGGCGTTGANCTGGCCTTATGGGATGCGCTCGGCAGAGCTGAACANCTACCAGTCCACAGCCTTATAGGAAAACAACAAAAACAAAAAGTGGAATGCTACGCAACGGGAACNGATATTGAATGGTATGCGGAGCAAGGATTCCGAGCTCATAAATTCCCTCACAGGTGGAACGGAGAGAAAAGTTACGAAAATGCAATAGAAACAGCAACTAAGTCCCGACAAATACTCGGGAAAGGTGCCTTAGTGATGATAGACACTTATATGACCTGGAATTTCGAAGTGACGTTAAAGATGGCAGAAATATTGGAACCATTGAATATACATTGGTTTGAAGACGTACTAACTCCGGACGATCTCAAAGGACAACAAAAGCTAAGGCCTCAAATAAAACCCACTCTTATATCAGGGGGAGAACATGAATTTACACATCATGGCTTTCTAGCTTTAAGCGAATCTAATGCCCTCGATTTATGGCAGCCTGACNTCACGTGGTGCGGAGGAATCACGGCTGGATTAAGAATTATACAAATAGCAAATTCCGCANACATACCAGTNGCTCCTCATAGAGGTGGAGAAGTCTGGGGATTACATTTAATTATGGCAACTAATTGCCTAAACATGGCTGAACTATTACCTGGNACCCGANAAGGTTCGANTGATGAAATATGGATTGGAGAACCTCAACATTCAAAAGGTTCNATATGGCCAACTGATAAACCGGGATTCGGTGTTTCAATCAATCCGAGTTTCATCTAGCAGTTACTCAAAGTAATTTGGATATCAATTAACGAATCGTTCCAAACAAGNCCTTTATATTTTGATTNAATAAATATAATTTTTTACTNTTCGTACAAGTACATAAAGTAATACTTTANAATTCCAGAACGACATCTAAAATTGGTGTACTCATCAATTTNGATTAATTCAACTACAACAATAACTCTCCAATTTGGAAAAAGATCTATCAAAATATATGATTCGGAAATTGCTAATACCTTTAATAATTTTGACAGCGTTTTCTATATTATTCTCCTGCGCGAAAAGCGACAGCATCGACGTAAATAAACAAAATCAAAAAGACCCTGCATACAATGACCAAAATGTAGAAAACTTAAACTTGCGGCTGGCGTTTTCGGTCACCGAGTTTACTGTCGGATTGAACAGAGTAAGATTCGGCATCATAGACCCGAAAANTGGNCCAATGAAATCGATGAGTGTGACCGCTCAAACGTTCTATTTAGGAGATGGAGAAAGCCAGATACCAAAAGACACTCAAAAAGCCCGGTATTATGACTGGCCGCAACCTGGTACCGGCATCTATGGAATTGAAACAAGTTTCGACAAACCAGGTAAGTGGGGTCTAGGAATCACTATAGACACTCCTGAGTCCACAAGATTTGCCAGCGGGTATTTGACAGTCAAAGACAAAAGCAATACACCAGAGATAGGTAACAAAATCCCAACATTGAACAATTTAACTCTTGATGATGTAAAAGCGTCGAATGAACTAACTTCAGACCCAGACCCATATCTGCCNCTTTATACGACTAAAATAACTGACTCTATAGATTCTGATAAATCAACCCTAATTGTTTTTTCTTCACCTGCCTTTTGTAAAACTGGAACNTGTGGGCCTCAATTGGAAATCATTAAATTCCTCCATCCTAAATTCGAAAATGAAATAGACTTCATTCACGTAGAAATTTACAAAGACCCACACAAATTAGGTGGAAAAATTAATAAATCTGATATCAATCCAATCGTATCAACATGGAATCTCCCCAGTGAACCTTGGACCTTTATCACAGACAAATCTGGCAAATTGACACATAAATTTGAAGGGCTGGTTACTGCAGGCGAATTGAATAACGCTTTCGAGATTTTGAAATAAAAGCCCATTAAATCCAAAAAGATATAGTACTTTCGTAACAGTATTTAATTCTGAGTGATAAAATTTAGTATGGCGCTGACCATAAACACATTGGTCAGTTTTTCCTGCTGGTAAAGACCAATAAATATTTAAACCGAAATCTAAATGAGTACCAACACACTAACTTCAATTTTCAAAAAAACATCTGAGTATCAAGATCTCATAAGAAAAATAGATTCGAACAAAAGAAATGTGCAAGTCCAAATCATAGACGAGGCAGTTCCATATCTAATCGCCTCAATTCGCGAAGATGTAAAAACTCCTATGCTAATAATTTGCCATTCCCCAGAGCAATCCAGAAAAATTCAGGAGCGTATCCTCGCTTGGTCTTATCCAAGTTTTGTTCCCGATAGATTTGCAGAAACTGATTCACTTCCTTTTGAGAGAATGGTATCCAATCTAGATGTAGCTAAGGAAAGACTAGAGGTGTTAGACACAATTCTAAACGAAAGTGTCTCCTCAACTATCATCACATCCACATTGGCACTAAGTCAGAAGACCCTTTCCAAAGAAATATTCATAAAAAGTACTCAGACAATAAAAAAAGATGCTGATGTTTCGTTGGATGACATTACATTCGAGTGGCAAAAGATCGGTTATGTTTTTGAACCAAATGTATACAATCCAGGATTCGCTAGTAGAAGAGGTGGAATATTAGACATTTTTCCAATGGGATCTGAACATCCTTTTAGAATCGAACTCTGGGGAGACAAAATAGAGAGTATTCGAAAATTCGATCCTGCTACGCAACGGTCTTTAGAAGAAGTCGATAGTTTTCGAATTATTCCTGCTTCTGAGACACTACCTTTCTATTACAATAAAGAGACCCTAAGTAAACTTTTTTCTCACATTGATGTTTCAAATTGCGATGAAAATGAGATTCAGAAAATTAACAAGGAAATCGATTCATTTTTGGACGGGCTGGCAGTCGAAGATCTAAACTATTATTCTGGGTTTTTCAATCATGGTTGTATACTGGATTATTTCCCTACTAACGGAACGATAATCGAATTAAGACCAAATCAAATCACGACCGCAGCATGGGATAATGAAGAACGCATAAAGCAACTAAAAACCAATAAAGAATCTAGGGGAGAGTTACCATATAATTTCCCTTCAAATCATCTAGCCTGGAATGAAATAGAAGCTAGGCTAGATAAGTGGGAAAGAAAAATTGAATGTAAGCCCTGGGGAATAACCGACTTACAGGAATCTGGAATAAACTTATTACCGTTCAGTTCAGCCCCTACTTTCAATGGCGATTTAGACAGCTTAGTTATAGAGTCAACAGAATTTGCAAGAAGGAACGGACGAGTTGTTATATCGAGCAACAATTTGGAAAGGATTGGATCTTTCTTCAAGGAAAATGAGGTTGCAATAGAGGAACCTGAGGCCGATTCAGTTGATCCTGGCAACATTTCCATACTCAAACCTGGTGTAGAGAACATTGGCCAAGGCTTCGTATTGAATAGTTCAGGCAATAGAATGTTGGTTTTGTCAGATACCGAATTATTCGGCAGAACCAAACAAAGACGAACCCCAAGAAAAAAATCTAAGCAAAGAGAAGCCTTCTTTGAAGAAATAAGCCCTGGTGACTTCGTAGTTCATATAGAGCATGGAATCGCCAAATTTATCGGCACAGGTAGCGCAAACAAAGGTGATAACACTTCAGAATATATCATTCTTGAGTATGCCCATGGAGACAAATTATATGTGCCAATGGATCACATAGACCGAGTGGCACCTTACATGGCACCGATGGACAGAAATCCATCTCTTACTAGACTAGATACCCAAGAGTGGAACCGCACAAAACAAAGGGTTGAAAAATCCACGAAGGAAATGGCTGCAGATTTACTTTCTATATACGCCGCACGTGAAGTTTCGAAGGGTTATGCGATGGGTCCTGATACCAAATGGCAAATGGAACTAGAAAATTCTTTCCCTTATGAAGAAACTACAGATCAACTATCCACTTTGTCAGAAATAAAACAAGACATGGAATCAACAAGACCCATGGATAGGCTGGTTTGTGGGGATGTTGGTTACGGTAAAACAGAAATAGCTCTACGGGCGGCGTTCAAAACTGCAATGGAGGGGAAGCAAGTCGCTATTTTAGTTCCTACTACAGTGCTGGCACAGCAACACTTCGATACATTTAATCACCGTATGCGCACTTTTCCTATAAGGATCGAAGTGCTAAGTCGATTTAAATCTACGAGAGAACAAAAACAAATTCTAACAAATTTACAGAAGGGCGCCATCGATATATGCATAGGCACGCACCGTCTGGTCCAAAAAGACGTCAGTTTTAAAGACCTTGGACTTGTTATAGTGGATGAAGAACAGCGATTCGGGGTTAGTCACAAAGAACGACTAAAACAAATGAGAAGTCAAGTTGATGTGTTGACACTGACAGCCACCCCGATACCAAGAACACTTCATATGTCATTAGCTGGCGTTAGGGACATGAGCACGATTGAAACGGCTCCCGAAGAGAGAATACCTATAAAAACCTTTGTATCAGAATTCAGTGAAGATCTCATCAGGGAAGCAGTAATCAGGGAATTAGATCGTGATGGACAAGTGTACTTTCTACACAACAGGGTTTATAACATCGAGTATATTTCTCAACTTATAAGAAATTTAGTTCCAGAAGCGAGGGTCAATATTGCCCACGGGCAAATGTCGGAGAATGAACTAGAGAAATCAATGTTATCGTTTTCTAACGGAGACACAGACGTATTAGTTTGTACAACAATTATAGAGTCTGGCCTAGACATACCAAATGCAAATACATTGATAATCAATAGAGCCGATTCATTCGGATTATCTCAACTATACCAATTACGTGGCAGGATAGGCCGCAGTTCCAAACAAGCCTATTCATACCTTCTTATACCTTCACGACAAACCATGACTGAAACCGCGGAACAAAGACTCAAAGCAATGTTGTCAGCAACTGAATTAGGATCAGGATTCAAAATCGCTATGAAAGACCTAGAAATAAGAGGGGCGGGAAACATACTGGGTGCTGAACAAAGTGGACACATTTATGCGGTAGGTTTTGAACTTTACACAAGATTACTCTCATCTGCAGTTGAGGACCTGCGATCTAAACAAACTGAATGTGAAAACAATCAAGCAGATACAGAACACAATGTACACGTAGACCTGAGAATACCTGCTGGAATACCTGAGGAGTACATATCTGATCTTGGTTCCAGATTAGATATGTACCAAAATTTGACTCGTGGAAAATCATGTTCGGAGCTAAAAACAATAGAACAGGAACTAAGAGACAGATACGGGCCACTTCCATGGCAATGTCGTAACCTGATATACATTTTGTCTTTGAAGATAATTGCCGCAACCACAGGTGTGGAAGGGGTGTATAAAAACAATGATAATTTGATTCTACAATTCCCCTACGAAGTCGGCAGTAGCAAGATCGCATTACAAAGGATCATTGGTACAGAATGGGAAATAGGGCATCAACAAGTCAGAAGTACAGTGGTGAAACTAGGAAATGATTGGGAAAAAACATTGATATCAACTTTGGAACAAATAGGAGAATTTCAAAAGTCTGTATTAGCTAACATGTCCCCCCAATCCTGACAACAAAATCTACATTAAAACCTATCCAAAGTTTTTTTTAATGTTTTCATTGTCTCAATTCTTGGACATCCGTTAAAACTCGTATAGTTTTTATCTCTATCCAACAATATTGGCTGTAATCCGGCGTTTTTAGCGCCATTAACATCTGACTCAATCTGATCACCTACGTGGACTGCATGACTATTAGCTACATTAGCCCTAATCAACGCTTCATCAAATATCTTTTTATGCGGTTTTTCGAGCCCAACTTCTAATGAAGTAACGGCGAAATCAACCAATTCATAAAGATCAAATTTATTGATCAAATCCAATCCGGATATATTCATATTAGAAATTATGCCAACCACTAACCCATCTGCTTTCAATGTCTGTATACACGGGACAACGTCATCATATATCTTCATATCATATGGGATTCCTTTAATAGCCTCCCATATTTTCGATGCTTTGGCCAGATCAACTTCAACCTCACTGCCTCTCAAGATTTTCTGTTCATACTTACTAAAAAAGACCAACTTCTGAGTCTCGGTCATTAGACGAAGAGGATTAGTTTTGTTTTGCTCTGACATAAATTTATCAGCACAGGCATAACCTCTTAAAATTCCTTCTTCAGTAAGAGTTATCCCAAACCGCTTACAGGCTTGGGACTGAATCTGAAACCTCGATGGGCTAAACCCAGCCAACGTCCCATATAGATCAAAAAACACTGCTTTTTTCATATCGCCGATATAATACACCTCAATGATATGAATAAGTTGGAATTGGTCAGGAAATCCAGTAAATGAAACCCGGAAAATTATCGTTAGAAAACTTAAAAGGCATCCTTTCCAAGATACCAGCATTAGACCCTCGTGTGATCGTTGGCCCTTCATTAGGAGAAGATGCCTCTCTGATTAACATGGGAGATCAATATCTCGTAGCCAAAACAGACCCCATTACATTTCCAACCTCGAAAAGTGGCTCNTATGCAGTAAATATAAACGCCAATGACATCGCAGTGATGGGAGCCAAACCAAAGTGGTTCCTAGTAACAATCCTTATGCCTCCTTCCAGTAAATTCGACGACATCACAACTTTAATGGAACAAGTCATTTATTCATGTGAACAACTCAATATCACAATTATAGGCGGTCATACTGAAATAACTGACTCAGTAAATTATCCCGTCATTAGCGGAACCATGCTAGGTGAAGTTACAAAGGGATCTGAAGTATTATCGTCAAACGCTGCAAAAGAGGATGCCATATTGCTTACAAAAGGAATTCCAATAGAAGGATGCTCAATATTGGCCACAGAGGCACGAAATGAATTGATTGCGTCTGGAGTATCAGAAGAAAATATAATGAAAGCAGCTGAATTAATCCATAATCCAGGTATCAGCGTTGTGAAAGACGCAGAAATAGCTCTATCAGCGGGAAATGTCACTGCAATGCATGATCCTACCGAGGGAGGCCTCGCTTCAGGTTTGATGGAGTTAGCCCATGCATCAAACTTGGGTATGGTGATCGATAGAGCGTCAATTAAAGAAATACCGGAATCTCAATTTTTTTGCCGAGCACTGAGACTCAACCCCCTTGGATTAATAGCATCAGGCGCTCTCTTGATTTGTGTCCCACAATCAGACGAAAAGCAAGTGATAAAAGCGCTCCAGCAAGAGAATATCTCAGCTTTTAAAATTGGTATGATGACAGACAAAGATAAGGGCATAAAAATGATTGAAGATAATAAATTAATAAACCTACCCCATTTTGAGACTGATGAAATAGCAAGATTTTTTTCAAATAATAAATAAACCAAATACATTAATCAAATATCAATTTAATTGAGAAGGATATTAATGAAGATAGAAAATAATCATATATTAGAATCTGACCTTCAAGTTGTTTGGGATTCTCTAAATGACGAAAACATACTGAGGGAATGTATCCCAGGATGCCAATCTCTAAGTAAAACTTCCGAACAGAGTTATTCAGTTGTCATAAGAATAAAGGTATCTGCAATAACTGGAGAATACACGGGTAACATACAAATTGAAGACGTGTCTCCCCTAGAAAAATACACTATGGTGGTAGAAGGCACAGGTTCGGGGGGATCTGTCAAGGCAAAAGTAACACTATCACTAAAACAAGTAGAGAAAGGCACCAACATCCATATAGCAGGTGACGCCACCGTCAGCGGCATGATTGCGAGAGTCGGGCAAAGAATATTGGGAGGTGCCTCTAGGATGCTCATCAATCAATTTTTCGGATGTATAAAAAACAAAATATAGATTTTGATATTTTTTAAGCAGCCATCCTAGGAGTATTTAAATGAATCCAAACTTCATTAAATCAGAAATTGTTGACAATATACTTTTGATTACAATGCACCACCCATCCACTAGAAATGCAATAAGCTTAGANATGCTTGAAGAAATAGAAAAAGAACTNGATGTGTTTGAATCCNANCCAGATTTAAGAGTACTCGTATTGACGGGTTCAGATCCATCTTTCTGTTCAGGTGCCAACGTCAANAATATGGATGAAGACAACCAAAAACNNAAAAAACAACCCCCTTCAACTGANCGCAGCCCATGGGATGTTTTAAATGAAGCTTGGGATAACCAAAAACTTCAAAATAAAAGGCCCAGAGATCTCATTGAAGGTGTTAGATATTTACCGCTCCGTCTACACAACCTACAAAAACCTTCGATAGCCGCAGTAAATGGATCTGCAATCGGTTTGGGTATGGGCATAGCTTTATCCTGTGACATAAGAATCGCCTCTGAGAACGCAATATTTTCAGAGATGTTTGTCAGGCGGGGANTAATACCTGCCGACGGNTCTTGCTGGCAGCTACCAAGGATGATTGGNCTTGGAAACACTTTATTGCTTCAATACACAGGGGAAACCATAAACTCAGAAAAAGCTGAAAAGCTAGGAATTGTCAATAAGATCATACAGCATGAAAACCTTATGGAAGAAACGTTGGAATTAGCAAGCGTTATTGGCAATGGNGCCACTTATTCAATGTCTTTAATAAAAAGACTAGTCCACAAATCACTCCATGTAGACTTTGAAGAAAGCCTAAGTCTNGCAGGGCCNGCCCAAGANCTCGCTAGACAATCCTATGACCACAAAGAGGGAGTCAGAGCNTTCATAGAAAAAAGANTNCCAAAATTTGTCGGTCATTAAAATATGACTCCATCANATATCAAAATCCAAAAACCAATTCAACACAGAGCAAAATTCATTTGGGGACTCCTGATGAAACCAATGACCTCCACCTTCTAACTCTGCCAAATAACATCCCGGCAAACATTCCCTCATTGTCACTGCCATTTCATGAGTCAAAACCTCACTCTGCCTCCCTCTCACCAGCAAAGTCGGAATTTCAATATTCTTCCAACTATCCCACAATGATATGGGATCTCTCAACATCACAGATTCAGAATCAAATTTGCAGTTTNTTTCTATATTCGCNGGTCTANATTTTTCAGCNGAGTCATCCCAACTCAAAACTACATCTAATGCTATGAACTTTGTTATGTNNTTTCCACGTTGAGTTAAATAATCTATCGCGTATAACCCTCCGACTGAATGTCCAACAATCATGATGTTGGTTGCGTTAACAACTCGGATTAAGTTACCTAAATCTCCAACATAGTCTTTGAAGAGATACTCACTCGGACCTGCGTTTTCGCTAAGTCCGTGGCCTCTATTATCAAGAGCAATGACCCTGTAGTCTTTAGCCATCNTCTCTGCAACTTTCNCCCAAGATAAAGCACAATCTCGTGGCCCATGTAATAAAATAATTACATCTGAATTGCCTGANCCCCATTCAGACCAGCTCAATTTCAATGGTCCGCTTTGAAAAAATTTCTCTTGACGCATATTTATTTCAAAGCCCTAAAATATCCATCATCTGCGTCCTTAACACTATCAATATCTATATCTTCTACCATTTCTCTGATCATGTTATCAAGTCGTCTCTCAGATATGGAACCAACCCATCTACTGATTATTTTTCGGTCAGAATCAATAAAAAATGTAACTGGCAATCCAGTAACACCGTAATCAACTGTTATCGCTCCATCAATGTCTAAAAGATTCGGAAATGTAACTCCAAATTCCTCAATATATTCTCGAGCGTCGTTTATATTGTCTTGAACATTGATTCCTAAAAACATTACATTTTCTTCTTTATATCGGCGCCACAGCTTTTCAAAATATGGGGTTTCCCGTCGGCATGGTGGACACCAAGATGCCCAAAAATTTATAACCATAAAAGGAGGATTTATATCAGGATAGTCATAAAAAGAGCCATCCATAAGTTCTCCATCAACTACNGGAGCCAGAGATCCTACCAATTGTTGNCCACTTCTTCCTGTTGNTGAAGACTGATTTGATAGACCGTAAGCAAGAAACANCATAAAAACAATTATAAAAACAGCNGCTGTTGATATCAAAACAATGCGATTCAATAAGGAACGATNTANCATCTAGAAATAGATTTNCCNAAAATTAATCAAATTGTANAGCCACAAATGTAAAATGTTTCAGAAAAATGAGGGAGCCAANTTGGCTCCCTCATTTCAAATATTACTAACCATTCAATCTAGAATGTGGACCGCCTATCTTCCATGTTCGAATGAACATCTATAAGGACACTTTTCCCTTCTTCATTGTATTGCTTAGCTTGTTCCAAAGCACCAGCCACTTCATCTGGTTTAGTGACTGTGATACCCACAGCACCAAGCCCCTCAGCAATCATGGCGTAATTACCTGTCATGTGAGTAGTCCCAAAAGCCTCTCTAGCTGTGGGGTATCCTCCTGGGTAAGTNGCCATGCCTCCGTTATTTAAAACCACAGTTGTAATAGGAGCTCCTGCTCTGACTGAGGTCTCTATGTCAAGTCCTGACATACCGAACGCACCATCTCCCATGAAGTTGATACAAAACTTATCGGGACATGCCATTTTTACACCCGTCATAAGAGGAATACCATATCCCAAATGGGTGGTTTTACCCCAGCCAACATAAGAATGCGGAACTGTTCCTGGGTAAAAAGGCATGATCATATCTCTTGGAGCACCAGCATCATGAGTCACGATACTATTTTCTTTATCTAATACATTTATCATCTCCCCGATCACACGGTAACCACTAATTGGGGTCTCATCCGATGCCAATACATCGTTCCATTNTTTCATCCATTNATCATGAATTTTAGATATCTCTGAGGAGACTGNGGTAGAACCNTTCCTNCCTTGATCCCCTATTTGCGATTTAACTTCATCTATCATCATTTGAAGTGTTATTTTGGCATCACCNACCAGTCCAACATCAACAGAAAAATCTTTATTTAAATCAGCAATAGTTTCAGTATTATGAATCATGATCTTTCCATCCGGAATAGGCTGACCATAACTAGTTTTGCTTAAACTAGATCCCACAGCAAACAGAACATCCGATTCTTGCAACCAAGTTCTCGCCTCCTGTGAAGTAGCACCACTACCTGAACCTAGTGACAAAGGATGCCGTTGATCAAATCCAGACTTTCCTGGCATAGTGCAGTAAACTGGTAATTCGCATAATTCAGCTAATTCCGTTAACTCGGCAGATGCTTGAGCCATCAATACTCCCATTCCTGACCAAACAACAGGTTTCTTAGCTGCCAACAGTAATTTCACGGCTTCCTTAACCTCACCGGTATCAGGAGCAAATCTATGCCTTTTCGGTGGTGTGTATNAGGACACGACAGCATCATCCACTTCCATTTCGCCAACATCCGCTGGAATTTCCACAATCACAGGTCCAGGTCTGCCATTCCTTAGTGCATGAAAAGCTCTTCTCATGACCTCAGTAACCTGCCCTGGTTGAAACAAAACCTCCGATGAGACAGAAACTGATGCATANGTCCGAGCAGGGGAAAANTTAGGCTTTACTGACCTTGCGCTAACTGCNGAACCACCTGGCAAATACANAATNGGNACGTTNTCCGCGTAAGCTTGAGCCAATCCNCCCATAGTATTTTCTGAGCCNGGACCNCCTTGGGTTATTAACACACCAAACTCATCCCTGTTTCTCATTCTACTAAACCCATCAACAGCC
This sequence comes from Chloroflexota bacterium, assembly GCA_002717465.1. Taxonomy (GTDB): domain Bacteria; phylum Chloroflexota; class Dehalococcoidia; order Lucifugimonadales; family UBA826. The sequence goes on from PBDQ01000016.1 coordinate 94,022, forward strand.
ATCGCCGCACCTCTTTCTTGTCGAAACATAATGGGATTAATTCCGACTTGAGCCACTGCTTCTATCAAATTATTTGATGGGAANCATCCAGCCCACTCGATTCCTTCAGCCTTCAATATTCGTGCTACTGCATCAAGTACCTTCATTGAAAATATCCCTCCGAAAAATTACGATTCAAACCTTCAAAAAACTCTTCACCACCAATAAGTCTCACCACACGAACCATTGTAGAGTGAGTAAAAGTCATTATCAACCTCAATGTTCACGCNGCCNANGTAAAGACATTTAATAAAATCNCCGCTAGAATGTGACNGGCTACTTTAAACTCATAAANGTCAATTTAAACATTACATNCACCAAAATTTTAAANATGGTTCAGGTTTGGTTAAATTAATAGGCCATAAAATTCATCACTTTCCAGAAACTGACTCTACAATGATTGATTGTAGAAATTTAGCGAGAAATGGAGCACCACACGGCACGGTTGTTTCTGCCGATTTCCAGAGGTCGGGTCGCGGTCGATTCCATAGAGAATGGATATCGAATAATGCACAGAATTTACTATTGTCCATTTTGCTGAAACCTAATATACGTGACATAAGCTACCTTAATATGGCCGCCTCATTATCAATCTACGATGTAACGTCATGGGCAACTAACTGTAATCCATCCATTAAATGGCCAAATGATGTGCTGGTNAACACAAAAAAAATAGCCGGAATATTAATTGAGANTGAAATGCTCGGGAAAAAATTGAACTACATGATTCTAGGAATCGGGATGAACGTCAATCATATACCAAAAAACCATGAAAGCATTTCAAATACTTCCACGAGTCTACAGTCCTTAACATCCCATACATTTAGCAGGAGCCTTATTCTCAAAATACTGCTTAGAAGATTAAATTTTTACTACTCCTACATCCTACAAGGCCAATCACTAACCCAGCTATGGGCTGATAAGCTGACGACTCTTGGCACTAGCATTAAATTAACCAGATTAAACATCCCAAATGAAAAAGAAATCCACGGCACAGCCCAATCAGTAAATNATGATGGATCCCTTAACGTAAAATTGAATGATGGAACTATATTCACAGCCTCGTCAGGAGAAGTAACACTCGGAAAATAAGCAATGGGAGTTATACCGTGTTAGAAAATCTCAATTTAGATGGTAAGTCAGTCGTCATAACAGGCGGAGGCACTGGCTTGGGGAAAGAAATGACTTTGTCCCTCGCTAAAGCGGGAGCAAATATTACCATCGCAGCACGTCGTATTGAACCGATTGAAAAANTTGCGTCTCTAGTCAAGGAATTAGGTAGAGATTCACTGGCGATNCAGACNGATGCAACTGACAGTAATTCAGTTTCCAACATGTTTGCAAAATCAATCGATAAATTCAAAAAAGTAGACATACTTATAAACAATGCCGGAATTGTAAGAGAGGATTCACCTAAACCAATTTGGGAAATCACCGACGAAAGCTGGAAAACAGGTATAGAAGTTAACCTATCAACAGCTTTCTACTGCTCTAGAGCAGTTTCTAAACACATGGTTGACAGGGGAACTGGGAAAATAATAAATGTTTCATCAGGCTTTGGTTTTAGAGGTGGAAGAGACAATTACATGTATTGTGCTGGCAAAGGCGGGATAACAAATTTGACCAGAGTATTGGCTACGAGCTTAGGCCGATACGGAATCCAAACTAATTGTATAGTTCCGGGATTCATCCCGACAGAAGTAACAGATCCTACCAGTGATAGGTCTAAAGCCCGTGGACGATTTATACCAATTGGAAGAGTTGGAACTCCTCCCGAAATTGGTCCTCTGGCCGTCTTTTTAGCCTCGAAGGCCTCAGATTATATGAACGGGGAATTTTTCACAATTGATGGTGGCGGACTTGCTGGCGGTATAGCACCTACTCTTTATTCTCCTGAGATACCTCTAACAATCTAGTCAAAAGACGGAAAAACACATGCCAATACTAAGCGAATGGGACCTTACAGACAAAAACATTATCATTACTGCAGACCGAAGAGGCTGGACTCCATACTTAGCGGCCTATTTGTCAGAAGCAGGTGCGAATTTAATCATTGCTGGTAATTCTGATTCTGACATGGACAAAGCAGCTCAGACCATTAAATCCAACGGTAAAACTCCTATAACTATAGAGACTGATTTATTGAATGAAGATTCTATAAGTGAAATGGCAATCAAAGCCTATGATTCAGCGGGGCAAATACACTGTCTGGTTAACAACGCCAAANCAGATTTTGGAAAAAGATTTGAGTTAATCACGTCCTTCGAGTGGGAAACCCAATACAAGTTCAATTTTATGTCAATGGTTNTATGCTCAAAATATATCGGTATGGCAATGTTAGAACATGGTTATGGACGGATTGTAAATATGACATCAAACCTTTCAAAAAGGGGATTATGGAACTCGGTATCATCCTGCTCAGTTGAAGGAGCCATACATCAATTTACATCTTCGCTAGCATTAGAGTGGGGTAGAGAGGGAGTAAGAGTCAACGGCATTGGAGCTGGATGGATTGACAAAAATCCTCAATCTCAGCAGGACCCTAATGAACTACTGTTGCGATATCTACCATCGAGAAGAAAAGGGCATCCCACAGACCTTGGAGGCCTACTGGTTTATTTGGCCTCTGAGTCGTGCGACTTCGTCAATGGTCAAACAATATTTATTGACGGTGGGTCACTCGCTCATGCTTAGGTTGTGAAAATCGAGCTAAAATATATTCGAGCTCAGAAATGCTGGGTAACCCTAAAAAATCCTACCAACAAATATTCGCAAGAAATATATCAGTATCAAGGCAACTACAGGAGAAAAGTCAAACATNCCTGTCCTCGGTAACATTCTTCGAATTGGAAGCAAAATCGGGTCTGTAATCGAATAAACTATCCTTATAACCGTGATAAATGGATTACTTGGTCCAACACTGAACCACGATAAGAGTACCCTTACTAAAATGGCGAAATAAAATATATTCAGCAGGATATTTAGAAAATTTCCAATGAANGCAAACACTATTNATTACCCAGTTCTATTGACCTTTCGAAAGCTGACCGAACAGCATTAATAACTGCAGCTCTGAAACNATCATTTTCCATTGNCACTAAAGCCTCTATAGTTGTCCCTCCTGGTGAAGTAACCATATCTTTCAACACGGCGGGATGCTNGCCACTTTCTNNAACCAATCTTGCGCTACCAATAACTGTTTCAATCGCCAATTCTCTAGCCATATCTCTGGTCATTCCTAAATATACACCCGCATCAATTAATGCTTCCAAAAACAAAAATACATACGCGGGGCCACTTGCGCTAAGAGCAGTGGACATATCAATCAGTTTTTCATCATCAACATAGTAGCCCTCACCTAGTGTTTCAATCATATTTGATATATCAGCGCGGTCTGTTTCAGACACTGTTTCCGTTGCAGTCCATACAGTCATACCGCTGCCAATTTGAGCTGGGGTATTTGGCATTATCCTAACAATTGATTCATGAGATAAGCCATCTTTCAATGTTTTGGCATTAACACCGGCGACAATTGAAGCCACAGTCCTATCCGNCCTGAGACGCCCATCCAAATCAGATAAAACATAAGATANTATTTGTGGCTTGACCGCTATTACAATGATTCCATCTCTATCCAGAAGGTCAGTGTTGTTNGAAACTGTCTCTATACTATAGAGNTCCTCCAAATGTGATCTTCTATCAACNGAGGGATCACTTACGACAACGTCACTTGATTCAGCCAATGAAGATTTCAGAATACCGGACACCAAAGCTTCACACATCACCCCNCCGCCCACAAAAGATATTTTCATACTAGAACCTTTAACTCATCCAATGCATCAAATAATATAACTAATTAATCATGGTAAATAATTATCGCTGACCAAAGAAATGGCGACCTTTATCGACTCCATCATGCTGATATGGTCAGCAATACCTTTCCCAGCAATATCGAAAGCAGTTCCATGATCAACTGAAGTTCTGATAAATGGTAATCCTAAATTAACACTAACGCTACGCTTCCAATCGTGAACCTTTATAGGTATATGACCTTGATCATGATACATAGCTATACAAACATCATATTTACCATCTATATTTTGATTAAAGANAGTGTCGGCAGGAATTGGCCCATCTACAATTACTCCTTCTCCTTGCGCTTTTTCTACCGCAGGTAAAATTTCTTCAAATTCCTCATTTCCTAAAAGCCCTCCATCACTAGCATGTGGATTTAAAGCAGATACTCCAATTCTAGGAGTTTCGTAACCCCATATTTTAAAATATTTATGCGTCAGCATAATTTTTTCATAAACATTATTTTTTGTTACGTAATCGCAAGCAATCTTTAGAGACTTATGAGTCGTTAGATGAACCACCCTAAGTTGCCTGGCCATAAGCATAGTCGCAACATTCTCAGCTCCCGTCTGGTTCTGGAAAATTTCCATGTGTCCAATATCTTTATGACCGGCCAAATTACAAGCTTCTTTATTAATGGGAGCAGTACAAATGGCCTGAATNGCTCCAGANGCAGCCAGATCTCCAGCCTTCAATATCCATTCGACAGTAGCATTACCAGATTCCTCTGAGATTTCTCCATAAGTAATGTTTGAATAATCTAAATTATTNAAATCTAANACCTCAATCTGTCCATACGTACCACTAATATCCTCTAAACTTTGTAAAGCCACAGCCTTCAAATCTGATTGAATCAATTTAAGGGCGTCGTTCATAGCGTCAGCATTACCCACCACAAAAGGTCTGCATTTTTCATACATTACGGGATCAACAAGTGTTTTTGCGGTCACTTCTGGACCAATACCAGCTGCGTCGCCCATTGTTATAGCTAAAAACGGCCTCTCACTCATCAGTCATCCTTCATAGTTCATCAATATAAATACTGGAAATTACTCACATTTATTGTAACCACAGTCTGGGCAACTTAAACATCCTTCCTGGTGTAAGAGATAACCTGAACATTCTGGGCATTTCGCCCCACTCGGAATTGTCTGTGAATTCTGTGGAGTAGAATTAACAGACGAAGGAAACAAACCTAATTGTTCAGAACTACTCGCAACCGAATATTTTGTAGCAGAAGGCTCTTGTACTAAATGTCTACTTAAAGCCAACGCCACTGCGTCAGGAGCAGATCTGACAAGAGTGCCTCCGTCCCACGCTGGAACATCAGTGATACCTTTTAATTGGTCTATTATTTGCTCTGGATCTATTCCTGCTCTCAATGCCATTGACGAAAGCCTAGCTATAGCCTCTAAGTACGCAGAATCACTGCTGCCAGACTTTCCCAATGTAGCAAATACCTCAAAGGGGTGTCCTTCTTCATCAAACGTAATATTGACAAACATAGTCCCATGCCCAGTTCTTACTCTGTCTGTAACACCCATTACCGATACAGGTCTCTGCCTTGGTACCTTAAGATAATCATCATCCTCTTCATTGCTATCCGACTTACTTGCACCCGTCTCCAAAACCTGCATAGATTTAGAACCATCTCGATAGACAGTAACGGCTTTACAGCCAGTCTCCCAGGCTAGCTGATACGCATCTTTTACATCTTGTATTGTCGCCTCATTCGGCAAGTTGATAGTTTTTGATACTGAGTTTGTAACATGTTTTTGCCACACAGATTGCATCTTTATATGAGCTTCCGCTGATATACCCATAGCGGTTCTATACACCTCAGCGTTTATGCCATGGTCGCCCATAATTTTCTCAGCATTAGCAGGATCTTCGATGATATCTTCAAGTACATCCCTGACAGCCTGTTCAGAACCAAGAACACTTTCTAGACTTTCTGTAATTGATGCTGGTGCGTCAAGAAGTCTGGANCTTGTCCCTTCATGNTCCTCCCACAACACATTTGACCACCATGCCATAGCAAAATGNGGCTCTATACCNCTGGANCAACCAGCTATCCTACTTATNGTNCCNGTAGGNGCAATAGTGACAACACTTGCATTTCGTACAGGTGGGAGCCCCCATTCTTTCAAAGCAGATTGCTCATACTGGGGAAATGCTCCACGTTCCTCAGCCACTTTAGCTGATTCGTCCCATGCTGTTTTATTGAGAAATCCGCCTAATTCATCGGCTAATCGAAGCGCCTCATCAGAGTCATATGAAACGCCCATCCTAACTAAAGAATCAGCCCAACCCATTACGCCTAACCCTATACGCCTGGTGTCCAAATTAACCTCGCGTAGTTGCGGCAGCGGAAAGGAATTCACTTCTATTACGTCATTTAAAAAGCGCACAGCAGTCCTTGTNGTCTCCTCAAGAGAAGCCCAATCAAAGCCTGTCTCTGTAACATGTAAATCTAAATTTATTGACCCTAAACAACAGTTTCCATAATTCTCTAAAAACTCCTCACCGCATGGGTTACTAGTCTTTATCTTTCCCATCTGTGGGTTTGGAGCAGTTTCCCAAACTCTATCTACAAAAACCACTCCAGGGTCACCTGTCTTCCATGCCGATTCCGCAATTTCATCCCACAACTCTCGTGCTTTAACTGTTCCAAACACCTCGTTAACAGGTCCATCACCTACGTCTCGAGGGTTAACCAATGCTATTTCTTGGTCATCTCGAACCGCATTCATAAATTCGTCTGTTATCTGGACTGATATGTTGAAATTTTGAAGGGTATCATCATCATCTTTACAATGAATAAAGTCNCGNATATCNGGATGAGTGACTATAAGTTGGCCCATATGGGCACCAAGCCTAAATGCGCCTTGAGTCAATGTCGCGCCAACNGCAGAAAAAAGTTTCATTACAGCAATTGGGCCACATGCTTGTCCATGAGTAGTGGAAATCTTATCTTCTTTCGGTCTCAAATCAGATAANCCAAACCCGATACCACCTCCCCATTTTTCGATCATCGCAGCGTCATTTGCTACTTTCATTATGGATTGAATGTTATCTTCAGGAGATACAACAAAGCAGGCCGATAAACATCCTCTACCCGTGCCTGCGTTTACAAGAGTAGGCGAATTAGGTAGGAATTTTAAACTCGACATCACATCAAAATATTTTTGACGATATTCTTCACGCTTCTCCTCAGGTTCACCAGCTGAAATAGCGCTAGAAACGCGGTCAAATAATCCATACTCATCTTCAAGAGGCTCACCATTATCATCTCTTCGAAGATACCTTTTCGCAATTATAAAGCGAGCATTTTCAGACAAAGGCAATCCATCGGTGTTTCTTTCTATAGTTTCCTTATCNACATTTAGTAANGAGCTGGTAACCGCGTCGGCAACATCATTTGCTACCCCAGCAGAATGCATCGCTTTGACAACATCATTTATTAAACCTGTTCGCTCATCATCACNGGCTGAACTAGACCCCCCTGAAACTACATCCTGTGTCATGAACCTTACTCCTAAACAACTATCTTTAAATCAAACTAAAAACTAACTAAAGGAGAACCACTCCTTTGGCNATATTAGCACAAATGTACTAATATTCGCAGGCAGCACTACCTGTTTAGAGCACGACGCCTGGGTTTACGACCTCTGCGTCTTTTACCTTTAACAACCAATTCTTCATCATCCAAAAACGAAAGTTGCTCTATTTCCTNTGAATCCTCTCTAGGTTCGAGCAAAGCGTCGACTTCATCCCTGAAACTTTCTATATCNCGGAAATCTCTGTAAACGCTAGCAAATCTGATATAAGCAACCCTATCAAGTTTTCTTAATCGATCCATAACCATTTCGCCAATAGTGCGCGAGGACAACTCGGCTTTACCTGAATTGGACACATCCACCTCAATTTCATCAATATTTTTTTCAATGCTTCCAATAGGCAGGGGACGTTTAGCACAAGCATTTTTCATACTTGACCATAATTTATCTCTGCTGAATTCCTCTCTCCTCCCATCACGCTTGACAACCAGTAAAGCCCGAGTTTGCACTCTTTCATAGGTTGTGAATCTTAATCCGCACCCTAAGCATTCCCTACGTCGTCGTATGCTCTCACCAGAGTCTCGTGAATCGATTACTTTGGAGTCCTCATTACTACAAAACGAACAATACATTGAAACCTATTCCATTACCAAAGCTTAGCTAGACGCTATGATGATGCTGACTTGAATACATACAACAAGTCGTGCCAATAACAAGAACATACACTACATATAGCGGTGTGTCAACGGTNTCTAGATGTATATAATCATCCAGTATCTCTTCTTTATACCACCACTCTACCCTAACTGATTCTATAACTTTAATTGTTATAGAATCAGTTTTCACAAAAAAANCATCAAGATATTATCTCCGTAAAAAAGGCGGCAAATCCAAAGAATCTTCGTTAATTCCAACGCGGTTAACAGCTTCTACAGTTTTAGCCATATCTCTTTCGAGTAATGTTTCTGTGGTAGGAAACCCAGTAGCTATGATGGTTAACTTAATTTCATTTTCCATTTTGGCATCGGTTGTCATACCAAAAATTATATTTGCTTCCGGATCAACAACTCGCTGTATGACTTCAGCCGCCTCGTGTAGTTCAGTCAATTTCAAGTCACTACCACCCGTAATATTGAACAATACTCCGTTCGCACCCTCAATTGAGACATCCATTAGAGGGTTCGTTATAGCTTGTTGCGCGGCATCTCGTGCCCTAGCTTCACCTGATCCCCAACCAATAGACATCCACGCCGGACCGGCATCCCTCATAATGCTTTGGACGTCAGCGAAATCCAAATTTATATCCCCGGCATTAGTGATCAACTCAGTAATGGACTGAACTCCGAGCCGTAGAACATCATCTGCAAGCTTAAAGGCATTTTCTGCCGTAACTTCTTCTTTAGCAACAACGCTAAGTCTTTGGTTAGGAATAACCAACAATGTGTCCACATTAGTTTCAAGCCGTTCAATTCCAGCCTGAGCTTGATTTGATCTCCGAATACCCTCAAATGCGAATGGCCTAGTAACAACACCAACAGTCAAAGCGCCAGTNTCTCTCGCGATCTCGGCAATTATTGGAGCTGCCCCGGTACCTGTACCACCACCCATTCCCGCAGCAACGAATATCATGTCTGAATCACGAATAATGTCATATATTTCTTCTCGACTCTCTTCAGCCGATGCTGAACCTTTTTCAGGATTACCTCCCACACCCATTCCGCTGGTCAATTGCTCTCCTATCCTCAACTTCACCGGAACATCACTTCTCATCAAAGCTTGTATATCCGTATTCATAACTATATACTCNACACCCGGGACCCTTTCTTTAAACATACGGGACACCGCATTAGAACCTCCTCCTCCAACACCAATCACTTTTATTCTTGCAACTCCCTCTAGTTCTCTTCCATTAATGGTCATATTATCCTCCATCATGTTCTCTAATTATGTGTATCAAATAGCCCTCTAATTCTTGATATGAGTCCACCACCATCACTATTCACACCTCTTGTATTAATATGCTTATTCTTTTCAATNGACCTCTCCTGCCTTGAAGCATATAAAAGAATCCCAACACCGGTGGAATAAGCTGGAGCATCAAGCTCCTTNGACATGCCTGATAAATGGAAAGGNAANCCCATCTTAATGTTACAATTGGGCATATATTTCTGGGCCATTTGGAAAAACCCCGGAAGNCCAGAAGCTCCACCAGTGATTACAACGTCAGCTTCTAAATTCTCCCTAAGCCCTGATTCTTGAAGTTTCAAATCTATTAACCGTATCAACTCCATGGATCGTTCTCTAATCAATTGGCACAAATCACGCCGATTAATTGACGAACGCACATTTGAATCCACAACTTGGGCACCTATGGTTTCCCGCATATCAACTGTAGAAGGCTCCGTTGTTCCGTATCTCAATTTAATACCTTCAGCTTCCGAAAAAGTAGTGTTGTAAGTTAAACATATGTCATTCGTAAACTGGAACCCGCCAACAGGAATAACAGAGGTATATGTGATGGAACCCTTTTTAAAAGCTACAATGTCGGTAGTTCCTCCACCTATATCAACTATGGCAGCCCCTTTTTCCTTTTGTTTTGCACTTAATATAGCCTCGCTGCTAGCAAGTGGTTCCAGCACCATTTGCTTTACTCCAATACCAGCAGAAGTAACAGAATCCTCCAGGTTTTTCACAAAACTTGAACCGGCCGATACCACATGAGAGGTCACTTCCACGCCATTAGCATGCATTCCTACTGGATTACTAATCCCATTGTATCCATCTATTCGATAGGTCGAAGGCATTGTGTGGATAACGTTCCTACCATAAGATTCCAATCCTCTTGATATCAACTGAGGTATTTTCTCAACTTCATCAGTAGTTATCACGCCATGTCTACCAATACCGTCAAGAGTATCAACCCTATTGTCAAAATCGATATGTGAACCTGTTATTCCTATGTAAGCGGAGTCTATAGGTGAACTAGTCTTTTCACGAATCTCTGCTAAAGAAGAACTTATAGCTTGAGAAGTAAGATTTATATTTTCCACGTTCCCTTTCTTCAAGCCCGAGCAGGGAACAACACTGTGTGCAATTACTTCTGGAAATTCTCCATTAACTTTACGTGCCAGAATTGTACAAATCTTGGTAGTGCCAATATCAATAGCTGTTATGGTTTCATTTATTTGCATCCATTTTCCCCTTCAATATAAGTCTGATCTATACCTTTTCCGCTATCCTTAACCTCACACTTCTACTTCGTGGATTTTCAATTACTTCTTTGGCACTAGGCTTTAGCACCTTTTTATGTTTTAAAACCAACTTTGGAACGTGGTCACACCGACAAACTATAATCTCGCTCGGGCAAATACACCCTTTACTTTCATTCCGTAAAAAATTTTTGACTATCCTGTCCTCAAGAGAATGGTAGCTCAGAATTATTATCTTCCCGCCAGACCCAACAAGATCCACAGCCGCCTTTAAACCATCCTTCACATTTTCCAATTCCCTATTAACGGCGATTCTTAAAGCCTGAAAAGTCCTAGTCGCTGGATGGAGTCTCCCGGCACCATTGCCTACGGCCTTTTGAATCAAAGTAACTAAATGACTTGTAGAAGAGACAGGTCTATTCCTAACTATTTGATTTGCTATCCGTCGAGATTTTTTTTCTTCACCAAATCGGAATAAGATATCAGCGATCTCCTTTTCGCTATACTTGTTTACGATATCTGAAGCGGATACATCCGTTGATTGATCAAATCGCATGTCTAATGGCCCATCCCCAATAAAGCTAAACCCTCTCCCCTTACAAGCGAGCTGCAAAGAAGATAAGCCCAGGTCCATAAGTACTCCGGATACCGGCTTTACTCCATTTTCTTTCGCTATAGTTTGCATATCCGTGTAGTTGCCATGTTTTAGAATATATCTCTGATCAAACTCACTCAGTCTTTCTCTAGCTATTTCCAAAGCTTCATGATCTGTGTCGATCCCAAGCACAGAAATATCGGGACTTGACCTTAACAAGGCAAAAGAATGCCCACCTAACCCTAGGGTGGCATCTACTATAAACCCTTTGGGAATTGCTCCAAAATTGTCCACAACATCATCCACCATAACTGGTAAATGAATATGATATGCCATCTCCGAATCCATACTAAGAGGCTGCCCCTGCCCCATGTTAAAATTGCCCGAACCTGCCAATNATCCTGATNTAGACCTGAANAAGTGTCACAATTTTTTATCAGAATNCGCAAGGTGTTTTGAGTTCTTTTTTTTACCAAAATTTATAGATGTTATAGTTACGAACNAGGGTGACAAATTTGAATAACCAAACGATAGCAAANAACCGGCTNGGAATACTAACNATAAGTGACTCTGGGTTTAAAGAGGAACTCGTTGATGTCAGCGGAGATCAAATCGAAAGTATGGCAGAACAGGCTGGATTTATAAAACATCTCAGGGCAATCGTTCCAGACGAAAGCCATCTAATATCAGAGAAACTTGCAGATTGGTGTGATAGTGNCCAAGTGGACATAATATTTACCACAGGAGGCACTGGTCTAGGNCCAAGAGATGTAACTCCTGAAGCTACGAAAAGTATTTTGGATATNGAAATCANCGGTATAAGTGAGATCATTCGTACTCAAACNTATAGTATGACGCCATTTGCTATGCTCAGCCGAGCCACATCTGGGATTAGATCAGGATGCCTAATTGTCAATTTACCTGGGAGCCCAAAGGGAGTAAAAGAATGCCTAGGTGTCTTTTTACCTAATTCTTTCCANGCCCTGGAAATGATCAGAGGGTGGAAAACACACGATGACCNTAGAGCGAACTGATACCGGACACATGACCGATTCAACCATTCATTTTCATATACTTACATTATTCCCAGATATGTTCTCTCCTATGCGGTCGCAAGGAATATTCTCAAGAGCCCTTTCTAATAATTTAGTCAAGCTCTCATTATATGACATAAGAGACTATACTTCAGACAGACATAAACAGGTCGACGACTATCCTTTCGGAGGAGGGCCTGGAATGCTAATGAAACCTGAACCAATATTTAAAGCGGTGGAAGACATAAAGAAACAGATTGGGCAATACAACCCGCCNGTCATACTAATGTCTCCTCAAGGTGAAANTTTCTCACATGAAAAGGCCGTCAAATTATCACAAACTCAGCACATTATTTTGGTTTGTGGACGGTACGAGGGATTTGATGAGAGAATCAGGGAATATTTAGCCACAGAAGAAATCAGCTTAGGAGACTTCGTTGTCAGCGGAGGTGAAATACCCGCTATGTTGTTGATTGATTCAATTTCCAGACAGATACCAAACGTTGTAGGTTCCCCTGAATCAATTCAAAACGACTCATTTTACAATGGGCTTCTTCAATTCCCTCAATACACCCGGCCAGCCTCATTCAATGATATGCAAGTACCCGAAATTCTACTATCTGGTAATCACGAACAAATACGCAAATGGCGTGAAACGAAATCTATAGAAAAAACATTCAAAAGAAGGCCGGACTTGTTAAATCAATTAGAATTNACNCATCAACAACAAAATATTTTAGATGAATTGGATGTGAATAAAGACCCATCATCATAATATAGATCACAGTTACCGTAATTATCATATATAACGTAAGACATAATGATCGTATTTCAAAAGGCTGGGAATATAAACAATGCTTAGTAAAGATTTCCTCTCAATACTAGATGTCAGAAATAATGACGTGAATTCACTCGTTTTAAAAGCATCTAATATGAAAAATAATGGNACTCCCGNAGCNTTATCAGGGAAAACCGCTGCCTTGTTATTCGAAAAACCTTCTCTTAGGACAAGAGTAAGCTTTGAAGTCGGAATAAAACAAATGGGAGGAACTTGTATATTTCTAGCTGGTTCTGAGGTTGGCCTTGGAACACGAGAACCTGAATCAGACGTGGCGAAAGTTCTCGACAGGCTAGTAGACGTTATTATCGCAAGGGTTTTTTCTCACTCTAGCTTAGAAAAGTTATCAAAAAANACTTCTTTGCCAGTAGTAAATGCACTATCAGATCGAGCTCATCCCTGTCAGGCTATAGGTGATTGTTTAACAATATACGAAAATAAAGGCAATTTGAACGGCTTGAAAGTATGCTTTGTAGGAGATGGNAATAACATAGCCGGTAGCCTAGCNTTGTCCTGTTCACTCGCAGGCATGAATTTCACGATTTCGTCACCTGAGGAATATCGACTGCCAAATGACATATGGGAAACAGCTTCCAAGATATCGGCAGAAAAGGGGACTATACTCGAATGGAACCCAGATCCATCAGAAGCAATAATAGATGCAGATGTTGTTTATACAGACGTATGGGTAAGCATGGGTGACGAGGATGAAAAAGAAGAACGACTGAATACATTCTCGTCTTATCAAGTGAACGAAAAATTGGTTAACAGAGCAAAAAAAGACTTTATATTTATGCATGACATGCCTGCACACCGAGGGGAAGAAATTTCAGAGAATATGCTTGACCATCCTAATTCAGTAGTATACCAACAGGCAGAAAATAGGCTACATGCTCAAAAAGCCATACTTGCCGACTTATTTGGGCACTAAAAACACATAGACTTACAAGTCCGTGAGGGAGAGAAAATAATTATGCCAGCCTCACAAATAACTGCTATTAAGCCTGTTGTTGCGATAATAGGGCGCCCAAACGTCGGTAAATCAACCCTATTCAATCGAATCACAGGTAGAAGAAATGCGATAGTTTCCGACACACCAGGTACAACAAGAGATAGAGTGATCCTAGAATCACAATGGTCTAACTATCCATTCATATTAGTTGATACAGGTGGAATGGATTTGTTTCCAGATGATGAGGTATGGACACAAGTAGAGATTCAAATTCAATACGCCATACAGGAATGTGACATTATTGTTTTCTTAGTTGACGTGTCCGACGGCATAACTGAAACTGACCGTGAAGTATCAGATGTCTTACGCAAGTCAGGTAAACCCATCATATTGGCAGGGAACAAAGTAGACAATGAAGAAAGNACTACCTTTCTCAGTGAACTTTATGANCTTGGAATGGGGGACCCTGTGGGAATCAGCGCTTACCACAATATTGGTATTGACGACCTTATGGCCACAATAATTAAGAAATTCCCGGATGACCAAGCCGCTCCTGAGGTAGATTCTGACTTAAGATTAGCCATTGTGGGTAGAACGAATGTTGGAAAATCAATGTTGATTAATGCTATCACTGGCGAGAACCGAGCAATAGTCAGCTCTATATCAGGTACTACTCGAGATTCACTAGATAGTTCGATCATATACAAAGATCAGAAAGTTCANCTAATCGATACTGCNGGTATCAGAAGNCGCGGAAAAATAGACAGAGGAATAGAGAAGTACAGNGTTTTAAGATCCATGAAGGCAATAGACAGATGTGAGACTGCCGCATTGATAATAGACGCATCAGAATCCTCAACTGGCCAAGACACTCATATAGCAAGCTACATATTAAATGCAGGTAAAGCAATTGTAATTGTTGTAAACAAATGGGATTTAACTAAAGAGATTGGACTTAGTAAAAACGAGATGGAACTCGAGATAAGGAAAAAATATAAATTCGCCCCATACGCTCCGATATGCTTCACATCAGCCCTTAAAGGGCAAGGAATCAATCCATTACTTGACACAGCAATGGCAGCTAAAAAGGAATGGATTAAAGAAGTACCCAGAGCAGAAATCAGGAAGACCATTTTAACAGCTGTATCGGAGCACATCCCTCCAACAANTGGCAGNAAAGAATTGAAAATTTACAGTGCCTTACAGGATGGCATTATGCCTCCTAGTTTCACTTTTTTCGTCAATCACTCNGACATGGTTCATTTTTCATACAAGCGATATTTAGAAAACAAAATACGTGATTCCTACAAATTTACCGGAAGTCCTATTAAGATGCGGTTCCAAGGCTGGAAAAGATGAATAGCTTCCCTGCAATATTTGAAGCAATTCTAATAATATCTGCCTCATATTTAATTGGGTCTATTCCATTTGGTCTTTTGATAGGCAAAACCGTAAAGGGTGTTGACATACGTGAATATGGAAGTGGAAGTACTGGAGCCACAAATTTACTGAGAGTATGTGGGACCNTATATGGNGTAACGGCTTTACTNCTTGATATGGCTAAAGCAATCGTGCCNATGCTAATAGTGGTTTATATTATTGAAATCGATAGTTTGATACATGCATTGGCTGGGATAGCGATAATATGTGGGCATAGCTGGCCAATATACATAAACTTTAAAGGGGGCAAAGGTATCGCCTCTGGATGGGCTNCTTTNTTTATATTATCTCCACTATCTGGATTGATAGCCACTGCGATCGGATTACCTATCATAGCATTCACACGTTNTGTATCTTTNGGTTCAATTAGTGGCTCGACNGCAGGATGCGTGTCNCTGATGTTTCTATCAATACATAATTTTGATAATGTACCAAAACTACCAATTTATTATTTTTTTTACGCATTGNTCGGATGGGTAATAACTATAAGCCTTCACAAACAAAACATATNCCGGTTAATGAAGGGTACGGAAAGCAAAATAGGTACAAGGACATAAGGCTACACAATGGTGAATCCGCCAATAACTGTGATTGGCACGACAACCTGGGGAACAACCCTAGCAATCATGAATGCNAAAATGGGTAAAAATGTTTCACTANTTGCTAGGACAACACAAGAAGCTAAGCAACTANTCAATGCCGGGGAAAATCCCAGGTTCCTCCCTGGATATAAGTTTCCTGAGACACTTANAATCACAAGNCAAATTGACAAAGCAATGTTTGAATCAAAAGTGGTCATAGTGGCAGTACCCTCAGCCAAATTCAGAGAAACCATGAATTCAATAAGAGAACACTTACCANTCAAATCGATCATAGTTATTGCAACAAAAGGCTTAGAACACGCCACTGGCAAACGGATGTCGGAAATAGTTCACGAGGAAATCGGACAAAGTAAGAAAGTATCAGTCTGTTCAATGTCGGGGCCGAACCTAGCAGAGGAAATAATCATGGGTAAACCGTCATCAACNGTCNTAGCCTGTGAAGAAACATCCATCGCACATGAAGCACAATCCATACTTAAGACAGACACCATTAGAATATANACGAACTCAGATATTGTGGGAGTGGAAATCTCTGGAGCTATGAAAAACACTATTGCCATAGCAGCAGGAATTTCGGATGGACTCGAACTTGGCAATAATGCCAAAGCTTCGTTAATCACACGCGGACTATCCGAGATAACTCGACTTGGAATTAAATTGGGAGCAAAAAACAGCACTTTCTACGGACTATCAGGTGTTGGGGACTTAATAGCAACATGCTCAAGCCAGCTCAGCAGAAATAATCAAGTAGGCCGGATGCTGGCTCAAGGCATGAATACAGATACAATCTCAGCTACAATGGACAATGTTGCAGAAGGTATAGACACCACAAAGGCAATCATGAAGCTTTGTACCCAAGAAAATATAGAAATGCCTATTGCTGAAGCTGTATATAAAGTCCTTATAGGGGTCTTAAGCGCTGAGGATGCAGTAAAAAATTTAATGTTAAGGGAGTCAAAATCGGAGACCACTTAAAGAGTTATCTGAATAATCTCCAATTTGCTGAAGAATTAGTACAGATGCGACCAGCCCAGCAGTTTCNGATCTCAAAATTCTGTTACCTAAAGAAACGGTTCTAGCACCTTCCTNGCGCGCAAATTTAATTTCTTCTTCATCAAATCCGCCTGCTGGGCCAACAAAAACAGATATGTCATTATTGGTATATATGGAACTTAATTCACGAAATACTGAGTCCATACCCCATTCAAATTCCTTTTCCCATGGAATTATTTTAATACCTGGAGTAGTTTTAATAGCAGTTTTGAAATCTATCGCAGCATTTAACTTTGGCATAACACTTCTTCCACATTGTTCTGAAGATTCTCGAACAATCTTTCTCCATCTTTCCACCTTGTTCTCTTTAGGAGGCATTACATTCGTACGAACGGACGTAAAAGGAGTAAAACGAGAAACACCAGTTTCTACTCCTTTCTGCAACACATATTCAAATTTGGAAGCGTGTATAAGAGCTTGATATAAGTGTAACTTGGCAGAAGGCTCTCCATTACCTTGCCGTTCTCTAACAACCGAACCAGTAACAACTTCCGATGTTACGTTTTCTATGGCGACGAGAATTTCCAAACCAGAGTTGTCTAATACTATTACTTCCTCACCCGGTTTTACTCTGAGAACCTTACACAGTTGAAAAGAAATATCTGAAGGGAATTTCACCACTGATCTATTTATAGAGTCTTTAGGTAAAAAGAATCTATGCATGAGAACACCCATCATGAAAACCCATCAATGTTTGAACGCCAATATAGCCACCCAGTCGCCATCTCGTTTTACATCTTCGATCCGGACATCAACCCCAGACACAGCACGTTCTATATTTGCGAAAGATTCACTCAATATACCTGACAATATTAAGGCTCCTCCAACTTTAATCGATCCGACTAAACTTTGAATCAAATCCACAATGACTTTTGAAGAAATGTTAGCTACGGCAACATCGTAGCATTCATTAAATTTATGCTCATCCAATGTACCTAAAACTATATCTATTTTGTCATCAACATTATTAGAAACACAATTTTCTCGCGCCACATCAACCGCGTTTTCATGTATTTCTATACCGCGCGAAAACTCGGCCCCTAACNGTACAGCTGCAATGGACAATATCCCTGAACCACATCCTATATCCAAAACTTTCTCTTCACCTTGGATAATTTCTTCTAGTAATTCCAAACACATTCTGGTTGTTGGATGGTGACCTGTTCCGAAAGCCATNCCTGGATCCANCATAACAACACTTCGTTGTGGATAGCAATCATTTGTTCTCCAAGTTGGACATATNACCAACTTTTTNCCAATCGTTATCGGGTGAAAATATTCTTTCCAATTTGATTCCCAGTCCTCTTCTTCAACCTTTCGNTCAACAAGAGGTTCAATTTCGCAAACATGTGCCACAAGTTTAACGCCAATTTCAATATTAGCTCTTCTATGGTCTAAAGTTTCATCAAAACGGAGATATGTTTTGATGGTCAAGAAATCTGGTACGGGCGCGACTTCACCTTCATCTGGATTGAATTCTGCAGGGTACTCTACCGATACCCCACCTTCTCCATATTTATAAAAAATATGACTGAGAGGTTCCACAAATTCTGGAGGGGACTTTATAGACAGTTCCAGCCAGTTCAATAAATTTATTACCCTCCAAAAGTGTTTTTAAACTTATCAAATATACCCTCTTTGTCATCTTCATCANTATCCGGGAAACTATCACGTAGCTGTTCTANCAATATTTTTTGTTCTTTNCTCAATTTTTTAGGNACCTTCACGTCAATAGTGACCANTTGATCCCCTCTTCTATTTCCNTGCAACTGAGCCACCCCTTTCCCTTTCATTCGAAAAACTTGACCCGGCTGCGTTCCCGCCGGAACATTTAGCTCAACACGACCATCCAAAGTTGGAACATATACCAACGACCCAAGGGAAGCTTGAGCGATATTAATAGGCAATTGATATCGTATGTTTATCCCTTCTCTTAAAAAGTGCTTATGACCTTTTACCTTAAAGCCTATATACAGATCTCCNGGCGGTCCACCATTAACGCCATGCTCTCCCTCATTAGTTAAACGAATTTGTGTATCCTCTTCTATTCCTGGAGGTATAGTTACTGCTAGTTTCCTATTGACTCTTTCTCTACCCTGACCTCGGCATTTGCCGCAGGGATTGGAAACAACCTTACCTTGACCTCTACACGCTCCACAATCAGCTACTTGAACAAATTGACCAAANACACTTTGCTGAGCCTTCCGAACTTGACCGGACCCTCCACAAGTACCACAATTTGCCACAGTACTTCCAGGTTCACTCTTGGAACCACGGCATTTGGAACAAGTTTCGATTCTGTTAACCTCAAAATCTTTTTCAGTCCCGAATACTGCTTCTTCAAATTCTACGGTCATAGTTACCTNTANATCACCACCCCTACGCGCAGAATTCCTATTACGTGTTGATCCACCAAATCCAGAACCNCCAAAAAAGGAGTCAAATATATCCCCAAACCCCGAGAAACCTCCAAACCCATCTCCTCCAGAAGCTGATCCGCTTAAACCTGCATGCCCAAATCTGTCATACTGAGATCTTTTCTCAGGGTCAGATAAAACCTGATATGCCTCGTTAATTTCCTTAAATTTCTCTTCAGCGCCGCTTTCTTTATTACGATCCGGATGATATTGAAAAGCAAGTTTTCTAAACGCCTTTTTTAGATCATCNTCNCTAGCGTTTTTAGGGACACCTAAAATATCGTAATAATCTCTTTTTTGAGTAGTCATTTCAATTAATCAACTGATGGGTATACTGAACAATTTAAAATTCGAATCCGCGCTCGGAAATTATAACCCATTGCGCAATTCACCGTGATTGAAAATCCTTGCAGCTTCAACTGTATTCGACAACAACANTGCTATCGTTAAAGGACCAACTCCCCCTGGAACTGGAGTTATAGCAGANGACTTTGGAAGCACCNCNTCGAAATTGACATCACCAACCAAACGATATCCTCTTTTTCGTTCCGGTGCTTCTACTCTATTAATTCCTACATCTACTATTACAACGCCATCAGAGACCATGTTCGCGCTCAAGTAGTTTGGTATTCCCAAAGCCGCTATGATTATGTCTGCAGATTTAGTGAAACTATCCAAATTCAGGCTGCGACTATGACAAACGGTAACGGTGGCATTGCCTCCATCAGCNTTCATTGATAAAAGATTTGACACTGGTCTNCCCACTATGTTGCTCCTTCCCAGAACAACCACATGTTTACCTGAAGGATCATTCCCAGTTCGTAACAGCATCTCTTTTATTCCTGCAGGGGTAGCAGGAACGAATCTGGGGTTTCCTGCAGCCAATAATCCTGCATTTATAGGATGAAGGCCATCTACATCTTTAACAGAACTTATATTTTCAATAACTCGATTCTCATCAATATGATCAGGTAATGGTAATTGAACCAAGATACCATGAAATTCGTCATTTAGATTAAGCTCTTTTACTAACTTAATAACTTCATCTTCACTTACTTCAGCAGCTAACCGGAAGGTTTTACTTTTCATACCAACCTCTATAGCCGAGCGTTCCTTATTCCTAACATAAACCGCAGAGGCAGGATCATCACCGACCAATATAACTGCAAGGCCGGGCTTCATGACATGCTTATTTTTCATCTCTAAGACAGCCACTGAGACTTCTTCTCTTATTTCCTGGGCAATTCCCTTCCCATCGATTACTTTTTCATTAACAAATTTTGATGACACCAACTACCTCCATATATTAATCTTCCAATAGATTGAGTTGTATAACGGCAATAAATTATACGACTATTGATGTGCCATTTAATAATTTCATATGGGAGGTAATAACTACGTGCTTATTACAGGCGTTGATATTATAGAAATTGAAAGAGTGAAAATTNTTGCAAAAAAATATGGCGATAGGTTTCTAAAAAGGATATATACGCCATCAGAAAGAAAATATTGTAGGGGTAGAGCNCCTCAACTTGCCAGCCGATTCGCAGCTAAAGAAGCTACCATGAAAGCTTTGGGAACCGGAGTGAGGGGTGTAGGATGGAAAGATATCGAAATAAAAAGAGAAAAAGGCAAAGCCCCTTATATTCAATTGCATGGAAGAGCATTGAACCGTGCAAAAACAATCGAACTTTCAGAATTGGCATTGTCTTTAAGTCATTCCAAGGATTTNGCTGTAGCCTCAGTTGTAGGTACGAGTNTTAAAGGAAATATACTGCCTAGAAATTAACAGTCAATAAAGGGAATTATTATGGATATAGGGCTATTCATTGGGTCCATCGGTTCCGCCGGAACATTAAAAGGGCAAATATCACAAATTATCGAAGCTGAAAAAGACGGTTTTGATAGCTTCTGGGCGGCGCATATTATGGACCTAGACGTGATGACAATGATGAGTATGGCAGCTAAAGAAACAAAAAGAATCAAGATGGGGACNGCCGTCACNCCAACATTTCTACGCCACCCAATTGCCATGGCCCAACAAGCTATAACAGTTCAGGCGTCTGCACAAGGTCGATTCACCCTGGGGATGGGCGTCTCTCATAAACCGGTTGTCGAAAACCGATTTGGATTGGAATTCAAAAAACCAGCCAAACATATGAAAGAATATTTAACNATCGTTAATTCACTATCAACGTATGGAGAAGTCAAACATCAAGGTGAAATTCATACCGCATTCTCCGAATTCACCTCNATGGAAAAACCAATTCTACCCATTGTAATCGCTGCACTTGGAGACCTCATGCTTAAAAACGCTGGTGAGCTTGCTGATGGAACAGTTACTTGGATGACAGGACCCGAAACAATTAGGAACCATATCGTCCCAAAAATAACGAAAGCTGCACATGATTCCGACAGAACATCACCGCGAGTCATAGTATGCCTACCAGTTTGTGTAACTGAAGAAAAAAATATTGCCTTTAAAGAAGCTTCCAAATATTTTGGCCGCTANGCAGAGTTGCCTAGCTACCGAGCAATGATCACTCGTGAGAACGCGGAAAGTGCTGCAGAACTTGCTGTGATTGGAAATGAGCAAGAGATAGAGGAAAAACTTCGTAACTATTCAGACGCCGGGGCCACAGAAATAGCGGTTCAAATTTTCCCAGATAAACTAGGCAACAAAGAATCAATATTGCGAACTAGGGATGCGTTAAAAAAACTAATCGGAAAAATATAAAGACAANAATTTTCTTATACTTTTCTACTGCCCAGCAAGCTCTCTCANATATGATACTAGCTGCCATCTCTCTTCTTCAGTGAGCAATTTTGAAAATTGCGGCATGATTGCCGATGATGANTTACCTCTCGCTGCGGCAGCTANCCCTGGTCTGCCNCCCCATGANATATAACCAAATATNTCTCCATCTGTTAGAGAAGTCACACGTTCTGACAGGAGATTCACCGGCGCAGCGCCCTCATATACCAATGTACCATCTCCTCTATTGCTAGGCAGACTAGTAATCGGNCCCTCTCCTAATAGGTTNGCTCCATGGCAAACCTGACAATTCACTTTATACACTTTCTGAGCCTTGTTTGAATCATATTCGGTGATAGGCGACACAAGACTTTTTAATTGATCCACATCAAACACGACCACTTCAGATCCCGTAACAGGAACTGATCCGTCAGGAGGTAGCAATCTCGGTACCTCTTGAGACCTATATGCAGGCGAATAATGCATTTCTGAAAATACTTGAACAGCGTGGGGGCCCGAATCAGGAAATGCAGGTAATTCGAAGTTGATAGCNCCACCGAAATTAACCTCTCCGGTTTTGGGATTGTAGCAACCGGCCATTAGCATAACGCTGAACACAGCTACTGCAATCAGCATTATCGACCTTTTTATATTCATTTCTAAACCATTGATTTTCATTCGTATACGCCTGTCTGTACTACTACTGCCATCCCCGAATAATCTCACCATCAATTCCTGCTTTCTTGAGGGCATCCTCTGCCACATCTGTCCGGTCTTCTTCTGTCGTTACCGTAACTCCAATNTGACCTTCTGTGATTTTTTCNCTATAAGCTCCCATAAAGAGTCGAGGTAATCTTGACTCAAAAATTATCCCTATCACTGTNAATANTATTGCACCGAGCATAGACCCTTCATACATGATTATAGCCATAGCGGGTATAGACAAAATTGGCTTTCCACCAGTAATCAACGGGTATGCAAGCTCCGTACCGGCGGTTATTAAGAGTGCTATCGTGAAGCCACAAGCCGCGCCAATCAAAGGCCATCTATAAAGTTTATGTTGTGGCTCAGCCTCTCCAAACGTACCTTCTGGATAAGGCGTACCGGTCAATATTTCATATTCTCCCTCACCAAACCCAGCATCTCTCAGGTTATCTAATGCATCTGCGGCAGAATCTTCCTCTGTATATAATCCGAGCACACTTCTTTTAGCCATATCAAGTCTCTCTCTTAATGATCCTTTTTATAGTAGTGATGAGGCAATCCCTCTCTGATAGTCGCAGGTATCACTCTTCTCCCCACTTTAATCAGCCGTCGGTTAATCATTCCCTCTTTAATATCAAATAGAGGTATCAATGGAAACACCTTTGCAAATAACAACATACCAAATGCAACAAAAGCGAAGGTTTCCACAACAATTAATATTTCAATAATAGAAGGATGATAGGTTCCCCAATCAAATGTCATGTGGGTTCTTCTTACTAATCCAGGGATAACAATTAAAAATCTTTCCAACCACATCCCTATGTTAACTANAATNGTAGTCCAGAACATCAACACAGCACTTCTTCTAACNTTTTTAAACATCCACATTGGTACAGGNATAACGAACGAAGNTATAACAAAAATGGCAAACAANGGTCCATATGGCCACTGAAATGCCTGTAATTCCCTCAATGCAATATCTGGGCTATCTAGAGTGTACAAAGCATATACCCATTCCAAAAAGAAAAAGAAAAACCACGTTGTTGCAACGATAATCAACAACCTAGCAATNGCATCAAAATGGTCGGGCTTGATATATTTATCCAGACCGTACAACCAAACACACAATGCCATAAGCATGGCAACAGCAGAAACCCCGGAATGTATCGCACCGATTATGAAATATGGGGCAAATATGGTTGAATGCCAGCCTTCAACTCCTATCAAAACTGCGAAGTCCCATGAAACTATGGAGTGCACAGATACAAAAACTGGCAGTACCAGAGCCGATAGAAGAATTCCAGCTATTATTTGTAATTTCCATTGCCTAGGAGTACCCCTGAAGCCTAGAGANAGATGCCGATACATCATCTTGACAATAGGATTCTTGGTTCTGTCTCTAAGTATTGCCAAGTCAGGTAGTAAACATATAAAGACAAACAAAGTGCTAGCTATCAAGTATGTCCCTACAGCGCTCGGGTCCCACACAAAAGGTGACCGGATATTAGGCCAAATACCTCTCTCAAAATCATATGGGAATATCCAATACANAACCCTCCAAGGACGACCAACGTGCATGAGAGGAGTNTGCAGTGCGGCCACCAAGGAAAACACCGTCATAACTTCAGCAGCTCTAGTTATAGGCCTTCTCCATTCAGCTTGAGTAAGCCGCAAAATCGCCGATATCATNATACCCGCATGGCTTATGCCAATCCAAAAAACAAAGTTTGCTATGAAGAATCCCCACATAACAGGTCTATTTAATCCAGTCACACCGAGCCCATGGTATACCATAAAAGCAAATGAACCGATTCCGATCAATATAACTATCCCCAAAAAAGTGACAGCAGGTAGCCACCATTTTGGCACGACCAGAATATCCTTAAGGAGATCCTCATTGATTTGTTTTTGCGTTAGNTGTGTATGTTCCTGCATTTAACAATTAATCCATATGGCGTTCTTAGTAAATGACTTTCTCCAATTCATCATCTTGGTTTTCCCATTACCTTGACTGTAGTCCTGTGGAATTTCTCTTCAGCTTCGTAAAGCAAAATCTCTTTTTGCTCCCAAATATTNACAGCAGGAATGAGCCGTGTNGCTAGCATAAANACTAGTACCGATCCACCTATAAACCCAATTATTANGAAAATATCGCTTAAATCTGGTAGAGGTATACTGGATGGAATGTCTGTCATTTTCATCTCCAGTTTACTGACAATATTATCGTCACCGGCAACATCCCAAGCACCAACATATAGCCTAATCCTGTCTAGGAATGTCCCTATGAGAACTGAAACAGCTATTATTGGGGGGCCCCATATGCTTCTACGTACAGGGTTCCAAACCATTGTGAACCATGGGAATATGAAAACCAAAATGAATATGGCTATGAACATATACAAATATGGCCCTTTCACAAGCAGTTCCAATACAGCTTGTTCAGATGGTTTTTTACCATACCAAAGCACATTGAAACTACAGAACCAAAACCAAAACCATAATAATGATAAGGCTAGAAGGAGTTTTCCAAGACCCCAGAATTGGTCAATTCCAATATAGTCTTCATAACCACCAAATTTCCTCAGGAAAAACATAGTTAGCATCATCGTCGCCACACCTGCTTGTAATGCATTATGCGCAGCGGTAATTGGATAGAGTGAGTCTATCCATCCCGGTACGTGAACCATAAGAAATTCAACGCTGATGAAAAAATGTACGAAAACTAACATCATAAAATAGAAAGCACTTGCAACACCCATACGGTGGTACTGCCAATTCCATTGCTGTGTGGTACCACGCCAGCCCAAAGCCAGTCGACCTCCCCATTTCTTACGCCATCCTTCCCCATGATCCCTTAAAACTGCGAAATCCGGAAGACATGAAAGCCATAGCACAGATAAGCCCGTGACAACCAACCCCAATATGGCTAGTGTTGCCCATATGTGAGGGGAATACGCAGGCACTCCTTCTTGCTGGCCCCAGAACCAGAGACTTCTTCTGCCATTTTCTAGGCTAGGCAGTAACCAAATCAACGGTATGTATAAAATCAAATTCAAACATCCGCTTAACGTCCATATTTCAGCAGCCCTTGAAATGGGCCTTCGCCAGTGGGAATTGGCTATCCTTGGTGCAATTGCAACCATTGGGGCGGCCGAAGTAGTTGTCATGAGAAACGCAAATACCGCGACATAATATCCCCAAGCATCCTTGTCATCGAACCCAGAGAATAATCTAATTATGTACCCTACAAGTCCAAGAGCAAACATAATTGCGCTGAGTGCGGCAAACTGCCAAAAACGATTAGATGTCACATTATGGATCAATAAAAGCTTGTCAGAAACAGCCTTCCTTGCCTCTACAGAATTATCTGTTTGAGTATACGTTTCTTGAGCTTGAGTGTTGTTAGCCTGGTCAGTGACCATGTGAAACTGTAGCTCCTTCATCTATCTTCTTTAGATAAACCACGTTGGCATCGGTGCCTAAATTGTCCATGAGCTTGTATCCTCGTCCATGGTCCCCCATAGCATCAGCCTTCATTTTAGATACCTCACTATCAGGATTATTAAAATTACCAAAATTCAGAGCATTGGTCGCACACGCATTTACGCAGGCCGGCGTTATTCCTCGATCCCCATCTTCCAATGGGACCCCATCCCTTTCCGCCTCCCTAGTCGATCTTTGAATTCTTTGCACGCAAAAACTACATTTCTCCATTATCCCCCTACCACGCACAGTGACATCAGGGTTCAACTGATTTTTTAGACTTTCAGGCCATTCTGGCTCCCAGAAGTTAAAAAACCTCACGTGATACGGACAGCCATTAGCGCAGAACCTTGTTCCAATACAGCGATTGTAAACTTGAACATTCATCCCTTCATTGTTGTGATATGTTGCATAAACAGGGCATACTGGCTCACAAGGAGCGTTTCCACAGTGTTGACACATCACTGGAATAAATCGTGCTTTGACATCAGGAAATTCGCCTTCCCAGTATCTTTCGATTCTTATCCACTGGATGGCCCTGCGTTGATTAAAATGCTCCTCTAGATTTATCGGAATATTGTTCTCCGACTGGCATGCAACAACGCATCCATTACACCCCGTGCATCTGTCAACATCTATGACCATTCCCCATTTATTGTTTTCAGCCATTTGCATTAGGCTCCTACTATTTACTTATTAACCGCTTCTACTTCAGCTATGATCCCCTGTGCTTAATTCGATAATATGATGATGCTCATCTCTTGGGAATTCAGGAACTGTATTCTCAAATTTCGGTACCCTTATCCAATCTCCACTGACCGTCAAATTCACTTTTGTAGCTGCCCATGCTAGAGATCCAGTATGCTCATCATATTTAGCACCCAACAAAGACAAAACATTGGACCCTCTTCCAGCCGCATATCGCCCGCCATCTCTATGCCCTTGACCTATCGGAACTCCTAAAACTTCTGGAGGGGTGGCTGGATTTGGCATCGCCAAAGCAGCTATTACTCCACCATTTGAAGCCCTCAAGTGAACAACATCTCCCTCTTTTATCCCTTTTTGTTCAGCAACATGGTGATTTATATCAACCCATGTTTGCCACGTTGCCGTAGAAATCGGATCTGGCATTGCTTGCAACCATGGCAATGAAGCTCCTTTTCCATCCTTTAAAGACGAAACATAAGGAATTACATGGAATTCTCCAGCACCTTCAAAAGTCGGACGTTTAACGGCCTGCAACTCCCCTTTTCTTGCCCCTGAGGAATGTTTAGCATCTATATCCCACCAACCACCTCTCTGTAATACTCCGTTCCAGAAGGCCTCAAAGCTAGGAGCTGATACTGAGCCACGATTTAACTCATAAAGCTGTCGGGCACCATCTTTTACCACGTCTTTGAACGTATCTCCATTCAAACCTAGGTCTGCACCCATAACCTGTGCAACCGTCATAAGCACGTCACAAAAACTCTTAGTCCCAAGATTATTACCTCTACCCTCAAAAAATGGCCTCACTACAGGCTGCTGAAACCCAACAGTCTGATATCCAGGCCCCGCTAATGGAACATCAGTTCCCCATTCTTCCAAATAACTATGTTGAGGAAGAATCAAATCCGCAATTGACGTAGTGTCATCACTGATACTCGAAAAACTTATTATCAGAGGCACTTCATTGACGGCTTGCTTAAAACCTACGGAATCCGGTAACCCGTAATAAATATCGGCATCCTTGACCAATAGAACTTTTACAGAACCATTACTCATTTCTTCTGCCATTCTATGAAGATCACTAAAGGAATCACCCGGTCTGGGTGCAATGACTCCAGGGATCGGTGACTCTGGATTGAGTATCACACCACCCTTCTCTCCAACATTTCCTAATACATTGTTGATGGAAAGAATCGCTTTGAGATTACTAAGTCCATTAGTATAGGCTGAAGCTTGCCCTCCCCCTATAGAGAGTGGATGATGGCTATCCTCTAACTCATGAGCTATCCGAGAAATAGTCTCGGAGTCGACACCTGAATCATTTGCGATAGTTTGAACATCGTAATCTTCAAGCAGTCCTGACGGATCAATATCTTCAGTATGACCCAACTCTCTGAGTATAGCCATAGCCACTAGACCTTCGGTCCCTGGTTTAACATAAATCCATTCATCAGCATTTGCAGCAGTCAATGTAAAAGAAGAACTAAAATGTACTAGCTTCCCACGATGGTCACCACCTTGCCTGAATTCACCATACCCTCGAGAATAACGCGTGGGGGATATCCATGTATTAAGAAAATCAGCCCCGAAAGACACAATATAGTCAGAGTGATCAATATCAAATTCTGGAATCAGATCTGAGCCAAACACCTCTGATACCGCTCTCCTCAATATACCAGTCTCCAACACTTCGTAAGTTAGTCTACGTATGCCTGTAGTTTCGACGAACTTATCAATAACAAGACCTTGATGTCCACCGGTGGGATTAGTTATCAAAACAGAATCACCTAAGTTATTCGATATCTGTTCTGACATCCGACCGATTGCATCATCCCAGCTTATCTCTCTGTACTCTCCAGAACCCCGAGGACCAGTGCGGACCATCGGGGCATTGATTCTATCCGGATGGTATAACATCTGAAGACCGGCCTCACACGCAGCACTATGAGCCCCCAAGTTGATCGGGTAATCAGGGTTACCTTCGACTTTCTTGGCACGACCTTCCATGACTCGCACCACTATTCCCTCTGCGGTCTCACAACACTTACAAGTCGTTGCGTACCAATTGTCAGTTCCTGTAACCAAATCTTCAGGCATTTCAATTGGAGCATCAATGAGCAATTCTTCCTCAGGCAAACCGCATGCTTGAAATAAAACGGCTGCTCCTGCAGAGCCACCCATTAATGTTAAAAATTGTCTTCTAGTTAAAGCCATACTCTACCTTTAGTAATGACAGGTTACGCAGTCAGTGGGGGCATTGTTTTCTTTGTGACAGTTGACACAATCTCCCATTTTCAAGTTTTCAACCTGCTTTACTTTTTCCATCTTTGCAACATCACCATGGCACGTTGAACAAACTTGACTCGCCTCTATTCCTTCTTTCTCAGTAAAATACCGAATGTGAGCCTCATGTACAAAATTCACATGGTCAGGAACTCTGTGAACTCGCACCCATTTTATGGATCTTCCGTCTGAATACCAATCACGCATTTTTTCAATTTCAGGAAGATCATCTCCAATATTTGAGTGACACGTCATGCATAGGCCCGTAGCAGGAACCGATGCAGCAGCCTTTTTTTCAACCGTTCTATGGCAAAANGTACAATCCATCCCTAATTCTTCAACGTGTTTCTCGTGAGGAAAGGCTATAGGCTGTTCTGGCCCCTCTTTCGCAAATATAACCGGCCTGCCTAACCATGCTGACAGCACAAAAGTCAGGGCAACAACTATCCCAGCAAATACACCGAGGCCTACCAAGCCAGCTATCGCTAACTTAACAGCTTGTGCCCTCGAAGGTCTTTTTGGCTGGAAATCCCCTGGTATCAATTCACCCTACTCTTTAAAAGATTTCATGTTTAAATCCAGTAATCTGGATAAATATGCCTTATCGCATCCAGCCCGCCGACGAAAGCAGTGATCACGAAATATATCGCAGCGACGAAAGCTATGATGGCTATAGCATAAATAGGAGGCCTTAGTTTATTCCACGTCCTTGGAACATGATGCGACGCTATCAAAGACGGGATCATATTGTGCCCTACAAGCATATTTGCAGCAAATATTATTATGCACAACACAAAAAGTCCCATATTCGATGTGAATATTTTTATTTCCGCCCAGTACTCAGTACTGATGTAGCTTGGATCCATTTGAAAAATCAAACCCTAATTAACTAGCATTTCTTATGGCCGGCTAGGTAGGTCTCAACCCCCTACCCAATCGGGTGAAAATTATCACATTGGTCTTTTGGAGTGTCAAGCAATACCGACCCTTTATATTTTGCATGCTTGACTGCGGCTTGATTACTTGAGGAAAGATATTCAGCCTCATATGATTAGGGTAAGTAACGCCAAACCCCTATTTAGACAAGGACATAATAATGCAGAAAAACAATGTGATTGAATGCATAGAACAAAAAAAAATTGCTCATGGAGTCAACTTCATCTTTCCATCTACCACCTTAGTAGAACTTTCTGGTCGTTCCGGTTTTGATTTTGTAACCTTCGACAGTGAACATGGCCCATTCACCATAGACATGCTTGATGACCTTTGCAGAGTTGCAGATATGTCAGGGTTAACACCATTTGCCAGAGTCCCTGATATTTCTGATTCAACCATCCTGAGGTTTCTTGATAGAGGGATAATGGGTATAACTGGACCGCATATAACTGACGGGAATCGTGCTGAACAACTTGCAAATGCATGCAGATACGCACCATTGGGTAACAGAAGTTTCGGTTCTGGGAGAGGAGCGTTTTTCGGAGGCCCCCCAAGTGGCCAAAAATATATGGATAATTTCAACAAAAACGTCATAGTGATCGCACAACTTGAAGACATTTATGTACTCGATAATATTGAAGACATCCTCTCAGTGGATGGAATAGACTTTTTCGCGTCCGGAGCTCAAGATATTGCACAATCAATGGGTCTGGCAGGTCAGCCTAATCATCCTGAAGTAAAAAAGTTTGAAAAAGAAATAATAGATATAGTTCATAAAGCCGGCCGAAAAATGGCGGAAGACGTTATGCACTCTACAAGAGCAGTAAACATGTTTTTAGAAAGCTCTCGCAAATATCTAGACTCACATAAAATTCACTAGGAGATATTGTCTTGCAAATAACAAAAATAACCTCACATTTGCTGCATCCAGGTAAAGCGAAAAATATCTGCCTGGTAAAAATAGATACAGATTCCGGGGTTCACGGATGGGGCGAATGCTACACACAATCTGATAGAGATGTCCAAATTGTCGCACATATTGATCAGCTAAAAAGATACTTGATAGGAAGAGATCCGACAAATATAAAGCATTTCACACAAATGGCATACGACGACTTTGCTGGTAGAAGGGGCTCAATGGATTTCCATTGCGCTATAAGCGGGATTGAGCAAGCAATGTGGGACATAACCGGAAAAGTTGCAAATCTTCCAGTTCATAAATTACTGGGTGGAGCTTATAGAGACAAAATCAGAGTATATGCAAACGGATGGGGCGGAGGAAGTTGGAATTCAGAAGATTTAGCACAAAAAGCCACTGAAGTAGTCAATCGCGGGTTCACTGCACTAAAATTCGACCCAGTTCCGGGACCATGGAGAACATTTATCGATAAACGAATCGAACAGCAAGCTGTGAAAAATGTTGAAGCTGTTCGCAAAGCGGTTGGACCCGAAGTCGACATACTAGTAGAAATGCACCGAAGATTAGCCCCGATGCACGCAATCAAAATAGCAGCAGCTATCGAAGAATACCAACCATTCTGGTATGAAGAACCCGTTCTTGCCGAAAACATAAATGCACTAAGCAGTACTAAAGCCCAAATTAATATCCCAGTTGTTACCGGCGAGGAACTTTACACAAAATTTGAATTCAGAGAAGTTTTTGAAAAGCAAGCGGCAGATATTATCAACCCGGATATCTGCAATGTTGGAGGAATCTTAGAGTTAAAGGAAATCGCTGCCATGGCAGAGGTATATTTCGTGGCCGTCTCTCCCCACAACTTCAACAGCACGACATTAGGGCTTGCTGCAACAATACAAGCTTCGGCAACAATGCCTAATTTCCTCATAACGGAATACTTTGTGAACTTAGAAGAATTCGGCAAAAATATTTGCCATAATCCTTTCGAAGTTAATAATGGATATATAGCACTTCCCGATGAGCCTGGTTTAGGAATCAATATAGATGAAAATGCCTTGGAGAATTACCCATACAAACAATTTGGGCCTCGTTCATTGAGACAATTTTATGACGAAGGCCCCTAATCCAACACACTTTTATAAACGCCATGCCCGGATTGTTGACCATATAAATACACCATGCTAGTTTTGAAAGTGGCTCCACCTTCGAAGTGCATCAGTCATATGAGATAACCNGGAAATTAAAANTTGAGANGATCATTTGNTAAGTATTACTGCTGAATTAGAAAAGGCAAAAACAACTGAGGNATCATTAATCACTATAGGTGTGTTTGATGGAGTTCATATGGGNCACAGAAGCCTCATATCCCAATTAATTTCGCAGGCAAAATCGAAAAATTTAATAAGCGGCGTGGTCACCTTTTCCAATCATCCCGGAACGATAATAAATAAAAATTTTGAACCAAATTATCTTACTTCGCTGCAAGACAGGTTAAAACTAATTGAGGAAANTGGTGTGGATTTCGTAGTCCCCGTCACNTTTACTGAGGAAGTCGCTAATCTTAAAGCTNAGGAATTCACCAAAATATTGCAAAATAAACTCAAAATGAAAGGACTGATGGTGGGGCCAGACTTTCAGATGGGTAAAGGCAGAGAAGCAAACGTAAAAAAACTAGAAACTATTGGGGAAAACCAAGGGTTTAAATTAACTAAAATAAATGTAAAGGGAATTAAAAACCTTACTGTCAGGAGCACCAGCGTAAGAGAAGCATTAAAGCAAGGTAAAATAGAAGAAGCGACTGAAATACTTGGTAGAAGGCATTCGCTTAAGGGGACAATAGTATTAGGGGAAAAAAGAGGACGCGACTTGGGTTTCCCAACGGCCAATTTTGATGTCCCGGCTGACATTTGCGTGCCATCAAATGGGATATATGCAACTTTCATCTATCTGGACAAACAAAAATATCTTTCTGCCACTAGCGTAGGGACAAACCCGACGTTCAATGGCCAACAAAGAACTATCGAGACATATATAATGGATTTCGCACGTAATATCTACGGCTCACAACCAAAACTAGAATTCGTATCAAAATTGAGAGATGAAGTGTTATTCGACTCAATACCGTCTTTGATAGAACAAATGAACCGAGATGTTGAAAAAGCCAGAGACATTCTTAACAAAAACAAATCACCCCGTAATCACGCGTAGTTAAGCGTACAGAGAATAATATGACTCTAACAGACAAAAATGACATTTTGAATAGGGGTGTGGAAGAAATAATTGTCAGAAAAGAATTCATTGAAAGAATGGATTCACAAATCCCACTAAGATTAAAAATGGGATTTGACCCTAGTGCGCCAGATATACATATCGGGCATGCGGTAGGACTAAGAAAATTACGACAACTACAAGAAATAGGCCATAAAGTAGTGCTGATCGTAGGAGATTGGACTGCCCAAATTGGCGATCCCAGTGGGAGATCTCAAACTAGAAAAATGCTGTCTGCTGAAGAAGTTAGAACAAATGCAGAAACTTATTTACAACAATTCTTCCTAATAGTAGACAAAGACAAAACGGAAATACGCTGGCAAACAGAATGGTTCGGAGATTTTAATTTAACCAATGTAATTGAACTAACCAGTAAATTCACAGTTGCACAAATTTTAGCAAGAGATGATTTCGCAAAGCGTTTCAATCAAAATCAGCCAGTGTCCATAACTGAACTACTCTACCCTCTATTACAAGGCTATGATTCAGTCGCTATTAACTCAGATGTGGAATTCGGAGGAACCGATCAAAAATTCAATCTATTAGTTGGTAGAGAATTACAGCAAATGAACGGAATGGACAGACAGCAATGCTTCATCATGCCTTTACTCCCAGGTACAGACGGCATTCAAAAAATGAGCAAAAGTTTAGGAAATTACATAGGCGTTGCAGAACCAAACACAGAAATATACGGAAAAGTTATGTCAATTCCTGATAACCTAATAATGCCATATTTTGAATACCTCACAGATGTCCCAACAGTGGAACTAAACGAAATTTCTCAAGCATTAACATCAGGTACTTACAGTCCAATGGACGCAAAAAAAAGAGTCGCCCATAACTTGGTAACTCAGTATCACGGAAAAGAATCCGCAAATAAAGCACAAGAATTCTTTGAAAAGACAGTTCAAAACAAAGAAACCCCAGACAATATCGACACATTCCATATTTCAACCCCTGAAAATGACAGTGGAAGTATTTTAAAGCTCAGCGCGTTGCTAGTTGATTCAGGACTAGTGCTGAGTGCAGGAGAGGCGCGTAGACTAATAAAACAAGGGGCAGTAAAACTTGATGGTGAAACACTGAAACATAA
Source organism: Chloroflexota bacterium (assembly GCA_002717465.1). Lineage (GTDB taxonomy): Bacteria > Chloroflexota > Dehalococcoidia > Lucifugimonadales > UBA826. The sequence goes on from PBDQ01000016.1 coordinate 128,766, forward strand.
TGTATTCGCAACCGAACTTTCTCCGGGCATTTTAAAAGTGGGCCGCAGGAAATACTTAAAACTAATATAATTCTGTACTTTAAAAAACCTGTTTTTTGAAATGACTATTCATGCAATATTCAGAGATGATAGAATTTTCTCCGGAAAAATCATATCTATTGACTCTATAACAATCACTGTATCGGAGATATTCAGTTGGCCAATCTAAGGATCCCAGGACCAATTCCTGTAGACGACGAAATATTGGATGCGATGGGTACCGAGATGATAAATCATCGAGGACCAGAATTTAAGGAACTTCTATATCAGACTACAGAAAGACTCCAAAAGGTCTTTGCCACAGATCAAGACGTTTTCATAATCACCGGGTCAGGTACAGCTGCCATGGAAGCTGCTGTCGTGAACACACTATCTCCAGGTGACATCGCGATCAATGCCACGGTTGGGGTATTCGGTAACAGGTTCGGAATTATTGGTGAACGATATGGAGTTAAAGTCATTCCACTAGAATTCGAGTTTGGAACCTCAGTTGACCTAAACAAATTAAGAGAATGTTTAGAAGCAAACCCAAAAACCAAAGCTGTCATGGTTACTCATAACGAAACATCAACTGGAGTTGCAAACGATATAAAATCGATAGCCTCCGTAATCAAAAAGGAATACGGTAAATTAGTTCTTGTAGATGGAATTAGCAGCGTATGTTCGCTACCTATAGAGACCGATGAATGGGGATTGGATGTGGTAGCCACCGCATCACAAAAAGGGTGGATGCTTCCTCCAGGACTAGCTTTCATAAGTTTCAGCGAAGAAGCTTGGAAAGCGCACAGTACATCGATTATGCCCAGGTTTTATTTGGATATGGCTGAATACAAAAGGTATTTTGAAATCGGACAACCACCTTTCACTCCTTCAGTATCATGTATGTTCGCTTTGGACATCGCACTTAAAAGAATCGAAAAAGAAGGGATGGGTTCAGTTTATGAACGCCATTCTACAATCGGACAGTTCACAAGAAATGGTGTCAAAAACTTGGGCTTAGAGCTTTTCCCCGTTTCTGAATCCATAGCATCAAACACATGCACCGCTATCAAAGTACCAAATAGTGTGGACGGATCGGAATTAGTACGCAAAATGAGAGTTGATCACGATGTAGTACTAGCCGGCGGCCAAGCTTCATTAAGCGGAAAGATTATTCGAATCGGACACATGGGGATAACCCATGAAAAAGACATCCAAGAGACCTTAGACGCTCTTTCGGTGGTATTGCCACAGGTTGGATTTGGAACTTAACAACTAATTTCTAGAAACTCATTTAACCCAATTTAAATCATTAAAATTGTCATTGGGCCACAGCAGCTGTTTCGTCAAGAACCATTTTCAATTCATCGCCTTCAATAGTTTCATGCTCGACGAGATGTTTAGCCAAACTACTTAGTTTATCCATATTGCTAACAAGTAAAGTTTCAGCTATATCATAGGCGCCCTGGACTAAGGAACGTACTTCTTCATCAATCGCTTCCGCAACATCATCACCATAATCACGCTGATCTGAAATTTCTTTACCAAGGAACACCAACTCTTCCCGTTTACCAAACGTCCGAGGACCTAATTTTTTACTCATTCCAAGTTTGGTAATCATTGCACGAGCAATGTTAGTTGCTTGTTCTAAATCATTACCCGCGCCTGTCGTAACCTCATGGAAGACAAGCTCTTCCGCTACCCTGCCTCCCATTGCAGAGGCTAGCCTTGCCTCTAATTGATTTTGAGTTATAAGACTAGTTTCTTCTTCAGGCATAAACCTAGTGTGGCCACCAGTCTGCCCTCTTGCCACAATAGTCACTTTATACGGAGGATCAGCATGTGGCAAAAGATAACCAACAAGAGCGTGCCCGGCTTCATGGTAGGCCACCATCTCTTTTTCTCGGTCGCTTATGACTTTATTTTTTTTCTCTGGCCCGGCTATCACTCTATCGATGGACTCAGCTAATTCAGAATATGTGATCACCTTCTTTTCTCTTCTTGCTGCCAATATGGCGGCCTCATTAACTAAGTTCATTAGGTCGGCGCCGCTAAATCCTGCAGTTTGCTTAGCAATACCACCCATATTCACGTCGTCAGATATCGGTTTCCCTTTCGAATGCACATTCAGAATCTCTTCCCTACCTTTGACGTCGGGACTGTCCAATGTGACCCGCCTATCAAACCTGCCCGGTCTCAAAAGGGCAGGGTCTAATATATCTGGTCTATTCGTCGAAGCCAGCACAATGACATTAGTGTTGGTATCAAATCCATCCATCTCAACAAGTATCTGGTTCAAAGTTTGTTCTCTCTCATCATGCCCCCCTCCTAATCCAGCTCCTCTATGCCTACCTACTGCGTCAATCTCATCCACGAAAACAATACATGGCGAGTTTTTTTTCGCCTGATCGAATAAATCTCTGACTCTGGAGGCACCTACTCCAACAAACATTTCTACAAACTCAGATCCACTTATCGAAAAGAACGGAACCCCTGCTTCTCCAGCAACAGCTCTTGCAAGTAATGTTTTGCCTACTCCAGGCGGCCCCATCAATAGTACTCCTCGTGGAATTTTCGCACCTAACGCCAAAAACCTCTCTGGTGATTTAAGAAATTCAACAACCTCTTGCAGCTCTTCTTTTGCCTCATCAACCCCCGCAACATCATCAAAACTTATTTCTGGACTGGCAGTGTTAAACATCCGCGCCTTTGATTTACCAAAACTGAAAGTCTGACTTGTACTACCTTGAGCTTGCCTCATCATAAACAACAAGATTGCTCCAAAAAATATTATTGGTAAAAAGTTAAGTAGGATGCCAATTAGATTACCAAATCCACTACTACCTTTAACTGTCACGTCGACACTGCCTGCACCTGGGCGAATCCCCGCTGTCTCCAACTGTTCGACAATACTGGAGCCTGGTTCTTTACGTGATGAATAACGCGACCCGTCGTAACCAATAGCAGTCAAATTGTCACCCTTAACTTCTATAGAGGTTAATTTTCCATCCGACGCCAACGAAATCACTTTGCTAATCGAAATTTCTGATGACCCATTTATAGATTCACCAAACACAGTGAAAAATATTGCTATTACAGCAACTATGATCAGCAAATATATAAACATGCTTTTCATAGATTTTGGATTCATATCTTTAAAAGACTCCCCACTTCATAGTGTGCAACGACGGTGCTTTGATTATCTTCAATAATGACTTAGCTGATATCAATCAGCAGCCAATCAATTTTACAATACTGAGCTATCTGGGGCAAAGATACTGGAGTGAGTAAGATAAACAAAGTTCATCAATTTGATATACTTGCTTCCCCTTAACCTATCTAACCAATCTTCAAATAAACAGCCTACACTACACGCTGACTTATGAATACGAAAGAAAACAGTACCTCAAAATTAGAGATATCCGAAGAAAATATAACTGTATTGCTTTCTGAAGCAAATATCTCTCCAATACATCTGTTTTCCCAAAAAGACATTACGAACTTCATTCATTCAATTGAAACAAACCCAGACATCGATATTAATCTCAAAACNAGGAAGCTAGTTTTGGCAGATCCAGTTATAACAGGTGAAAATAACCTAAAAAAAATATCCTCTGCGTGTGAAAAATCCCACATACCCATCATACTAGTGTTGGAGGTAGAAAGCCTCCCGGAACTCAACCCTGATATCAATATCAGTGATTTCATTGTGCTGCCAATAAAAGACGATGAGCTTCTAATTAGATCAATAAGGTCTGTAAATAATTTTCATGAAGTGATAGATGACGGAACAATAACTCACGGTGAATTATCAATAAACCCCGCCAATTACGAAGTATTCATAAAAGGGCAGCGAGCTACCTTAAGATTCAAAGAATATGAACTGCTACTACTATTGGCATCCAACCCAGGAAGAGTATTCGATAGAGGTACATTATTAAACCAGATATGGGGATACGATTATTTTGGAGGAACTCGCACGGTAGATGTACATATTCGTAGATTGCGGAGCAAAATTGAAACCAGTCCAGACAATCCTTACATTGAAACAATTTGGAATGTAGGTTATAGATTTAGACCGATTGAATAACAAAAACAAAATGAAATGCTTTTTATTACTTACTATCACCTTTGACCATAGAACAGAACAGTAAATATAATGTACCCGCGAGATCGGAAGTCAAATAAGCATTGGAGCAAAGAAACTAAGGAGCAACCCTTACGCGAGGAAAAAATCCCGACTTCTTTCAGTAAAACTCCTTCAAGGCCGGCAAATACGCTAAAGCAAGAAACACTAATATTTGATGGAAACTTCGAACAAATGAGTGAATATGGCACGGATACCGAAAACAACATTTTCTCTGATGAAAATTTATTAGATGTTTACAGGCAAATGGTCTTGTGCCGAACCTTGGATCAAAGAATATGGGCACTGAATCGCCAAGGTAAAGCTGCAATTGTCGCTTCATCGCAAGGTCATGAAGCTGGGCAGCTGGGCTCTATCTCAGCTATCAGAAAAGGTTACGATCAGTGCTATATCTATTACAGAGACCTAGCTGTACTTTTAGGACTTGGCATGACTCCGACAGAAATCATTAAAGGATTTGTGGCTAAAGAAGGAGAACCCCTAAGCGGCGCCAGGCAATTCCCAACCCATGGAGCCTATCCCGAACTTGGAATTATCAACTTATCTAACGTAATAGCAACACACATCCCGCAAGCCGTCGGAGCTGCCATGGCTTCAAAAATGAAAGGGGAGGATCGGGTAACTATCGCTTATTTTGGAGACGGCGCGTCAAGCGCAGGCGACTGCCACGAGGCAATGAATTTTGCAGCTATTCATAAACTGCCTGTAGTTTTCTTTTGCGAAAATAACAAATATGCAATATCTGTCCCTCTGTCCAAACAAATGGCTGTGGATAGTGTAGCGTCAAGAGCCGAAGGGTATGGTATGCCTGGTCTGGAAATTGATGGTTGTGACATTGTATCTGTATATGAAGCTACATCAGAAGCAGTAAGTTTGGCTAGGAAAGGCGGAGGCCCCAGCCTAATTGAAGCAAATTTAGAAAGGTATCTACCACATACTAGTGACGACGACGACTCTATCTACAGAGATGCGGCCGAAATAGAAGAGGCCAAAAAAAGAGATCCTTTAATCCTATTGAAAGCTCAACTTATTAAGGACAACTTAATTTCTCAATCTGAGGATGACATCATCAGAGATGAAGCAAGAAGACTGGTCGATGAGGCTACAGAAGCTGCGGAAAACGCCGATTATCCGGACACTTCTGAATTTGACAAACATGTTTATTCTGACTGAAGGATATATTTAACATGAGTGTGATGACAGTGTTAGAAGCTGTAAGAGAAGCCATGAAAGAGGAAATGAGAAGGGACGATTCTGTATTCATTTTGGGAGAAGATATTGGAGCGAGAGGTGGCGTGTTTTTAGCCACAGAAGGTATGCTTGAAGAGTTCGGCGAATCAAGAGTCATCGACACGCCTCTCGCTGAATCTTCTATAGCAGGGGTAGCACTGGGAGCAGCCATGCATGGTATGAGACCAATCGCTGAAATAGAATTTGCTGATTTTATATGGCCCACAATAAACCAAATAATCGGTGAAGCATCAAAGGTTAGATATGGTACAGAATCTAAACTAGAGGCCCCTATGGTAATAAGGGCTCCTCAGGGCGGCGGAGTAAGAGGTGCTCTATACCATTCTCAAAGTGTCGAAGCTTTCTTTGCCCATACTCCAGGACTAAAAGTCATTACACCCGCCACGCCATACGATGCGAAAGGGCTTTTAAAGTCAGCAATACGGGATAACGATCCAGTCATTTTTCTCGAACACAAAAGAACGTACAGATTAGTCAAAGGCGAGGTACCAGATGCGGAATACACCTTACCAATCGGTAAAGCGGATATTAAGAGGGTAGGATCCGATATAAGTGTCATTACCTATGGATTGATGGTTCACCATTGCATAGAGGCGGCTACAGAATTGGAATCAGAAGGAATAGATGTTGAAATTCTTGACCTTAGAACGATCAGACCACTGGATACTGAGGCAATTATCAATACCTCAAAAAAGACAGGTAAAATACTGATAGTGCATGAAGACAACAAGACACTTGGCGTAGGCTCTGAAGTTTCAGCGATCATATCGGAATCAGCCTTTGAATATCTTGATGCTCCAATTGCTCGATTAGCAGGCCCGGAGGTTCCTGCTATGCCCTTCAGCCCTNCTTTAGAAAATCAATATATGGTTAATACCAAAAAAATTGTGGAATCTTTGAAACAATTATCCAGGTACTGAGAAGATGAAGATAGAGTTACCACAAGTAGGAGAATCTGTTACCGAAGGAATCATAGGCAAATGGCTTGTTGNTGTCGGGGATGAGGTAAATAAATTTGATCCTTTAGTTGAAGTTATTACCGATAAAGTTAACATGGAAATGCCTTCGCCTGTAGCAGGAACAGTAACAGCGATTATAGCAACTGAGGGAGTTACTGTCCCCATGGGGGGGGTCATTGCAGAAATCAGTACTTCAGATGAGCCGGAGTCAAAGCCAGAAGAAGATGATTCTAATCAAATCCCCGATCCAAACCTACCCGGAACAACCGGAATACTTCTTAAAAATACGGCTCCTGTGGGTCCAACTGGGTCCGGAAACATACCTGCAGAAACAGAGAATACTAGCGAGNAGCTTAATCAAAATAGAAATGGAACTCCGAAAAACAGTCGCCGTTACTCCCCGGCAGTTCAAAGANTAGCAGACGCCAACAATATTGATTTGTCCTATGTCGTGGGAACTGGCATCAATGGAAGGGTAACACGCAAAGATGTAGAAAATTATCTAAAATCAAAATCTACAACATCAGTTAAATCACCTTCTATAGAGCCAAAAGAAAACTCATATAACGATCAAATCATCGAGGTCAGTCCGATTCGAAAAATGATCGCAGATAACATGGTAAAGAGCGCCACTTTGATTCCACACGCTTGGAGCCAAGTTGAGATCGACGTTTCCAACATGGTCCACGCTNGGGGAACCGTGCTAACCGAATTTAAAGAGAACGAAGGAATCAATTTGACGTATCTACCATTTGTATTAAAAGCCGTTTCCCAGGCCCTCAAGGGTAATCCCCTTTTAAATTCCTCATGGCAAGAGAATCAAATAATTCTAAAGAAACAGATCAACATTGGTATTGCTGTGGCTGCTAAAGAAGGATTAGTTGTACCTGTAATTCATGATGCCGATCTACTGAGCATAGCAGGACTCGCGAGGAAGGTACATGAACTGAGTGAAAAAGCTCGAACTGGCAAGCTTAGCTTGAATGATGTTCAAGGGGGATCCTTTACTGTAAACAATACTGGGGTATTGGGCTCCAATTCATCCCAACCATTAATAAATTATCCTCAAGCTGCCATTGTGACCACGGAAGCCATCATTAAAAAACCTGTAGTAATAAACGATGCAATTGCTATACGGTCGATGATGAACATGTGCTTATCTTTTGACCACAGAATAATGGACGGCCGAGAAGTAGGTGAATTCAATATGGCAGTGAAAAGCAATATAGAATCCATAACACTAGCTACTCCTATCTATTGAGTCAAATGCCCATTCTAAGAGGCCGTTATATTGGCAAAACTCTATATTCTAGCGGGATTCGCATACAACAAATTGCCCACGAGTCAGTGCTGAATACAGGGCCAGCCCAAGTCATCTTACTTCAACATAATCACGTTTATACATTGGGCCGACGAGGAAAACACAAAGATATTCTAATAGGTAACGATGATCTCAACGCATTGGATCTGGAAATATTTGAAACAGACCGTGGGGGGGAAGTTACTTATCATGGACCAGGACAACTTATAGTCTATCCAATAGTTGACTTAACCGAGGTGAAACAGGGCCCTATTGAATTCATTAGAGGGTTAGAGAAAATTACTATATCTACACTATCTGATTTTGGGATCCATGCAACTTCAAGCAATAAACCTACCGGCGTATGGGTGGATGAAGCTAAAATAGCTTCAATTGGAATTAAAGTCAGCAACAAAATAACAACCCATGGCTTGGCTATAAACATAAATACTGATCTTTCATATTTCGACCACATTGTTTCGTGTGGGCTATCAAATTTAGAACATACATCTATAGCTAAAGAAACTGGCAAAACACATTCCATAAAAAAAGTCGCACATCACGTGGCTAATGAATTATCAAACATGCTCGGCCTATCTCTCCAATGGGATTCTAATTAATTTATGCTATTAAGTTAGAATCGGCANACAATCGAGTACGTATTCATTCCTTCGTTAACATTACTTTATAATCATTGTGTTAGACTGCCGTATCAATTGTAGTCAGTGCCACAAAACTTAACAAATAATTATTTTGCTTCTGTGATGATAATTAGAAGTATAAGAGAGGTACATCATGCCAAGAGCAGATTTTGAAATGAACTTAACTCTGGTACAAGAGGAAATAATTCAACTTTCAAGCATGGTTGAAAAAGCAATATACAAATCTGTAGACGCACTAAAAAAAAGAGACGTGAAGGCATCTNAACAAGTAATAGAAGAAGACGATCTCATTGATCTAAAACAGCAAGCCTTAGAAGAACGCTGTATTGAATTAATCGCTTTAGAGTCACCAATTGCCGGGGATTTAAGAATTTTGATATCAGCAATGATGATCGCTAATGAGCTGGAAAGAATGGGGGACTATGCGGAGGGGATAGCAAAAATCAGTGTTTCAATGGGAAACCTACCGCCCTTGAAACCCTTAATAGACATTCCAAGAATGGCCGACAAAGCCGCGGTAATGCTCAGAGATAGTACTCAAGCATTTATAACTAGAGATGTAGATCTAGCCCATAAAGTAGTCGAATCCGATGACGAAGTCGACGACCTTTACGATCAAGTATACAGAGAACTTTTAACATATATGCTCGAAGAAGCCGGAACAATACAACGTGCTACTTATCTTTTATGGGTATCTCACGATTTAGAAAGAGTAGCGGACAGGGCAACAAATATAGCCGAAAGAGTCATATATTTAGTGACGGGACAAATGGTCGGTAATTCAGCTTTATCTAACTAAACCGACCTGTTATGTATTCTTCAGTTTTTTTATTTGTCGGGTTTGTGAAAATTTTCTGAGTATCATCCAGCTCAACCAAATAGCCAGATCTATTATCGCCGACCATAAAGAAAGCTGTTTCATCAGAGACTCTCGCTGCCTGTTGCATATTATGGGTCACAATCACAATTGTGTAAGAAGACTTCAATTCCTTTATCAAATCTTCAATCGCCAGTGTGGCAATAGGATCCAATGCAGAAGCAGGTTCATCCATCAAAATAACTTCTGGCTCGACCGCAAGTGCTCTCGCAATACACAACCTTTGCTGTTGTCCTCCTGAAAGATTCAGCGCACTATCGTTTAATCTGTCCTTTACTTCGTCCCATAGGGCCGCCTGCTTCAATGATCTTTCCACCGCTTCGTTCATATCACCCATGAACCCATTTACTTTAAGACCAAAAGCTATGTTTTGGTATATAGATTTAGGAAACGGGTTGGGTTTTTGAAAAACCATCCCTATTCTGGAACGTATTTCCGTAGCATCTATATCTGAACTATATATATTTTGATTCTCAAATATAACCTCTCCCTCTACCCGAGCATTCACAATCAAATCATTCATTCTATTGAGGCATCGTAAGAAGGTGCTTTTACCACACCCTGACGGNCCAATAAGCGCAGTAATCCTGTTTTTCTTTATATTCATGTCTATATCCATAACAGCATGAAAATCCCCATAATAAACATTTAATTTATTTGCAGACAAAACTACAGTATCTATGGCTTCAACCTGCNTTTTCTCTNGTGATTCTTTAATAGNCATATATGTACTATTCCTCTGATCTGACTTGATATTTATTTCGAACAAACACTGCGATAGCATTCATAGTCAGCAATATAACCAACAGTACGATTATCCCTGCTGCTGCTAATCCCCTAAATTCTTCCTGAGGCCTTGCTACCCAATTGAATATTTGTATTGGTAAAACCGTGAATCGTTCCATTGGATGAGTAGGAATGAAGGTTAAATATACCAAGGCACTAATAGCTATTACTGGTGCCGCCTCACCAATAGCCCGCGACATAGCCAATATAGTTCCTGTAAGAATACCAGGAATNGCAGAAGGCAAAACAACACCTTTAATTACTTGCCACTGATCCGCGCCCATTGCGTAAGCAGCTTCTCTATAAGCATTAGGGACAGCTCGAATCGCTTCTCTTGATGCGAGGATCACAATAGGCAACACAAGAAGCGACAGGGTGAGGGCTCCAGCAATAATACTCCTACCTAAATGCATCCAATATACAAACAAAGCAAGTCCCAATAATCCGTATACTATTGAGGGCACGCCTGCCAAATTAGCAACATTGATTTCTATAACCTTCGTTAGCCAATTTTTTGGAGCATATTCCTCTAGATATATCGCAGCACCTACACCGACNGGTACAGTGAAAACAGCTGTCATACCCATTAACCAAACTGTACCCATCAGAGCAGAAAACAATCCNGCCTCATCTGGGTGCCGAGATGGATAATCAGTAATGAAATGCCAAGAAACCCACGGTATACCTTTGGTAAAAACCTCAAACAACAACAAGACTAATCCTACAATTCCGACAAACACAGACAATAAAAACACTANATAAGAAACCTTGCCTATTAGAATTCTTACGTTTCTACGTGGATGGATACGGATACCCGAATTGGTTGGCTTCATATTTAGTAAACCTCTCTGAATTTTCTGACAACCCAATATCCTAAAAGATTCATACAGAATGTCATCAAAAATAAAAGTAAGCCAACAGCAAAAATAGTGTTATATTCAAGAGATCCGACAGGAGACTCTCCCAGACTTAATTGGACTATATAAGCGGTCATCGTCTGAATACTTTCCATCGGATTCAAAGTCATACGGGGGGTAGCGCCCGCTGCAATTGTAACAAGCATAGTTTCGCCAATGGCCCTCGATAAGGCTATTATGAAAGCAGCTATTATCCCTGACAATGCGGCAGGCACAACCACTCGTAAGCTGACTTCAAACCTAGTAGCCCCTAGTGCATATGCACCCTCCCTCAAAGTACGTGGCACGGATATCATGGCATCTTCACTCAAGGAAGACACCATAGGAATTATCATTACACCCATCACAAGACCCGCGCTTAAGGCATTAAAAATCAATAAATCATCAAAAATATGTTGAAGATTTGGAGTAACAAAAGTTAAAGCAAAATATCCATAAACCACGGTAGGAATACCCGCTAATATTTCCAATATAGGCTTTACAATCCTTCTTAACTTATCAGGTGCGTATTCTGACAAAAATATAGCCGTCATTAAACCAATAGGCAAAGCAACTAATGCAGCAATAACAGTGACCAATAAAGTACCTGAAACTAAGGGTAGCACTCCGTAGGCACGAGGTTTAAGTATTGGAGTCCACCGAGTCCCAGTCAAAAATTCCCAAAGAGATATTTCACTAAAAAAATNCAGNGCCTGGTAAAACANCGTACCGAGTATTGCCAACGTTGTAATAATAGAAACNGCAGCGCAAGAAAAAAAAANCCACTTAAGCACAAATCCTTCTAGCCGAATCCCTCTTTTTCTCTTATATACTTTGCGATTACTTCCCATCTATTCCACTATTGCAAATTGGGCGGTGTCTTGGATTCTATANTCATNCGTTCGTTTGATTCTCTTTTTAAACTTAATATTGAGCTANCCTTTTACTTCAATTTGGCTTTGTTGTCAGCATAAACGCTTTCATCAGAAGCTATATAGCCAACTTCATTGGTAAGCTCTGCACCATGTTTCATATAAAAGTCGACGAAAGCGCCCACCTCAAGTCGCTCCATGCTATTTAGNTTCACATATATGAACAATGGNCTTGACAACGGACTGTACTCTCCGGACTNAATAGTCTCTGGACCTGGCAATACACAACCAGTCCCACTGTCCACAGCCACTAACTTTAGCTTATCCTTACTTTCCTGATAGTAAGCATAACCAAAATATCCGAGTGAGCCTTTATCACCAGCAATCCCCTGTATAAGAACATTATCATCAGCACTAGCTGTATAATCTGCACGAGAAAGCTGTGCCTCACCCATAACTTCTTCAGTAAAATAATCGAATGTGCCTGAATCGGTATCAGGACCATAAAGTCTCATCTTCTGATCGGGAAAATCAGACCTAACCTGGTTCCAATTATTAATTTCGGATCCTGGCTCCCATATCATCTTTAACTCATTCATAGTCAAGCACTCTACAAAATCATTAGAAGGGCTAACCATGACGGACAAGCCATCCGTACCGAGTCTAAGTTCCACATACTCAATTTCATTTTCCTTTGCTATATCCGTCTCTTCCGGAATTTTCANGTGTCTAGAAGCATTGGAGATGTCTGTCTCTCCTGTAGTAAATCTCTTGAATCCNCCGCCAGTNCCAGATACNCCTACATTCACCCTAACCTTTGGATATAGTTTATTAAATTCTTCCGCTACAGCCTCAGAAATCGGATAAACTGTTGAGGATCCATCAACCTCTATCGTCCCCTCCAAATCACCAACACTTTTCGCCGNAACATCAGCTGGGCTTGAAGTCGACAATAAAGATGATTCCGGCTTCTGCTCGCTCCCACATGATGTTATAAATAACACGATCAATAAAATTAAAACCGGAAATGAACTCAATATGGTTTTTCTTNCTATGCTTANGAAAATCATTCTTCTTTAATTACTCCTAGTAATCCATACTTTTAAAGATACACATCGATGATTTTGGGATTATTCCATAAACANACAATGCCGCATGGGTAGTTTGCATTCAAATATGCCATATATTTTATTTAGGGAGTATGGATAAGAAATTGGCACTAAATTTAATTTCATATATGAATTTAATCCATTAGTCCCAACACCATATGAAGAACCAACCAAATACAATTCACAGTATAAAATTCCCAACTTAAACGGTTACCGTTTCAAAGAATATAAATAACTCAAACAATACTAAGCCTTGGAAGGACAAGCATTCATTAACAAACCATTAACGAACCTTTAAAGTAAGACGTATAAGCAAGAAACACATTAATTACTGNTAACCTATAGCGGCAATTAATGCTATTTAATTACATTGATGTTGTCCTAGTTAATTGCCGCTACATTGCTCACTGGAAGAGTGAAGTAGAATTCACTTCCTTCACCTTCGGTGCTATTAACTCCTACATCACCACCATGTGCTTGGACCAAATGCTTCACAATTGCCAATCCTAAGCCAGTTCCCATATCACTACGCGCCCTATCTACTTTATAGAATCTTTCAAACACATAAGGAAGATGTTCTTCCGATATTCCAGATCCACTATCAGACACTCGAATTTCAACAAATTCATCGGTCATCTTGCTAGAGACCTTTATCTCTCCCTCTGTCCTTGAAAACTTGACAGCGTTCTGAAGAAGATTAACCAATATTTGAATTAATCTATCTTTCTCTACTAAAACGTTTTCATTAGTCGTTTGATCAATAATCTTCAATTCAGATGAAATTTCCATTCTGTTCTGATCCATGACTAACGAAATTGACTCAGCAACTATAGGGCTGAGTTCCCATGTTTCAATTTTGAAAGATTCCTGTCCGCTTTCAATGCGAGATAATTCCAACAGATCATCCACTAAAACAGTCATCCGTTGAATATCTCTGTTTATCCGTTGCAAAAAATCATGCGCCACTTCATTATCATTAATCGCGCCGTCTTTTAGAACTTCAACCATTGCTTTAACTGAAGCAATTGGGCTTCTCAACTCATGTGATACGTTACTCACAAATTGTTTTCGAGAAGTCTCGGTCTGCTTTATATCAGTAAGTTCATGAACTGTAACCAAAGTGCCATATGGTATCTCTTGNCCTAATGGAGTTACGGTGACACTCAAATACCTTCTATTGTCAACAAGTTCTACTTCCGACTGGTATCGTTCATTATTATCAATAGACCGAGACACAAGCTCTATTATTTCAAAATCTCTTATTAATTCAGCTATTCTACTACCTAACGGCCTTACGTCTACGACATTGAACATGTCTTTAGCAGAATCATTAAATAAAGTGACCAAGCCGTCCCCGTCAAGCACAATTACTCCATCTGCCATAGAATCCATAAGCATATCTAAAGTTGTATTTTCTTGATCCAACTTTTCTATATTTTGTGATATTTCATAAGCCATTGCATTAATAGACTCTTCTAATCGAACTAAGTCGTGGTGATCAGATATCACTCGCTGGTCATAACTCCCAAAAGGAATTCTCTCTATAGCTGGTATTAAATCATCTACAGAATCTGATAGGGAACTTATTCGTCGTTGGTATTTCAGCAATGTGAAGCACACTATCAGCAATAATATTAAGTGCGTAGAACCTAAGATTATGGTCGCTGAAATCGGCCGACTTTGGACAGAAAATAACATATACAAACCAAGAAAAACGGANGAAAACACTGCANTGATTGCGAATAAAAAAGGAAGGGGGTATTTCATCATCAAACCCAATCAAATGTGTCTGAGTTGTTAATCCTCATCAGCCATCGAACCTGTATCCAATACCCCTAATGGTCTTAATTTTATCCGGTTTTGCAGGATTCTTTTCTATCTTTTCCCTCAACCATCTTACATGCACGTCTATAGTTCGAACGTCACCAATGTAATCATAACCCCATAATTCCTCTAAAATCTGATCTCTAGTAAACGCTCTACGTTTATTTGAAATTAAGAGAGCCAATAACTGAAATTCCCTGGGTTTCATATTCAGTTCAACCCCATCCAGTCTTGCAAGGTGAGCTGAAACATCGACTTCAAGGTTACCAGCCGTATATATTCCAGAATCTCTGATGAAATCATCAATTGCAATAGAAGATGACCTGCGAAGAGAATTTCTCACCCTAGCCAAAAGCTCTCTCATACTAAATGGTTTAGTTATGTAATCATCCGCACCGATCTCCAAGCCAACTACCTTGTCAATTTCCTCTGCCCTAGCAGACAACATGAATACAGGCATAGACATTTCCCTTCTAAGAATACGACATACTTCAAATCCGTCCATTCTAGGTAACATAACGTCNAAAACAACTAAATCTGGTTTGAGTTGCTGAGCCAATGCTAAACCTTTCTCACCATCAGTTGCCCCGTAAACATCATAACCTTCTTGAGACAAACTATATCTAACCGCCTCAAGAATATTTTCCTCATCCTCGATCACTAAAATTTTTTCTCCGGACACAGCAAAACTCCTAAGTTTGTGTGATCCTTTTCCCTTAATGTAACAACTTAAACGGTTGTTTGTCATTATTTATTCAAATTTATTTTTGAAACTGCTTTTGTTTGGTATAGTTCATTTGAATTTCAACAGCAACCTGCTTGAAAATAGTGACTCAGGAGGACTCTCTATGAGACTGCAAGGAAAAGTAGCGTTAATCACAGGAGGAGCTAGGGGCCAAGGGGCCGCGGAAGCCAAATTGTTTGTCAAGGAGGGTGCAAAAGTCGTTATCACAGACATCTTAGATGACGAAGGTAAGAAAGTAGAGGCGGAAATCACAGAAATAGGAGGGGAATGCGTTTATATGCATCAAGATGTTACAAATTCAAATGATTGGGAATCTGTTGTCGCTAAAACAATAGGCCACTTTGNAAGAATAGACATTCTGTTAAATAATGCAGGCATAGCTGCATGGGGAACCAATGACGANACATCAGAGGAAATATGGNATAACGTGATGGATGTAAACGCTAAAGGTGTTTTTCTTGGTACAAAATTTGTAGTTCCAGAAATGAAAAGGAATGGTGGTGGATCGATCATCAATGTCTCCTCTATTTCAGGATTAATCGGACAGCCTGCAATACAACCTGTCTATAATGCTTCCAAGGGAGCAGTGAGGATCTTCACTAAATCCACTGCTGTCCAATATGGAAAATATGGAATTAGAGCCAACTCAATTCATCCGGGCGGCGTTGATACAGATATGATCGCCCATTTGAAAGAAAACAACCAACGTGAAAATCGAATCAAAGAAACGATTCCACTGCAAAGAATCGCCGACCCTTTGGAGATAGCTTATGGAGCTTTATTTCTGGCATCTGATGAATCATCCTATATGACTGGTAGTGAAATGGTGATAGATGGTGGTGTTACTGCATCTTAATTTACATGCCAATTAAACGTTTTCTGGATATCACTCATTTTATGATATAGAGAATCACAGATAATGGAACGGGGTCTAATTAATGAAAACGTATGATATTAAATTATAACTGTGTGATTGACAGCAAATCGAGTAATTAAATACAGCATATTAAAGTATCAACATTCCGTCTCCAAAACTGTAAAATCTGTATTCTCGTTTTACCGCTTCCTGATACGCTTTAAATATAAAATCCTTCCCTCCAAGCGCACTGGTCAGTAATAGTAATGTCGACTTAGGCAGATGGAAATTAGTGACCAGACTATCTACAACTTTAAATTTATAATCTGGAGTTATGAAAATATCAGCCCATCCTTCTGCTCTATTAAGTATGCCACCAAGGCTTTTGTCTGCCGCGTTTTCAAGTAACCTAGTTGCAGTCGTACCTACAGATATAACCTTTCTTCCTTCTCGCTTAGCCTGATTAATTGTGTTGGCTGCTTCTTCAGATAGTCTCCAGTATTCACTGTGCATGATATGCTCGCCAAAATCTTTTGCTTTCACAGGTTTAAATGANCCCCATCCGACGTGAAGGGTTACGTAAACTATTTGTGCCGATTTATTCCTNATTTTCTGCANGAGCCCTTCAGTGAAATGTAATCCAGCAGTAGGAGCNGCTACGCTGCCAGGGTATTTTGAATACACTGTTTGGTACCTGTTTGGATCGGACACCGATTGCTTAATGTAAGGTGGTAAAGGTATTTCCCCGTACTCTTCAGTATCAAAGCCCGCATCAAATCTAACAAGCCTGATGCCTTCCTGTAATATAGATTCAACATACCCTTTTAAAGTTTTTCCTTCATCGTTTTTAATAAAAAAGTCCGCGCCTTCTCGCATCCTTCTACCAGGTTTTACAAGTGATTCCCATAAGCCTGATTCAATTTGCCTTAAAAGTAANAATTCCACAGGCCTTTGATTTTCTGATAACCACCCATACAGNCTTGCTGATATCACTCGGCTGTCATTAAACACAAGAACGTCGCCGCTATTAATGAACTCAGGTAAATCAAAAAAGTTTCGGTGGTGGATAGTTTCGGTTTTTTTATCAAGCACCATAAGCCTAGAGTGATCTCTAGGTTCTACAGGAGTTTGGGCTATTAATCTTTCAGGCAAGCAATAGTTGAAGTTTTCCACTAGCAATTGATCATCTGCCTTTCTGTCTGGTTCCAATCAAACCTCTCAACTACTTCTATTCTAATCATAAAAACATATATTTAAACTACTATGAAAGTCGAAAAATTTATACAATAAGGGATAACCTAACGTTAGTAAACTAGGAATACATAACAATGGTATTAATTCGGATCATTCTATTCACTGTTGAAGCTGTAAAGTTATTCCTACATAAAAACTGTCAGTACATGGCTGCNGCAATATCCTTCTACGCTCTCTTTTCNATGTTTCCTCTTGGGCTAGCTGTCATATCAATAATTGGCTTCTTGATAGGAACTGATCCTGAAAGTACTGAATTGGCTCAAGAAATAGCCGATGTTCTACCAGTATCAAATGAACTCGTCGGAAGCACAATGGAAGGTATAGTTAGCGCACGTGCCATAACAGGTATTGCAAGTTTTATTGGTCTTATCTGGGCATCATCTGCGGCTTTTAGTGCACTAAGAAAAGGCATAAATGCAGCTTGGGGGGTCACTATGCCAAGACCATTTCTTAGAGAACGACTGATAGATATAGGGTTAGTGTTNTGCGCGGGCATGCTTATTTTACTAATCCTTTTTACAACTCCGATTATAGGTGTCGTAAGAGAGGTTGTGGAAAACATATCTCCGGAGGGACAAATACCTGCAGATAATGTTTGGGATATTATTTCAAGATTGGTCTCACCACTATTAATATTTGGGTCAATACTCTTACTGTACAGATGGATGCCGAATACGAAAATAGTAATTAATTATGTTATCCCAGGTGCTTTAGTGGTATCGATTTTCTTCATAGCTGCTCAGTACGTATTCATCTGGTATGTGAAGACTTTTCCCGTTTACAATATCGTCTATGGCTCGGTTGGTGCACTTATGGCATTACTAGCATGGGTTTATTTTTCTTCCCTTATTTTATTATTCGGGGCGCAAGCAACATCCATGTTTCACGAATATGGAATCAGTCAAACAAGACCAAAAGGATTCAAAAACTTTTGGACCGGATTAAGTAAAGCACGAATCAGAATTGTCGAGACAAATATTGGGCACTAAAAACATTATATATATATCATTATTTACTATCGTATTAATGATCCATATGAACTGTAATAATGTAAATAAGAACACGTCCAATCTAAATGAAAACACCCCAAACAGTCCAGTCTCTAATAATCAACAACCTGACAAAACAAAAAGTGATGTCACTGGATCCTCTATCTCTGATTTAGTTGAGGACACACAAGAATCCGTCGTATCCATTTCCGTAAATATTGTGTCAAAAGGGTTATTTCAAAACCATTCCGACGAAGGTTCTGGCACAGGAATCATAATAGGATCAAACGGATATATAGTAACTAATTATCATGTAATACAAAATGCTAAAGATATAGAAGTAGCACTTTGGAATGGAACTTCATATTCGGCAGAATTAGTTGGATCAGACATTTTAACTGACTTGGCCATTGTAAAAATTGGTGCCATAAACCTACCTACCATAGAGTTCGGCAACTCAGAAAAACTAAGACCCGGAGACTGGGTGTTCACCATTGGGAATGCATTGGCTTTAAAAGGTGGGCCTAGTGTTACGCTGGGCATTGTGAGCGGATTAGGCAGAACAATCCGCACAGAACGAGGTGACCTTTACGACATGATACAAACAGATGCAGCGATAAATAAAGGTAACTCAGGTGGACCTTTACTAAATTTAGATGGCAAAGTGGTCGGAATAAATACCGCAGTCTATAGAAGCGCTCAAGGGATAGGCTTTGCCGTTTCATCATCTGTTTCCCAATCAGTTATTCAAAGCCTAATGGAGAACGGTCGAGTGATTCGACCACTCATCGGATTGAGTGGAGTTGAAATTACCCCGATGCTCTCAAATAGATATGACCTAGGGGTGTCAGAAGGAATCTACATTACCAATATTTCAAGAAATGGGCCAGCAGAAATAGCTGGACTTAAAGTTGGAGACGTTATAATTAGTTTGGATGGAATACAAACTAAAGATATGGGAAAATTCTTGACTACCCTCTGGTCATTCAATGTTGGAGCGAAGATATCTGTCTCTTTTGTATCAGACAAATCTCCTGAAGAAACAGAAGTAACGCTTGTAGAAAGGCCCTACAACTAAAACTTCGTACCAGATATTATCCCAACCGATCCCATCGCAAGTCTCTCCACAGATACATTTTTTAATCCCACCATTTCCATCATTGTTTTAATCTGGCTCGAGGAAACGAAATTATTTACAGATTCAGGGAGATATTTGTAAGCCTCAACATTACCTGCAAACAAGGACCCAAGTAAGGGAGTTAATCTTCTGAAATATACCGGGAAAATTTTAGACATGAGTATGCCTTCCGGTTTCACTATTTCCAAGATAACAACTTTCCCTCCAGGTTCTGCAACCCTAATCATTTCTGCTAAACCACATTCTAAATCCACGAAATTTCTAAACCCAAATCCTACCGTAACCACTGAAAACAAATCATCCGGGAAAGGCATATGCATCACATCGCATACAACAAAATCGGTGTCACAGCTAGATTTAACATTCTCACTTTTCCGTTTTGCTATCATCAACATTTCCTCTGAAAGGTCCATGGCTGTAATGTGATTAACATTTTCATGTTTCGATATTTGAAACGCAAAATCACCAGTACCTGAAGCTACATCCAAAACGCTTAGCGCCTGCCTATCATTTCCAGTACAAGCGATCACAGCTGCCTTTTCTCGCCACTTACGATGCTTGCCCAACGTCATAATCCAATTAAGTAGATCATACCGCGCCGATATCTCACCAAACATATTTTTCACATATTTAGTTTTTTCTACACTTTCTTTGGATCGTATCAATTCATATTCCTTAACGATTCGGTACACCTTGGAATAATGTCCAATAACTCTGAAGCCAACAGACCAGATTTGCTTATTTCTCTAGAGAAAGTCTCACCTGCAAACCCATGAATATAAACAGACAAAATCGCTGCTTCTTTCACAGGAACACCTTGTGCAATAAAACCACCTATTAATCCAGACAGCACGTCACCCGTGCCTGCCACTGACAAAACAGGGTCAGCCCAAGGAGAAACCCATACATCTCCTGAAGGATCGCATATTATAGTGTTTGCGCCTTTAAGAACAATAACCGTGCCCCATTTTCGAGCATACTCACTACATAAATCAATCCTTCGAGATTGAATTTCTGAAATAGTTCTCCCAGTCAAAGTGGCCATTTCGCCAGGGTGAGGTGTTAACACCACATGACAGGAAAGTCGTTCCCACCAATTTGAAACCCTTGACAATAGATTTAACCCATCTGCATCCAACACCACCGGTGGGCATTGCAAATTAGATAGAAGTAAATCTTCAAGAATAGCACCTACTTCATGAGATAAACCGATACCACAACCAAATACTATCGAAGAATACCGGTGAATATTTTCATACAACAATTGTGAATTAGCTGATTTGTATATGTGTGAGTTCGATCCATCTAAGTCAATTGGGAGTAGTGTTGCTTCAGGGATGTTATTACTCACTATAGAATAAATTTCTCTGGGAACAACTGTTGTTACCAAACCTACCCCAGAACGATAGGCCGCGGCAGTGGCAAGCACCACTGCACCAACATAATTTATAGATCCTCCAACAATAAGTGCTCTCCCAAAGGTTCCTTTGTTGGAATAACTAGGCCTAGCAACAAAATAGTTGGAAACTTCTTTTCTTGTGATTAAATTACATTTTATTGAATTTTCAAGAGAGTTAGGTATACCAATATCTAGAATTTGCAGCCGCCCCAGTGCTGACGCTCCAGGCTGAGTGAAATGACCAATTTTCGCAAGTCCTAAAGCCAATGTTACATCTGGTGGCAAAAAAACTTCGTCAATTTGGCCGGTATCAATAAACAATCCTGTAGGTACATCTATAGCAAATACCAACGAATCACTTCTTTTCTTTTTGGCCACCAAATCTACAACCCTTTCAAACCACCCTACTATTGGGCGATTAACTCCCAACCCAAATATTCCGTCCACTATCACAAAGGATTTTTTCATTTCAGCGGATAAAATGCTTAAGGCTTCATCTTCTTCGAGTTTATACAAATACTCAACATTGACATCAGATTGGGTAACTGACGTAAAAACAGTGTCAGCTAAGTTTCTTTCTTTTAACAACACAGCGGTAACTGACGCGCCAAAAGAAGATAAGTGGATACCAGCGATTAGACCATCTGACCCATTATTACCTGGGCCAACTAAAACTAAGACACTCATACCGCGAACATGTCCGACTTCACGAGCTATAGACAGGGCTATCTCTAACCCTGCCTTATCCATAAGCATTTGATTGCTTACCCCTAAGCTACATGATTTCTCCTCTAAAGAACGCATCTCAAGGGCCGACACCAGTTTTATGGTTTTATCTATACTTGTTTCACCCATATTTGACTAGCTATGTCTATACTAAATACCAACTCTTTTGATTCACACATCAATTCAACAACGCCTCGAGATGAGGAAGAATCTTCAATCGTTATCTGATGGCCAGGCAGAAAAGAGTTATTGACAAAATATTTCAGCAAATTTTGGTCATCTTCCGGTACCCTGTCGACAACATATAGATCTCCAATGGAGGCATCTTTCAAAGTTATACAAGAGTTATCCATTTTATAGGTACTCCCAGGAATGCCATGACCGAATGGGCAGGTCTCAGGGTATTCAAGCAACACTACTATCTTACTCTCCAAATACGGAGACATTGCATGTTCTAAGCGATGTGCTTCTTCATGGGCTAAAGCAAGATCAACCCCAAGTATGTCAACTGCCAACCTTTCGGCGAGTCTATGCCGCCTAAGAATACTCTCAGCAAATACTCTGCCTTTCTTAGTTAGATTAATCTGTTTTTCTGCGCTTACCTTAACCAGAGATTCTCTCGCCATACGCCGTATCATAGCGCTAACAGAAGGTAACGATGTTCCCAATCCTTCGGCTGAAGGCAGACTTTTAAAGTGTTCCGACAGAAGTGCAGCACTAATACGGAACCCTTGTTCTTCTAATCTTATAATTGACAGCAGGTAATTTTCCACCGCCATAGATAGCCGTGTCTCAAAACGCTCGCTAAGTTTATCGTCAGGATTACGCATTTCTAGTAACTCATTCAACATCAACAGACATTGCGACCATCAATCACAACCACTAACCATATTTTAGAAGTTTTATTTACCGTTTTGTGTATTGCTTGGCCTTTCTTGCTCTTTTTAAACCTGGTTTCTTTCTTTCCTTAACTCTGGAATCCCTAGTCAACAAGCCCGCCTTTTTCAAATCCAGTCTGTACTTCCCATCCTCAACCTCAGCAAGAGCTCTTGCTATACCATGNCGTACTGCCCCAGCTCTCCCATTTACACCTCCACCTTTAACTTTGGCTACAACCCTAAATTTACCATGCGTATTTGTCACGGTAAACGGCTCATTTATAACCTGTTGCCATGTACTATAAGGAAATGCTTCTTCTATTAATTTGTCATCGACAACTATGGGACCTGAGTCTGAGAATAGCCGGACCTGAGCGACCGCGGACTTTCTTCTGCCTACTGCATATGTATATTTTTGTTCAACCAATGTACTTTGTCTCCATATCACTTTTCACTCTAACTCACCGCAGATGCAATCTGGGACTGATGAGGGTGGTCAGGGCCAGAATATACTCTCAAATTGCCCAACATGCGCCGGCCTGGAATATTTTTGGGAAGCATACCTTTCACACACTGTTTCACTACTCTTTCGGGGTGAGTATCTAACATCTGCTGCAATGATCTCTCCGTCAGGCCTCCATGATATCCACTATGCCTATAATATTTCTTCTGCTCCAATTTTTTACCTGTTACTTTTATTTTTTCGGCATTAACCACGACAACATGGTCACCTACATTCCTATAAGCAACATATTCCGTCTTATGTTTACCTTGCAGCAAACGAGCTATTTCAGAGCAAACTCTACCCAAAGTTTTTCCACTTGCATCAACCACATGCCACTGAGCATTGGCCTCTATTTGATTTGGCTGCTTCATTTTTTGCCTAATCGCCATATTGTACCTCTACTATAAACCTACTTCTTAAACNGGAAGTTTTCATATTTCACTTTAATTAAACATAGACCTTCCGGGGCCATTGTCTGAGCTACTTTAGTTCCCTTATTATCAATCANTTCATTTAGCNGAGACATAGNAATTCTCCCTTTNCCCAAAGAAACTAAAGCTCCNACCATACGTCGGACCTGATGGGTNAGAAAAGAGCTACCCTCCACCACNTATTTCACCATTCCAGATTCATTATAGATTTCAGATTTATAAATTGTCCGAATAAAAGAACCTGAATTCTCTTTAGCNGACNCTGCAAATCTTTCAAAATCATGAGTNCCAATAAACGNCGATGNCCCTCTTTTCATCATTTCCACATCCAATTTCCCTTTCACTAGCCCGCTATATTTCCTATTTAAGGGCCGATGCACATCCCCATTAAATAAGCTGTATACATACGTTCTAGAAAGNGCATGCCTTCTGGGGTCGAAGTCACAACTCACCCTATGGGTTTCTAAAACAGCAATATCTCTAGGCAAATAAGAGTTCAATGCCTTTGTGATCGTACACGTATCATAGTCACTTTCTGTGTCGAACACGACCACCTGTCCTATAGCGTGCACTTTAGCATCCGTCCTGCCTGCAGCCCTAACACGCAACGTTTCTTTGGTGAATTTCTTTATTGAATTTTCAATTTCCTCCTGAATAGTGACGAAATTCNTTTGACATTGGAACCCGTGGTAATTCCATCCATCATACTCAACTAAAAGAGCCACTCTCGTGGAAGCAACCTTTACTTTAACTAGACAAACTCCAAAACTGACACTTCCGCCCCGTCACCCTTCCTATTCCCAATTTTAGTGATTCGGGTGTAACCACCATTACGATCATCATACCTAGAACCGATGTCATCAAAAACCTTTTTGACAACACTTTCATCGGTGATAATAGCAAGAGCTTTTCTTCTATTATGCAGTCCTCCCTTTTTGCCTAAGGTAACCACTTTTTCAGCTATCTTCCGAACCTCTTTTGCTTTAACATCTGTCGTTTCAATTCTTTCGTGCTTAAGAAAATCAGTAGCCATACCCCGCAACATTAACAAACGGTGCGCAGTAGGTCTTCCTAGTTTCTTTCCTCCCATTCTGTGTCTCATTGATTCACCTATTCCTGAATAACAGAGTCAGACATCGATGTTTCNTCCTGCTCTGAATCCGTGATTGGTTCTGTATCAGTCTCATTTTTCGGGTCAAGATGGACAGGCAAAATACCTAGTTCTCTAAATTTATCGTAGAGCTCAGTATAAGACTTTTCTCCAAAATTTCTGATACTTAAAAGCTCTGTCTGAGGTTTTTCCATTACCTCACCGACCCTGTTTAATCCAGCTCTCTTCAAACAATTCAAAGTGCGGGACGATAGATCCAGCTCTTCAACAACCATATTGTAATGCTCAGCGGGTATGTCCATGGNAACGCCCTCAGCCCCTTCCTGAGCGTTCTCTGCCTTAGTAAAGAGAAAAAACTGGTTCACTAAAATATTTGCAGCTTCTATTAGTGCTTCAGCAGGCTCTGTTGAACCGTCTGTCCATATTTCCATATGAAGCTCCTCGAAGTCCGTCCTATAACCAACTCGAGTTTGCTTAATACTATAGTTCACCTTACGCACAGGAGTGTAAATAGAATCTATTGGTATGACTCCAATAGGATGTCCTTCACTACTTTCAGCAGTTACATAGCCAACCCCATGGCTCACATTTATCTCAATGGATAATTTGGAATCTTCAGAGTTCAATGTGGCAATATGCTGTTCCGGGTTTATTACTTTGAAATCGGAGCTTCCACTGATGTCTGCACCAGTAACGACTCTCTCACCATTTACATCTATTCTGAGTCGTCCCGGAGTATCCACCTCACTTCTAATTCGAACACCTTTTAAATTCAAAAGTATCTCAGAAACTTCTTCTTTAACATTTTCTATGTTTGAATACTCGTGAAGAATACCATCAATCTTAACCCATGTTACGGCGGTCCCGCTCAGTGAATTGTATAACACTCGCCTTAAAGGATTACCCAGTGTAACGCCATATCCAGGTTCCAAAGGACCTATAACAAATTTTCCATATTTTTCCGAGGCTTCAGCCACTGATATCCTAGGATTTGCAACTATTTCCTCTTCAACATCAGGAAGGTCCAATATGGACGTAGATGAATATTCCATTGTCATTTTCCTATCTCCTAAAATTCTTACTTGGAGTAAAACTCTACAATCTGTACGGTATCAACGACTAATTCTCCGTCATCCGCCATTGGATCAGACAAAACTATAGTCTCCATGTTTCCTTGATCTAAGGTTAACCAATGCGGCGCAGCAATCGATTTACAATTGTCTGCAGCCATTTGATACAACGACGTTTTACTACCACGTTGAGTCCAAGCAATTTTGTCGCCTTTTGTTACTTGAAACGAGGGTATGTTCACTTTACTGTCATTGACAGTAAAGTGTCCATGATTCACAGCTTGTCGAGATTGTTTACGACTTAAAAACATACCCGACCTGTACAATACGTTATCTAGTCGCTTCTCAAGTAGCACCATTAGATTGTCCCCAGTAACCCCATCCATATCGAGAGCTTTTTCATAATAATTCTTAAATTGCTTTTCAAGTATTCCGTATAAAAACTTTGCTTTTTGTTTCTCTCTCAGTTGAAGCCCATAATTTGAAATCCTACGACGTCTAACAAAGCCTTGATTAGCTCTTTTTTCTTTCCTTGTCCCATACACACCGTAAGATTCTAGACCTAGCGATCTGAGCTTCTTTTGTATTGGACCGGTATACCTAGCCATAATTCACCAATTGTTTCCCTTAATCAAAATATCTTAAAAAGTTTGTCTCTTATACTCTTCGGCGCTTAGGTGGACGACAACCATTATGAGGTATTGGAGTGACATCCTTTATGCTATTAACAATGATTCCTGCACTTTGCAGGGCACGTATAGCTGACTCTCTTCCTGCACCTGGGCCTCTAACAAATACTTCCACTTGTCGAATACCTTGCTCCATTGCTTTCCTTGCAGCATCTTCTCCAGCTCTTTGTGCTGCAAATGCCGTAGATTTTCGAGAACCTGTGAATCCAGCCGTGCCAGCACTACCCCAAGCTACTGGATTACCAGAAGGGTCAGTAAGTGTAACTATAGTGTTGTTGAAAGTCGACTGCACATACGCCTTCCCTATTGGGATGGGTGCTCTATCTCTCCTTCTCGCCCTTGGTCGTCTTGCCATTGTAATTTTCCTTGTTTTTATGTAGCGCTTCTTCTTGAAACAGCTATTTTCTTTCCTCTTTTAGCACGAGCATTCGTTTTGGTTCTCTGCCCTCTGACAGGCAAACCTCTCCGATGCCTTAACCCTCTGTAGCAACCTATATCAATCAACCGCCTTATATTCTGATTTATTTCACGCCTTAGGTCACCCTCAACAATTTTCTCTTTATCTATCGTTTCTCTCAATCGATTCAATTCTTCCTCTGATAAATCTCTTACCCTTGGATTACCTTCAATCCCAGATTTTGAGACCACATCGAGAGCTTGTGTAGGACCTATTCCAAATATCCTAGTCACTGCTGTTTCAACTCTTTTATTATCAGGTATNTTGACCCNAGATACGATCGCCATGCGGAAGCTCCTCAACCTTGCCTTTGTTTATGTTTTTGATTTTCGCAAATTATCATTGCTCGCCCTTTCCGCCTTATCACTCTACATTTCGGGCACCTTACTTTAATTGATGCNCTAACTTTCATTTCNTACAATCCTTGANNATTCGTTTATCTAAACCGGTANGTTATTCTACCTCGCGTCAGGTCATATGGAGANAAATCAACCAATACACGATCCCCTGGCAATACACGTATATAGTTAACTCTGAGTTTCCCAGAAATATAGGCCAACACTTCATGTCCATTAGCTAATTCAACTTTGAAGGAAGCATTTGGTAATGCTTCTTTCACCGTTCCTTCTACTTCTATTGATTCATTTTCTTGTTTTGCCATACTTTCTTTCCAAGCTATACCCGCAGGCTTATCAATTATGTCAGTATTTCCGGACCACCCTCTGTTATTGCAATAGTGTGCTCAAAATGAGCAGACAATGACCCATCTTCCGTGCATACGGTCCAACCATCTTTCATTATTTTTGTTCTCCATGTACCAACATTAAGCATAGGTTCNATTGCTAATGCCATTCCTACCTTTAATTTGGGGCCCTTACCTGAAGGACCGTAATTAGGAACTTGAGGTTCCTCATGCAGAGACCTGCCAATACCATGACCAACATACTCCCTGACTACGTGAAATCCTAATCCTTCAGCATGAAGCTGAACCGCATTGGAAATATCAGTCAATCGAGCTCCTGCTGTAGCACATTTAATTCCTTCCNTCAATGATTGTTCCGTTGCCTCCATCAGCGANTTAGCCTCCTCTGATACATCCCCTACACCAATCGTGAATGCACTGTCTCCGTGATACCCATCAACTATAGCTCCGAAGTCTATGCTGACTATATCTCCCTCTCGAACCACCCTGCTACCAGGTATTCCATGAACTATTTCTTCATTGAATGAGAAGCAAATTGTCGCAGGAAAAGGTGGCATACTAGTATTAGGTTGATAGCCTTTGAACGATGGAATTGCCCCTTCGCCTCTAATCACNTCTTCCGCTAAAGCNTCCATTTCTTTGCTGGTCACTCCTGGGCATATGGCTTCCTTGACAGCTGCCTTGGCTTTAGCTACCACCCTTCCAGCTTCTCTCATTAAGTCCAATTCNCTTTGAGATTTAATTGTTATACCCACTGGGCTACCAGAAACATTATTCATGAAATTATTACCGCTTCATCCTCAAAACAAGGGAACACATTATACATGGAATTATGAGACCTTTTCTTTCAGCAAAGAAGCGAGATCTCCTCTCACAACTTCAATCGACCTTGACGCATCCAAATTCTGCAACTTATTNGTTTGAGAGTAATACTCAAGTACTGGCTCTGTAGACTCCCTATAAATTTTAAGCCTGTTTTCAACCACTTCTAATTTATCATCTTCACGCTGATACAAATCACCACCACAAGAATTACATATTTTCTCTTGATCAGGTGGGGCAAAAAGGTGATGGTACGGCCTTTGACATGCTTGGCATATCCATCTACCTGTCAGCCTTTCGATTAACAAATTAAATGCAACATCAAAAAAAACAACCATATCAACTTTGTTATGTCCTAACCGTGAATCCAGCTCTTCCGCTTGCCTCATAGTCCTGGGGAACCCATCTAAAACAAACCCGCTATCATTTTGTGGATCCATCACCCAATTCATGATCATACCAATAGTTATATCATCNGGAACATATTCCCCACTCTCCATATACNCCTTCGCAATGAGCCCAAGCTCTGTTCCACCGCTTAAATTACTTCTAAATAAATCCCCTGTAGATATACTATTCACTTGCAAAAGACTCGCTATGTANGAGGCCTGAGTTCCTTTGCCTGAACCAGGTGGNCCCATAAGTATTACCCTCGTCATCTTATAAACCCCTCATAGTTCCTCATCAGAAGCTGNGACTCCAATTGCCTCATTGTATCCAAAGCGACTCCNACCATGATGAGAAGACTTGTACTGCTGAGTGTCAAAGCTCTTATTCCTGTCAACTCTGTAACAAAAAATGGAATAACCGCGATAACTCCCAAAAAGAGAGCTCCACCCCAAGTGATCCGCATTATTACCCTATTCAAATATTCTTGAGTTGGTTGGCCTGGTCTAATGCCAGGTATAAATCCCCCATTTCTCTGAAGGTTCTCTGATAAATTTTGTTGTTGAAACACTACTAAGGTATAGAAAAAAGTGAACATGACGACCAAAACAAAGACTGCTATCCAATAGGGTAAATTAGATGGGTCTAATGTATCCACGAAAAACGTCGCAATGCTATTGCCGATACCGTCATCTAATGGATTCCTAAAATAGCTAGCAATTGTAGCAGGCAAAATGATAATGGAAAAAGCAAAAATCAAAGGGATCATACCTGCGGTATTAACTCTAATGGGCAAAAAAGTAGATCCNCTTTGCCTCTGCATTCTTCCTCCCCTAAACACACTCCTTCCATACTGCACAGGAATTCTTCGTTGGGCTTCATTGAAAATCACAATCACAAAAATTATNCCGAATCCAATTATCCCTAATAACATTAACCCCGACACATAATCACTTTCTAAGAATCCCCGACCGATCATCTGAGGGAAACTCGCTACTATGCCCCCAAAAATGATAAGAGAAATCCCATTTCCTAGCCCTCTCTCGGTTATAAGTTCTCCAAGCCATACCAAAAACATGGTGCCAGCCACTAGNGATAGCATCATCGCCAGAGTATGCAAATTCAATCCAAAGTCTATTCCAGGAAGAACACCTGACGACCTTAGCAAAGTTAGTTGTCCCCATCCTTGTAGGAATGCCACAGGTACGGTCAAATAATGCGTATATTGATTGATTCTCTGCCTACCAAACTCACCTTCCTGAGACAATTCCTTCAATCCAGGAAGAACAGGAGTTAGTATTTGCATGACAATGGACGAAGTGATATACGGATACACCCCAAGTGCAGCAACACTCAAATTGGCTAAAGCACCTCCGCTGAATAAGTCCAGAAAGCCTAACAGGGCTTGTTGCCTAAAAGCCTGAGATAATGCCTGAGTGTCAACACCAGGAACGGGAACATGCGCAACGAATCTGAATATGAGCAACATTGCCAGAGTGAACAAAATTTTTGCTCTTAAGTCGGGCACCCTCATTACATCGATCATAGACTGGATCAATTGGGGGCGATTTACTTGGTCGCCTCTGTTAGAGGAGGATTGACGAACCATACTACCCAATTACCTGTGCAGACCCACCTGCTTTTTCAATTTTAGAAACAGCTGAGGTAGAAAATTTTTGGGCACGAACATCTAAAGGCACGCTTATCTCACCATCACCTAGAATCTTCAACGGAAGGGTTGTGTCATCTATTAATCCCTTCCCTGTTAAAGTTTCAACGCTAATTTCGCCCCCTTCTGTAAAATGTTCTGATATATCACGAAGATTTATTACGGTGTATTTGGTTTTAAAAATATTGTTGAACCCTCTAAGGGCAGGAAGCCTTTTGACAAGCGGTAACTGCCCGCCTTCAAATCCCGGCCTTACTCCACCACCAGACCTAGATTTTTGGCCCTTCATCCCCTTACCAGAATAACTCCCACTCCCACTGGAATCACCTCTGCCGACCCTCTTTCTATTTTTTTTTGACCCCTTAGGAGACCTAAGAGTGTGATTACGCATTGACATACCTAAATCCCAAAACTTTAACTTTTTATGAATCCTTCAATTCTACGACATCAACCAAATGGGCCACTTTCTTGATCATTCCAATTATAGATTCAGAATCATCGTGCTCCACAGTATGATTTATTCGTCTCAATCCTAAACTTTGTACAATCTTTCGTTGCCTATGTGAATAACCAATCGTACTTTTCCTTAACGTAACTGAAATTCTTGTCATTTTTATTCCTACCGTTTAAATGCGTTTACTTACTCTGCGACCACCGCATTTCTTTGAGCGTAGCTAAGTCTTCGTTCTCGTTCGATCTGCGGATCTTTGATCATCTGTAAGCCTTTCAAAGTTGCTTTTACAACATTCGTCGGGTTAGTACTACGACGAACTTTTGTAACAACATCTTTTATTCCAGCCAATTCAATAACAGCTCGAACTGATTCTCCAGCTATTACCCCTGTTCCTGGTGCAGCAGGGCGCAACATAACAATGCTGCCGCCATACTTAACAGTAATTTCATGAGCTATTGTCGATCCTTTCAGCGGAACTTCCACCATATTTTTCTGCGCGTATGTGGCACCCTTCCGAATCGCGTCAGGTACTGCGGCAGCTTTTCCCATCCCGATACCAACTTTTCCCTCGCCGTCGCCAACAACAACCACCGCGCTGAAACTAAGATGTCTTCCGCCTTTGACAACCTTCGATACTCTATTTATTTTGACAGTCCGTTCGGTTATCGGGGAATTTTCTTCCTCGCGACGGCTTTGCTGTTCTACCATAACTTCTCCATTAATCGCCTTGGAAACACTTTGCTCATTCGATATGATTCATCTATATTTTTAGCCCGCCGTCTCTGGCAGCTTCTGCGACAGCTTTAACACGACCATGGTATTTATATCCGCCGCGATCAAATACGGCTTCTTTTACCCCACATTCCTTTGCCCTCACAGCTAGCAATTCGCCTACATTCTTGGATAGGTCGATCTTACCGTTACCACTCACACTATCCTTAATGGAAGACTCTAGGCTAGAAGCTGAGAAAAGAGTTTTACCTGCGTCATCATCAATGGCCTGTACAGAAATATTTTTAAGACTTCTATAGACGGCTAAACGAGGCCTGTCGGCCGTACCTGAAATTTTTCTTCGCAGCCGCTTATGCCTAACTACCCTTCTTACTTTCCCGCTTATCCTAGACATATTTTATGCTCTCCTAGCGCTCTTACCCGGTTTCAATCTAACTTCTTCACCAGAATAACGAATACCTTTTCCTGTATAAACATTAGGAGGTCTCACCCTTCGTATCTCAGCAGCCAACTGACCTACCGCCTGCTTGTCAATTCCAGTAATCGTGATTTGATTGTTGCCTTCAACTGTTATCTCAACTCCTTCTGGGGGGTCTATATCTACAGTGTGACTAAGCATAACGCTTAACGTTATCCCTTTTCCCTTTTGTTGAACCCTATAACCCACACCGACCAACTCCAATTCACGTCTAAATCCGTCACTGACTCCAGTAATCATATTAGCGAGCAAGCTCCTTGTGAGCCCGTGGAATGCTTTATCTCGACTCTCATCACTAGGCCTTGTCACCTTAACAACGTCTTCCACTTGTTTTATTTCCATGCCAAAATCTAACACCCTTGTTAAATCGCCTTTGGGACCTTTAACTGAGACATTTGAGCCTTCGATTTCAACTTCGACTCCGCTAGGAATTTGAATAGGTTGATTGCCGATACGTGACATTTTTTACTCCTTACCACACATGAAAAAGCACCTCACCTCCAACACCTTGTTGTCTTGCCTGGTAATCAGTCATTACCCCTTTATTTGTTGACAACACGGAAACACCACGATTCTTATAGACTGAAGGAACCTGATCCATACTTTTGTAAACTCTCAATCCGGGCCTACTCACTCTCTTGAGCCCTGTAATTGCCGATTCCCCTTTACTCCAGTAATTTAACTTGATTTCAATACTGCTAGAGGGGGTGCCAGGGTCCTTTAGCTCATAATCGCTTATAAAACCTTCGTTTTTTAAAATTTCAACTATGGATATTTTAATCTTTGAAGCAGGCACACCCACTTGTTTGTGACCAACCATTATTCCATTGCGCATACGGGTAAGCATATCTGCTATTGGGTCTGATACTGACATATTATTCCTTCACCAACTTGCTTTTTTCATACCGGGTAAATGCCCAAGATGTGCCAACTGGCGTACACATATGCGGCACATCCCAAAAAACCTCACATAGCCCCTTGGTCTACCACATCTATTGCACCTATTACGAATCCTAACTTCGTGTTTAGGACCTCTTTTCCAACTCTCTATTTTAGATTTCTTTGGCACTCTTATTAATCCTATTTATAAACTTAAATTAGCGTATTTCATACTCTAACAAACGGCATACCTATCAACTCAAGAAATCGCATGCCTTCCTGATCATTAGTAGCGGAGGTAACTATTACGATTTGTAACCCTCGAATCCGATCAATACTGTTGTAATCTATCTCAGGGAAAATAGTATGCTCGCTTATACCAATTGAACAATTGCCTCTTCCATCAAAACAATTCCTCTGAATACCTTGGAAGTCCCTAATCCTTGGCAATGAAGCATTTAAAAGACGATCGACGAACTCATACATTCGCCTTCCTCTTAATGTCACTTTGGCTCCTATCGGCATTCCTTCCCGGATCTTGAAACCCGCAATCGATTGCCTAGCCTTAGTTGCAACCGGTTTTTGGCCTGTAATCTGAGATAGATCGGACATGACGCTATCAAAAGCTCTAGAATTTTGCAGGGATTCCCCTAAACCAACATTTATCACAACTTTTTCTAGCCTTGGCACTTGCATAGGGCTACTGTATCCGAATTCATTGATAAGCTCAGAAGCAACTTCATTCCTTATCTTATCTAATAGCCTAGGAGGATTTGCTTCTGTAGCAATTTTATTCATTCAATCACCTCTTGGCATTTTTTGCACAACCTTCCCTTGGATCCATCACCCAAGGTGTTCTTGCTCACTCTAGCTGGTTTTAGGCAATGTGGGCACATGAGTGCTACATTGGAGACCGGAACATAAGCTTCCTTCTCTATTATTTCTGCAGCCCTCATCCCCTGAGCCTTCATATGGCGCTTAACTATATTTACCCCATCAACCAGAACTCGTTCTTTCTTTATATCAACTTGTTGAACGACACCCTGCTTGCCTCTGTCTCTACCTTTGGTGATTAACACTTGATCTTCCTTCTTTATACGCATCTATATCACCTCTGGCGCCAAGGAAACAATTCTCATGAAATCCTTATCCCTCAATTCTCGAGCTACAGGACCGAATATTCTGGTGCCTCTAGGCATCTTTTCATCGTTTATAATGACTGCAGCGTTTTCATCAAATTTTATATGAGATCCATCTTTACGTCTTTGAGATTTGGCCGTTCTAACAACCACGGCCTTAACCACATCTCCTTTTTTTACACCAGCTGAAGGCGCAGCATCCTTGACTGATGCCACAATCACATCTCCTAGCCACGCATATTTACGTCCAGATCCACCTGGGACCCCTATACAACTGATAATCCTCGCCCCTGAATTATCTGCAACCTTGAGCCTTGTATATTGCTGAATCATGTCAAGCTGCCTTCAATTGCCGAATTGACCAAACACACATCAATCATTCGTAACACCTTCCGTTATTTCGTCTGGTTGAATCTCAGCCAAATCATTTTTTTGTATGATTCTAGCCACTTTCCATCTTTTATTCTTAGACAATGGCCTTGTCTCTATGATTTGTACTGTATCCCCCAGTGTGCATTCATTTTTCTCATCATGAGCCATAAATCGGCTCCACTTTCGAACATTCTTTTTATAAAGCCGATGAGGTTGTCTCCACTGGGTGGACACCACAACAGTTTTATCCATTTTTTCGCTAACGACTGTCCCAACTTTGATTTTTCTTCTTTCATAGCTCATGAGTTTCTCTCCGAAATCGTCCGCTCCTGTATAACAGTTTTAATCCTAGCTATCCTCTTCTTCTTATCACCTATTTCATTTACATTTACCAACTGCATCGTTGCATTTTGAAACCGTAAATTCATAAGCTGTTCCCGCGCGGATTCCAATTCTTCCAAGATATCTTGGTCATCTAGCGTTCTTATATCATCTATTTCTGCCATTCTATGTTCCTTATCTGCTGCCAATCCCAGGCCGGCTAACAACTTTTGTAGCCATAGGCATCTTAGAGGAGGCCAAAGTTAAAGCATGCTTTGCAGTCTCCTCAGGCACACCTGCCATTTCAAACAAGACCTTCCCAGGCTTCACAACAGCAACCCAATGATCAGGTGCCCCTTTCCCTTTACCCATTCTTGTTTCAGCCGCNCGAGCAGTCACACTTTTGTCTGGAAATACTCTTATCCACATTCTCCCTCCCCTTCTAGCATATCTCGTCATTGCACGACGAGCCGCCTCTATTTGCCTAGAAGTAACCCAGCTACTCTCCACGGCTTTCAGTCCATATTCTCCGAAATTCAAAGAGCTACCTGCCACCGAAATTCCTTTACGGCGTCCTCTATGGTGATTTCTGTATTTAACTCTCTTTGGTTGCAGCATATCTCTCAGCTGTCCTTTTGTTTTCTAGTCAAAATTAGTCTTCATTTGTTGAATCAGGGTCTGCAAGATCNCTCTGTGGCTTTGGGTCATCTTGTGCTGTGACAACAACTTGTATTGCTGGAACCTCGATATCATTTTCTTGCCTTTCTTCATCCTCAGGGTCCATGTTGGAGGAAATCTCACCCGCTATGGCAGGGGCTGTTATCTCACCTTTGCATATCCAAACTTTAACACCAATAATCCCATATTCAGTTGCGGCCTCAGCCAACCCATAATCTATATCTGCACGCAGAGTATGCAACGGAACTCTGCCCTCCATAGCCTTCTCAGCCCGAGCAATATCCGCCCCAGCCAACCTGCCTGAGCATGTGATTTTTATCCCCTCTGCTCCTGCCTGCATAGTTCTAGTTATCGCCTGTCGTATAGCACGCCTAAAGGCTACCCTTCTCTCTAATTGATCAGCCACATTTCGCGCCACCAAATAGGCATCCAATTCTGCCTGCCTAACCTCCTTAACATTTAACCTAGCACGCCGGTTACCTGTCAGAGTCTCCAATTCTTTTCGAAGTTCATCAACTCTCTGCCCTCCCCTGCCTATAACTATTCCGGGTCGAGCGGTATGAATTGTTACCGACACTTCATTAGGATCCCGTTCTATATCAATCTTGGATATCCCAGCGTCCGGGTACATTGAATAAACAGTGCTTCGAATATTCAGATCTTCTTTAACAAGACCAGCATATTCTCCCTTGCTGTAATTAGCATACCAAGTCGACTCCCAATCTCTTGTGATGCCTACTCTAAAGCCATTTGGATGTATTTTTTGGCCCAATCTACTCTCCCTCTTGTGTATCAACTACAACAGTAATATGGCTGCTTCGTCTGTTTATTCGTCCAACCCTACCTCTGGCTCGAGCCCGGAATCTTTTTAACCTGGGCCCTTCATCGGCGAAAATCTGCACTATTTTAAGGTCTTCAGACCGAGACATTATCTCGTTTTCGGCATTGGAAATAGCCGACTTGACAGTCTTCGCAACTCTTGCCGCAGCAGGAGAAGTCATAAATTGAAGCGCCACAACAGCTTCTGCCGCGTTCATCCCCCTGACAAGATTAACAATCGGTTTAAGTTTTTTAACCGATATACCTGTATTTTTTGATCTAGCTTTTATAGCCACAAAATGTATTCCTTTCCAACTTCAATTAACCGATCCTGGATACCCGTTCAGATTTAGAGGCATGGCCTCTAAAGGTCCTGGTGGGAGCAAATTCACCTAGTTTGTGACCAACCATATTTTCAGTAATAAAAATAGGTACATGCCTACGACCGTCATGAACTGCTATAGTTAAACCAAGCATGTCAGGCATTATCATTGACGCCCTAGCCCANGTTCGAATAACTTCNCGGCTGTTATTTGACACAGCTCTCTCAACCTTTTTGGCAAGCTTTGGATGAACATATGGGCCTTTCTTTATTGATCTNGACATATTTTTCCCTAAAANCTATTTTTGATACCTTCTACGAACGATGAATTTNCCTGAAGGTTTGTTCTTTTTTCTNGTTCGATACCCTAAGGCTGGNTTCCCCCATGGTGTTTTGGGACCTGGCATTCCAATTGGGGACCTCCCTTCNCCTCCNCCNTGCGGATGNGCGTTTGGTGCCATAGCAACTCCTCTGACCTCAGGCCGCCTACCCAAGTGNCGTTTCCTGCCGGCCTTCCCAAGTTTTACGTTCTTGTTATCTACNGCACTTAGNTGNCCAATAGACGCNANGCATTGACTTAGTACATTCCGCATNTCACCTGACGGCAACCTTAACAAAGTNTATTTGCCTTCNTTAGCCAANACTTGGGCAGAGNTTCCNGCACTCCTTACTATTTGACCACCCTTCCCAAGGGTAAGCTCAACATTATGCACAACTGTCCCAGACGGAATACTAGCCAAAGGCAAAGCATTTCCCGGCAGAATCGGGGCATCTTCACCAGACACTACTTGATGCCCAACTTGCAATTGAACAGGTGCTAATATGTATCTCCAATCTCCATTTTCAAATTTGATGAGCGCTATACGGGCAGACCTATTAGGATCATATTCAATAGAATCCACAATGCCTTTCACCCCATAATTATCACGCCTAAAATCAACAACCCGATACTTACGCTTGTGGCCACCGCCCCTATGCCGAACCGTCAATTTTCCTGATGAGTTCCGCCCACCGGTCTTTTTTAATGGCCGAACTAAGGATTTCTTTGGCTTATCTCTGGTTATGTCATCCGTAGTCTGTAGGACAAGTCCTCTCTGCCCAGGGGTTATAGGTTTTCTAGTTTTTAAAGGCATCACACCCCCTCAAATAATGTTATAGCGTCACCAGGAGCAATCGTAACTATTGCCTTCTTCCATGATTTCTTTTGTGAAACACGCGGACCAAAGCGTTTAGTTTTGCCTTTAACATTGATCGTGTGTACTTTCAAAACTTTTACATCAAATATATCTTCGACCGCTTGTTTTATCTCCAATTTGGTTGAACCTACAGCAACTTCAAAAGAATATCGCTTATCTTCTTGCAACAACGTCGACTTTTCAGTAACTATAGGTCGCCTCAAGATGGAAAATTTATCAATTTTACTCATTCAGTATCCCCTTGAGTGTCACCATCTACATGGCTGTTTCCATTATCTATGGTTGATCCTCGATATACCCCCGACCAAAGTTCCTCTATCTTTCGTGCCGCTGGAACAGTAAGTAAAACATTTTTCTTGTTGATAAGGTCAAGAGCATTTATTAAATTCGCAGGCAACGTCTTTACCTTAGGGATGTTTCTAGAGCCCTTTATGACTTTCTCATTTGAATTTTCATCAACAATCAAGCAGGACCCTTCAATCCCCACTGACCGCAACACGTTCGCCATTTCCTTGGTTTTACCATCCTGAAGAGTAAGTTCATCAACAAACAACAAACTGCCTTCCCTCAACTTATCCGAGAGCACAGACAGCATAGCAATTCGTCTCATTTTCTTTGGCGTATTCTGCCGATAGCTTCTGGGAGTCGGCCCAAAAGCACGACCGCCTCCTACCCAAATTGGCGACCGAATGGAGCCTTGCCTAGAACGCCCTGAATGCTTCTGTGGCCTGGGCTTGGCTCCCCCACCTGATACTTCAGATCTGTTTTTTGTTTTAGCAGTACCTTGTCTTTTGTTGGCCAGCTGCGCAACCATGACCTGATGGACCAGAGCCGACTTCTCAGGCACAGCAAAGACATCATCCCTGACATCTATTTCACCAGCATCAGCACCATTTTGATTAATTACGTTAACTATCAATCTTCTATCTCTTTCGATTCGACTTTTTTATCAATAACAACGACTCTTTACTTCCAGGCACCGAACCTTTAACAAATATCAGGTTACGATCTGGATCGGAAACAACTACTTCAAGATTCTTCACTGTTACCCTATCTCCACCCATTCTTCCCGCCATTCTCATACCTTTTATGACTCGACCTGGGGTAGAACCGGCACCAATTGAACCTGGCGCACGATGCCTGTCAGACTGACCGTGAGTCTTTGGTCCTCCTCTAAAGTTATATCTTTTAACACCTCCCTGAAACCCTCTACCTTTAGATGTGCCAGTCACATCAACCTTATCCCCAACTTCAAATATCCCGACATTGACTTGATCACCGAGACTAACAGCACCCTCATCATCACATCCGACTTCTCTCAGATATCTAAATGATTGTCCACCCGATTTCTTTAGATGTCCTTTGAGAGGAAAATTAGATTTTTTTATGGGCTCGAATCCCAATTGGATCCCAACATACCCATCTCTATCCAGTGTTTTAATGTCCGTTACAGTACATGGCCCTGCCTGAATCGCGGTTACCTCATCTGAACTTCCATCTTCGTGGAAATACTGCGTGCCACCTATTATTTTTCCTAACATTCCTTGCAAAGTCATAGCGTCTCTCTGCTAACCTACAGTTTGATCGATATATCNACACCAGCAGGCATATCTAAATTTGTTAACGAATCAATTGTCTTGGACGTAGGGCTATGTATATCAATCAGCCTATTATGCGTCCTTATTTCAAAATGTTCTCTTGAGTCTTTATCNATATGTGGGGCCCTCAAGACACAAAACCGCTTTATTGATGTCGGTAATGGCACTGGNCCTGCTACTTGCGCACCAGTACGTTCGGCAGTTTCAACAATCTGCACAGCCGACTGATCCAATATTCGATGGTCAAATGCTTTTAGAATAACTCTAATTTTCTGGGCGTTCTGTACCATTTTCCTACACTTCCTTAAGCAGACTGAGACTCTACAACAGACTCAGGNGCTTCCAAATATTTGTCAAATTCCATTGAATATCCCGCCCGACCCTGGGTGATGGAGCGCAAATCATTTGCATAACCAAAGCTCTCTGCCAAGGGTAATGCGGCCTTAACTATTTGAGTNTCACCTTGAGCATCAATACTTTCAACACCGGCCCTCCTACGTCCAAGGTCACCAATTACTTCTCCCAGATAGTCCTCCGGGGTAACGACTTCGAGTTTCATGACTGGCTCTAAAACGACGGGGCTACACCTATCTACAGCCGTTCTTGCAGCCATAGAACCTGCGATTTCAAACGACACCTTAGAGGAATCGACGTCGTGATAGCTGCCATCGACTAAACGCACTAGTAAGTCAATGACAGGGAATCCGGATTTAGGACCGTTTTTTAAAGCTCCCCTGACGCCATCTTCCACGGAGGATATGTATTCAGTCGGAATAGCTCCACCTTTAATTTGGTTTTCGAATTGGACGCCATCCCCTCTATCAAGTGGCTGCATTTCAATAACAACATGGCCATATTGGCCGTGGCCACCGGACTGTCTCACGAACTTACCTTCAGCCGTAGTGTTCTTCCTTATGGTTTCTCTGAACGCAACTTTCGGCCTACCAACATTAGCCTCAACTTTAAATTCTCTCTTCATCCTGTCAGTTAAAATTTCTAAATGCAATTCTCCCATTCCGGACATCACGGTTTGACCAGTTTCTTCATCGTAAACTATGGTGAATGTAGGATCTTCATCGGATAATTTAACAAGGGCGTCAGATAACTTATCCTGGTCTGCCCTAGCCTTTGGTTCAATGGACACGGAAACAACCGGATCAGGGAATTCTATTTTTTCAAGTAAAATAGGATCCTCAACAGAGCAAATAGTTTCACCTGTAGTTGTATCTTTCAGACCAATCGCAGCAGCTATTTCTCCAGCGAACACTTCTTCAACGTCTTCCCTCTGATCCGCGTGCATTTTTACAATTCTTCCAAGTCGTTCTCTATCTCCAGTCACTGTGTTTAGCACACCTGCTCCAGATTTAGCACTGCCAGAATATACCCGAAAATATACCAACCTACCTATAAAGGGGTCTGTGACGGTTTTAAATGCGAGCGCAGAAAACGGCTCATCATTGTTAGCTGCTCGTGATATCACATCATCTGTCCCAGGCTTAACTCCCTCTACCGCAGGGACATCTAAAGGTGAAGGTAAATACTCACCAATTGCATCTAGCAGAGGCTGAACACATTTGTTTTTCAAGGCAGTCCCACATAAAACCGGGACGACTTTATTTGAGATAGTTACTGTCCTAATAGCAGCTTTCAGCTCTTCAACCGTGATTTCTTCTTCCATTAAGAATTTTTCCAACAGTGAATCATCTTGCTCTGCAATTTTTTCTATCATTTCAGCTCTTCGCAATTCAAATTCTTCAGTGAATTCTTCAGGCACCCCACCTTCAGACATCTCT
Organism: Chloroflexota bacterium; assembly: GCA_002717465.1. Lineage (GTDB taxonomy): Bacteria > Chloroflexota > Dehalococcoidia > Lucifugimonadales > UBA826. The sequence continues at coordinate 170,077 of PBDQ01000016.1, forward strand.
CCTTGGTCATCAAAAGTAAAAGATTTACCTTCTACCAAGTCAATTACACCGTAAAATTGATCCTCACTGCCCATAGGTATCTGAATCGGGACCGGATTTGCCTTGAGTCTCTGTATTATGGTGTCTATAGCGTGATAATAATCTCCCCCAATTTTATCCATCTTGTTTATAAAACAGATTCTTGGCACTTGATACTTATCAGCCTGCCTCCACACCGTCTCAGATTGCGGCTGAACCCCTGCAACTGAGTCGAATACTACAATTCCACCATCCAAAACCCTCAAGCTTCTCTCAACTTCAGCAGTAAAATCTACGTGCCCGGGAGTGTCAATTATATTTAAATCCCAATCCTTCCACTGAGTAGCGGTTGCAGCAGATACGATGGTAATGCCTCTCTCTCTTTCCTGATCCATCCAGTCCGTAGCAGTATTCCCGTCGTCAACGGTCCCTAACTTATGAATACGACCGGAAAAATACAAAACCCTTTCAGATACAGTCGTTTTACCGGCATCTATATGAGCTATGAAACCAATATTTCTAGTTTGTTTTAAGGAATTCTGTGACACTGTTTATCCTTCGAAGTGCACTGATTTGATATCACCACCGATAGTGAGCAAAGGCCCTGTTAGCCTCAGCCATTCTAAATACTTCTTCCTTACGCCTCACTGCGGCACCCTGCCCCCTGGAAGCGTCTAATAACTCAGCGGACAGCTTCTCGGCCATTCCTCGGCCCGATCGTTGGCGCGCACCAGCAACAATCCACCTCATCGCCAAAGCAAGTCGCCTAGCAGGTCGTACTTCAGCGGGGACTTGATAGTTAGCACCACCAACTCTTCTCGAACGTACCTCGATCATGGGTGTGGCGTTCCTAATTGCCTGCTCAAATACCTCAAACCCAGATTTGCCGCCCTCTTGCTCTGCAAGCTCTATCGCGGAATACACAATTCTTTGAGCAACAGTCTTTTTCCCGTTCAGCATTACGTTGTTTATAAATTTAGCCAAATCAACACTGTTGTAACGTGGGTCTGGCAATATTTTTCTAATCTCGGCTCTTCGTCTGCGTGCCATTTACATATCCCGTCTATTCGTTTCTAGTACCATATTTACTTCGGCCTCTTTTCCTATCCTGAACTCCGCCGGTGTCAAGAACACCACGCACAACGTGATACCTAACACCCGGAAGATCACGTACCCTCCCACCTCGTATCAAAACCACAGAATGTTCCTGCAGATTATGCCCCTCCCCAGGAATATATGCTGTCACTTCCATCCCATTGGTTAATCGAACTCTTGCCACTTTTCTGAGAGCTGAGTTTGGTTTTTTAGGAGTCTGAGTTCTAACCTGGACACACACGCCTCTCTTGTGAGGAGATCCAGCACCCCGGTTACCTCGATTCTTTAACGTGTTCCACGACAAATCCAGTGCCGGAGCAGTATTTTTTCTTACTTTCTTCCGTCTTTTCTTACGAATCAATTGATTTACCGTAGGCATATTCAATCCTATTAGATATATATATAAAAACGAGTTTCTACCCGTCGTCATTAATGGCGACGAACGAAAAGTATATACAGAGTCAATATCTCTGTCAACGATAATAGAGGTCGATTATAGGAAACAAATTTACTGAATAACAATGCCTTTGAATTAAGCTAATCTAACTTTCATGAACTATGAGTCTGAAAAACCAAAAACAGCATGCAAGATAACAAACAAAAGCCTTACATTACTTTCTAGTATTGAGTCCCTCCGGTAACTTGACTAGCATGATATTTTTTGGAATGTTTACTTCCATTACAATCGACAATATCGCCGGAATTAATATGTCCGTATGGCCCGGTATATGGATGACATAAACGTCGTTCGCACCAGTTTCAATAACTTCAATGATTTCCCCCAAATAAACCCCTTCATCAGATTGGACTTGAAGTCCTATCAAGTCATAATGAAAATACGTGTCCGGTGGCAAAAAGGTTGAATCATATGGATCAGCCATCACTTGTTTGCCGGACAAATCTTCAACTTGACTGCGATCCAAAATACCTTCAAGAAACAGTAACACTTCTTTTTGGTTGGATTCTCTGGAAGAGATGATCTTACAAGCTTGATTATCTATGTATACAGTCTGCCCCAATTCAAACCGCCCCACAATATCTGTCATGGACGTTATTCTTATCTCTCCACGGACTCCCCGAGGCCCTTTTACGTAGCCTATTACTATCCGAGCATCCTGTTCATCGATCATTGATTTTTAAGATGACCTACATCAAATTTGATTATAGAATCATTCTATCTGTAAACTAACGTGCACTTCATCTTTCACGGCAGCAACTCTAAGCAAAGACCTCATGGACTGTGCCACTTTACCGCCTCTTCCTATGACCCGTCCCTTATCATCAGGATGGACTTGCAGCGTATACGTGAACCGATCGTCCTCTTGCTCTTCCATAACTACGACATCATCAGGATAAGTGACTATAGACTTTGCCATATACTCNATAAGTTCTTTCATGTTCATACTAAACCATAAACTAACGCCCACTAACTGGCGACGNTAGTTCGCCTCAAGGNCAGCTTCAGGAGATTGGTCTATCATACGTTGGACNGCTTCTGAAGGCTGAGCACCCTTTTGTATCCACTCGATCGCTTTTTCTTTGTCAATCACTACTTCCGGTGGGTCAAGCCTCGGATTATAATGACCAATCTGTTCAACAAACCTGCCATCTCTAGGCTTTCTGGAGTCAGCAACAACTATCCTGTAACTCGGCTGATTCCTAGATCCGGTTCGTTTCAGCCTTATTCTTAACATTATTCACTATCCTTCAACATTTTTAGCTTTATTCAAGGTTTTCACAATCCTAGATTTCCTTCTAGAAGCGTTCTTGTGGTGAATTACACCTTTTTGAGCTGCTTTATCTAGAGCTTTATATACGTCGCCTAAACTCTCTTCTGCTGCTTCCAGTTCACCTTGAGAAATTAAATTCCTTACCTTAGCGATCGAACTACGTGCCTTGGTTCTTATGGGCTGATTATTTATTTTTTTTCGTTCACTTACTCTATGAGCTTTAGCGCTGGGCACTTCCTCAATCCTCCAAAATACCATTAAATAGTTTATAAAATTTCACTATACCTTCGTTAAATTCCTTAAACGAATTACGTTAATTACTCCGTTTACGATCTCTAATTTAGAGCATAATCTATTCAGCTCATCTATGTCGCTAATATACACGGTCAACGAAATAACGCTCATATCATCGTACTCTTCGGAATTGATATTCGCAATGTTGACCCTTTGATTTGAAACCATGGAGGTGACATCTCCTAGTAGTCCAACTCTATCCCAACACTCCACCTGAATTCGAACTGGATATAAATTCTTAGTTTCCCCCCAATCAACAGAAACAATACGTTCAGACTCATCCTCAGATATGATGTTTTCACAACTAGTGCGATGTACCGTGACACCCCGACCTCTGGTTATAAATCCTAGTATTTCGTCTCCCATTATGGGATTGCAACACCTTGCAATATTAGTTAAAAGATCTCCAACTCCAAGCACTTGTAACCCAGACGCGGGCCCACTCTTAGGAATTTCACCATCTACGACAATATTTGGGACATCATCTTTGTAAGAAATTTTTGCAATGAACTTTTCACTTGTAAGTGACCCATCGCCTAAATGAGCATATAGATCGTCAACATTTGCATAATTAAAAATATTCAAAACACTTGGTTCATCCAAAGACACATCCAAGCGACGCATCAACGTCCTAAACAATTCTTTACCCCGTTGAACATTGCTTTGTCGTTCCTGTCTGTTAAACCACTGTCTTATTTTCGATCGAGCAGACGAAGTTTGAGTGTATCCCAAACTAGAATTGATCCAGTCAAGGCTTGGTCCTCGCACAGTTTTACTAGTCATTATGTCAATTGTGTCACCATTAGAAATTTGGTAGTTCAATGAGACCAATTTCCCATTTACTTTTGCGCCAACACAACTATGCCCAACATCCGTATGAATTCGATAAGCAAAATCCAAAGGAGTGGCACCATTCGGTAGCTCTAAAACATCCCCATTAGGAGTGTAAACAAACACCTGACTTTGGAAGATATCTGTCTTGAAAGATTCAACGAACTCAACAGCCCCACCAACATCTCTCTGCCAATCCAATAATTTCCGAAGCCATACCATCTTTTCTTCAAACTGAGTGTCGTGATCTCCTCCTTCTTTNTACAGCCAATGNGCTGCAACNCCGTACTCCGCAACCTGATGCATATCACTCGTTCTGATTTGAACTTCGACTGGAGCAGATCCTTCACATAGTACAGCTGTGTGAAGCGACTGATAAAGATTATCTTTAGGATTAGCTATATAATCGTCAAATTGCCCTGGTACTGGATGCCACTTAGTGTGAATTATCCCTAGGGCCCCATAACAATCCCGGACTTCTGGAACTATTATACGAACTGCAAAAAGATCATATATTTCACTTATTTCCTTATTTAGCTCAGCATACCGTTGATATTTTTTATGTATGCTGTAAATATGCTTCGGCCTTCCATACACTTCAGCTTCTATCCCCGCATCCCCTAGGTCCTTTTTGATAATCCCTATAATTTCGTCTACGTATTTTTCACGCTCCGCTCTTTTTGAATTTAATCGACGTGAAATCAGCTTATAGGAATCCTGATCAAGTTGCTGAAACGAAAGATCTTCAAGCATCCACTTCATTTCCCATATACCAAGCCTATGAGCCAAAGGTGCAAATATTTCTAACGTTTCTTTCGAAAACGCCTCCCGCCTATTATCAGGAAGAGCAGAAACAGTTCTCATGTTGTGTAATCGATCGGCAAGCTTAATCAAAACAACCCTGACATCCTCTGCCATTGCCATTAGCATCTTTCTTAATGTTTCAGCTTGAACAACATCTTCATCAGTCAGATCTTGCACTGACTGATGGTATCCCGGCATAAACTGATCATCCCCAATCAACTCAGCTTTTGTTAACTTAGTGACCCCGTCAACCAATCTAGCTACATCTTCACCAAACCGATCAGTCAATTCTTCATAAGTAACATCGCAATCTTCAAGAACGTCGTGCAGTAATGCCGCTGAAATAGCATTTGAATCCAGTCTCAGGTCTGCCAAATAAATAGCCGTTTGTTTCGGATGTTCGAAGAAAGGTTCGCCAGACAACCTAAGCTGGCCTTCATGTGATTCTTTAGCAAATGTGTAGGCGTTCGAAATATCGTCGATTTTCTCATTCGGCAGATACGAAGATAATCTTTCCTCTAGAGACTTATCCATGATGGCGTTTACCATGTTAACCTTCTCTTAACCGTATGATTACAAATTAAACCTAATTCTCATTGGAGCCTTAAACTCTGCAGAATTATATGACACTGTAATGGATATATCAGCCTATTAAATGAATCAAACTGTCCATATGTCAGAATCCGAATGATATCATTTGAGAATATATCGGGGCACAGCATCAGGAGGCATACGTGGTATTCCAATCCCCAAGAGGTACAGCGGACATACTGCCACAAGACCAACCTCAATGGAGGTTTGTAGAACAGGCTGCACGAAGAATGGCATATCGATTCGGATATGACGAAATAACCACCCCTATATTCGAAGATACCGACTTATTTTCAAGAGGTATTGGTTCATCAACCGACATCTTAGAAAAGGAAACATATACTTTCCCGGATAGAGGTGGTGATTCAATGACGCTAAGACCCGAAGGTACCGCTCCAGTTTGTCGAGCATACCTTCAGCACGGCATGAACAACCTACCCCAACCGGTCAAACTTTTTTACATAGTCCCAAACTTTAGATATGAGCGCCCACAAAGTGGTAGATACCGAGCTTTTAACCAATTCGGAATTGAGGTCTTTGGCGAGCAAGACGCATACATAGACGCTGAAGTTATCGAATTGGCATGGAAATATTTAGAGGCATTGGGCCTAAAAGATCTGTCCTTAACGATAAATAGTATTGGAGATCCCTCATGTAGACCAAAATACATCGAACATTTGAAAGATTACTATCACCCACATATAGCTAACCTTTGTGCTGATTGTAATAGAAGAATAAACACCAATCCACTACGCTTGCTTGACTGCAAAAATGACCCCTGCCAAGAGTTAATTGAGTCGGCACCCAAAAGTATAGAAATGCTTTGCCCATCTTGTGATAAGCACTGGAATTCACTGGTTTCAAACCTAAGTAACATTGGCCTTAAACATACCGTTGAAAATAGACTGGTGAGAGGACTTGATTATTACACCAAAACCGTTTTCGAAATATCTCCACCTGACGATGGAAGAATGAGTGTTATCGTTGGTGGAGGCAGATACGACGGGTTACTTGAAGAACTGGGAGGAAGCCCTACTCCAGGGATAGGCTTTGGCATGGGTATCGAACGTGTTATTGAAAACTTACGACGCCAAAAAATATCACTAAATCAACAAAACGAACAAAAAATTATGGTAGCGCATATCGGAAACGAAGCTAAATTGGAAGCAATCAAACTAGCATCCCTGATACGCTCCAACGGAGGTACTTCCCTAGTGGCTCCATCAAGGGGACTCAGAAGTCAATTAAAATACGCCGCCCACATAAAAGCCACTGAAGTTGTCATAATTGGTGATGACGAAATTGAAAGCGGATTATTCCCTGTACGTAATCTAGCCAATAGTGAACAAAAAAGCTTCCGCAAAGAAGAAATAATAAATATGTTTACACAGAATCAATAAACTTTTAGAACCTCACTTTCTTGCCGTTTGCAGTTACAAATTTTAGTACATGAAAGGTATCACAATGTCTGGAATTGAATCACCAATTAAATCCATAATCTCAGAATCAAAACTATTTATGTCTGAAAACCAAATTGATGGATGGTTACTATATGACTATCGCGGAATGAATCCAATATTTTGGGATACCGTTGGTCAGATCCCAAATGTGACAAGGCCTTGTTGGCTATGGATACCAAGAAATAACGATCCCTGTTTACTTGTTAGCTACGTAGATCAAAATAGATTCGAGCATCTAGGTATAGAGACCCGATTCTGGGTAAGCAGAAATGACATGGTATCATCTCTCAAGAGTCTACTGAAAAACGCTAAATATATAGCTATGGAATATTCACCGCTTGGTAATTTACCAAGAGTGTCAAAAGTAGATGCTGGCACTATCGAATTGGTCAATAGCCTTGGTCCAAAAGTAGTTTCATCCGCGAATTTACTTCAATATGCAACCCAAAGATGGACACTCGATCAACTACAAACACACCTAAAATCCGCAGAAATTTTAACGGAAACAGTCAAATATGCTTTTAATTCTATTGGAGAAAATATCAAATCAAACCCGACTGAATACGAAATAGCAGAATTAATCCGTCAAACTTTTTTTGAAAAGGGCCTAGAAACTCCGGATGGTCCTGTTGTAGCTGTAAATGCTCATGCTGCCGATCCACATTTTGAACCCACACCTGAAAATTCAGTGGCTATAAAGCCTGGAGACTGGGTTTTAATAGATCTATGGGGAAGACTTAAAGGCAATACTGACAATATGAACGGAGATATTACTTGGACCGCATATGTAGGAACAAACGTGCCCCAAAAAAACCTAGAGGTTTTTAATGCAGTAATTGGAGCACGAGACTCCGCAATACAACTGATGGAGGATGCACATTCAAAGGGAATATATCTAGAAGGAAGAGAGTTAGATAAGGTCGCGAGAGAACATATTAAAAATCTAGGTTACGGTGAGTTTTTTAGCCACAGGCTTGGACATAGCTTAGGTAGGGAAGTTCACAGTAATGCAGTCAACTTAGATGGATGGGAAACAGATGATACACGTACATTTTCCCCAGGATTGGCAGTTACCGTAGAACCGGGAATATACCTACCGGGAGAATTTGGCGTAAGATCGGAAATAGACGTGTTTTACTTTGAAGATGGCCCGAAAGTTACTACAGAAATCCAACGAACTCCATATCTAATAAATGTTTAACCACCCTTCAATTAATGAGAACCTTGTTGTTGATTTATGGTTTTTGGAAGCCTCAAAATAGCGAGAATCACTGTAGAAACTAAAACGACAATTCCGCTATATACAAAAGCAGATTTAAGCCCAAACTCATCCACTAATACGCCAGCAATTATCGGTGAAATTGTACCGATAAAACTTGCCCCGTAGATAAGTGATACCACTGTTGATTGTGCTCTTCCTTGAGATACGTCCATCGCAGCTGCTATAAATATCGTATGTAAAGAATATACAAATGCACCCATTAATAAGATATTTATAACCAATTGATACCCGTCGTCTGAAAAATTTAGAGCAATATATAGTATTCCCAACAATGTCATAGCAGGTACAAGAACAATTTTTCTCCCATAATGATCTGAAACCCAGCCCATTATCGGTTGGGCTACTATCCCAGCTACTTGAGCACCGGCCAGGAAAAACCCTACAGTTAATTCATCTTTAGCAAGACCTCCATCCTCAGCAGATGCTAACAAATATAGAGGCAAAAAATATTGGATAGCGGACTGCCCCATACTCCTCATGGCCGTGACTGTTATAAGTCCAATCATGCCCCAGTTTTTCAATAACAAGCCAAGGTCTCCAAAATATTCCCCTAGCGATCCAATTTCTGTGTCTGCAGTTGAAATATCCCTCATCATCCAATAAACAAGAACAGCAAAAATGAGCGCTGGAATCACACTTATTCGTAACACCTCATGCCACTCAAATGCAACCAGATAAGTTATCGTGATTATGGTACCGACTTTGAAAGTTTCCGTCGTCAACAATCCAACTATTACAGGACCAATCATTTCCCCGATAGAACCGCCAGTCCCATGTAATGAAATAGCAAATCCTCTTTTATCAGGAAATTTACGTGAAAGAGACGCAATTGCTGGGGGATGATACAGAGAAGGTCCAACGCCAACCAAGAGCATTACCACTAGCACCCACCAGAAATTTGGCGCTATCCCCAACAAAAAATAAGAAATACCCATTAATGCCAAAGAGATGAAAAGCATTATCCCAGCTCTATTTGCAAACCTTTCACCTAAATACCCTGCCACCATGGTAGTCGCCCCACTTGTACCACGACCTACACCAGCGATTACACCATATTCTGTCCCAGACAATGAAAACTTAGGATCTACTTTTAACATAGCAAGAAGTAACGGTAACGAAGAGTTAAAAACATGTTTAACTGCGTGACCAAGAATGACTGTCACAGCAAGCCTATTCCTACCATTTCTGATGTTTGCTTCGATTTCAGGCGATCCCATAAACTCATCCTCGCTTTAATCTATATAAAGTGGAGCAATAATATCATCCTATAATCGCTTTTATAGAGGTCATAAAAATTACGAAATAATATCAACTTTAAGATTGTGATAATGGAATATCACTGATGGAAGTGGTTCAACGGCCCGTTGCCGCTACCAAGGCTAAGTCCGTTTCTTATTCCTCCGGTGACGTAAGCTTTGGCTAAACTTACCGAATCCCGCAACGACCTATTAAAAGCCAAACCGGTAGCAATCGCAGAAGCAAATGTACATCCCGTACCGTGGGTATTCTGGCTATCAATTCTTTTTGTGGTAAACATCCTAAATTCTTTACCGTCATATAAAACGTCAGTGGCGGGCCCTTTCAAATGTCCACCTTTTACAACAGCGGCTGAGGCTCCCATTCGAACTAATTCTATAGATGCATCTCTAGCTGAATCTAGATCAACAACTTTTATCCCTGTAAGCTTTTCCGCTTCTGGACCATTAGGGGTAATAACCATACATAAAGGCATTAGAAATTTTTTAATACTATCAACGGCATCTTCCCGTAATAAACTGTCACCTGACGTTGAAACCATAACCGGGTCTAAAACAAATTTCTGGATGCTATACTCCTTTATTTTACGAGACACACATAACACCATTTCAACACTAGATAACATTCCCGTTTTGGCAGCATCAACTCCAATATCTTTTATTACGGCATCAATTTGACTTTCAACCAAATCTACTGGCATTTCCTTGATGTCATTAACTCCGATCGTATTTTGAGCTGTTATTGCTGTCACAGCTGTGGTTCCATATGCCCCATTTGCAGCGATAGTCTTCAAATCAGCTTGAATTCCGGCTCCTCCTCCCGAATCTGACCCTGCTATCGACATAACTGTTGGAATTCTAGTCATAATCCTATTAACCTCTAAATTTTACTTAATGAAAACTTATTTGCACTTATGATAAATCGAACCATTGATCCACAGCATATGCGTTTTCCCAAAAAAGAGCTTCATATCGTAAAGCTGTGGCGAAAAGATATGATGCTCGAGCATAATCTATTTGAGCCCTATCATTGAGATAACTACCAAGCCATTCAACTAAATTTCCCAGTACTGAGGGACTATGTAAATCAATCCACTCTTTATATACAGAATTACCTGGTTCCGCTCTCTCTTCCGTCAACCTAGTACCCCATTCTAAATATGTTCCTTCTGTTACATATAAGACAGTGGCAATATCATCAAAATCACCTTCATAACCTGTTCGAACCAGAAAATCACCGAATGCCTGTGTGGTATGGGTTGCAGTAGCAATCGAATATTGTTTCTCTGAGTATCCAAGTTCATTAAAAAATCTGACAAATAAATCATTCTCAGAATTAAGTATGCCTGTCAGAAAATGGTTCAGGACCGATGCTGAGTCAAAATCTGGAGATTTGGAAATAGCTTTCGCGGTCAAAACTACGAGGTCATTTACAAAAACGTAATCTTGTAGAAAATACCTCCCGAACACATCGGGCGGTAGCGTTCCATCGCCAAGTTCATTCACAAATCTGTGAAAGACCACTTTATCCCATAAATTCTTATGCTCAATTTTTAATTTGTCTACTAAATTCATTTAGACCCTAAATCCGCCTACTTTAAAGAATACTTGTCAGTATATGCATTTTGCACATTTAAACTTTCAGGTATAACGCCTTTATTCTTCATCCAGTCGGCGAACTCAACCCATTTCTGATCGGTTTGTCTGCCAAATTTCTCATTCTTATCTTGCCAAAGTGCCTGCAGTAATAATGACCCAGGTCCGTCAACTTCTACGTCGATTTCAGGCTCGTGTTTCTTGAGAATTTCCATACCAGCCGCAGGATCTTTAATGGCATCCATATACCCTCTACTTACAGCTCTTGCGAACTTTTCAACGACCTTCGGCTTAGATTTCAAATATTCTTCACTAGTTACCATAACTAATTCATAATAATCTGGAACACCCCATTTCTCCATCCTCAGGACATTCACGGGATGACCCTGATTTTCTAAAGCAATGCTCTCATGTGTGAAATATGCACCGATAATGGCGTTTACTTTTTCCGATATAAGTGATGATCCAAGCTCCCATCCAACATTTACAAGTTCAACATCTTCAACTCCAGAAAGCCCGTCCGACTTAAGCATTGTAGATAAGGCATTCACATTCCATGGTATTCCAGGATAGCCCACTTTTTTTCCTTTGAGGCTACCTGGTGTGTCAAATGGGGAATTTTTCAACGTCATCATTGAATTTAACGGATGTTGAACCATGCCTAGAATAGAAACTACAGGCACCCCTTCCCCTCTAGCAATTAAAACATCAGGTTGGTAATTGATACCGAAGCTATCAGATCCTGACGCCACTGTCTGCAAAACAGTAGAGGGATCAGATGGTGTGTATATTTCGACTTCCAACTTCTCTTCCTCAAAATACCCCTTTTCCTGTGCAATAAACAGGCCTATATGGTTTGCATTTGGATACCAATCTAATGCTAGCTTAACCGATTCAATTTCACCCTCTCCCTGACCACAACTTATTGCTGTTAATACAGTTAATACAAATAAAGCCATCATACTTTTAATTGATTCCAAATATCTCATAAATCCTTCCTCAAAATTCCTTCTCTCAAAATCTTATTTTAGCTATTAATCGTCAAGCTTTTTTGATTCAACTTCCCTACGGTGCCATGGTGTTAGTAGTCTCTGCAACAATCCTATCAGTATGAACAACAGGACCCCCATGAAAGACAGAATGACTATCGCAGCGAATACCCTTTCAGTTTGGAACTGTGGTTTAGAACGTATCATCAAATAACCCAGCCCTTCTTTTGATCCTACCCATTCCCCGATCACGGCTCCAATTACGCTCACCGCTATTGCAACCTTTAAACCTGAAAAGAGATATGGTAACGAAGTTGGAAATCTGACTTTTATGAACTCTTGCCATTTATTAGCCCCCATAGTTCTCAATACTCTTTGCATGTCTGGATCGATGGCACGTAATCCATCCACCATATTCACAGTNACAGGAAAGAAACTAATTAATGCAACAACTATTATCTTAGGAGTCAGACCGTAGCCTATCCAAACCAATAACATAGGTGCTATAACAATAATCGGTATTGTTTGTGAAGCAATAATAATCGGATAAATTGACTGCTCTACACTACGGCTTAAAGTGATCACCGAAGCTAAAAACACACCAGCTACGACGGCTACACCGAAACCCAATACAACCTCAATGAAAGTAACCCACGTATGCCCTGAAAGCATCCAGGCATCTTGAAACAGCGTAACTGTGATATCTGACGGAGCAGGCAATAACCAATTCGGAATGTCACGTATGTGAACAANAAATTCCCAAGTCAAGAGCAAGACAACAATGATNCAAGGCGCGATCATATACTGAAAAGCTTTTTTTTGATTCTTGGTCCAATAAGTCAATTTACATGCCTCTCAATATAGACAACAAGCGAGTTTTCAACTGTACAAACAATTCATGCCCAACAACATCAAAATCTCTTGGTCGTGAAAAAGGTATTGATATAATCTCATTTATTTCGCCGGGCCTAGCGCTCATAACATAAATGCGATCGGATAAAAAAATAGCCTCTTCTACATCATGTGTGACCAACACCACAGTTTTGGNAATACTATCCATTAATTCAAGAAACCATTCCTGCAACCGTACTCGACTTAAAGCATCTAAAGCACTGAAGGGTTCATCCAAAAGTAATACATCTGAATCTAGAAGTAANGTTCTTATAAATGCCACACGCTGCCTCATCCCACCGGATAATGCAAACGGATATTCATCCTCAAAACCTGACAATCCAAATTCTTCAAAATAANTNAGNGCTCTATNCTTAGCAATATCTTTTGAAACACCTTGGACTTCAAGTCCCAAAATTGCATTGGATAACATCGACCTCCAGGGTAATAAAAGGTCTTTTTGCTGCATGTAAGCTACGGAACCAAGCCTTTTAGAAGTTTGAACACCCGAAATATTCAGATTCCCTACATCAGCCTCATCAAGACCAGCCAATATGTTCAGCAATGTGGTTTTCCCACAACCACTGGGGCCTAAAATAGAAACAACCTCACCTTCCATGACATGAAGGTTAACCTTTCGTAGCACAAGTAAAGATTTGTCTTTACCTCTTATTGTCTTATCGAGATCAGTAACATTTATTTTTGCATCTGTGGAGACCAATACATCCCACCATATAGAACCGATTTGAAACCATTATCGCACTCTGTCAAATAAGGAAGGTATTGTCCACTAACAATCGATTCCCTCCGCTNGCATTACCCAGATCAGGTGTTAATGGGTCGACATATAAACAATGCCCTCTCAGCCTGGACACCCAAGCTCCCCTCAAAATGAATGAGTTCATTTGAAAATAGTCTAGCATAAAGAGCACCCGGGTCANACTTACCCACAAAAAACTCAATTCAAATAGAATGCTGTTGAACCCAATCCCAAAATATCGCAATTCTCTCCTTACCTAGGTCATCATNTGGATCTATTGCGCAACGACAACTTCTTGTATATGACCCTATAGTTTGCAAATCGCTACGGTTATCACGCCATTCCCAACGCTCCCCGGTTGATGAAAGAAAAACTTGATCACAAAACTCTCTAGTAACCGGGACCGCTTTTAAAAATCTTTTTGACCATGATGATCCCGCGAACACCCAAAACCGATCCCACAGAGAATCATCATCCATCGCTCTCCTAACATGAGCATTAGCTAGGTACCTTTCTAAAGTTTGTATCTCTGGGCGAACATCGACGGAAGATAAAATCTGATCTACATGTAAATATCCAATGAAGTAAAATCCGAAAACCCCACTTTTTTTATCATCCATCCAATTCTCAAGGCGTGCAATAAAAAATAAATAATCGCCACGAGAAACCTGTCGCAAGGCCATAGCCCTAGGATTTACATCACAATTGTCACCGTAAGTAAATGTATCGAACTCAGGATCATTATGAGCAGTTATCATTTGAAATTCTTTAGGAATATATTTCCTCAAATTCTTCCCAGCGTAGTAAAAAGAATGTAAATCACCATAGACTTGACCATTAATGTTGCTCAATTGTCTGTCCTCAGGAATTGGAATGAATTCAAATGTCATATCTTGAAACAATGGGCTGCAGAATTTGTGGCTTGCGTTTGACCCAACATTTATTATGAAAATTTTTCCTGACAAACCTAGATCCCTAACTATTTTTTAATGGATATCCTGTTCAGTGCCGCCTCTATTTCAGATCGTGCCTCAGGTTCTTTTTCATCCAAAAGAGCTTGTCTGAGATGATTTTCAGACTCTCTCCCTCCTAATTGGCCAAGAGCCCAAGCTGCATGGCCTCTAACAACTGAAGAAGAATCATATAAGACCCCAGCCAGCGGCTTGATAGCGCTTTTATCTCCANTATTACCTAGAGCCACACATGCATTACGTTTGAGCCCGCTTAACTTAGCTCTTTTAATAGGTGTACCTCTATATGTGTTTGAAAATTCTTCTTGATCTAAATTTAAAATTTCAACCAATGTGGGAGTTGAAAACCCTGGTCTTTGCTTAAATNCCGGCAAGTTGCCCGGCTTTGCTTTCCTATTAACGGGGCAGACATCCTGACAAATATCACATCCGAATATCCAATCTCCCATCAAAGTTCTCAAATGCACAGGAATCGAACCTTTCAATTCAATGGTGAGGTATGAAATACATTTACTGTTGTCAATAACATAGGGAGCAACTATGGCTCCTGTAGGACAATCATCAATACACTGCGTACAATTACCACAATTTTTTTTNAAAGGGGTATCAGGTTCCAGTTCAACGTTTAATATCAACTGCCCCAAAAATATCCAAGATCCATACNTAGGGGTCAAAATATTGGTATTTTTACCCATCCATCCAAGACCAGACCTTCTGGCCGCTCCTTTATCATTCATAGGGCCATCATCCACAAAAATACGAGCGTTAACATTTTTTTTTAAAATTCCCGGCAATAAATCTCTAAATTCGCTAAGCTTAGATTTAATGACTGAATGATAATCTTCTCCGCGAGCATATTTTGAGACTTTTCCAGTTGACAGTTTCTGAGATTCAGTCTCAGAACCCAAATAACTAACCCCTACGGATATTATCGACCTAGCCCTCTCCAATAAAAGGTAAGGACGATTCATCTTCTTTACCCTGTGCTCTGTATACCAAGATAAGCCGTCCATATGCCCATCACGTACTCTTTTCAAAGATTCTGATTCATCAGAATAAAANGGCTCAGCCGTAGTGATTCTTACAAGATCAAACCCNAAACTTCTTCCCAACTCTTTAATTTTCTCTTCTACCTTGGGTTGACTCATTGAATTCAGCTCGGTTTGTTGCCCAATTTTATACGTCGATTTATGGCTCCGAAAGTGTTGTTGACACTAGTGCATGGAGAAACATATTATCTCATTGTAAATAATGCGTACCAGAGATACACTTTATACCAAAGTTCCCACATAAAACTTTTCGGGAAGTGCTTTATGTCAACAATGTCGACCTCAGGTGTAATAAATGAGTAAATTCAGAGAATTGAGGAGAACTTACGGTTTTGATGA
Organism: Chloroflexota bacterium; assembly: GCA_002717465.1. Classification (GTDB taxonomy): domain Bacteria; phylum Chloroflexota; class Dehalococcoidia; order Lucifugimonadales; family UBA826. Next base: position 186,033 of record PBDQ01000016.1, read on the forward strand.
GGTTGCCATCGCTCCTGGAGCTGTGACAATAAATCCGGCCATGACAGATACTAAATTCTCCGTTGGAGACATTAACATTAATATCCCAATTTTGGGATCAGCCATGGATGCTGTAGCCAGCCCAGATTTTGCCTCAGCGATGCACTCTCAAGGTGCCCTCAGTGTTATGAATTTGGAGGGTGTTCAAACCAGATACGAATCACCACAGGATGCAATTGACGAGGTCATTAATACAGAAAACAACAAAGTAACTTCAATTATGCAAAAAGTATATTCAAAACCAATAAAGGAAGAGTTGGTTTCAAAGAGAATATCTGAAGTCAAAAAACATGGCGCCGTATGTGCAGTTTCAATAACTCCGGCAATGACAAAAAAATTAGGACCAATGGCTGTAGAAGCTGGTGCAGACATCCTAGTAGTTCAATCGACAGTAACTACAGCAAGACATTCATCTAACAGCGTAAAGGGACTTCAATTCCCAGAGCTCCTAGAAATGGTAAACGTACCGGTATTTGTAGGAAATTGTGTTGGCTACAACGTTGCCAAAGAAATAATGGAAACTGGTATCCACGGTCTATTAGTTGGTGTAGGTCCAGGAGCTGCATGCACAACAAGAGAAGTCACCGGAGTCGGAATACCNCAAGTGACGGCAACAATGGACTGTGCTCAAGCTAGGGACGACTATTTCAAAACCTCAGGGAGATATGTGCCTGTTATTACAGACGGTGGCATTAGAACTGGAGGTGAGGTATGCAAGGCAATCGCCAGTGGAGCAGACGCTGTCATGATAGGAACACCTCTTGCACAATCAAACGAATCCCCCGGTAAAGGATTCAATTGGGGTATGGCTAGCCCTGACCCTGCCCTACCAAGGGGAACAAGGGTAAATGTTGGAGTCAAAGGGAGCTTAGAGGAACTATTTTATGGCCCGTCAAGTGTATCTAATGGTACTCAAAATTTGATCGGAGCTCTAAAAGCATGCATGGGTATGGTCGGAGCTCGAACAATCAAGGAAATGCATGATGCTGAAGTCGTTATTGCACCTTCAATAAAGACAGAAGGNAAACACTATCAGCTAGGCCTCGAATAGCTGGATCTTCATTTAATACACAAAACTCTCTCATGACCGTTTAAGTCTCGAAGTAATCTTACTTCCCTCAGAGGAAAAATTTCTTTCGCTAAATCTTCAAGAGCAGAGCCTTGCTCAGGAGATATTTCCATAGCCAAAATGCCAGAACTGCTTAGCTTCGACCTAGATTGATGCAAAAGTTCTCTCTGGAAATGTAGCCCATCGAGTCCGCCATCCAATGCCTGAATGGGTTCGTACATTATCTCTTGCTGTAGATGATTTATTTCATTTTTCTTTATATAGGGTAAATTGGCAACAATTACGTCCGCTATTCCTACAAATCCACTTAAAAGGCTGCCTTGCCGTAATTGAACTCTGTTGTTGACAGAATGATATCGGCAATTTTGTGCAGCNACACTCAAAGCTTCTTTACTAATATCGATAGCTGTTATGTCAGCCTTCTCAACATTCACGGCTAAAGCGACCGCCAGACAACCACTGCCTGTTCCGACATCAACAATATTAAGACGAAGATGTTCAATACATATCCACCGCATGACAGTTTCTATTAATAATTCCGTTTCCTGCCTGGGAATTAAAACGTTTCTATTAACCGTAAAACTTAAGCCATAGAAGTCCCGATGACCCGTTATATACGAAAGGGGATTACCAGAGATTCGTTCGTGTATTACTCGGAAAATTTCGCTTTGNTGGTATTCNCTCAATTCTACATCTTGNTCCCGTAACAAATCGGACCTAGATTTTTTCAACACGTGCCCNACCACCACATGCGCTTCTATTGTTGCAGAATCCTTTTGATGATCAGATAGCTGTTTTTCGCAATATTTCAATATATCCCGAACTATCATGTTCCAGCATTTTCGAGCCTTCTAGCCTGCTCATCTTGAACAAGTGCATCCATGAATTCCATCAAGTCACCATCCAATACTTGTTCCAAATTGTAACTAGTAAGACCAATCCTATGATCAGTAATTCTTCCCTGAGGAAAATTGTATGTCCTTACCCTCTCCGAGCGATCACCAGAACCTACTTGAGACCTTCTTGAATCGGTGATTTCTTTTTGTTGTTTTTCAATTTCAGCAGCAAGAAGGCGAGATCTTAAAACGGATAAAGCCTTTTCTTTATTTTTTAATTGNGATCTTTCATCTTGACAAGTAGTAACTACGCCTGTTGGAAGATGTGTGATTCTCACAGCCGTAGCAACTTTCTGAACATTTTGCCCTCCGTGACCACTAGCATGGTATATATCAATCTGAAGATCCTCAGAGTTAATCTGAAGATCTATTTCTTCGGCTTCAGGTAATACAGCGACAGTTGCCGCAGATGTGTGTATTCTTCCACTAGACTCTGTCGTTGGCACTCTTTGAACTCTATGAACCCCNCTTTCATGTTTCAATTTACTGTAAGCGTAATCACCATTGATTTGAAATGTAATCTCTTTCAGCCCACCTATCCCTGTGGAGTTAGAATCAATTACGTCCAATTTCCAATTTAGTCTCTGTGCAAGTCGGGAATACATACGATAAAGACTTGACGCAAAAAGTCCTGCTTCATCTCCTCCTGTTCCTGCTCGTATTTCCATAATGACATTTTTTTCATCATTCGGATCCTTGGGAACCAACGCTAATTTGAGATCCTCTTCTGCTTTAACTACTTGATCAAACAAGGGATCTAACTCTTCTTTCGCCAATTCCACTAAATCTNAATCAGATTCTTTATGTACAATTTCCTGAAGTTCGGAAATTTCTATCTGAAGTCTTCGGAAATTTCGAGCCAACTCAACTACTTCTCGCATTGCAGCTTGCTCTTTGGCATATTTTTGTACTTTTGTATAATCACCTACAACAAGTGGATCTGATAAAAGCNTATTCAATTCTTCATATCTCTCCTCTACTGAGGAAAGCCTATCCAACATCATTCATCCTTCATTCATGCAAGTTAATTTTTACCTACAACAATCATAACTTAGCCCAAAAATCCAGAGCAATAGAACGCATTGTTGTAAACTCACCAATATAGCACTCTTAGCATACCTATATTCTATTGCCAAATATCCCAATTCTTGTAAACGTCTATTACAGAGCTACAATCCATGTTAATAAGGGTAAGGACNATTTTCGCAAAAACTATAACTTCATCCAACCACACTATGATAATAATCCCGTTCCTATACATCNGAGTGNNTCAAACAGAGAATCAGAGAGTCAATTATTCAAGTTTTCTTGACTGAATTGTTTCATTTCCCAATAATGGAGATTTATTGAGAGGAAAGAAGTCGCTGGCCCACAAAATAAAAGGGCAGGGAGGCCACAATTACAATGTCAGAACAACAAATCTACCTAAAACATGTAACACNATCTGATGTAAAAAGGGTAAGAGAATGGCTAACGGATGACAAAGTTGTTGAAAGTTGGTTTGGTAGGTATTCCTATGGTGATCCAGCACATCTAGGCTACCACCCAGAAGAAATACAAGATATTTCTGAAGAAGAATGGAACAAAATATTTGAAAACCCTGAGCATGTAATATTTTCAGTTTACAATCAAGCAGATTCTCATATTGGAGAAATCCATATAGCTATAGAAGAATCACTCGGAGACGGACAGCTATCTATACTAATTGGCGATACTGAATCATGGCATAAGGGGTTTGGCACCGCCACATTGGAAGAAACCATAAAGTTAGCATTCGATACTTTCGGACTATATAGAATTTGGGCCGACATACCCAATTATAATGAGGCTGCGCTTGCTTTATTTTCTAGGATTGGATTCACACATGAAGGAACGTTAAGACAAAGCAGGCCTCACCAAGGTTCCAGATATGATTCTGTAATAATGGGTATGTTACGTCACGAGTACGAACAATAACCTCACGTTTTTGTGATAACTCACATCAAAATAATTCTCCATAATTTATTAAAAATTAATTCACCCTTTCTTCAGGAGTCGCAATCCTAAATATGGTCCAGTGACGCATTATTGCTACATCTTCTCCATATTGATCTTGAATCAAAACATCAAAATTTGCAAAATGATGTGCTTTACGTTCATAAGCATCTAATAAAATCGCNCCCCCAATTACACTGGTCCCTATAGGTACTTTTTTATGAAACTGCACCTTACTCCTAGTATGCATGGAACTGGGAATTATAAAATTATGCCTCAGTAATTGTTCAGGCCAACCAGCAATCCACGAAGGATGAGCGACCGCAAAGTCTCCACAAAAAACAGGATTATCTGTTAATTGCTTTGTAGATAAAAAATCTTTGTTAACTTCTGAGGAAAATGTGATCTTTTGGGCATTCCAATCCTTGTTAATNTCCACACTCTCTAGAGCCATAAGTCCTTTATTTTCAACATCGTCAACCACTTTCATTGAATTTGGCCTGACCAATTCGCTTAGCCAAGGTGCGTTATTCAGGCCAACCTTGCCCGAAACGCAAACAACCTCGCTCTGATTAATCATAGATATTTCCCATTCAATATCTCCATTAGAACGGACCTGTTCTGCCCTAATCGTTAAAACATCACCAGGATATACTGGCTGNCTGAATGAATACTCAGACCACCCATGTCCCAACCAGTCTTCGCCCAATGCTTGTAATATAGTGTCNGTACACCATCCCCATACTGTGACACCGCCTACCAAAGGACCAGAAAACCCATAGCTGTTGGCTACCTCAGTAGAATGTATAGGATTAGAAATATTTGCACTATCTTCATTATCGAGGTAGGCCACAAATTTGTTTTCTATAACNGAATTACTCATTTAATCATCCTTGCTGTTCACCGCTAGCTGGAACTTACATTCGCTATCAGTCAAATAAAATCAAAATACATAATCCATATCTTGATGTGGAATCCCGACATCCATATATATGGATCCTCTGGGTACATAACCTAACTTGGTATAAAAATCCCTGACCTCTATCTGTGCAGACAAAGTCACCCCATCATATAGCTTCTTTTTTGCAATTTGATGAAGCTTGTCCATTATTGNACGGCCTATGTTACGGCCGCGAAATTCTTTTTTAACAGCGACGCGGCCAATATGAGGATACTCATTTTCAGGTACGTCGAATATTAGGCGGGCAGTTCCAACAATTCGCTGCTGAAATAACGCAACGATATGAATAACTTTTTTATTTTCGATTGATGATACATTGTCCAAATAATCTACCTCTTCCGTTTTGGGAACTTTTTGTTCGTCTACAAAAACTTCCACCCTTAGAGCCAAAGCTTCATTCAACATTACANCGGTACGAATTATTTGCACTTCGATCAATCTTTAATATCTCCCAAAAATTCCATTTTATCCTACAGATCGCGAATGTGCGGCTCTCGAGAAAAGAAGACCAGAGACGCACCTAAAAGCAANGCTACTATAACAGCCATAAATCCGGGGCCATATTCATTAGTATTATCAAACCATAGGCTTATTAACACCGGCGCGACAGCTGTACCGAAAATCCTGACCGGTTGAGTAATACCGGTTATTGAGCCAATATTTTCCCTACCGAAATACCTGNCCCATATCGACCCACTTAACGGAATAGTNCCTCCAAAACCGAAACCATAAAGAAAAAAACCTGCCATTAAAATAGGCNCAAAGGAAAACATATTTGATAAAAGCATCATTCCCACTCCTAACGCAGATAGGGAATAAGCNATCATAACCAGTACCCTCGGGTGAAATTTCTGCATCGAATATCCCCATATTGTTTTCGAAAACAAATTGGCAAATCCATTAACTGAGATCCCAATTGCACCAACAACTCGAGTAAATCCTGCCATCTGAGTAAAGGGGATTGCGTGTATCAAAACGCAAGTAAGCCCCGCAGATATCAATGTAAACCCAAAAACAAGCAACCAAAAACTCTGGGTTTTAATGGCCTGCGATCGATTTAACGGATTCATTTCGGAACGAGGTAAATTNGCGTAATCAAACTGATTTTTATCAGCAACCCCATCGGGCAATAGCCCATAATCTTCTGGGGTACGACGCATCAAAAAACTTACGGGAATGATAACAATTACNACTAAAACGCAAAGAGCGAAATATCCAATACGCCAACCTAAACTATCAACAATACCNGTCAACAATACTGGGGTAACAAGNCTACCTAAAGATATTCCAGCCGAACCAAAAGCTAAGGCCCATCCCCGCTTTACAATGAACCACTTACTGATAACCGAATTAACTACAAAAGAACTAAATAAATTCCATCCACCAAAACCAGCTATGAAATACAAAGACAAATAGACAATTAAATTAGATTGGATGCCTAACATCCCTAGGCAGAATGCACTCACTAAACTCCCAAGCAGTATCAGTGGTTTAGNTCCTTTTTGATCAAGAATATTCCCAACCANNACACTTGATAATGCCCCTGCCCCAATTGCAATAGANGGCCCTAAGCTGTACTGCCACACTTTCCATCCAAGATCATCGACAATGGGAAAGGTAAAAACTCCAATAGAAGAAGTNCCAACACTTAGCGATACGAAATTACACAGAATAGCTCCAATAACTATCCACCAGCCATAATAGAATCTCAANCCCATATCCCGTTAGATAAAATTTCCGACTCGAAAATAATCATAAATTCGCAATCGAAAACATGATGTAAGTAGAAATNTCTCTCATTAATCAAACNCAGATATCCTTATATATTAATTTNCNCCNACCAAAATTCTTTTATCTATAAAGCCTTAACCACCTGTACTTGAAGACAACTAAGTGTCTACCCATTACTAAAAAAAAAGCAANCATTGCANACCCATCGGNNAGTATGACAANGGTTGAACTAAAAAGCTTGAAATAGTGATGTTTGACACTATGCAATGTGTCGATATAGAGTCCATTGAANATCAATATTAGCAGGCACATTTGGAGAATACATGAAAGTAACNGGTGTTAAAACTTATGTCATAGAAAATGAGCCCGGAGTGAGAAGTGGGGGTGGATCAACTGACGACCCTTGGTATGTTGGCGGCAAATATTTTCTCATTCTGGAACTGTCCACCGACGAGGGAATAGTGGGAATAGGTGAGAAACTCACAGGAAGCTCTTTCACTGGCAAGATGACCTGGATGGATTTCAAATCTCAAATTCAGTTGGTACACGAAACCGTGGAGGCTTTTGTTATAGGTCAAAACCCATTCAATATTGAAAAAATCTACTATGANATGTATGCCGGCAGACATGATTACAGATTACCNAGTCTACATTTNGGTATGGTTATATCAGGAATAGAAATGGCTTTATGGGATATTGTAGGAAAAGCTAACAAGCAACCGATCTACAACATGCTTGGTGGAAAATGCTGGGATAAACTCAGAGCATATGCATACATGCCACCTATACCTGACAGTAACCCTAAAAATGCTGGCAGCGTTGCNGAACAATTACTATCGGAAGGGAACACGGCCTGCAAATTNGATCCATTTCACCCAATCACGGGTGTGCCTAGGGACATCAGTTTAAAGGAAATAACTTACGCTGAGGACATTTTCAAGAATATAAGATCCGCCGTAGGAAACGAACTTGAAGTCGGCATAGGCACACACGGACAATTAACAACATACAGCGCAATCAGAGTTGCACAGGCATTAGAACCTTATCANCCTTTCTGGTTCGAGGAACCNGTTTCGCCTGAAAATATAGATGAAATGGCACGAGTGGCAGCGCACACCAGCATACCGATCGCCACTGGAGAAAGATTGGCGACCGTATTTCAATTTTCTGAATTATTAAGAAAGCAGGCCGCACAAATTATACAAATCGATATTGGCCAAGCTGGAGGAATATTAGTAGGCAAAAAAGTAGCAGCTATGGCAGAAGCTAGCTATGCGGTAATTGCTCCTCACATGTACTGCGGGCCCGTAGCCGCTGCCGCTGCAATACAAGTTGCGACATGTTGCCCAAACTTTATGATTGCCGAAGCAAACCAAGGGCCCCTACATAAAAAAATTTTCAATGATCCTATTGTTTTTCAAAATGGTTACATTGAAATTCCTGAAGGCCCTGGATTAGGAATAGAGTTTGATCCTAAAGTTCTTGAAAAGCATTTGGTAAGTTGATATCAAGCGCATGTACGACCAATTAATGTTATGACCTATACATAAATTGCTGCCGCATAAAAAGTTTACAAAATCTTAACAATTTATCACATATAAATTTGTAGAATAGATCTTGACATTGCAAAATAGTTTTAATGTCATTACGTTATGTCACTAGATGTTTAAATCAGAAAGTTGAGGTGCAATCATGGCATTTAAAGCAGAATATATCTGGATTGATGGAACAGAACCATCACCTTCTTTGAGATCAAAAACAAAAATATTGCCAGATGGGTCAGACTTTCCTATTTGGGGATTTGACGGATCCAGTACCAATCAGGCACCAGGAGAAAATTCAGACTGCGTTTTACGACCCGTTTTTTCGTGTCCAGACCCTATTTCTGGTGGGGACAACAAACTGGTCATGTGCGAAGTTTTATTACCTGATATGTCTCCACACCCAACTAACAACAGAGCAGCATGTGCAGAAGTAGCATCAAAATTTAAAGATCATGAGTCATGGTTTGGAATTGAACAGGAATACACCCTGTTTGAATCCGATGGCAAACAACCAATTGGCTTCCCTGAAGGGGGCTTCCCTGAAGCACAAGGTCCCTATTACTGTAGTGTAGGAGCAAATTACAACTTTGGAAGAGACGTTTCAGAAGCTCACGCAACTGCTTGCATCGATGCAGGTATAGGAATTGCAGGTACCAACGCCGAAGTTATGCCCGGCCAGTGGGAATTTCAAGTGGGCCCTCTTGGACCACTAGAAGTTTCTGATCAATTGTGGATATCCAGATGGTTACTTCACAGGATAGCTGAAGAATTCAATGTCGTTGTATCAATTGATCCCAAACCCGTATCAGGGGACTGGAATGGTGCAGGATGCCATACTAATTTTTCTACAAAGGAAATGCGTGAATCTTATCAACCAATCATAGATGCATGCGAAGCCCTTGGCAAAAATATAAGTGAACACATTGCCAATTATGGGGTCGGAAACGATAAAA
>PBDQ01000017.1 GCA_002717465.1 Chloroflexota bacterium
AAACTTATAAGGCAGGTCCCACCCCAGATGACATAGCGCTTGCTAATTCAAAATATTCAGCTGCGTTGGCTGAATCCGAANGAGCTGCTGATTCACTCAATAACATCGTTATATTTGACGANTATGAGATTTCTAAAATGCAGTCTGATATAAAGCATATTGAGCTNNCAATCNTTCAGNTCAAGGAAAATATCGAAAATTCGACGTTCCGAGCAACAAAAANCGGAATANTAACNGAATTTATNCCCAAGCCAGGAACACAGATTTTAATAGGTCAAAAANTCGGAANAATCGCNTCTGATTCCTCATATGAATTCACTGGNCCTGTAAACGAAAATGATATAGTCGATTTAACCACCGGATTGGAAGTCAAANTGAAAATCGATGCNCTCCCCGATCAAAGTTTTAAAGGTGATCTAATGTACCTAGGNTTTACTCCNTTATCTCAAGANGGCCTTGTTAGCTACAAAAGCACAATTTCGATTAATGATAGCAAAGAGAATTTGCGTGCAGGTCTATCCGCTGTNGCCGAGATTTATTTGACTAAATTGCCTAAGCAACTTGCAGTCCCTATGGATGCTGTGATTACTAAAGATGGGAAAAACTACATAAAAGTGCAGGAAGACGAAGTAATAATAGAAAAGGAAATTACCGTAGGGGAAAATGATGAATTCTGGGTAGCAGTTTCTTCAGGTCTATCAATTGACGAAACGATAGTAATCAAAAGTTCCTCAACNAGTAGTGAAAGATTTGAAATTGACTGGGAAGAGTAGAGCAGACACCTTGCNACNACTCAGATGTTTTTCTCTANCATTGGCATGTTGATCGAACTGAGNGGNGTCGGGAANAGATATGACATGGGCACAATGGCAGTCCACGCCCTTCGTGAAGTTGATTTAAGAATCAATGAAGGTGAGTTTGTAGCAATAACTGGACCTTCTGGGTCTGGCAAGTCAACTTTAATGAACATTATTGGGTGCCTGGACNTACCCAGTTCTGGGGATTTCTATTTTAACGAGGAGAATATTAAAGACATAAATGACTCAGGNTTAGCTAAAATCCGAAACCAAATGATTGGATTTGTCTTCCAATCTTACAACCTACTACCACGNCTAACCGCTCAAAAAAATGTAGAACTCCCTCTGATATACGGTAATGTGAAAAACAGAAAAGATATAGCCTCTAAAGCTTTGGAAAGGGTAGGGCTATTAAACAGANGTCATCACCTACCGGCTGAACTTTCTGGTGGACAACAACAGCGAGTAGGGATAGCTAGGGCCTTAGCCACCGAACCAAGCATTCTTTTGGCAGATGAGCCTACAGGTAATCTGGATTCCAATTCAACAAGGGAAATCCTTGAAATCATTAAGGATCTTAATTACAACCAAAAATTNACAGTTATCTTNGTCACTCATGAAGCGGATGTAGCGNNCTTAGCTGGTCGTACAATTCAAATGATTGATGGCAAAATAGTCCGAGATGAAAGTAAAGAAAATATATTGAGTAATCCTTAAAATGATACTCCCTTCAATTTTTTATATGTCNCTAGGCTCTTTGGGCTCCAATAAATTGCGAGCATTCTTAGCTTTACTCGGAATTGTCATTGGTATTGCTGCGGTTATAGCAATGATGTCTATCGGTAGAGGGGTTCAAAAGTTAATTGTCAACGAGCTTGAAAGCATAGGAACCAATCTTGTGTTTTTGATACCCGCTGAACCCGAAGAAGAAGGTGATAGATGGGAACTTCTTACTCTGGCAGATTTAAATGCTTTAANGAATAAAACACACAACACTTCAATANTAGACGCTGCTGCTGAAAAAAACTGGCAGGGAAAGTCAATAAGAGGTGATAAAGACATAAATGGGAATGTTATCGGTGTCACCCACAACTANGACTTTGTAAGNAATATTGAACTTNAGTCNGGCATCTTTGTAAATGGAACTCATCTTAGTCAAACCAGCAGAGTCATAGTTATCGGCTCTGAAGTAAAAGACGAATTGTTTGGAAAAGATGTTGCTATTGGAAAGAAAATACGTATCAAAAATTCTAGATTTACTGTAATCGGGGTTATAAAAGAAAAAGACAAAAATGATTGGGGAGATGATCCAAACAAGAATTCCTATATCCCAGTTACTACAATGTTTCAGACATTGTCNCCGAACCNGAGCTTTAATGGGGAGAAAAATATAGATTGGATTATGGTTAAGGCAACCAGCCATGAAACTGTACATAAGGCTATGGCCGAAACTGCTAAAATCATACGACTTGAGCATAGAATTAAAGGGGATCAGGATGATTTTATCGTCACTAGTCAACANGAAATACTCGAAACNCTTGAAGTAACTCTNGCTGCTATCTTGTTTTTCCTTATTTCNATTGCGGCTATTTCCTTACTAGTTGGGGGAATTGGAATTATGAATATAATGCTTGTGTCGGTTACAGAAAGAACTCGTGAAATCGGGTTACGGAAAGCTTTAGGGGCAAAAAAATCCGATATCTTAATTCAATTTGTTTTTGAAGCTATATTGCTAACATGCAGTGGTGGAATTATCGGTATCCTCTTAGGCTATCTGGCCGCTTTAGGTTTAAACGGTATTCCTGTCGGAGATGGAAACTTGGAAACTTCTTTTGGCATTGACATAGCGCTAATTGCCATAACGGTATCCACAATTGTAGGCCTGTTTTTCGGGATTTTCCCTGCGTATCGGGCATCAAAATTACACCCTGTGGAAGCCTTCCGAACCTAATAGATTAAAGATTTTTTAATGCTACCGGATCGTCAACTTTAATATTGTACTAATTTCCAATCAATTTAAAGAGTTTAAATTGATTTATACCAGACGGCGATACCCATCGAAATCGAAATATTTTCTTTGTTTTAAATTCCACATAAGTAATCCTATAAATGTATAATCTATTGGTTGGGGAAGTGTCGGAATTGGTAGACGAGCATGACTTAGGATCATGTGCCGNAAGGCGTGGGAGTTCGAGTCTCCCCTTCCCCACCAAAGTTTAAATCGTTGACACGGTGATTACACTGGCCTACCATGATTCTGGGTCGTGCTAAGCGGGGAGTTAGCGGTGCCTTGAACTCGCAATCCGCTACAGCGAGGCTGAATACCTTTTTAAGGATTTAAGACGGATGCCTCTATTGTCTTTGATGAACGTTGATACTTTGGTCCCACGCGGCGAAAGCCTGTGAACCCCGCCAGGTTCGGAAGAAAGCAACGGTAAGCGGTCACTTTCGGGTGCCGTGGGAGTACCTGGGTAGAGTTTCTCAAGATAAATACGCAAAANTCTTGATTCGAAATTTGGTGCACGGCCCACGCGTTTTTAGTCATTATGAAAGCGTTTAAATCAAATGTATTCTCACAAAGCAAAAAAATCACTTGGTCAACATTTCATTCATGACCGCCGAGTAATCAACAGAATCATTGACTCACTTAAGCTTGAGGCTGAAGATAAAGTTTTAGAAATAGGCCCTGGTAAAGGCCAATTGAGTCGAAATATTCTGAGTGCAGGGGCAGAACTAACCGCGATTGAAATTGATCGTTATCTCATCGANGGCCCTTTAAAAGANNTAAGTCATGANTTTAAACAATTTACTCTACATGAAGCAGACGCNGCAGATGTAGACCCAAATGAATTTATGATAAATGNCGGCCCTTACAANTTTGTATCCAATCTTCCGTATAACTCAGCGACGAAAATATTAAGAAATATTATGTTCCAAGAACATCCACCCNTGTTATCNGTAGTGATGCTTCAAAAAGAAGTCGCAGACAATATAGTGAGCGATGGTAATTTGGGAATTCTTGGACCAATATTTCAGTCGGTAGCATTTTGTAGAAGATTATTTAATGTCAAAAGGACAGCCTTTAAACCAGTACCCAAGGTGACCTCCACCGTTATTGAGTTGAAAATCCGGGAACAGCCTCTCATAGACCTTACTAACAAGAACGACTTCATAGACTTTATAATCAAGTCATTCTCCGCTCCGAGAAAACAATTGCATAACTCTCTCTCTATTGGGCTGGATTTAGATCTTGANAGNTCACGGTTACTTTTGGAAGTATCGGAAGTAAATCATACATTGCGTCCTGAAAAACTTTCCGTTACTGAGTGGGTAAGGATTTTNAACGAATATAAAANNACAGTCGGACTAAACCTATTAAANTGAAAGAAGCAGACCTAAATTTAGAATCGNCGGCAAAATTAAACCTCAGTCTCGAGGTGATTGGAATTTTGGAAACAGGGTTCCATGAGATCTCTTCTATTATGCAATCTCTTGATTTGCACGATGANATAACNTTTTACGAATCTTCCGATCTGGAAATTTCATGTTCTGTTCCAGAACTTGCTGACCAAAACAATTTGATTTTTCAGGTTGTTTCTAAACTCAAAACGGAATATTCNGTCGGGAGAGGAGTAAAAATACACGTACAGAAAAACATCCCATTAGCTTCTGGTTTAGGNGGAGGTAGTAGCNATATAGCGACCGTTTTAGNAGGATTAAACTTGCTCTGGGANCTTAGATTAACAAATGAGGAATTGNAAAGAACCGGAGCCATCTTCGGNTCCGACATTCCTTTTTTCATTCAGGGAGGNACAGCATATTCTCATGGAACNGGTACAGAAATAAGACAGTTGCCTGACCTTGCTACTCATGCTTTTCTGTTAATCGACCCAAAATGTATAATCCCGAATAAAACTGCCACTATGTACTCCAAGATTATTTCAAGCGACTACACAAATGGTGGATTAACTAGAAAATTGGAGGCGCGTATTAGAGGAGGAGGANACGTCCCTCAGGAACTCATGTACAACGTTTTCGATAAAATTAGTTCACGTAACTTTAACAATGTAAAGCGATGTATCAAAACTCTAAAGACTATTGGGATAAGGGAGATTCATACCGCAGGAAGTGGTCCATATCTCTTCACCGTCATCAAAAATAAAGACATCGGCAGAGCTTATCAGATCCTTCTTCAAAATAAGTATGCAATTAACTNCATAGTCACTGAGTCCATTGGTCATTTTAATGTCTGACCTATCTGCGTTGTTAATGGGAGGTGCTTGCGGGTTATTGTATTCCTCTATTCTGATAACCTTAGTATGTGTGACCGTCTTTAATCTCTATAAAAACAATAATGANTTGGTTAAATCTATATTTGAATCACGTAATCCATCAAAAATAGTATTCACGTTCATTGTTTTACTCAAACCTTTTCTAGCCCTGATGGGAATCGGATTCACCTATTTGTTACACTTAACTAGAGTCAACCAAGGAGATTTATATCTTTGGGNTTTAACTATCACGTATGTTCTGTCTGTTTTCGCTGTAGCTTTAATTATCCAAGGAATCCAATCATTTTTGCTACCACTTGGAAAATTTTTTGCCATGACAAATATCGCATTATTTATTTGTGTGTATGGTTTGTTGATTCCTATTGTGGCAAATTAGGAAAGTTGCTATTTTGATAGAAATTTTAATAGACCATATAATTCCTTAGGCTATCTATCCGGAGGATACAATCTTTGTTCAAGATGGATTTACATGTTCANACCGTACGTGGAAGCTCAGACAGCAGTTTGCTTCCAGAAGAACTTATTGTTGAAGCTAACAGAATAGGTTTGGATGGCGTGCTATTAGCAGAGCATGGAGGTGGATGGACCAATGAAGCAATTTCAGAAGAGTTTGACAATACGGATCTAGTTGTAATACCTGCATTAGAAGTCTCAACTGATATGGGACATATTATTGCAATTGGGATAAATTCCCATGTGAGTGGAATACATCAATTGAAGACTCTCAGGAAAGTTATAGATGAGGTGAACGGAGTTTTAATAGCCGCCCATCCCATGCGAAANTTTTTTAATAAGCCACCTTACAACACCAATTTACTCTATANAGAATGGCCAATAAGCCCAGAATCTCCTNAAGAGGCATCTAAACACGAAATATTTAAGCTGGTCGATTTTATAGAGATAACAAATGGAGCAAATAGTGACGCCGAAAACTTATTTACTAAAGAGATAAGTTATTCCACACAAATAAGAGGAACAGGTGGGAGTGATTCGCACTCCAAACAAGGATTAGCAAAAAGTTTAACGGTTTTTGAGAACCAGATTACAAACAAAGATAAGCTTGTTGAACAACTCAAAATTGGTAACTTTTATGCAGCAGAAGGATTAAATGTTGGAAAATTAAAAAGGTTCTAATGACTTTCTGCGATAATTTTTTCAAAACTAGAGTCTTTTTTATATTCCTAAAACCACAGCTATCACGATACCATTAATCTGGTGTAAAGATTCCTCTACTAATCTCAATTTTCAGAATATCGGAACACGCTTGTTTTTATGCTTGAACCTTTAATTAATCAATATTCGGATCCGCTTAGATCCTTAGACAATATCGAAGACCTTGTCACAGTTGTGTCGAGTCACCTAGAGAATGAAGATTTTTTATCTGTGTCGGAGATTTTTGATCACCTTAGATCCCCAGATCGTGCAGATTTGATTGATCGATTACCCTCAAAACATCAACTAAAACTGATGAATTCTCTCACCCCTAAAACAATTGGGCAAATAGTGGGTGAACTGAAAACTTCTGAAGCTATACAACTATCTCGTCATATAGAGCCACAGCAACTCTCGTTGATATTAGATGAAACTCGGCCAGATATTGCTGTCGATGTTCTAAGAGGTCTGTCAAATGAAGACAGAAATGAAACTTTGTCGTCCATGAGAGACACATTTGACTTAGTACCTTTATTGACTTATGAGGATGACGATGCCGGTGGACTTATGACACCGGAATTTATGTCTCTAGAGGAACAAATGACGGTAAGTGATGCCATTATCTCAATCAGAAATTCTCTCAACGAGATTGATATTAATGAGATCACTTACATATTGGTCGTAGATAGGAATCGTGTCTTAAAGGGAGGGCTTAACGTATCAAGGTTGGTAACTTCTTCTGGCCATCAACTAATATCCGAGGTGATGCACCCTAGTCTTATCACTGTTGCTACTGATACTGACCAAGAAGAGTGCGCTAGGCTAATGGAACGTTACAATCTGATGACATTACCTGTTACGGATGAAGCTGGGATATTAGTTGGGGTTGTAAAAATGGAGGATATGATAAATATCTTTCAAGAGGAAGCGACGGAAGACATGTACAAAATGGTTGGAGTCGACGAAGGAGAGAAAATACTTGGTCCTTTTTGGAAATCAGTTAGAGGAAGACTTCCGTGGCTTTGTGTAAACCTAGCAACCGCAGGCCTGGCAGCCTTAGTTATCACTTTATTTCAATCAACCCTTTCTCAGTTGATAACTCTTGCAGTTTTCCTTCCTGTGATTGCAGGGCAGGGAGGGATAGTAGGAACCCAGACTCTAACTTTAGTTGTAAGGTCTCTAGCACTAGGTGAAATCAACAAATCAGAAGCAAAAAGGCTATTGATCAAAGAATTGGAACTTGGCTTAGTTCATGGTTTCATTCTAGGGGCAATTTCAGGAGTTGTTGCTTATTTTTGGATCGGAAACGAGTTTTTGGCACTAGTAGTCGGAGTTGCAATGCTAGCAAACTTAGTCATTGCTGGTATATCAGGTGTAATATTGCCATTTTGTCTTAAAGCTATAAATGTCGACCCAGCCCTAGCTTCTGCTGTGGTAGTTACAACCGTCACAGACATAGTAGGCTTCATCATATATTTAGGATTGGCAACATTAACCATTTCGTTAATTATAAGTTAAATTCAAACCAGTCTCAGTTTCTTAGTAACTAAAATGATCAAGTTGTTTATCGGGTTTGTGATTTTGAATAACTTCTTCACAATATAAAAAGATCCAAACCCAATAAAAAAACCGGCAAATATATCAAGAGGATAATGAACGCCAACATAAACTCGAGATAAGCACACAAGCAGGCAGCAAATTAAAGCACCGGTGCACAATTTTTTATGTGTTAGGGCGATTGGTAATGACAAAGCTGAAAGTCCAGCGGCAATATTGGAAGGGAAAGATGAGTCTGTAGGCATATAAAACAGTACATTTACATCGTCCAATATGAACGGCCTTTCTCTGTAATAAAAAACATTACATACAAAAACNATTGATGTNGCAACCGTCATAGACAACAAGCATAATATGACGTTGTATCGTTTANATATTGACTTCCCAGCTGTCAACCACAAATACAACAAAATAGAACCAGTAACCACAGGCATCAAATAATCGCTTGCGATAATAGACAAAACTTCATCTATAAAACTACTGTGCCCAGATAAACCATTTATGAATCTGAAAAGTTCTGTATCNTAACCAGTCAACTCAATCATTCTTCCTACGAANAGAAACNAAATAATTCTTTAACAGTACAGCAAAACGGGTACTCCATATAGAGCTTACAACAGCTAATGTGAACAGAAAGGCTTGTTGATTCGCATCAAGGCCACCAACGGTATCGTTTATGTTACGGTTTTCAGTTCCGAAAAATAATAGTAANGCAGATAAAATGAGCAAGATTGAGAATAGTATTACCTTCTTAGTTCCAATCAATAACATTAAAGTTTTCTGATTGGTTGTCCAAGAAGCGATCTGCACNACAGCCATCGAAACAAGTAAACATGCTAGATAGTAGTCGATACAAAAATCAGCCATTTCTTATTAAATCTGGGGAAACTTAGGTGTATCTATAGCTTTATTTCAGTACACCAATTTTTATATTCTGATAATTCGCCTCTGATAGCTTTNTGATAAATACTATTTATTTGTCCTGTCATTTGTCCCATAGATCCATTAGCAATCAAACGATTATCCAANTCTCCAACAGCTTGGATGTGGGCGGCTGTNCCTGTTAAGAAAACTTCCTCTGCGAAGTATANTTCACTTCTTCTGATCCTTCGTTCCTCTAGTTCCATCCCTAGTNGTCCNCAGGCAATTGATATAGCGCAATCACGAGTAATACCTGTCAAGTTATTATCTGCNACCGGAGGCGTTACNAACTTATTTCCGGTCACCATGAAAAGNTTTTCACCAGAACCTTCTGAAACATATCCGTCAGGTGTCANCATAATTGCTTCATCAAATCCAGCCAGTGTCGCNTCAGTTTTAGCTAATATACTATTCACATANTGGCCAGATATTTTGACTCTTGGAGGTATGATGGTGTCATCAACTCTCCTCCATGAGGAAGTACAACATCTCAANGCTCCNTCTGATTCAATGTAGGCACCAAACGGGACCATAATCAGAGTAAAATCACTTCCGAGATCCTGTAACTTTAAATTCGCTACAAGTTCNTCACTTTTGTAAGCAAGAGGTCGGATATAAAGGTCTTGNTTGTAACCAGATTGTTTAATTAAATCAACAGTTATTTCACAAAGATCTTCTGCATTGTACGGAATGTCCATCATTAACATTTTGCATCCCTGCAAAAGACGCAGATAATGTTCTTTCATTCGAAATATAAACATACTCTCTGCTGAGTCATTCCAATTCCCCCGAACCCCNTCAAATACTGCGGTGCCATAATGCAAGGCATGAGTCATGACATTAACATTGGCTTGCTCTATGGGGACTACATTTCCTCTGAAAAACGCGAGGGACTTGGGCATCATTTACTCCTTGGTTTAATAGACGTAACGACAATTATAAAGAATTTTTTTTTCATAACAACAGTGGCCTCTCATAGGTGCAGTTTATATAATGCGATTCCTAAACATAGTTAGGGTAGNAAATTNNAGTTAACCAGTTCTCATAGTAATGTGTCTTCATCTCTATCTAGCATTATGAGCTCTACTGTGTCACCANCTTTTTTNCCGACCTCATCCTCNGGGCAAATTGCAAANGCGTTAGCTTTGGCCATAGACGTAAGAATATTGGAGTCTTGATTTCCCGTGGGGGTTGCAATTAATGTGCCATTATCAGAAGTGACATGCACCCGCGCGTAAACTCTTCTAGCATCGTAGTTATCGATGGGACCAGTCAGTACACCCTGCGATTTATTCCGCAATAACCGCTCTTTCCCAAGCATTTTTCGAATTGCCGGTCTGCAAAATTGTTCAAACGCTACCAATGAGCTCACAGGATTTCCTGGAAGGCCGATAAGAGGCACAGTTTTTNGATTATNATTGTTCAGTAACCCAAATGCTAAGGGTTTGGCCGGNCGCATTCGCACAGACCAAAAATTAAGATCTCCGCTCTCACTTAAAGCTTGTTTAACAACATCATAGTCACCTTTCGATACNCCNGCAGAACTGATCACCAAGTCTGCTNTCATAGCTTCTTGAAGCATGCNTTTAACAGATTCTAGATTATCACTAGCGATNCCAATATATTTTGGAATNCCACCTGCCTCTCTTACTGCAGAAATTAGTGAGCTTGAATTGCTATCATATATTTTTCCAGGAGTTATCAACTCACCTGGCTCTACTAATTCATCACCTGTAGACAATATGGATACAACTGGACGCCGATATACCTTTGCGGTCCCTAGGCCAAGTGATGCCAATACTCCAATCACGGAATATGTACAATTTGTTCCTTTATAAAGCACATTTTCACCAATTGACACATCTTTCCCCGCTAGACGTATGTTTTGTCCTTTGGATGCTATAACTTTAATTCCAATTTGTTGACGCTTAATATCAAAATCAGANTCCATTTCGGTTGTGTCTTCAAANGGAACTACACCATCCGAACCATCCGGAATAGGGGCCCCTGTCATAATCCGCATTGCAGTGCCAGGTTCTACGATGTTCGAGGGAAAATTTCCAGCTGCGATAGTCTCCGTAACTTTCAGATAAATCGGCCAANCTGCATCAGGATCCGCTACATCTTGAACTTTAATAGCATAACCGTCCATAGAAGAATTGTTGAACGGTGGTATGTTAAACGTGGCTTTGACATCTGAACTCAAGACCATACCAAGTGCATCAGTGATTGGTATAGAAGATTCCTCAAGTTTGTTAAAACTTGACAGTATTTCTGAACGCGCTTTCTCCACCGAATACATATCAGCGTGATGGTGAGAATGTTTATGAACATTAAAACTCATGTTTCAAACTAGCTCCATTAATACCTTGGGACAGTTGACAGTTGATATTTCAAAGACTTCAGAATTTGTTGTTGTGCTTTGTCAATTTCTTCCGTAGAAAGAGTATGATCTCTTGATTGGAATACAATCCTGTAAGTAATGAATTTATTCTTTGTTTCAGACGATTCATCTTCATATAAATCAATTGGGTAGGTTTCAATTACCAATTTATTNTTCAAAATAATTGTTTCAATGGAACTNGATTCCGTGTCAAATTGAGCTACCAAAGCGACATCTCTAGTTGACGACGGAAATTTACTAGGCGAGTCATATTGCTGAGAGGTCCTTAAACCTTGTCTATATATTTCTTCAAGATTGAGCTCAATTAAAAATACCGGACTATCATCTAACTCGTACCTTTTAGCGATTGATTCATTTAGTAAACCTACACTACCAACGACAGAACTCCCAATATTAATAGCAACAGATAGCCCTGGATGGAAAACTTTCGTTGGTCGCTTTACAAAATTCAGGTCANNTGACCTGAATTTAAGAGCGGATTCCACCACTGCCTTAGCATCAAAATAGTCAAAGTTATTTACGCTCTCGGACCAAATTGAAAAATCAGATCTTGGTCCTGTTAAGACAGCGACCATTTCTTCCTCCTCATTTGGTAATTTAGAATCCTTCTCAGAGGAAAACCTGAAAGTGTTACCAATTTCAAAAATAGCTAAACCACTATGTTGATCAAGTTTTCTATTATTCGAGACTGTTTCTAATGCATTAGCACGAATACTGTTTCTAAGACAATCTCGTGTTGTATCCATCGGGTTTTGTAGCCTAACTATTTCATCCACGTCAAAATCGCCACCAGTCAACACTAAGTCGTCGTAATTACTGACGGAATAAGAGATAGTTTCATTCAATCCAAAATTAACTAAGTTATCTCTAATATTTTCTCTGATCACCCTGCGGGGATTGCTTGGAACAGAAGGTAATTCAGAAGCCATATTATGCATAGGGAGTTTGTCATATCCATAAACCCTAGCAAATTCTTCTATAATATCATCTTCGATTTCAATATCCGATCTCCAATTTGGGGGGAGTAAAAGCAAGGANTCTTCGCCTCNAAAAGGCTTTGCTTCGATAGTTTCAATCAAATTGATTAATGCTTNATTTTCTTGCACTTTTTCGAACCCTAAACGCTCTAAAAGAGTCCAAACTTCCGGCATTGTAAATTCGGCGCCTAATATCTTTTTGATTCTTNGTTTTGTAACCATGATAGGAGAAATGACTTTTGGTTCCGGATACACATCATAAACAGGCTCTGTAAGTTTGCCACCACATAATTGAGTAACAAGTTCAATAGCCCTAGATATACCTTTGAAAGTAAGTTCAGGGCGAAGACGACGTTCAAACCTATAAGAAGCCTCAGTACTAAGGCCGAGTGTGCCTCTAGTCTGTCGAATATTTGCTGCATCGAAATTAGCAGCTTCCAGAAAAATTTCTGTGGTGTTNGAATCAACCTCTGTATTGGCACCTCCCATAATTCCGGCCAACCCAATAGCACTGTTTTCGTCGGCAATCACTAACATAGAATCTCGTAGTATCCTANCTTCACCATCTAAGGTTTCCAAAAATTCCCCTTTCTTGGCCAAACGAACATCAATTTGATTTCCCTGGATCTTGTTTAAATCNAATGCNTGAAGTGGTTGNCCATACTCCAACATCACATAGTTGGTTATATCCACCAAATTATTTATAGATCTTTGTCCAGATTTGGTTAAAGCATCTCTTAACCACCGGGGAGACTCAGAGATTTTTATATCCTTAATCACGGCTCCCA
The DNA here is from genome assembly GCA_002717465.1 of Chloroflexota bacterium. Classification (GTDB taxonomy): domain Bacteria; phylum Chloroflexota; class Dehalococcoidia; order Lucifugimonadales; family UBA826. The sequence continues at coordinate 12,889 of PBDQ01000017.1, forward strand.
TATACCTTCGGCATAATGATTCATNAGAAATGCCTACGGTTAATGTCTGTTTGGTTTCAACATTGAAACTCATATCAGAACTGATTGGTTCAGAAACTGTNGTCTGTTGNATAGCAGCTATCTCATATGCTGTACCTATCACGGACAGACAGTCAGGCCTATTTGGTGTCAATTCTGTTTCAATGATTTGGTCTGACAATACGTCTGANAGTGGTGTTCCAACTTCGACTTCTTTATCAAGAACTAGAATACCTTCATGTTCTTCAGACAATCCCAATTCCAAAGCTGAGCAAACCATCCCTTTGGACTCAACCTCACGAATCACACCTGCTTTAAGGCGTTCGGATTTCAGAGTTCGAGGATTGATCAAAGTCGCCCCTTCTTTCGCAAATGCTATCTTTTGTCCAATTTCTATATTAGGGGCTCCACACACTACGGTTATAACTTCTTCTTTCCCTAGATTAATAGTTGGCAATCTTAATCTGTCAGCATTTGGATGTGGTTTTATGTCAATAATTTCACCGACCAAGAGACGATCACTTTCCCAAGTCTCCCCAATAAACTTTAGTTCAGCGACTTCTAATCCAGCCATTGTTAATTCATGAGCTAGCTGCCGGATGTCCGGTTGAATCTCCACATAATTTTTTAACCAAGAAACAGGAATTTTCATAATTAATTTTTAGATGAATTGTTTCAAAAATCTTAGGTCATTTGAATAAAATAATCGGACGTCTTCTATACCTTCTTTGAGCATAGCAATTCTCTCTGCTCCCATTCCAAATGCAAATCCGCTGTATTTTTCTGGATCATACCCGACTCCCCTCAAAACCTTCGGATGTACCATACCTGCACCCATTATCTCTATCCANCCGGTGTTGCCACAAACCCTACATCCATCACCTTCACATTTAAAACAATCNATTGATACCTCTGCTCCTGGCTCCACAAAGGGNAAAAAATCNCATCTGAATCNAGCTTTACGTTTATCCCCAAAGATCCGTTTTGCAAATTCTGCCAAAGTTGCTTTTAAGTTAGCAAAAGTAATGTCCTCAGCGACCGCCAAACCTTCAATCTGACAAAACTGCCATTCATGTGTCGCATCTGTAGCTTCATATCTGTAAGTTTTACCGGGGACTATAACCCTAATAGGAGGGGTGNTCTCTTCCATTATTCTTATCTGCATTGGAGAAGTATGCGTTCGCATCAGCATCGATNCAGAATCGGGNTCATTCCCATCTTCAACCCATAAACTATTCCACATATCTCTAGCAGGGTGATCTGATGGTATGTTCAATTTTTGAAAGTTATACTCATCCAATTCAACTTCCGGACCCTCAACGATATCAAAACCCATTGACTTAAAAACTTCCGCAATTTCATTAACAATTTTTGTAGTAGGGTGGTAAGTTCCCACTGGTGATTTGCGCGACGGTAGACTGATATCTATATCAAATTCATTGACGCCTGATTTTCCAGAAAGCAAACTTGTCTTTTGAATCTCATACTCTTGCTGAAGAGTCTTTTTAAGAGAATTTGAGGTAGATCCTAAAAATGCCCTNTCAGATTCNGGGGCTGAGGAGAGACCCCGCATTANGACAGAGATTTCCCCCTTNCGTCCAAGAAACCTTACCCGCCATTCTTCAAGATCGTCNNTATTATCAATAACTCNAAGTAAATTAAGGGCCGACTGTCGTAATTTTTCTATATCACTTTCATTCATATGTATATAAATTAATATTTTCGGTTATTAGGATTCTTCTGAACTAGACATTAAAATTATAAACGATTGGTCAAAGATTTCGTTAAATAAAATATAATATCCTCAAAGTGAGCCATACTACAGATAGCCATTTCGTGGTAATTAAATCCAACCACGTGCGATGATAAACTGCAAAAACGAACATGCTGGATATTCACTAAGTAATCTCGGAAGGTTTCAGTAAATGAACGAGTTTAATTTCTCAGAATCGACAATTGCGGTGCTGATAGCATCAGGNGTCGTGTTGATTGTATCAATTTTAATATCCTTCTTGAGCAAGCTATTCCTTCGGGTGTTGAATAAGCGTTACGGTTTAGGATCAAAGCCAGGACTGATACAAATAATCACTAAACAGATTGAAGGTCCAATTTTCCTTATTTTCATATCTATAGGGTTATTGCTTTCATATCTGATACTTGCTTTAAGCANTNTAGAGNTATTTGACCCATTAAATAACACTGATGAAATAGCGATCACCATNTGGAAGGTTCTCGTTATAGCCTTAGTAACGTTTACAGTTTCNCGGTTAATTGATGGGACAATCGAGTGGTACTTATTAAATATCGCAGAGAACACCGATACTAAGTGGGACGATACACTACTACCCACTGTAAGAAGAATTTTACCGATGGCTATCTACGCNATCGGTTTCCTGATAGCGATAGACAGTATTGGGATTTCAATCAGTCCAATACTGGCTGGTCTTGGGATCGGTGGATTAGCTGTGGCACTTGCTGTACAACCGACCCTAAGCAACTTTTTTGCAGGTACTTATGTCGTTACAGAAGGAGAATTAAAGCCTGGAGATTTCATTGAACTAGACGGAGGTCCATCAGGTTTTGTGGAAGATGTGGGNTGGAGAAGCACTAAGATTCGTAGCCGATTCAACAATTTAATAATAATTCCGAATTCAAAAATGGCCGAAAGTATTGTGACAAATTTTTTCAGCCCAACTCCAGCAATGAATGTGCTAGTAACATGCGGTGTGAGCTACGAGTCAAATCTTCACCAAGTACAGGAAATCGCACTGGAGGAAGCGAACGCTTTAATTAAAGAGTCTGATGACGCAATTACTGATACTCCTCCATTTTTTGGTTTCTCAAATTTCGGAGATTCAAATATCGACTTTTTCATTTTTCTACAGGCCGTGGACAGNTCCGGTACTTTTAAGGTGAAAAGTGAGTTAATTAAGAGGATACATACAAGGTTCACCGCTGAGAATATAGAAATAAACTATCCAGTGAGAAAATTGCTTATTCCTGAAACGGAAATACCTAACAACATATCTGAGGTTATAGCGGATAATTAATTCGATTAAAACAGAATTCCAAAGAATCTAATCCAATCGCCGTTTATGAAACATGTATTGGTTGGCGTAACCGGCATAAGCTCCAAATTTATTCTGCGCCCACGCTCTCAATTTNGAGTCAGGNACNTTTNCATCNGNTTTAGTCAAATAAGATTCTCTTAGTACCCTCTTAATCCACACATCAACAGGAAATGCATCAAGTTTATCCATCGAAAACAGCAAGACACAATTAGCAACTTTATCACCAACCCCGGGAAATGCGGTCAGTATTTCTAATCCTCTTTCATAGTCTTGGGTTCTTAAGTCAAGTAAATCTATACCCTGTTCCAATATTCTTACTGCCGAGGCAAAGACGTATTTGGCTCTAAACCCCAATCCCAAGCGCNTAAGATTTAACTCCCCACACTCTACAATTCGTTCTGGTGTAGGAAAANAATGATAGCTACCTTCAATATCCCAATGAAGTTCCCCATAACTGTGGCACAGTTTATCTACAAGTTGCCTAATTCTAGGGATGTTNTTGTTTGCAGAACANATAAANGTTATTAAGCATTCCCAAGGATCNTGGCGAAGTATATGTAACCCTTTGTATTTATCTACAGCTGCTGAAACGAAATCATCACTCTCAAATGTAGAGTAAACATCATTTAAATCGTCATCCAATCTCAAATAGTCAAAAACCAATCCTTTTAATTCCACGTCATCTAAGTTTGGAGAACTTGCACACACATTATCCAAAGAGTCCCAGACACTCACTCTGTATTTGCCGATCACGCATTGATGAACAGGATGTGAATGATCCGAGGAGTTTTCGACTTCTCTCCATCGAAAAGCCTGTCCACTATATAGAGTTTCTTTCAAATCGTAAGGAAAAGACTTAAGTTCAATCATTAATTTCCTAACCAATTTGACACTATTTTCGAAGTTTCAACGGATTTTTCGTGTCGTATTTCCATTTCAGGAAGTGCCTTTATAAACAAAGAACCATACCGACTTTTTACAATTCTAGGATCCAACAAAATAACAACGCCAATGTCTTCTTTGGATCTAATTAAACGTCCAAATCCTTGACGGAAACGGTTCACAGCATTAGGAACTGAATAATCCATAAAAGGGGAGGAGTAAGCCTCGGACCTAGCTTGCACTACTGGATCCGTTGGAACTTCAAATGGCAACCTTGTAATTACTAAAACCTGTAAAGCATCACCCCGCAAGTCTATACCTTCCCAGAAAGTTGATGTACCTAAAACAATAGACCCAGTGTCCTTTCTTAATGATTGAATTATCATATCCGAGCTACCAGTTCTACCCTGAGCATGTAAAGATAATTCTGAGGTGTCCAATCGGGGCAAAATTAAGTCGTAGACATTATTCATTGCCTTGTATGATGTGAATAACCCAACTGTTTTCCCTCCAGCCGCTTCAGCCGCATCATATATGTTTTTAGCAATAACAGCATCATGAGAAGCATCCCTATGATCAGGCACATCATTAGGAACCAAAAGTAAAGCTGAGTGTTGGTAATCGAACGGAGACCCTAGAATAGTGGTCTTGTCTGATTGAAACCCGGTGCGGGTCTCGAAATGTTCAAAGGAATTTTTATATGAAAGAGTTGCGCTAGTAATCACAACACTTTCCTTTTCATCAAATAAAGTTTTTCTCAGTATGTTGCTGACATCAATCAAAGCTGACTGAAAACTCACAATTTCGTTCACAGAATTTATCCAATAAACAGATTCTGCAGACGGATGAAAGATGAATTCATCTATTTCCTCATTCAATTTTTCTAACGACAACAACAAGCCCTCTATTTCCATTAGGATCATGTTCCTATCATCAGAATCATAGCCTTCTATCACTTTTGACAAAGCTGTTAAATGAGATTTTATGTCACGGAAAGACTCAATTATTCTACGAGAAACTTCGAGAATAATGTCCCAGTTTGGTATAGATGATCGATCTGTTAGACGGTGTTGAACGACTCCAACCCCTGGACTATGACCCAATACATCGTTCGCTACAATTTCAAACAGGGAACGAGAGTCCGTCTTTAAGTTGTCCCTTGAATACGTGATGTTGGTTAACAACGATGAACATTTTTCCTTAAACGCTTCTTCCGTGACAACATTAGGCAAGGTTGATTTGAGAATATTTAAAACGGATTCCCTTCCTTGTAATCTATCAATTATCTCTTCAAAAGAAAACTTAGATATTTCAAACCCAAATGCTTCAGTAGCTTTATTTTCAATATGATGGCCCTCATCAACAACAATAGATTTGTAGTCTGGAATCACAGAATTATTTGTAACCATATCTGACATTAAAAGGGAATGATTCACTACAATAACATTGGCGGATTCAGCTTTCCCCCTAGCAGATCTTAGGAAACATTTGCCCTGCCATCCGGAACAACGTGAAGCACCTTCTGAATTCAAGTGTCCCCATAGCCGAATGTGTGCCTGCCGACTAATGTTTATTTCAGCGACATCCCCAGTATTGGTAGTTTCTAACCAAATAAGTATTTTGGCGAGCAATAAAGACATTGAACGATCCATTGAAGGTTTGTTTATTGCCGCCATTAAACGATTCAAGCACAAATAATTTCTTCGTCCTTTAAGAACGGCGCTGGTAGGATTAACCTTACCTACACCTAAATTGCGCATTATTTTTGACGCTATAGGAAGATCTTGATTAATTATCTGATCTTGTAAAGTGATTGTATTGGTTGATATAACCACCTTATTTCCACTATCAACGGAATATTTGAGCGCTGGAACAAGATAAGCCATAGATTTGCCAACACCTGTCCCAGCCTCTATCAGCGACTTTGATCCATTTTGAAAAGATTGAAAAACTTCTTCGGCCATCTGAACCTGTTCCCGACGTGGTTCAAAGTGCTCTAACTCGCTGTCCAATAAGCCTCCTAGGCCAAAAACAGAGTCAATGATATCGATATCATTCAACTCATTTATTGGAGTGTTGGCATTATTCAAATTCGGACCTTCTTCTATTCTCTCGTTGACATAGTTTTCGTCTTTATTAATAGACTCTGTTGTCTTTACATTCAAAACTCTTGAATTGAGTTCCCTGTTTAAAAATTCACTCGATCCCCAATTGCCTTTACGAGACAACACGTTTAGTTGAGTGAACGTATCGAGCCTGATACTTCTAAGACGGTCAACTAAGTGCCTAAATACAGCCAATGTTGTCATGCAGTCCACTAAAGCCCTGTGCGACTGATTTATTTGAATACCGAGGTATTCCGCCAATCGTCCCAAGTTATAGCTTGGTGCTGATGGCTCCAAAACATAAGCCATATCTAATGTGTCAAAAATTTCATTAGCTATGATAACTCCAGAATTTTTTAGAAAAGCAATATCAAAATTTATATTGTGCCCCACCACAACTGATGTGGATATAAATTTCTGGAATTGACTTGATACAGTTGAAATATCGGGTGCATTGAGAACATCTGCATCTGTGATTCCTGTGAGATAAGTTATCTGCTCCGGAATGGCAACGCTAGGCCTTACCAGTGAACTGAAAGTGTCAATTTGACCATCTTCACTATACTGAACACCAGCCACTTCTATTATGTGGTCACGGTTACTGTCAAGACCTGTTGTCTCCACATCTAATATGCAATATTTAATGTCTTTTAAATTTTCACTCGCCTGCAACTGAGTCATGGAAACCCTTGGTAACTGCGCATTTAGAATCCTATTCCAATAATCTATACCACTTTCAGGTTTAGTTATACCCTTATAATTAAATTGTAATAAACAAGTTCAGAAACGGTCGGTCCTGCATGACAAATAATGACACTAGTGAAATGGATTCCAATCTTATCCGATCTCTATCTCCATCTGTCGGCAACTTTACGGTATCTCTGCATTACGACAAAAGGTTATATAAACACGATATTAGAGGATCCATCGCTCACGCAAAAATGTTGGCTAAACAAGGAATTATCGAGTCTCCTGAGAGCGAATCTATCTGCCAAGGACTTGCTGAAATTGAAGAAGAAATCACCAATGGTAACTTTAACTGGCGTGAGGATTTAGAAGACATTCACATGAACATAGAGAATCGTCTACTTGAAAAAATAGGATCTGTCGCTGGGAAACTACATACTGGTAGATCCAGAAATGATCAAGTAAGCACAGACATGAGAATGTTTGTGAAAGACGCCGTAGACATAACCATAAAAAACCTAACATCCTTACAACTTGAGCTTATTGGTATAGCTGAATCCCACACTAGAACCGTGATACCAGGCTATACCCATATGCAAAGAGCGCAACCCGTTTTGTTGTCTCATCATTTGATGGCTTATGTAGAAATGTTTGAGAGGGATGTTGAAAGATTTACGCAGACCTTTCAGAGGACAGATGTAATGCCACTTGGAAGTGGTGCTTTAGCGGGATTACCATATGATATGGACAGGGAGTATTCTGCACATTTATTGGGATTTAAGAACATATCAAATAACAGTATGGACGCTGTTTCCGATCGGGATTTCCTACTAGATTACATGTCTGCAGCCTCAATCTGCTCTATGCACTTATCTCGGTTATCAGAGGAAATTGTAATCTGGTGCACGGACGAATTTTCTTTTATTGAACTTGCGACTGAATATACTACTGGCAGTAGTCTTATGCCTCAAAAAAACAACCCGGATTTTGCTGAAATAGCAAGAGGTAAAGTCGGTCGTGTCTACGGTAATTTAATGAGTCTTTTAACCACATTGAAAGCTCTGCCGTTAACATACAACAGAGACTTGCAAGAGGATAAAGAAAGTTTTTTCGACACATACGACACTTTAAATGCCATATTAGTAGTATTCAAAGGAATGGTGCATGGAATGAAGGTCGATGCAGATAAAACTTTAGCTGCTGCAAATACCGGATACATGTTGGCGACGGACTTTGCAGATTACCTCGTCCAAAAAGGTCTTCCATTTAGAGAGTCCCATCACATAGTTGCAAGGCTATCAAATTACTGCCATTCGAAGCAAAAAACATTCTCGGAATTAACCATTGAGGAATATAAACAATTTTCTGATAAATTTGATACAGATGTTTATGCAATAACTGTCGAGAGTTCCATAGAAGCTAGGGATGTCCCAGGTGGAACGGCAAGTAGCCGAGTAGAATCAGCTATTCAATCCGCCTTGCAAAGGATAAAACGCAGTGGAAGATACTAAAGTAAAAATTTATCCATCCATACTTTCTGCGGATTTTTCCGTTTTGGGTGATGAGATAACAGCAATTACGGATGGGTGCGCGGACGGAATTCATATCGACATTATGGACGGCCAATTTGTACCACCGATAACTTTTGGTCCTATGATCGTGCCTTTCATAAAGGGCCGTTCTGATCTTCCACTTGATATTCATATGATGGTGATAAATCCTGAGAGATATTTCGAAGAATTGATAGAGATAGGCGTCGACTCAATTACAGTCCATTTAGAAGCGTGTAAAGACATAAAAAAAACTTTAGATCATCTTGATACTTTTGAAGTGCTAAAATGCGTCGCGTTAAACCCTAAAACCTCTCTCGAAAATCTGTTGCCTTTCCTTAAATATATTGATCGAATTCTTATTATGTCTGTAGAACCTGGCTATGGAGGACAAAAGTTTATACCAGAGTCATTGGGAAAAATTGAACGAGCGAAAAATATGATTCGCTCAAATGGTGGAGGAACGAGTATTCAGGTCGACGGTGGCGTAAACTTAAGTACGATAAAATTGATACAAGATGCAGGGGCCGACATCATAGTGGCAGGTAGTGCTGTATTTAATGATGAAGATGCCGGAACAAACCTGCAGACGCTTCGAAAATATGCAGAAGGCAATAAAGTCAAATGAATATACTCGGTATTGAAACATCATGTGATGACACCGCTGCCGCTGTCATATGTGATGGAAAAATCATAAAGTCCAACGTCGTTGCTTCGCAAAAAGAGATGCATAAAAAATATGGTGGCATCATACCTGAGGTGTCGTCTCGTGAACATTTTTTGAACTTTCTACCTGTCATTGAAGAGGCAGTTACTCAGGCAGGTATAACTTATCGTGATCTGGATGGAATCGCAGTTACCAATGGACCAGGGCTAGCAGGAGCACTACTAGTGGGAGTAAACAGTGCGAAAGGGCTAGCGATGGCATGGGATAAACCGTTAATAGGAATCAATCACCTAGAAGGTCATATATATTCGGCATGGCTTGAGAATGACGAACTCGGGAAAGCATACGGCTTTCCAATGATATGCCTGATAGCTTCAGGGGGACACACGGATCTAGTCGTTATGAAAGATCATTTAGAGTATGAAACAATCGGGAGAACTGTGGATGATGCTGCAGGTGAAGCTTTTGATAAGGCCGCTCGAATACTTGGACTTGGGTTCCCTGGGGGACCTGAAATACAAAAAATGAGCGAAAACGCTTCTGGTCTGGTCCCAAAACTTCCGAGGCCGACTGTAAAGAACAGCTTGAGTTTCAGTTTCAGTGGGCTCAAAAGCGCCCTGGCAAGACGAGCTGAGTCTGAAGGGTTTTACAGCAATGGGATTCCCTCAAATCCAACGGACATCCAAGTTCGAGAATATTCAGCCGAATTCCAAGAGGCAGTGGTAGATTGCTTAGTAAAAAACACTTTGGCCGCTGTAGAAGAATTCAACGCCGTCGCGATTGTCCTCGGCGGTGGGGTCGCTGCCAACTCTCGATTAAGAATCAGAATGAATTCTGATAGCACAGTGCCTGTAATCATACCCGCCCCAAGATTATGTACAGACAATGGGGCAATGATTGGAGCAGCAGCTTATTACAGATTTAGAGACGGCTACTCTCAAGAATGGGACATGGATGCTATCCCAAATCTGAAACTGTAGAACCACTTAGCGCAATGCAAAAACTTTAGTCGCCTCATCTTCAGCTTTGCTACAGGTATCATTGGTTAGTAGGGAATCTTGTAGTTGATTAAAATCATATACACTGAGATTATTGGAAACTGGTATTACTATGGATTCATCCCCTGCCTTAATCATGATAACTTGTCCAGCTGGCTGAGAAAAATGGTCATAGATTAAATATAGAGACATCCCAAACATAACTAAAACACCTGGTATCCTAACGAGATTCGCATCAATTAGAATATAAATTGATACAGCTACTAAAGTCGCTAAGATAACCCATACAATCGTCGAACTGATATCTCTTTGTTTGTCCTCAAGCACAACACTCTTCACTAACGATCGGGAAACAGTTCCATGTTTAGAACCGTCACGACCTCTTTGACTGAAGCCTATATAATCACGGCCAATATGAACATAGTCTTCAGTCTTCCCCAATCTCCCTATAAGGATCTCACCAGACTCTTCAAAATGAATATCTATTTTCTTCACCTAACTTTTAAACAGCTAACTTAGATTCTAACAGGAGTCTAATGACGTTGAATATGATTCTGAAGGCATATATTATCGTGATGAAGAAAAATAAATTACTGGAATTATAAAACTATGGAAAGACCAATCCCTGCACCTTTAAATTCTCCTGTATCTGATCTTGATACGCCAGCTCTAGTTGTTGACAACGACCAAGTAATGACAAATCATGAAGCGTTTTCAGCAAAAATACTCGACATCGGTTCTGTACTGATACCAGATGTCAGCATTCATAGTTCTGTTGGAATAACCTTGATGCAAACTGGAGGAGACAGAAATTCTCAGATACATTGCCGAACTTTGGCTTGTGCAGAAATTTTTAATAAGAATGGATTTTCNAACATTATCATCGATCAACCAGCCCCAAACGAAGAAACACTGACACGTTTAAAAAATCTGTCACGTATTNCGTCATTGAAGATCGATATATCGAACTCTTATGGCATTACTGAGATAGTTAAAACAATTAATAAATCAGGAATTACTGTAAACGTAAATTTGAGCATCGCTCAATCAATTAAATCAAGAGGTTTTATAATCGGAAACGAGTTGCTAACTACCATTTCTTTGATTAATGCTACGAAGGAATTAAGCTTAACGGGGTTTACAATTGAGTTTGGTCAGGANGACCCTAAGAGCATAANCAATTTTATTGAGTTATTAAAAAGATTTATCGCGAATAACAATCTCCAATTCGAGTCAGGGAATCATTTTGACATACACCTCGACTCTGTTGCCGATTTTACAAATATAACCGAGTCAAATGTCAATGTTGTGAATGGAGATTACTTGTTCAATTATGTTAATCAGTCAAACGGTGAAAATAACAGTTGCTGGGTTTTGAGCACAGTTATGAGCCATCCCGAATCAGGTAGGTGGTATCTAGATTGCGGTCAGAAGGCAATTTCTACGGATAGAGGATTTCCAAAAATCATCAACGAGGCNCCCCTTGAAATTGAAACAATGAGTGCNGAACATGGGTATGCGTTTTCAANGACCGGTGAGCATCCAATAAAGCTGGGAGACAGGATTAAACTAATTCCTGCTAATTACGCAGATACCTTTAATTTGTATGATTTTATAAACATTTCCTCAAAAGATAGGTTAACCAACATACTCAGGGTCNACTCCAGAGGAGCCTTAAATTGAAATTAAGTGATTACAAGAATTTATCCTGGGAGGTGCTTACAGATGAATTATCGTAGTGAAATAGGATTAAAAGCTAAGAATTTAACAACTCCCCGTTTAATAATAGACATGGAAGCGCTCGACAATAATTTCAATGTGATCGCAGACATTTACAAAGACACAGACTGCAAAATGAGGCAACATGCTAAAAACATAAAGTGTCCTGAAATTTTGCATCAACAAATCAACACAGGGGGAACAAATGGTGGGGTATGCGCGGCAAAAGTGTCTGAAGCTGAATTAATGGTCGAAGGTGGAATCACCGACGTGTTGATTACCAGCCAAATTGTAGGTAAGGAAAAAATTCGGCGTTTAGCATATCTCGGCAAAAGAGGAAATATAAAGGTTTGTGTAGACAACGCAGATAACATAAAACAAATATCAGATGCCTGCATGCAAGCTAATTCCCGATTGGGGATATTAATTGAAGTAAATACTAATATGAATAGGGCAGGGGTTCGGAACGCTGACCAGGGTGCCGATTTAGCAAAACTAGCTNATTCATTGCCTGCAATTGACTTTCTAGGCGTNATGAGCCATCAAACTATATCAGGAAATCCAAGTAAAAATGACAGGTTTGAGAATGGTAAATCTGCTATCNGAATTTGCCTGGATGTGAAACATAAAATAGAGGATTACGGTATNGNGGTTCAAATAGTTTCTTCGGGTGAAACTTACACCTATGATGTAGCACCTGCAATGGAAGAGGTAACGGAAGTAGANGGGGGAACCTATGCTTTAATGGGAACTACCACCAGATATATGGAAGAATTTGATGTCGCGGCCAAAGTGTTGACCACAATAACGGATGTCAGAGAAGGTTTTTATTTTATTGANGCTGGTTACAAAGCTCTTGGAGGTCCACTTGGCATAGTTCCGGCAGTGGAAAACTATGAAGATACTCTTATTTTTCAATCTATTCATGACTACCACAGTGTTTTGAAAAGCAATACGGATCTTGGATTAAANCCAGGCTCATTGTTGAAGTTACACAGTAGCCAAACNGACATACTAGTGAACCGTTGGGACGAATTCACNTGTCTCAGAGACGGACTTGTAGAAAAGGTAATTGAAATAACAGCTCGAGGATGTCACAACTGAGCTAGCCATGGCCATATCAAAATACCTGTTCGCACAGTTTTACGATGTTTTGAACTATTGCGTNGAACATAAGGTTAAACCATACAGATTAGAAACAGCAGGTCGTTGCACNGGCGCAACTTTGGAAATTGGGGCGGGAACAGGAGCAAACATTCCNTATTTTAAAAATGTNTCCAGCCTAAGCATGGTNGAGCCAGATAAACACATGAGAATGAAACTTAAAAACAAATACAAATCTGATTTAAAATCCATAACTTTAATTAATTCTGCAGGTGAAAACCTCAACTTAGAGGACAATTANTTTGACTGCGTTTGCACAACATTGACNCTTTGCATGGTTGAAAACCCTGAAAAGGTNNTCTCAGAAGTTTATAGGGTTTTAAAACCTGGCGGATCTTTTTATTTTTATGANCATGTCCNATCCAAAAAGAATTTTGGAAAATCATTTCAAGATAAATTNAATCCGTTTTGGAAGTACTTNACGACAGGCTGCAATTTAAACAGAGACATTGGCAGTNTTNTTAATATGCAAACTTTTAGNAAACTATCGATAAATCAATTCGATCTTGAATTTCCNNTTGGGATAAGCATACCNAATATTGTTGGAAANGCAACCAAATGAGNTCAANATTTCAAGTAAANCCTTCTGACATTTTGGACTCTAGAGGCAAANNCCTGAACCGTATTCCNGACAAAATTCGAGTCTCCGCTGTCTCNTTGGTTGAAGATTGTTTTGGCGGGATTTTATTACAAAGGCGATCCGATAACGGCTGGTGGGGATTACCTGGTGGAGGTCTCGAGCCTGGCGAAACATTCAGGCAGTGTGTGATACGGGAAACATTTGAAGAAACAGGAATTTTAGTTGAACCAATCAAACTCGTTAAAATATACGATAATCCTAAAGAGTTCACCTGTGTACTGTATCCAAATGGTGATTTTGTCCAATATATTTCAGCACTATTCTATTGTAAGAAAAAAAATGGTTACTTGAAGCTTTCAAATGAAAGCACAGACATTGGATATTTTTCTCAAAATGCTTTCCCAAACAAAACGCTACCATCAGTCAACTCAAGATTAAATGATTACAGGCATATGAGGAGATCACTTTAATGACATACAATTGGAAACAAAATCCGGATTTAAGTTCAAAAAGCGATGCCGACTACACGAGTGACATTATCAATACAATTTCAGATCATATTCGAGCAAACAAAGGCGATATGACCTCCTATTTGCAAAGAGCAAACGCTTATCTNGATNTAGGCAAATATGTAGAAGCTTCTGAGGATTATTCGACTATAATAACCTCTAATCCCAACCATGTCGTAGCCTTGAATAATAGGGGTATATGCCATAGAAGCCTAGGGATGACTGACGAAGCGATATTAGACTTCAGCGCGGCCATAACTATCAANCCAGATTACAGAGATGCCCATAACAATAGGGGTCTAGCCTTATGTGACAAAGAAGAATACAAATCAGCCTTATCAGACTTCAATAAAGCAATCGAATTAGACCCAGATTATTGGTATGCATACGGTAATCGCGGCTTGGCATACTGGGGATTAGGGGAAAAGGATAAGGCCGCCTCAGACTATCGAATGGCTTCACTAAAGCAAAGTTTGTGATTCAAACTTTTAACTCTGAACAATTGAGTTGTTCCCACATCTTCTAGAGGATAACATCATTTTAGTAGTCTTTAATGAAAATTCCTTTGGACGCAGCTAACTGCAACGTATTTTGAGGCGAAATTACCGGAGGGCCACATCGATCAATGTGGATAGTCGCTGACTCATTTTCCTTTAATGGAATTGACCGTTCACCATCTAAAGCCAAAGTACATTGCTTTCCCGAAACTACCAATGGCTGATTAAATTCTATTTTTTTGAATTTGTTTACCCCAATGATTTCCAATTTGCCTGGAATAACTGGTGCCATAACTTTTCTTTTCGCTTGAACATCGAGTTCTAAGTGAATTCCAAAGTCATCAGTTTCTTGCAGAGGGTTAATGAATCCACCTATTGATGACAAGCCAATCGTCTCAGGTGAAGCTTTAGCGAGATACAGATCAGAAACAGAGCTCGTGTCCCAAATAGCCCGTGACCCTACAAAACGTTTGCTAGATACCGCTACATCTACTAAAGCAACATCTGCCAACTCACCCTCAATGTAGATGTTCAATCTTTTACACTTTGGAGCGCATATATCATGGTCTACGAGTTCTTTAGCAACTATTGCAGCGCAAATACCTGCTAAAGTACCTTCTATAGTTATTGGAAAAGCATTATTGGTGCCAGTTGAAATGGGCATTAAAGGAAGGTTACTACTTCCCAAAGCGACCGCTCTGTTTGTACCATCGCCACCAAGCGTCACAACTGCTTTAGCTCCCATGTCTTCCATTATTTTTGCAGCCCGTGTTGTATCAATTTCAGAATTGAAGACTGGCATACTCAAAAAATCAAATAAGTTGGGGTTATCAAACTCTTTTATAGATTCTTTCGTCAAATGTCCGTAATCTGGCATCATTAAAATTTTTTCGATACCCATCTCTATTAAAGCGGATATAACCCTTTTAATAATGTTGATTTTTTCCTGATTTGATATGAACCTACTTTCTGACACAAGTCTTCTAATATCTTTACCGGCAGACGGATTTGCTATTATGCCCACTATAGACAAATTTGCTCCTTAGCGAATTCAAGCAAGTATTTACAAATGCATATTATATGCAACTGAGGAAAAAATGATTAGAAAAACTAGACGACCATCCATTGCCAAACGAACTCAAGCAGCTGAGGTATCGAAAAAATTAATGGATGTATATGGTCCTATAGAATGGGAACCTCGCTATAATGCTGCTGAAGAACTTGTCTACACAATTCTTTCGCAACATACTTCTGACATCAACTCTGAAAGAGCTTTTCTAAACCTGATGAAAACCTTTGGTGATCTGTACAGTATCGCCAACTCTCCAATTTTAGAAATTGAAACCGCAATTCGACGTGGCGGGCTAGCCAAAATCAAAGCACCTCGTATAAAGAACATACTGAATGAGGTCCTTAAGGAAGTCGGTTCATTTGATCTTTCTTTCCTAGCGGAGATGCCTCTTCATGAGGCGAAATCATGGCTAACTAAACTTAATGGAGTAGGGCCTAAAACGGCGGCGATAATACTTTGTTTTTCATTTGGATTACCCGCCATGCCAGTTGATACTCACATATATAGAGTTGCACAAAGATTAGGTCTAATAGGGAAAAAAATAACAGCCGAAAAGGCCCATGATTTACTTGAACCGATCGTTCCCCCAGATGAAGTCTTCCAATTTCACATGTTTTTAATAAAACACGGAAGAGACACTTGTAAGGCTCAACGGCCCAAATGTGACTCTTGTGAATTACATAATCTTTGTCCCTCAGCCAGCAAATTTTCAAAAAAATAGATTTATAATGTCGATGAGGTTTAGAATATGCGCCTGTACAGAACCTGACACACAGAGGAAACATTAGGTTATGAAAGTTGGAATAATAAATGTTACCGGTTATGCCGGTGCCGAATTAGCTCGAATATTAAACGAACATAGAGAGGTAGAAATTACCAGCGTCACCGGAAGAAGCGGTGCAGGTAAACGATTATCCGAGGTATTTCCTCATCTTTCCAACATCGATCTGAATATAGATCCAGAACTATCAGGGAGTCTCGACTTTGTCTTTTCAGCTCTACCTCATGCTGCTAGCGCTGAAGCGCTTACAAATGTGATTAAATCTGGGACGAAAGCTGTAGACATAAGCGCTGATTTTAGAATTAGAGACCTCGAAATTTACACTGAATGGTACAAAGTGGATCATCCTTGTCCAGAACTTATGGAATTTAGTACTTATGGGCTTCCTGAATTACATAGAGAATCCATAAAGTCATCCCCTTTAGCTGCAAATCCTGGTTGTTATCCCACTGCCTCCATACTCGGATTAGCTCCCGCCTTAGAATCGAATATAGTTGAGGCAGAAATCATAGTAGATGCCAAATCAGGTGTGTCAGGGGCCGGCCGAAGTCTTTCCATGAAAACCCATTTTTCTGAAGTTAACGAAAATCTTTCAGCGTATGGGCTAGATGGCCATCGGCACATGCCTGAAATAAAACAAGAACTAGAGCAAGTTGCAAATAACACAGTGAATCTCACGTTTCTGCCTCATTTAATACCAATGACAAGAGGTATATTGGCATCTTGTTACGTCCCACTAAAACCAGAATTCATTAATAGTTCCAGTGACATACAAGGAAACGTCAGCGAAATTTATAAAGAGTTTTATGCTAACGAACAATTCACCAAAGTAGTTGACTCCCCGCCAATGACAAAACAAACTCTCGGTAGTAATGACTGCCTCATATACCCAACTGTTGATGAAAGAACAGGTCGCTTAATAGTAATAAGTTGTATAGACAATTTGGTGAAAGGGGCTGCAGGTCAAGCTGTACAGAATATGAATATTATGTGCGGGTTGCCAGAAGATACCGGGATAAGACAGCTTGCACTTTATCCATAAGATAACTAAATATCGAACAGCATTGCTCTATTAACGAACTACACATAGAATATTATCCGGTATTTCTTAAAGAAAACACTATCATCGTTTTATAAGGCCCCATCGTCTAGCGGTCCAGGACACAACCCTTTCAAGGTTGAGATCGCGGGTTCGAATCCCGCTGGGGTCACCAAAACTTAAGATATAGTTTTACTGAGTCTGATAATCAATATATCGATTTGATTACATTTCCGAACTAATAAGGTCAGATAGCCTTTCCCCAATCATCATGGTCGTTACGTTCGTGTTCGCTCTTATACAATCAGGCATTATCGAAGCATCAATAACTCTCAGGTTCTCTATTCCGTGCACTTTTCCATATTGACTTACTACAGCCATCTCATCTGTGGAAGGTCCCATTTTACAAGTCCCTGATATGTGATGACCGGTTGTTGCTTCCTTCATCATCCATTCATCCAATGCATCATCACTCGCTAAATCTTTAGGTAGAGGCTCAACAACTTCTTCCACCATTTTTGAAAAATCTGGGTGTTTTGCAAGATCGAGGCATTTAAGAATACCTTCACGCATTCTTATTCTGTCAAATTCCTCATCAAAGTAATTGTAATTAAGGAAAGGTTGAACCGAAGCATCATTTG
The DNA here is from genome assembly GCA_002717465.1 of Chloroflexota bacterium. GTDB lineage: Bacteria > Chloroflexota > Dehalococcoidia > Lucifugimonadales > UBA826. Next base: position 30,869 of record PBDQ01000017.1, read on the forward strand.
ATTGAAGAGTTAGTCGGCCCGAGCTTTTAGCTAAGTACAGGGACAAAGTCATCCTGACACCGTATCCATCCATACGTGTCCCCCCTCTGTCTACTCGTTCAGTACAAAAATTTTGAAAAATTATAATCATGTCATTTCGTAAATCTGAGCCCTCTGCTGTATATCTGAGAACATATTGTTGCCTCGGTGCTAAACCTTCAAGAGGCACTTCAGGTTTTGTGCGAAATGATATAGGAACGATCGGATGGTCTCTAAGGTTACTACCAACACCAGGCAAATGGTGAACTAAATCTATTCCATGTTCAGATAAATGTTCAGATGGTCCCACTCCAGATAACATTAAAATCTGTGGAGATGCGATCGCACCACCACTCAAGATGATGTTATCCGCCTCAACCGTAAAAGTTTCGCCACCACTTTTTACTTCAAGTCCTACAGCCTTTTTACCCTCAAACAATATTCTCTGTACATCACAATTCGCCCTTATAGTTAAGTTCAATCTGTGTCTCGACAACGATAAATATCCTAGGTTTGTGCTCCATCGAATCCCATTTGGATTATTCAACGGTGTAGGGCTCAACCCTTCAGAGTCTGGATTATTTAAATCTGGGCTCTCCAAATGGCCGGCAGCCAGAGCAGAATTCTTGAACGCCGTTGAAGCAACATGCATGTCAGACTCTTTGAATCTTCTAACTATAATCGGGCCATCCGTTCCATGAAAATCATCTGAAAAATCTGTATCAGTTTCTAATTGCCTAAAATATGGAAGTAGCTTTTCGTATTGCCACTCATCATTACCCCAAGAAGCCCAAGTGTCATAATCTTCTGGGATACCTCTCAAGAACATTTGACCATTAATCGCACTAGACCCACCTGTGACCTTTCCACGTGGAACCATCATAGGCTGAGCAATCGATGTGGGTTGACCTAAAAACTGCCAGTTATGATCGCTCACCATTACATCTGTCCCTGTGGCATACCCAAATTTAACTTCTTCAGGCAACTTATCGATATCATCATAGTCAGGACCACTTTCCAACAATAAGACTGATCGAGAAGGGTCTTCAGTTAACCTAGTTGCTACAATTGATCCAGCGGAACCTGCTCCTACTACAATGACATCATATTTCATAAATACTCTCCAAATAAATTACGTTTATTTACACTATACACGCCGATAGAAATCTGTAAATGATAAATTCTCCAGGTATTTAAAGGGCTAAATATACAAATTTACTTTTACTGAGATTCAATTTTGTTCTAGAATAAGCTTACAGGCAAAGAAAAGCGAATCTAAGGAGACATCGATGAGTGATATCGAATTAGTAGCCCATCTAATGCGGCGCGCGGGATTTGGACTTAATCACCAAGAATTACAGAAACTTGCCAATGATCCATATGAAGTAATTGTCGATAACATGCTAGATCAGACTGATGTGTCATGGTTGGGAGACTACATGGTCAGACGGTTCGATAACGAAGCATCTGGAATGATTAACGTGCCCGGAACTGCAAGAACATGGATATATCGCATGATCAGTACCTCTAATCCTCTACAGGAAAAGATGCCATTATTCTGGCACAGTATTTTCGCCACAGGTATACCAAAAGTGATTAACGGTCGAGTCCTGTTTGATCAAATTAATATGTTTAGAAAACATGGACTCGGAAAATTCGATGAGCTTTTGGTTCATCTTGCGAAAGACCCAGCAATGATAGTGTGGTTGGATAATCAAGAGAACCATAAAAACTCCATAAACGAAAATTGGGGCAGAGAATTATTGGAATTATTTTCAATGGGCGTAGGAAATTATACGGAAGAAGATGTTAAAGAATGCGCCAGAGCATTTACTGGTTGGACAATAGGTAACTCCGACTACATGATGACTAGAGCACTAAGGGACTCCGATTGGCCATATGGTCGGATTGCATATCATTTCGAATATAAAGAAGATGATCATGACAATTCTCCTAGGACGTTCTTAGGGGAAACTGGTCATTTCAATGGAGAAGACATAATTGGAATTATATGCAAACAAGAAAGTACAGCGCGATTCATTTCCCGTCATTTGTACCATTTTTTTGTAACTGACGAAGTGCCAGTGCCATCATGGCAAAACATAGAACCTAAAGATCCAGAAGCAATTGATATTTTAGTAAAGGCGTATTTCGACAGCAATTATGATCTGAAAGAAATGTTAAGAGTGCTCTTCAATTCCGAATTTTTTAAATCGGAAACCGTAAGATATAAAAAAGTTAAAGGCCCTGCTGAATTCGCAGCTGGTGTTCTTAGGTTTTCCAAAGAATTTGACGTTCCTACAAGAGATTTAATTCCTCGGCACAGGCAGATTGGTTGGATGGGACAAGAGCTTAGTAATCCAACCAGTGTTGAAGGCTGGCATGAAGGACAAGAATGGATTGACACTGGAGCCCTGGTGGAACGTATTAATTTTGCNTCGGAATTTTTGGGAAATAANGATAATAAGGGAATTAAACAAATAATCNCTAATATANTATCTTCCACGACATCTACTCTNTCATCAGCAGAAATAGTTTCCGCATGCCTCCAAGAACTCGGAAATCTGACTATAGATGAGTCTACCTTCGACGCATTAGTGAAGTTCAGCGATAGTGTCCAAGACATGCCTGAAAAAATTAGTGGCATACTGGGTTTAATAGGTTCAACCAAAGAATTCCAAATGGCCTGACATTCTTAGATTTAAAGGGATTTTTATTGCTTAAGTATTATTTGACTCTTGGCATAGTGGCCATGGAAGGACGAGGTTTTGAATATCCAAAAGACACTTGGATGTCAAANGCTGGTCGAATATACGTACCGAGCCAATCTCGAGATTATGGTGAGCGTGGGGTCCGTATAACGATCCTTGATATCGACAGTGAATTCTTCGGTACATTTGGACATTATGGTACAGATCCAGGTCAATTAATCTCTCCGACCTCAATCACAGGAAATTCAGAAGAGGTGATTTTTATTTCTGACGACTACACCGATAAAATTAGTGCTTTCGACCTAGAGGGTAATTTCATAAGACGATGGGGAAATAGCGGNGGAGATCCTGGCCAGCTATCAGGNGCCTCATCTATATGTTTTGATGGTGATCAGAACTTAATAATCTCAGATACACGAAATCATCGGGTCCAAAAATTTACCCAAGACGGAAAATTAGTTGANTTGTTTGGAACACAAGGAGATAAAGAAGGCCAATTCAACCTGCCCTGGGGACTAACTTGTGACGATTCAAATAATATTTATGTTTGTGACTGGGGGAACAACCGANTTCAGAAATTTGATAACTCTGGGAACTATATCGCAGAATTTTCATCTTCAAATAATAGACAGAATGTTCTCAACCACCCTTCAAGCGTAGCTATAGACNNTGACGGCTNCATTTATGTTGCAGATTGGGGTAATGAAACCGTTAAAGTTCTTGATGATGANGACAATCTTGTACAAGAATTGAGAGGCGAAGCTGGCCTATCCAAGTGGGCCCAAGACTTTATAGATACAAACCGAGAGGAAGGTTTGGCNAGAGAGTCAGCCAATTTGGAAATTAATTTAGATTTTATGGAAGACCGCACCCCACATTCTGAATCAGCCCATATAGAGAAATATTTTTGGTCGCCGGTATCGGTGAAATTCGATAATAATGCTCTTCTCCATGTAACTGACTCTAATAGGCACCGAATCCAAGTCTATGAGCAGTACTAGATGACAAAACTACTTAAATCTCGGCGAATCACACAATCGCGTTGTGGCGATTAGTCTCTACCACCCACTAACCCCTGAGGTATATTGTCTTTAGTCATTTCAGTCAACAACAACCGATCAATTTTATTGGCCCCATTAACTGGTAATTCTTCAGTGAAGAANACCTTTCTAGGATGGGCATATGCAGGACCATTGTCAAAGAAAAANCCTTTCAACTCCCGTTCGCTTAACTGGGTACCTGACTTCAGCACTACCCAGGCTACAGGAGCCTCTCCTTTTACTTGATGTGTAGTGGAAACCACACACACATCCGCAACTGAAGGATGTTCTAAAATTACGGTTTCAACTTCCTTAGGATAAACATTTTCTCCACCGCAGTTAATCATGTCGTCTTTCCGCCCTCTGAAATAGATATATCCCTGCTCGTCAGAAGATACAAGATCGCCAGTTTTTATGTAGCCATCTTCTGTTACTTTTTCAGCGGTAACATCAGGCTGTTTGTAATAACCGATCATATTTGCAGGACTTCTACTCCACAATTCACCAATTTCATTAACTTCACAGTGTCTGGAGCCNGTTTCTTTGTCCATAATCTTTATTTCCACATCTGTGACAGGTAGTCCGCAACTTCCCAACTTTTTGACCCCCCATCTTGGGCTCAAAACATTTGCACCTGCCTCAGTAAGACCGTAGGTTTCCACCACCTCGCATCCAAATGTTCGTTGCATTCTTTCCATCAATTCCTCAGGGACTGGAGCTGAACCACACATCAGTACATCAATGGAAGTGACATCATTGACTGATAACAGATCCTCTTCAGCCAGCATTAAGCTATACATTGAAGGGGTACCTGACATAAAAGTTGGTTTATAAGTGTCAATTGCCTCAACAACTGGTCCTGCTGAAAACTCCGGCAGTATTGCTGAATAGCCACCACAGTAGAGCATAGGCAAAAGATGACCCCACAAGGCATTAGCATGATAGAGAGGCCCAACTATTAAGCCTCGATCCTCTTCTACGTGTAGAAGGCTTCTGCTATTAGATCTTGCTTGCCACCACTTATTTTCATGACTTAGCAGACAGCCTTTTGGCTTACCAGTAGAACCTGAGGTATACATCATCATAGCTGGATCATCTGGTTCCACTTGCACGGTATCGTATTCACTATGCATACCAGAGACAGATATTTCGTAACTTAATGAATTTTCATCATTCATTCGTTGCCCCGCCACAANAAGATNTTTTATTTGATCAGAAGATTTGGACATTTCTACGGCCTTATCTTTCATTTCTAAATCAGTAAAGATCACTTTTGCGTCGCTGTGATTAGCAATATATGAAAGCGTATCCGGCCCTAGTTTAATATTGACNGGCGTGGCAACAGCGCCGGTTCTAATAACTCCAAATAAAATTTCAACAAACCTATAATCGTTTGTCATNAATAAAATAACTTTATCATCCTTCTCGATTCCTAACGATTTAACCAGATTAGCAACCTTGTTAGACCTATCGTCGAGCTCTTTAAACGTGAGACTGTTATCTCCTTGAGCTATTGTTTCTTTACCCGGAGTCAAAGACACCGCTTTCCAAAATAATTCCCCAAAATTATTAGTCTTATGTTTCGCTACTCTATTATCTTTCATGGTTGTATTATTACCTTTCCAAATACTTCTCTTTCCTCTAACAAACGATGGCCTTCTTCTGTATGTTCCAATGGCAGTACTTTATCAATGATCGGCTTAATTTCGCCTTGCTCAACAGCCCCAATTAAAGCTATCAAATCTGATCTACGCCATCCATCTGAACCTCGTATATCCATCTCTTTACGCCAAATGTATCTAATGTCAGTAGGAGGGTCAAACCCGATTGTCGCTCCACAAGTCAATAATCTACCGCCATGTTTCAATGTTTTCAAAGANCGTACCCATGTTTCACCGCCAGTATAATTCACAACCACATCCACCCCCTCTCCATTAGTCATAGATCTAATAGCACGGTGGAATTCTTTATTAGTTGAAGTATTAACGCCATAATCCGCTCCCAACGATTTCAGTTTTTCCAGTTTATCGTCAGAACCAGAACCCGCATAAACAACACAACCTATACTTTTGGCTATTTGTATTGCCGCNGTGCCCACTCCGCCNCTAGCTCCCAATATGAAAATACTNTCTCCTTTAGAAACGCCACCTCTTGTATAAAGCATCCTCCAAGCAGTCCCATACGCTATAGGTAACGCCGCCGCATCAGTAAAACTCACCTGACTAGGGAGCAGAATAGCATTTACTGAAGGAACGGCAATGTATTCTGCTAGACCACCGTTTGCATTCTCTCCTAAAGCACCTAATTGGCCATTTGGAAGGCTAATAGCTGGATCAATAAGAACTCTATCACCAGGATTCAATCTCTCCACNCCAGNACCNATTTCTTCAATAACGCCCGATATATCTCCCCCACCTATTCTAGGTAAATCCACAGGCAAACCNGGCATTCCCTTTCGAACGAATATATCCAGATAATTCAGAGAACATGATTTAACTTGAACAAGTATTTCTCCAGGACAAGGCTTGGGTTTCTCTATTTCCTCAAGTCGTAAATTTTCTCTTCCACCTTGTTTTCTAATAAGTACAGCTTTCAATTNTTACCTCCGCTGACAATGTCGGTACGAGCTGGAGCGTTATTCATGATTATCGATCGTCCAGTCGCAATATGGCGACCTGTATCTGANTTNATATCTACCTCTGACACACAAATCGTTCTNCCTAATTTCACAACTTTCGCATATGCATNTAAATCACNATTACCAGGTGCCATACGGAGATAATCCACATATAAATTTAAATTAGGNACTTCATTTCCAGTGGCTAATTCCACCACAAAACAGGTCGNGGCNTCAGCCAAAGTTGAAATAATCCCACCGTGAATATTNGTCTCTTCTTTCGTGCCGAAAAATTCTTCTCTGAAAGGTAACCTTACGTGTAATTCTCCTCCNACATATGAAACCACTTCCAATCCTAGCCACTTATGGAATTTGCTTTCGGAAAATCTCGACCGCAGACTATCTAGNTTTGTTAAAAGATCTTTAGACAATTGGCCACCTGGGNGCATAATCTATGCCTGTTCTTTTCAACATTGAGTTTCCAATATCTTGGACTTTGTGGATAAGTTCTTCTTCATCTACAAAAGTTGCTTTATGATCTTCAACCACTACTCTGCCGTCCACTATAACCGTGTGTACACTTCTACCATCCGCGCTATACACCAAGTTATTTATCGGNTTGAACAATGTCCTCCACTCAGGTCGCATAGTTTCATATAGCACAATGTCTGCCTTTTTACCAACTTGTATAGAACCTATTGAATCTCCTAAACCTATTGCCGCCGCAGACCCTATCGTTCCTAACTCAATTGCGGTTTCAGCGGGGATTTTTGTCACGTCTCCCGTTGCATCTTTTATTAAGACTGCAGTCAAGTAAATAGAGCGTCCAGTTTCAATCAAATTGGAGTTATTTGCAGCGTCAGTTCCTATCCCAACAGTCACTCCATTTTCCAACATTTCAGGTAATGGAACATTTTGTCCAAATCCTCCACCCATTTTCAAAACTGCGGTAGGACATACAATNACCGGTGTGTCGGTTTTTGCCAAAGATTGAACATCGGNAGAGTTTATCCCTACACAATGAGACAAAACAACGTTGGAACCATGAAATCCTAATTTTTCAAGCCTTACTATTGCCGATTCTTTTAAGGGGTCGCTGCTAGCTTCAACAGCATCTGTGACGTGTAAAGTTATATTTGTATTCAGGCTGTCACATAGACTTTTTAAGTCCTGTAAAAGTTCGTCACTAGTAAATGCATGAGCAAACGGCATGGCCCATGCTGATACTCTTCCATCAAGTTGTCCGTCAAAAGTTTTTATTGTGTTTTCNGTAAGTTTCATTGCTGANTCATGATCATATATNGGCAAATGNAAAGGNTTTTCATGCGAAGCCAAGTGCTTGCCAACAATTACTCGCACTCCAGATTGGTCATATGCTGTTAAACATTCATCGAGGTGCTTCGTACTGCCAGGGTCAACGAAGGTAGTTGTCCCATATTTGAGAAGTTCTGTTATACCTAGTAATGATGTTAGCCGTTCCTCATCAGCGTCCATACTCCCCTGTAGAGTAAATACATTTGGCAAATAATCTTTTCCTAGGTCATCCCTAAATATTCCTCGAGTTGCATGAGCGTAACTTATATGACAATGCCCATTGATGTAGCCAGGGGTAGCGACCATGTCCTTCGCGTTTATTACGCAATCATATTCTGATTCATCAGAAGAAAGATCTCTGGTTTTGCCCATACCACTAATCAAAGTATCATCGATAGTCACATAAGCATCCTTCACAACCCTTCTTTCCTCATCTACAGTGATCAAATATTCAATGTTTTTAATTAAAGTTTTACTAGACACTAGTTTTAACTTCCTTATAACTAAAGTTGTAACTTTCTGCTGCTAAAGATAACATCTTCCCAACTTATTTGCCTGAAAATTAAGGATGCTCTCTATGGCCCCTAGTAATCAGAAAATTGCAATAAAAAACGTTAAAGTGATTCCGATGGATCACGATGAAATTTTAAACAACCATACTGTGCTTATAGTTGGGGATCGAATTGAGAAAATAGCCCCTTCAGACGATATAGAGTTGCCAACAACGGTACAAACGATCGACGGTTCCAATAAATACATAATGCCCGGACTCTCCGACATGCACACCCACATAGCACCATCAATATTTGCAGATAACCTCGATGCTGGCATTAAAGATTTGGAACTTTANCTNGCCACAGGTGTGACAACTATAAGAATAATGTCAGGCAANGAAGGTCATTTACAGCTTAAAGGACTTCAGACAAATGGAGAGGTAAAAGGTCCAAGCATGTATCTAGGGTCACCAATCATTGAAGGGGAACACAATGTTTGGGATTTTGCACTGAAAATAACCAGTCAAGATGAAGTTCCTGAAAATATCCAGCAATTAAATGATACTGGATACGATTTCATCAAGGTGTATCACACAATAACGAAATCTGTGTACAAAGCTATCATTGATGAATCAAATAAAATGGGGCTGTCCGTAGTTGGTCACGTCCCATTTGANGTAGGTATAGAACTAGCATTGGAATCGGGACAGANATCTGTGGAACATCTNAGAGGGTACGATTTCGATGGACTGTCANCGGAGGATTTANCCAAAGACGGTGGTCGNTCGGCAGTCAGATTTAAATCGATGATGAACATGAGCACAAAAAGGCGGGCAGATCTANTTGAAAAAACGGTNCAGGCTGGNACATGGAATTGTCCAACCTTGGTCTGTTACAGACTTTTACATGACTTTNAGCAACGNCTGAGTCTATCAAATCATGAGTTTTTNCAATATTTACACAAAACTACTCAGGAAAGCATCAAATATAACGACATGGANGATATATTCTCGGAAGAATCCCGACAAGCTATGAAAANAGCCGAACCTAGNCACAGNCTTCTTGTCAACGAACTACACAAAGCCGGCGCGAAAATAATAGCTGGAACCGACACCCCAGTTCCTTACCTTATCCCGTCATTTTCAATAATAGACGAAATAGAAACCNTGTTCAAAGCNGGTTTAAGTGCCTTTGATGCCTTAAACACAAGTACAGCAGATGCGCACAGGTTCATTGGTGATTATGATGAAGTTGGNTCAATTACCGTAGATAAACGAGCNGATTTAATAATTCTTGATAAAAACCCTCTGGAAGATGTCTCGAATTTATGGGAATTAAATTCAGTCATTTTAAAGGGTGAACTGATAAAAAGATCAGATCTTGATTCATTGAGAAGTAGAGGGGCCNATTAGCGCAAAAGTATCTCAATCATCAATTGCTGAGTAAACCAACGTCCTGAGTTCTCTTCTAACATTGTATGAACTCGACGGGAGTAACTGAGTCAGAAACACTACTGCCATGTCCTCGGTTTTGTCTACCCAGAAAGCTGTACTGGCCGCTCCACCCCAGGCTAATTCACCTTTACTGCCAGACACCTGTGATGCCGCTGGATCAAGAAGTACTGAGAATCCCAACCCGAATCCTACACCTCGATATTGTGTTTCACTCCAACGCCCAAACGCGACATGCTCCAAATCAACGCCATTGGCGAGATGGTTAGCTCCCATGAGGTCAATCGTTTTTCTTCCGAGGATCATTTCGNCTTTAAAAGTCCCATTANCAAGGANCATCTGACAAAANGCCATGTAATCGTCAAGAGTTGACACNAGACCTCCACCGCCTGAGANAAAGCTTGGATTACGTGTATAGTCCCCACCCTCAAAATCTCCAANACGTANGGGAGNGCCATTTTCGTTATATTGATAACTTGCAGCAAGCCTATCCTTCTCGGTNTCTTTTACATAAAAACCGGTATCAACCATNCCTAGAGGCTCAAATATTACTTCTTTCAGGAAAGCATCAAATGGTCTTCCAGATATTATTTCAACTAAATACCCNCAAACGTCAGTCGAAACNGAATAATTCCATCTATCACCAGGTGAAAACTCTAAAGGAATCTGAGACAGGGAATCGATCATATTTTGTAANGTGCCAGTTGTTTTAAGTTCTCCAATACCTGCGTCTCTGTAGGCATGATCAACATTCGTACGATTAACAAACCCATATGTGAGTCCAGATTGATGGCTCAGAAGATCACGAATCGTCATTTCTCTGGCAACAGGAGTTGTTTCAAAATTTCCATAAACGCCAGAGGCAAAAACCTCCAAATTCTTGAATTGTGGAATGTACTCACTTACCGGATCATCGAGTTGGAACAACCCTTTTTCATACAAAGTCATCAAAGCTACTGAGGTAATTGGTTTAGACATGGAATAAATNCGAAATATAGTNTCCCGTTGNACCGNCTTATTNCCTTCAATATCTCTTAGGCCGATAGGGGAGACATGGGCCAGTTCCCCACCCCTGTATATTCCTGTTAGAACTCCAGGATACCGTTGCGGTTCTACATAATTAATTCGTAAATGCTCATCAAGAGCTGTCAATCTTCCTTTAGAGAATCCCAATTAATATACTCCTGTGCAGTTGCAACTTAACAAAGCTGAAATTCTCTGCTCGATGATATTAACTGGAATATTTTTACCACGGCCTCTCTATCTATTTGATCACTCCCCAAGTTTACTGAATATGAGTGGTCTGCAATTACCATTAAAGATTCATAAGTTTCTTTGGATACCTCTATTTCGCCGAGGACGCTCAAACAGGCATCAACGAATTGTTCGGGCCCGTCGTGTTTCCCAACAAGTTGTTCCACCCTAGTGAGCATTCTATCAACACCAATGTTTTCTGGATCACTCAGATAACGACTGGCGAAATTTACCCTATCTACTAGGGAGCCACTCGTAATCCATTCCTCACCGGTGTGCCAACCTTCCACGGAGGGTGGATTAGTTAATTTTTGACCCATAAATCCACTTTCTTCCATAACGTCGTACACACTGGTGTCAGCGCCATCTATCTGATAAAAATCTTGGGTGAATCTTAAAGTCCCCAGAACGAGTTCGGCTGGACTTTTTACTTTAGTGAATCTAGCTGCTTTAAAGAAATCTGAATTGAAAAGAACTCTCAGCATTTCCTTGATGGAATAATTTGANTTCATGTATGTTTCAGACAGTATTTCTATGGCTTTCTCATCTTTTGGAGACACATGTTCCCAGCTAGGAACTGGTACTTCGTCAGCGACGAAAAAGTTATACAAATGCCTGGCAACAAATTTAGAAGTTGCCTGTTGCTTTGCAATAATCCGAATAACGTCGTCACCGTTGAAATTCCCCGTTTCACCNAAGAANGTCTTTTCCCCGTCATCATGATCATTAGCATCGTATTCGAAATGCCAAAATATACGTCCATACGGCCATATGGAATCCTTAGCNCCCATCAAAGCCATATACTCAGGATTTTTTAAAGTCCATCCTGTAAAAGCTCTAGCACATTCTTTTATNTCTTCTTCTGTATAATTGCCTACNCCCATGGAGAATAATTCCAAAATCTCTCTACCATAGTTCTCATTNATTTGGTCTTTATGATTGGTTTGGTTGTCTAACCAAACAATCATCGCAGGATCCTTTGAAAGTTCTATCAGCAGATTATCAAAGGTACCCAATCCATGATNGCGGAACATGTTAATNTGATTGACGGCTGCACCATAGTTATTAATTTTGGGCTCAGCGGTTGCAAAAATGCCATGCCAAAGTAATGCCACCTTCTCCTGTAACGGTGAGTTTGTGGTAAGCATTCGATAAGCCCAAAACATTGGGTTATGGGTCAACTGAGCATGAAGATTCGGGTGTCGTCTGAAAATNAGATCCTCATNTACATATCTAGTGTCNNCTGGCTCCAAAAAGTAATCGACTAATTCCTCATAATCCATGGTGACGTATCTGTCTAATTCGTCCACAGTTGCCCCAAAACCTGCCCTCCTAGCCAAATGCGCTGCTAATTTNCTATCAGTGTTAACCATGCTAACCTCCTTNNTTTGCTCAACATAATTANGCTGAAACCACAGATTCTATATTTTCAAAAATTTGAATTCTATGTCTACTGTGCTCAGTCACATACAAGTTTTCTTTTTGATCTAACTTTACAGATACAGGTCCCCANAATATATGCTCAATTTGAGAAGCTCTATGATATGGGGTNCTCAAGTGATCCGGCAGTTCATCTATTTTAAGATTAGAATTTTTCCTGGCGGATAATTCGTCCTGATTAACATCCAACCATTCCAACGACCATTTTGATAAATCAGCATCTCCCTGGATTATACTCTTGAAATTCCCAGAAGTATCAAACAATTGAACTCTTTCATTTCCCCAATCAGCTACTACCACTACTCCTGANGATGTTANGCACACAGAAGAAGGACGATNCAGTTGACCTTCAGCCTGACCAGGAGAGCCTATTGAAAGAATCCAGTTACCATCTTCATCGAATCTTTCCACTCTATCATTTCGCCAATCNGCGACATATATGTCACCATTTTTGTCNGTGGATATACCCCAGGGTANTTCAAATTNTCCTGCGCCAGAGCCTTTTCCTCCNAACTGACTTACNANATTNCCTTCCANGTCTATTCGNNTAATAACACCTTTGTANTGCTCCACTATTAGTAAATGATCTNCTCCNTCTNGACTGATNCCAGAAGGACCATTNAAATTTGCTAGCTTCGATCCATTTGCACCCCAAACATCCAGAAGTTCTCCAGATTTATCAAATATTTTGATCTGATTTAATGACTCATCGGTCACATACAACCGGTCGTTGCGGTCAAATACCATACAAACNGGAACCAAAAATTTGTCATTTGAATACCCAGGACCATGACCAAATTCCCCGTACCATTCATCATTTATGTCACAAATTTGAACTCTGATACCGTCAGAAGACTGAGGATACATTCGATTCAAAACATAGATTCGTTCATCACTNCTGAAAGCTATATCGTATGGATGATTAAAGCCTCTTCCTCTCTGTTGATTACTGTTTAGACCTATGGATTTAACGTAACGCATCTCNTNTACCTCTTAAAAACGAATCTATCTACNTAAAGGGAATCCTATTACCTANAAAAAATTAAATCAATTCAAATCANGGANGTGTTCTTATAACATGATGACGGAACGTATAACTTCCCCTTTCTCCATCCTGTTAAAAGATGACTCTAAATCTTCCAATCCAACTTTTTCAGTAACAAATTTAGCTAAATCTATCCNGCCTTGCATGTGAAAATCTGAATATAATGGGAAGTCTCTGGTTGGCAAACAATCACCATACCATGAAGATTTTAGGGAACCTCCACGCCCGAAAATTTCAATCATCGGTAAAGAAACCTCCATAGCAGGGTCAGGGACACCAACNAAAACAGTNGTTCCAGCATGGTCTCTACTNTAAAACGCCTGTTCATAAGTTTCAGGTCTGCCTACGGCCTCGATCGTGACATCNGCACCAAAACCACCAGTGAGNTCTCTTATCGCTGTAACAGGATCCTGTAGTTTNGAATTTATGANGTCGGTAGCTCCAAATTCTTTCGCCCAATCCAATTTTCTCTGGTCAATGTCGACAGCGATAATTTTTGATGCCCCNGACAATTTGGAACCCATGATAGATGCATTTCCCACACCCCCACAGCCAAATACAGCAACCGANTCGCCTTTTGATACCGGAGCAGTGTTAATGGCAGCACCGAGACCAGCCATCACTCCACATCCAATGAGCNCTGCAGCTGCCGGATCCATTTCAGGATTAACTTTAATTGCCTGACCTGCGTTCACTAATGTCAATTCGGAGAAAGCNCCTATTCCCANAGCTGGGGACAACTTAGTTCCATCTCTTAGGGTCATATCCTGCACGGCATTCTTACTATCAAAGCAGTACCANGGTTTTCCTTTCAAACATGACCGACAATTTGAACAGGGTGATCTCCATGCCAACACAACAAAGTCACCAACCTCTAGATGNTTGACNTCGCTACCCACTTTTTCCACNATGCCTGCAGCTTCATGACCTAATAGGAAAGGAAATTCGTCGTTAATCGAGCCTTGTCTGTAATGTAAATCTGTATGGCATACCCCACATGCCAAAACCTTTATTAATGCTTCTTCTCCTAACGGGTCAGGAACCATAACCTCAACAATTTCTGTTGGGCTTCCAACACTTCTTGAAATGATGCCCTTTACGNTGTTCATATAAACTCCTGGGATTTTNNAAAACAAATNGCGATTTCTAGAGTGAATGTACACGTAATATCACTCCCATATCAACCTTGCAATTCCATTATGGCAACAAAAGGAAATTAGATTATGCTTTCTGCTTGAGAGTTGGATGTATCGGCGCTNTAGCAAAATAGAAAACTAAACTACCAATAAAACCTANCAATGCNATATANAGNAAAGCTTGTCGGTAGTCACCTTGAGAGTCNAACATCTGGCCTGCCACAACCGGCGCGACCATCGTCATTACCATCATAGGCATCGCAGAGATCCCCATTATCTTACCGAAAGACGTTCTACCAAAATACTCACCTCGCATAGCGGTCGTGATCGGAGCCCGTGCACCAAAACCAAATCCATATACAACAGCAAACAAAAATGCAGAAGACAAGGTACTCACGGACGTGGCTGTGGCCACCCCTATAGACTGTAAACAACCAAATATAATTAAACAGTACCGCTTTGAGTACCTATCACCTATNACCCCTCCAAGAATCTGNGATATGCCTCCGATACCCATGGCTACACCCCACATTGTTGCTGANGTTTGTANAGACANCCCTTGATCCTTGAAAGCTAAAATCAANTGAACCATCATGGTTGAAGTCAACATTGCAGAGGCTCCGTGCCCTAAGGCAATAATCCAAAAAACTTTTTCCTTCAAGGCCTCAGCGATGGAGAAATCTGGCTGGATTTCTAGTGCGTCTTCTTNCGTTTGATGATTTTTACGGAGTTTGTTGTGAGTTGATTGAAGAGCTGAAGCTCCATCCGGCACAAGACCCATCTCTTCAGGTCTATCTCTTATAACTACATATGTTATAAGGATTACCAAAGGAAGAAACACGGCTATCGATACAGCGGTCCATTTCCAGCCAAGAATTTCAGGGTTAACCATATATGCCAATAATGGAACGATGGCAAATGTACCTACGGAAAATCCGACTGATCCAATTGCCATCGCTAAACTGCGTTGACGGTTAAACCAATTATTGATAATCACTGTCATTGGGATCCATCCAGCTAATGTCCCTCCAAACATAATTGTGCAATACGCCAGGTAGAATATTGCTGGATCGAACCAATGATCTCGGGAACCAGTTACCGGAGTTGTTAAACTGAGTATTACGAAACCTAATATAGANATCCCGGTACCAATCATAGACACCTTCTTGCCGCCTATCTTGTCGATCAGGTAACCAACTAACGGAGCCGCAATACTCCCCTCAAGTTGACCGAGAGAAAACGCTATTGCCAGTTGGGTGCGACTCCAACCAAATTCTGCTTCAAGAGAATCAACCCAAAGGCCTGTTGCACCAAAAGCTGGGGCTGACAAAATGGCATTAACCACAAGAGCAGTTATGGTGATCCACCACCCATAGAAAAAACTTTTACTCAATTGACTCANAAACCTTAACTCTGAAACTGATTCAGGAAACCAGCACTTATATTCATGAAAATTAATCACCGAAATTCTACTACATGTTTTTTTTTCTTGCTAAGGAGTTTTTCGGGATTGTTATATACGCATAAGTNCATTAAGATCGATCCAAACGAGCACTTAAACTTCACTTATGCCTGAAAAATCNAAGGAAGGACGGAGAATGGTCGCATTACCTGATCGTATGAAATTTGGGATTTTCCTGGGACCATTCCACAAAACCAATGAAAATCCTACATTGGCTATCCACNGGGACATGGAGTTGGTNCAATGGCTCGATGAACTTGGATATGATGAAGCCTGGATTGGGGAACATCACAGTGCCGGTTGGGAAACTATATCNTCTCCAGAACTTTTTATTGCTGCAGTTGCTGAGAGAACCAAACAGATAAAACTAGGAACTGGAGTCATAAGCCTGCCTTACCATCANCCTTTTATGGTTGCAAATCGAATGGTACAGCTAGATCATATGACCAGAGGCAGAGTCCTTTTTGGTGTNGGCCCTGGAGCATTACCGACCGATGCNTANATGATGGGAATAGAATCAACATTACAAAGGCCTCGGATGGATGAGGCATTAGGTATCATCCTTCGTCTATTTACAGAACAAGAACCCATAACATACAAAAGTGAGTGGTTTCANCTCAATGAAGCTCTCCTGCAGATCCGNCCATATCAAAAACCACATATGCCACTTTTTGTAGCCTCAATCCAATCCCCATCTGGAGTTGCACTTGCTGGTAAGCATGGAGCATCAGTGTTGACGATAACTGTTCCAAGAGACCCTTCAGAAGGNCGAGCAGATTACAGTAAATTGTGGGATATAGCAGAAGAATCCGCTCTGAAACANGGAAAAACCGTTGACAGAGNNGAATGGAGACTTGTCATCCCAGTCCANGTAGCCGAAACCCGTCAAGAAGCTCGAGANGATGTCAGGTATGGATCTGCCAAATTTTTAAGAGAATACANTGAAGGTACNAATGGTAGAAAACCGGTCTTTACAGGCCCAGATCAAGAGGTTGTAGATTGGATGGCAGACAATGACTATTGGATTGTCGGTACCCCTGAAGATTGTATAAACGGAATAAATAAACTAGCTGAGGAAAGCGGAGGGTTTGGAGGTTTTATGATCCAAACTATAGACTGGGCGTCCAGGGAAAAAATGCTCAAAAGCTACGAATTAATCGCAAGATACGTGATGCCAGAATTCCAAGGCAGCACNTTATCAATAAAAGCCTCACAAAAATGGGCACAGCAAAGAGTAGAAACCCTTTTAGAGCGGCGAGTGAAAGCAATCGACAAGGCAACTCAAGATTACAGGCAGTCCAACACACCATCGAAATAAAATTAGTCTAACAAGCCACCACCGAGTTATACCCCCACANCAAACCAATTCATCCTCGGCCAACCAAGCNNGATATAAACAAACACGAACCGTATCTTAACGAACCAGTTGACATAAATGAAAATGGGACTTATTCTCATTNNGNNGGGCGCCGANCNCAGTNGTTAGAATNNNGTGNCTGTATATTTTAATACACATTATTGACNNTNTTTGGCCTAAGGCGCAAAATNTGGTTNGGCGGATTAAAAAAGGGTTTAATATTGTTTTCTAAAGAAATTTGCGNTCGCTGTCTGGGTAGAACATATCATAGGGAATCCGAAACTGTATGTGTGACATGCGGTAGCATCAGATATCATGAATTGGAAACTCTTGCCGATATTAAGAGACCAAGGAACTTGAGTGAATGGGTAAATATAGATGGCCTTGGTTCTTTTAAAGTTCATTACGTAGTAAAAAATAGATCTTTGATGTCAGGGACGACCCCAAAAGGTACACCTGGGAAACAGCCTTATGCTTCCTGCAAAGAAATTGAGGGTCCAAGAACGGACTTGCCTTCGCAACGCTCGGCCCAAACACTTTGTAAGGGGTTTTATAAAGCTACTGGGCTAAAGCTAAAAAATGTTCCCGTGAAATCAAAAAGAAAGAGCCGGATATCCTTCAAAAGAGCAAGCTAAGTAAAAACTAAAAACTACCAAAATGTTTTTCTTTATCAAGCTGAGTTTGCATCTCTGTTTTCCATTATTTATCCATAATGTATAAGTGGATTTCACACGTATATAGATATCGTATTTCTTTACAGGAACATCCAGATTATTGGCATGTATGAAGAATCAACAATCAAACCAACTGTACTGATCAAAAATAGAAACTTTCCAGTCTCGTGGTATATGATTTAAGTGCTTACCAGCCAGAGATGAATCAAAAACTGCTCCACTAGTCAGGGTGGATATAGTTTCTGATGTAAAGTTTGTATTATGCCCGACAAGATAGGAGCAATATCCGGCTAATAGAGCTGAAGTTTTTGCGATTATCTTAGGGACTTTAATTACAGGTGGCCTCCGACCAGATATTTCGGCAAGATACCCTAGTAGTTCATAAACGGTTACTTGATGGCCAGATAAAATATATCTATCTTCAGGGGGATTATTGAGTATAGTTTGAATTGTTGCAAGTGAGACGTCTCTAACATCAACAAAATCATATGTTCCGTCTATATAAAAAAGATTACCTTTAGTTTTATATGATTTTATGATTTGACCCATATTAGAAAGCTTAATGTCGTAGGGACCTATCACTCCTGTGGGGTGTAGGACTGTAGCATCAACTAAATTATTTGAGATCGCTTCTAAAACCGCGTCAGTCGCCATATATTTTGACTTACCATAGGCTCCTCTTACGCCATCCAAGCTTAAAGAAAGTTGTTCATTTATTAGTTTTGTATTTAACGATGGTATAGCATGGGAGGAACTCATATATATTAGTCTTTTACCTGTTTTGATGGTTGCATTGAGAACATTACAGGTACCCAAATGATTTACNTCANGGAAACGTCTATTTTGACCGGGCATCACAGAGACGTAGCCAGCCAANTGGCAGATCACATCATAATGTTGAAAAANGTTTGAAAGTAAATAATTATCGAATATNTCTCCGACATGTAAATCTACTGGAAGCTCACTTAAAATATTTTGGTTTTCAACACTCCGAACCAATACGCCGGTTTTGAAATCGTTTTTTACAAGCAAACGAGTCAAATTGTTCCCNATGTGCCCNGTGGCTCCNGTGACTAACACGCTCGGNTTAACAGTCTGCAAATTGCATATTAAATTCGCCAAATCATAAATCGACTTTTAANTCTACTAACCAAATTATCCGAACCCAACACTATGGCAGGGTGCNTAAATCCCAAAAATACAATAATNACTAANGCAATTGAGAGCACATAAGATTTTTCAAATTCGTTAATTTGCGTATCCTCTTCGATTTCAATATTTCCAGNAATNAAATCCTCTTTATGGAATTCTCTTACTTTCTTGATAGAGAAAGGTAAATCAGCAATTTCTTTTGCTCCAAATTTCTCCTCTTTCCCTATGGCAATCCATAANTTCCCAGAAGTGGAATTANCATTTAAACTCTCTATAAAATAGNTACCGGAATTTGGTAACACCGTTGATGTTTCGTACAGAATCCAGGAATTTGTTTTTGTAAAAGGNTCGTGAAACTCCTTCACCGAAGTTATATCGGATGTAGATATGTAAAGTATGGGTTCCAGATTATCTTTAGAAATGTCATTNGTTAAAACATATGGTGCTCGATAAAGGATAATTTCNGGTCTATATGAAAATAATTGAGTGATTTTCGGTAATCCGATTTCCAAATTTAGGATCTCTCCTTCACGTGCTTCAAATTTTATCCATGACGAAACTTGTTCTTCCTTTAGTTTTTGATAAATCACCTTTGATATTTGAATGTCTTTAATTTCAAATGGTCGATTTAATGAGCTGTTTTCAGCACTGGAGAAATAAGGTATATGAGCACTAGCAGTCGTCGTGAAAACAAAAAATATTGATAAAGATATCAATAACACAATCGCTATTCTGGTCAATGAAATTATATTCAAAACGGAAACTTTAACCTTGATATGAATCCTNTAGACGGTGACTTACATGANTTTTTAGATAGTGGTGGTTTAGTTATAACTTTATATTTGTTTCGAAAATACAAAATATAGGCCTGCTTAAGTATCCTAAACTCAGTCAATATGACAGTTTTTAGCAAACCCAAAAAATTCTTCGTGAAATTTGAATTGTTTAGTGGCAATAATCCTGCATTAAACATAACGTCCATTACTTTATTTTGATCTTGGTCAAGTATGATTTGAATTGACACATTCTGTTCATTTAAGCTCAAATAAAAATCATAGTGACCATAATCATTAATAAAAGGGGANACATGGAATTCCTTACTGTGCGAGTCCCTGATCGAATGTTTGTGCCCTTCACCTTTCGAATTAAGAGTGTATANATGAGATTCAGAAAACGTATTGTGTACCTCCACAGCAGCAATTTTCAAGATTCCTGACTGNTCAATACCAAAGTAAAAAGAAGCTGGGTTAAAGGAATAAAATAGAAATCTAGGTGTTGTCAAAATCCACCAGGTTATGTCTTTACCTACGGTGGTACTNACACTGTATTGTTTATCCAATTTGTCGGAAATNGGAATATCTAAACCATTGATATAATTTTTACAATTAATGGAAAAAACACCGACTTTATCTGAGCTCAAGAACCACGGAAGGGATTTATTTTTNAAGTCGCTTAGATTAATCAAAACCATACAGTGATTAAATCTAAAATCCCTGTATGTAGGTATAAACCTTTCGTGAGATAGACGACCTGTAACGAATCCATTCCTCATGATAAATGCTCATATTTCTTTATGACTTCAGAAACTCTATATCCTGATTGGTATCCATCCTCATGAAATCCGTAGCCAGTGTATGCTCCACAAAAATACATTTTGTCTTGACTGTTCAAGATNTCNAACTTACAACCTAGATCTTGTAATGTTGANGTAAGTACNGGATGACTAAAGCTGGTTCTATAAAGAACNGTGCTTTCCTTGGGTTGTGTTATTGGATTTAATGTAACTAATAACTTACGATCGGTNTTCAATTTCTGCAATCTATTCATAAAATACGTTGTNTGACCTATATNCCCGCCGGANAGTAATGGATCAGACTTAACGTTCCACGAAGACCACAATCGATAATTACTCGGTAAAAATGTCGTGTCCTCGTGTAATACAACCTGATTTTGAGTAAACCTATACGTATGTAAGACATCCATAATTTCCGTGTTTATATCCTCGAACGTTTTCAACATCTCTATTGAATCATTAGCGTGAGTGGCAAAAACAATGGAATCATATTCAGAGTAGGACCCTTGAACGGTTTGAACCTCGTATCGTTTATTAATGTTTTTGCTAATATTATTTACCTCTGAATTACAAAATATAATCCCCTTGAAGCTTTTTTNAAAAGCATCTATGTAGCTCTTACTTCCACCTTTGACGCTATACCAATTCGGTCTACCTGTAAGATCAAACAACCCATGATTATTAAAAAAGGTTACAAAGCTATCTATAGGTACGTTTCCCGCATCTTCACCACTACAAGACCAAATCGCNCTTGCTAGAGGCACAAAATATTGGGTAATCACATCTTCTGGGCAGCCAGATTTGCGTAAAGCATCATTTATTGTTAAATCGTTTCCTATGCACGCAAGCGAGTTCTGCTGTAGATGTTTTGAATACTTCAGAACATTTTTTAGAAACTTCAATCGAGCCATATTAAACAGATCTTTAATTTCAGGNAACAATCCTCTCAAAGAGCCTGCATAACTGAACCCACTTTTACAATTTGTAAACGAAAACGTCATATCTGTTTTAACAAATTGGATACCTAATTCAGATAANAATTGTGAAAACCCTGGATAATTCCTNTCATTAAACACAATAAACCCAGTATCCACACTTATTGAACCGGTTTCATCATCTGTTATTGAAACCGTATTCGCGTGGCCTCCGATTGCGTCATTNTTTTCAAATAAAGTCACTTCCGCAAATTTTTGCAAATGATAAGAGGCCGAAATCCCAGATATACCAGCACCNATAACGGCAACCTTCAACACGTCTCATTTCCAGTCTTGTCAAACAAATAATTTATTACGTACCAATCATTTCCATTATTAAAATTGAACAGTTCAGAACAAAATATCAAAAAAAACCTGTACTGTTGCAAGAACACCCTTGAACTAATGCTCATACGACAGGCGTCCAAATGAGGCAATATTTTCTCGCGGTTTCTATCCAGATTATTTAACCAAGCTTCCAGAGTATGGTGATAAGANATCCCAGATTCCCTCCAAATTTTNTTTAACACTAAATCGTGGCGGATATCTGTATAGAAACCGTCNTAGGGCATCAATCCACCTGTGAAAAAATTTCTGGACATCCACGATGATTTAACATTATCAAAAAACTGAGGATAGCTCCTGTGACTAAATACCTGGAGGAATAACTTGCCTTCACTATTCAACCAGGTAAACGCTCTTTTCATAATAATTTCTGGATTCCTCATATGCTCAAACATTTCTATGGACACTATTCGGTCAAATAAATTACTTGGATTGTATTTCTGCACATCTTCTTTGACTACTTTTACATTTTGAAATCCTTTATGTCTCGCTTTCATNTTTATGTAATTAGCTTGAATAGAGGAATTAGTTAATGCAGTAATACTTACTCCTGGATAACATTCNGCGATTGCTAAAGTCAAAGCTCCCCAGCCNGCNCCTAAATCCANAATANTGTTGCAGGACTCTATTTCAATTCTATTCATGTAGGTCTGTAAAGTGTTTGTGTCCACCTCATCGATTTCACTATCCTCNCTATCCCAAAAGGAACCGCTATATTTCATCTCTTTGCTCAAAATATNCTCATANAATAGGATTGGTAATTCATAATGTTGGCTGTTTGCTACATCGGTATGGATAGCCACATCAGATGACAAACATTTTTCTACAAACTCTTTACGNTTGNCATCTAGTTCTGATGGACTCATGCTGGAGATANCATTGGCATAATTTTGAAGTTTTGCTCTTAAAATCTTGCGAATAACCCAATCAGGTAATATTTTTTTATTTATGAATATTTCGTACCACAATTAATTTTCCCTGCTTATAGATATCTGGTGATTATCAATATGACCNGTCTTGAAGGCACCCGCACAATAACTGAAATAATAATCAAACATTCTCAAAAATTTACTGTCAAACCCATAATCCTGCATTTCTTGCCAATTCGACCTTAANTTTNTTTTCCATTGTTCAAGAGTTGAAGCATAGTCTAGGCCTATAGATTTATAGGTAGTTACACCAAATCCATGTCGATTTGCTGAATCATGAATCCGATTTAGAGATGGGAGTAATCCACCTGGGAATATGTATTTTTGAATAAAGTCACAATTTCTTCTGTAATTGTCATAGCGAGTATGAGGTATATTAATTGCTTGCATTTGAATTGACCCACTACTTTTAAGAAGGGTAAAACATTTGTCAAAGAAAATATCAATTCCATTGTGTCCAACAGCTTCTATCATCTCTACTGAAAATATGTGATCAAACTTTCCAGTGATTTGCCTNTAATCACCAAGTATTACCTCCACTTGACCTTCTAGNCCCAGTTTATGGATAAGATCTTGACAATAATCGAATTGGTTTTTTGATAACGTGACACCTGTGGCTTTACAGCCAAACTTTATTGAGGCCNTCGTCATCAAGTATCCCCAACCACAACCAATATCCAATATATGGTCCGTTTCATNCAAATCACATTTTGCAAATAAAAGGTCAACCTTATTTTGTTGACCTAGTTCAAGACTTTGGTTCGAATCTTCAAACACAGCCGATGAATATGTCATTGATTCATCCAAAAATCCTTGAAAAAATGCTCTTTCCAAGTCGTAATGTCTTTTAATATTTCTCTTAGCCCAAAACCTATTATTACTAACCCTCACTCGTTGCTCTAATTGCGCCTTAATCTTGATAGGGGCAAACCTCCCAATATNACTTGGTGAATCCGATTCGTCTGATCCTGCAATTGATTCGAACAAATAAGTCAAATCTGTAGAATCCCACTTACCATCTATATAGGCTTTTGCAAATCCAAGGTCAAATCCCATTAGCATATCCCAAAATACTGACCANCTACGTATATGAATATNAGCATCCGTTTCNTTGTTGCCTAATTGGTGAAGATAACCGTCAGGAGTGGTTACATTCAAATTCAGTGCGCCGAAAGATTTTAATATTCTCNTATGTAAGTGTTTGCCTAAGATATCAGTTAGATTAAACATTCATTTATTAGACCTAGACTAAAACCCTTCCATTTCCAATCTGTTCTGAATCCATTTTTTNATAGGNTGTTTGAGTCTGTAGCGAACATTGTCTATTGTCGANATATTGCCTCCACTATCATCTCCATAGAGCCCAAGCTGTTCTAAAATCAATTCTCCTACCAACCCGTACCCACCTTTAACCTTACTCAAGCAATATATTAAAGTGTTNTGAGGAATCGCTTCAAAAAATTTCTTATCTTCACGAGAAGAATATTGCAGTATAATACGCCCCAACATCGCCTTATCATTTAAAGATTGTTGAATATTTGCGATAACCCTAGTAATCAATTCAGTAGTGTTCCCATTCATTTTGGGTATCCATCCTTGTGTTTTGGATTCAATACNCTTAACGATNGGTATATGGTTAGCCGGCATCTTGAAATTGATAACTGCAAATGCTACTTCTTCAATCAATTTAGGGTCATTTTCAATCTGTATTGCAGTTAAGTCCCTAAACTGAACTGTATGAAGGGCCTCTCTTCCTTTTATTAAACTCAACACTTTAGAAGTGTTACTTTCTCCAGGGAAAAAACCTCTCTGAAGTTCATACCAATAGTCTGTGATGCACTCCTGTATCATCCCATATGTAGTGAGACTTATTGGATGAAAACCAGAAGAATGCCGCAAAAAATAATCNGTTTGATCTCTTGCGTCTTTTATTTCCATTTCCAGTAATGTTTGATCTAATCCAAAGTCCACCAAGATGTTTTTGAAGGGATCAGCATGGCCTAACTCATCCGGTTCCCAAAATTCGGTGACATAACGATGCAACCAGNCACNGCTATATTTCTTAGCACCAATTCTGAATGTTTTAGAATATTCCTCAGTAAGCGATTCTGTTATCAAGGATAACCTAAAAGATTGAATCAGCTCTTCCGAATTCATACCTGATCCATTTACAATTTCATCTGGAGAATAGTTCTCAAACATCCCCTCTAGATGCTTAGTCTGAACCATTTTCAACTTTGGGATTTGCTCAGAGACGTATCGATCTAACAACTTCATAACATTCACTAAAATCCTATAATTGAATAGCAACAATCATCTGGGATACTTTAGCAACCAAATTAAAGCATCAAACACCAAACAATGAAAAGTTATATAGCTCAGCCCGATACTAGAGATAATTCTCACAATATTTGAAATCTCCATCGTNCTTAANAGTATCGTAGTGGTCATACCNGCAAGGCTCAAAGCAGTAATCCANAGACTTACTGCCATCAACANAAANGCTAATTGTTTTCCAGTTTCTTGATGCCATATTCCNAANGGNAGCCATAAAGCTGCAGACACNAGAAAAAGAGCACAAANAACAATCAAAACAATGGAATCNGTNTCNCGTAAAANTTCCCACCCGTTCCCGAATTTGAACAAACCCATGTAGCAAAATAAAAGGTAACCCAAAGCTGCAAAAATCATGGAGACTTGAAAAATAGGTTTCTGCGAAGAAGTGATCCCGCCCCACATAGTAATTTTAGCTTCCGAATACAATGAAAAACCGACCACATATCCTCCAATTACTAGGCCTCCCCCGATTAAATTAACTAAGAAAAATATTGTGGTATAGGACACGATTCACCCAGTTTATTCTGTGTTTCTGAGTGTCATAATACACCAGATTGTGCTATAATACAAACCTGCTACCTATNCTGCCTTTAGTGTGCATTTTCACTGTGCCCTTATGGCAAGCCAAAATTTTAGTGAGGAAATCTCGATGCACATACTGTTAACAGGGGCGACTGGATTTGTAGGCCGTTCGACTGTGGCTTATCTTCTAGGGCTGGGGCACCAAATAACTGCCTATGTTAGGAATCTGGAACAATCGAGAAATCAATTAGGCAAAGATGTAGAGTTGTTAAGCCATCTTGATCCAGATTCCAAACTGCAAGGCGTCTTAGAAACTACTGACTGTGTTATAAACTTGGCTGGTGAGCAGCTGGCAGGAGTACGTTGGACAGCAACAAAGAAAAAAAGATTCATTTCTAGCCGAGTGGACCTTACAAAGCGAATCTCAAACCAAATCATTAAATGCAAAACTCCGCCTAAAATATTTTTATCTGCTTCNGCAGTTGGTTTCTACAATGANTCATACACAATTCNTAGTGATGAAGAAACNCCCAAAGGGACAGGCTTCCTACGAGACCTATGCGACCAATGGGAACAGGCNGCCTTACAATCTACAGCAAACGGCACACGGGTTGTTCTAATGCGGATTGGAATCGTTCTNGGCAGGGAAGGGGGATTTCTAAAACANGTAGGACTACCTTTTGAGTACGGNATAGGAAATTATATCGCAAGAGGCAATCAAGTAATCCCGTGGATTCACATTTCAGATGTACTTGGCATTATTCGTTTTTGCATAGAGAACCAGGAAGTNTCCGGGCCAATTAACCTAGTAAGTCCAAATCCAAGTACTTGGAAAACCTTTTCAAAGTCACTCGCAAAACTTTTGAAAGTGAAAATTGTGATCCCAGTCCCAAAATTCTTATTGACCCTAGTGTATGGTGAAGGAGCCGATGTTCTAGCAAGTAGTCAATACGTACTCCCTAAAGCCTTAGAAAGATTTGGATACAATTTTATTTATGATTCATTAGAACCAGCGTTNGAAGAGGAATTCACGGCGGAATACACAACTGTNACCAGATTTGTTGATTCAAGTGATGATTTATGGAATGCACGCGAATCCAATCATAAAAGTGACTTACCAAAGCCCACTTATCGCCTAATCTCCAAATCTCAGGTTAAATCTTCACAGAATCATGTATTTAATTTTTTTTCATCACCTTTAAATCTTGGGTTAACAACCCCAAGCTGGATGAATTTCCATATTCAAGAAGGTGAAGATGTCGTGAAAANAGGTTCACAATTTGTGTACAAAATAAATATTGGGCCCATACCATTACAATGGAAATCCAAAATAATTCACTGGGATCCAAATCATGAATTTGTAGATATCCAAATTGANGGTCCATACAAATTGTGGTGGCACCGTCATAAATTGACTAAGCAGGACGGAAATACAATCTTAATGGAAGACACAGTGCTATATAAAATTCCGATGGGTTATTTAGGTCGAATTGCACATAAATTAGTGATTCGAAAAATTCTCCTCAGAATCTTCAATTACAGAAAAAAGGTGATTGAACAGAGATTTACAAAAGCAATATAAATAAATTGAGGCTCTATATGCCAATAGATTCACAACAAAATACAATAGAAAGCCTGAGGTTAAGGTTAANTAAATCACTCTTGATTGGGGACAGACCCTCTGCACAGTCAATCGTAGATGAATCAGTCAGGTTAAACCTTTCCACTGCGAATATATACAACCAAATTATAGGTCCCACTTTAACCCATATCGGCGAACTATGGCACGAAGGATCTATTTCCATTGCTCACGAACATTTGTCAACACAAATCCTGCAAGAATTTATCGAAACTATCTATCAATCGACCGCAAAGATGACTNANATCGGAGCAAAAATTATTGTCACATCTCCCGAAGGTGAGAGGCACTGGATTGGTAGTAAAATGTTTGCTAATTTATTAGCCATTGAGGGTTGGGACGTCCACTTTTTAGGTCCGGAAACNCCATTGGACGACCTAGTGTCATATGCGAAGGAAGTACGTCCTAATGTTATTGCACTGAATGCAGTATTTGAGAACAGTATCACCAAACTAGAAAAATACATTAACGGACTAAATTCCCTAGCAACCCCACCACTAATAATTATAGGGGGACCTAGTTATATTACACGAAACATTAACTTTTCAGGAGTATTATTGGTAAATGACTTAGTTGATGGCAAAANTCAATTAGAGTCCAAGCTCGGAATGGGTTCTGGCGCTATATCACTTAATCAGATGCTTTTGTCTATTGGAAACAATGTATTAAACATTAGAAGGGCGAGAGGATTGAATCAAGGTAGTTTGGCTGATCTTGCGGGAGTGGATCGCGCCTACATTAGNCTAGTAGAAAATGGAAANCAAAATTTAACAATGGCGGCCCTCATAAAGATCGCCGACGCTCTAAATGTTCCAGTCATAAACCTACTAGTTAACACCGACAATGTTACAAATGTTTAGACGGTTTTATAACAGGTATTNAACACTCNATAAAAATTAGTAGTTTGGTTTTACAAGTCTCTGTATTGGATACTAAATTTCATTAAAATAATCAAAGAACAAACCAGAACGGTGCCTACTTCAACAAAATCGCGCATAATCAACCAATCGGACACCATGGCAATCAAAAAAGCCGTGACGCCAGTATAAGTCGGATTTTTGGTAATAATCAAAATTGCCAATGCTGGTGGAACGCATATTAATGCCCCAACAGGAATCATTGCAATAGATGCTCCCATAGCTGCAGCCATACCAGTACCGCTGGAACCTTTCCAAGGTGAAGGCGTTACATGACCCAATACTAAAGAAAACAAACAAAGGCTAGCTATCCAAATTTCACCGCCAAAAATTAAAACTATGAATGGGATGACCATNCCTTTACTAATATCTATCACAAACAATAGGATTCCATAGATAGGNCCGACTTCTTTGTAAACATTNGAGGCNCCAGGATTACCAGTGCCGACACTGGTTATATCAATCCCTTTGATTGATGAAACAAAATAGCCGAATGGAATTGTTCCAACAACATAAGAAACCAGTATACATATTAGAACGATACTAACCAGCATTATTTCCTTTTATTTGCAAAATCTGAGAAATTTGGTTGAATAAAATGGGCAAGACCACATTATAATGCCAAAATTTATGAAGAGATGAGAATCCATGACTCGATACCGGAATGAAATAAAACAAGAATTGACGCACGATAGGCATATCGCCATTGCATTATTAAAATGTTGGCCATTTCTTGCTTTCATGTTTCAAATTCATGCTTCAGTCCATGAACAATACCAAACCACTATTTTTCAAGACAGCTTGTTCAGCATGAATCTCTACGTTATCGGCGCCTGTCTAAGCCTAGGGACTGGAATCGGGTTGATAGTGGCAGACGGCAACAAAACTTTAAATCTCCGTCCTAGTAATATCACCGTCGCCAGTTTAAAGCAAATCTTGCCAATCATATCGCTAGCTCTCAGTTCGATCATAATGTGGTATTTGAAACTGGCCTACTGAATAAAATCCAGTCAGCAAATGAAATTTATCCGCTAAGATATGTAGTCTGACGTTTAATCCTTGCGTCGTGCTCATCTGCAAATTTTTTGACAGCGCCAAAAATAGTGTCTGGGTCTAACCGAGCGTCTTTGATTATCTCAGTCTCTGATCCTCCGGTTAACCATTCATCATTCCAGTCGGACACAAGCGAATATTCATCAGTCAGTGGTCCTACTTTAGATGTGGGCCAAAACCTTTTGGTTCCTGTACTAATTATCATCATGTCATACATTGCTGATTCAGGGAGTATAGACTTTTTGTATGACTCTGGTTGCCTATTAAATAGCTCCTCAGATATAGCTGAAATTATCCTTACGTTCAACCCTGATTCCTCAATTTTATCTAATTGAGACACTAAATTGT
>PBDQ01000018.1 GCA_002717465.1 Chloroflexota bacterium
AGCGCATCCCTGCGGAGGATGAGGCCGTGGGTTCGAGTCCCGCCAAGCGCGCGCTGATAAGAAAGGGCGATTAGCTCAGTTGGTTAGAGCACCTGCTTTACACGCAGGGAGTCGGGGGTTCGAGTCCCTCATCGCCCACCACCATTTTTATAGCTAAATCGGGGCTTTTTTCTACTTTTCCCAGAAGGTCATTTTTAGAAATGGTACCAAAATGGTACCAAGTTCCCGAAAAGTTCTAATTTTCGTGCGTAATCTGTAATGTTAATTCCCCGGCCTTTGAAATTACTTCAATCACATTAAAAATCAGCTGTACGCTGTACATCATCTTCTTCATAATCATCGATTCTTTCGTCGCAATCCGCGACAGTAATATTACAAAATGAACACTCTTGTTTACTTGGCGTTCTTATTGCTGAATCGGAATCGGCTAATCTTGTTATGAGTCCTCCCAACTCAGTAACAAAACCATCATTAACTCCGTCAGAAGGGATAAACACTTCTTCATCCGGATAAACTAATTTCCCTTCAAAAGTCACATCCCTGTACTGAGGTAATGCTTTTGGTAAGGCATACATATAGATTAATACTTGTATTTGGTGGGATATCGATTGCTGACCGGTTTTGGCGTCTGCTATCACTCCAGTGTTACCCTCGATAGAAACCAAGTCTGGCTTTCCAGACAAAGTCGCAGTTTTACCTCTTAATGTAAAAAAGTTTTGCCCTTCAATATAGACATTAGCACCAGTAGATTCCATTTCGGCCCTTGCCTTGTTTAAAAGAGCTGTGTGCTCCATCTGCCATCGGGCTGCGTCNAACCCACTACTTACTTTCGAATAACTTTTGGTTTCATGATGAGCTCTGAATTGTGCTGCCCATTCACATGAGCTATCACCAGACAATAGCCTAGTCAACCAGGTTGTCCAAATATAAGGATGATCTCTTTTTACCGCCATTCCCGCCTCCGATATGTTACCGGATACGCCACATTACTTTATGTAACAAGAAAACATTCCGGTCTTCAANTATGAATCATTCTAGCACATTTGTTCGCCATACATAAATAAAAACAGAATGAAATATTGCCTGAAAAAATATCTTGGCACATCTAAACTATTAAAATATCAACCGGTTAGTGATAATAAGTCAACTAGCTAGAGATGTGAGTGTAACTTGTTGACCTTTTCATAATCAGGGTCCACCACTGCATCATTTCCAACCATGATCCGAGAAACACCTTCAGGGGTTACAGCAGCAGTACCGCTCGGTTTCCACCCTATAATGCCTGATTCATGTAAAGTCTGCATTTTTTCATCGGATATTCCCAGCAATCCACCAAGCAATTCATTATTATGCTCACCTAAGGTCGCAACTCTTTGCTTTTTGACTGGCGTCTTTGACATTTTGAATGATCTACCAACATATGGTTTAGTTCTCACTCCAGTACTAGAATCTCTCTCAAGAGGCTCAAAGAAATTTCGACTCATCAAATGTTCATCAGTTAATAAATCTCGTGCATCATAAACTGAGGAACATGGAACAGATTCAGATTGAAATATATCCATTATATNTTTATCTGATTTATNTTTTGTCCAATCAGAAATAAAGCTGTCCAAANCTTCAGAATTCGCCAACCGACCCATAACGGAATCAAATTTAGAATCATTCAACCAATCTGGGCTACCAACAATTTTCTTAAATTTTACCCACTGGTCATCATTTTCAACAGCAATCACTACCCATCTATCCTTGCCACTACATTGATAACAACCATGAGGGGCCATNCTCTCATGNCCATTCCCAACTCTATTAATTTTTCGTTTGTTAACTTGTTCGTCAAGTAATGCTGGTCCTATACATGTGGTTCCTGTTTCNTACATAGAGAGATCGATATATTGGCCTTCTCCCGTCTTCCTACGATGATGCAANGCCAATAAAGAACACAAAACCATGTTCCAACCTGTAGTAATATCCATGTAGGAAGGATTCGCTCTCACAGGAGCATCATTTTTGTAACCAGTTGTGTAAGACATACCACAAATGCCATCTATAATTCGCGCTACCGCACCATAGCTCTTCCAATCACCGGTTTGCCCAAAACCAGAACTACCGACCATAATCAAATCTGGTTTTATCTCTTTTAAAGTGTCGTAGTCTATACCAAGACGTTCCATAACACCGGGTCGACTATTTTCAGCAACTATGTCACTAACTTTAACCATCTCTTTAAAGAGCTCGATTCCTTCAGGTTTAGTCAAATCCAAAGTCAAACTCTTTTTGTTTCTGTAATATAACCCGTGGCTAGCACCTTGGTTCCACCAATCATCNGGATCCGCTTTTGCGTCTGGAAAAGGGCCCCACGCTCGAGACCTAAGTCTTGTATGTGACTCCGCTCTAATAACTTCAGCTCCCAAATCAGCCAGATACATTGTTCCCCATGGNAGTGCTATAAGATCCTCAACACACAAAACCCTCACTCCTGACAGAGTGGTGCTTTGAAGAGTATTTCCTGTGCTCACTCTATATGACCCCCTCAGATTTCAACCCAGCTAAATCGTCTGCATTGATTTGCAACATAGAACTATATATTTCGGCATTATGTTGCCCCAAAAGTGGGGCCGGTTTATCACTCTTAACCTCCACTGAAGACATATGGAACCCAGCATTGGGATATTTCAAGACCCCCAATTCTGGATGATTTATTTCTGACCACGCCTCTCGCATGCCAAGTTGTTCGCAATCCAACAGATCTTCCGGGCTTTGCACCATTCCAAATACAAATCCTTCTCGCATTGCCTTATGAAATAANTCTTTTGTGTCTTTTTTCTCCAACTCTGGGAGAACTAATTTTTCAAGCGATTCTCTATGTTTTTCCCTATCANCAGGATCAGCAAAATGATCCAAAGACAGTTCAGGTATGTCTAGCAAAATTGCTAGATCCTCCCAAGTCCTCTTACCTTCGGTTGTCATACATATGTAACCATCCCTTGTTTTGAGGTAATCGCCTCCAAAAATGTCTATTCCATCTGCTCCCAATCCTCGACCAGAAATGATACCAGTATGAGTGTAAGTAATTATGTGAAACGGTGGCTGAACAGCCACAGACTCCATGATTGACACATCCAGATATTGACCCAATTGCATGTAAATGGATGCCATGGCCGACAGNGCGATATTCCTACCGGCCATAACCTGTCCTTGATTTAAAGCGATTTGCAATGGCCCTCTATCTGGATCCCCACTCAAGTGCATAAATCCAGCTAAGGCTTGGTAGATTATTTCCACTCCAGCATAATCTTGATATGGTCCAGCACTTCCAAATGGAGTAACCGACACGTGAACCAAGTCGGGATTAGAAAGAGATAAATCATCAATCCCATACATTGATTTTTTTGAAGGTGCTATATCCTCTATGAATATATCNGCCTGTTCAATCAATCTCCGTAATANNCCCTTACCCTTATCACTATCGATATTCAGAGTTATACCTTTCTTATTGGTATTGTAATAGGCATAACTTAAACTGCGCTCAATGTGTGGTATATCATCAGGGAACGGGCCCCACTGTCTAGAAGTATCTCCAGTAATAGGTTCAATCTTAATGACATTAGCGCCTTGATCAGCCAACAATTTTGAACCATATGGGCCGGCGACATCTTGTGCTAGTTCCACAATCAGAACATCGTCCAGAATACTTCTAACCATTTATTTNCTCATCACTACATCGCTCTTGCTTTTGCAATTGTTTGATCAATTCAGCTTTTTCTTCATCTTTAGCCCAACAACTATCAGCATATTTTATGTACTCACGTGCCCACTGTGCATTATGCTTAAAAATCATCCTCCCTTTAAACACGCAGTANGATTCACCTNGAGCCCAAGNTTCTTCAAAATACTTNATGAGATCTTTAGCTTCTTGCACCTCTTCAGTAGTGGGTGTTAACCCTACGTTATTAGGCTGTACTACTGAAGGATGGATTCCGAATGACCCATGTATTCCCCGACGTCGATTTTCCTGTGCTTTACGTAATACAGGTTCAGGATCACCATATTGAAACAGTGAACCCTCAATCGN
This sequence comes from Chloroflexota bacterium, assembly GCA_002717465.1. Lineage (GTDB taxonomy): Bacteria > Chloroflexota > Dehalococcoidia > Lucifugimonadales > UBA826. The sequence goes on from PBDQ01000018.1 coordinate 4,073, forward strand.
CTGCCACGGACCTTCAGCTCCCTTGTTAAGCGANCTACCTATCAAATCCACCTCACCTCTACAATAAAATAACTGATCTACTTCACCCGCCATTTCAATGCCTAAATCCGCTGTGGTATCACCTGGGGCGACGTCACCAAATTGAATTATTCTTTCACTGGATGTGGCTATATCATAGGATTGCCAAACGCCTTTAGCGGATTCAATCAAAGGTTTTATTTTTATGGAACCTTTGTTAATACCTCTTTTCAATTCCAATTTGCCTATATACGAATCCGCCATTCTAATTTCATCCGGTGATTCAACCTTAGTCATTAGTATGCTGTCTAAACCTGGCCATACAGATGCTTCCAGATCTTTCTCTATACTGTCATTATTAATTCGCACTGATACGGAGGCCCCACCTCTNGCCGCAATCCTTATAGAATTTNTTACTAATTTTCTTGCGTCTTCTTTTTGATTTGGGGCGACAGAATCCTCTAAGTCCAATGTAATCTGCTCCACACCTCTAGTCCAAGCTCTTTCCACAAACCTTGGAACATTAATAGGCATTATCAGGCTCGAACGTTCAATATTGTTCTTCATACTCTTATATGCCTCCGCCCTGATTAATAAATGCTTTACGGGTTGCATCCAATCCTTCATTGTGAGGGGTCAAAAAACTTTTGATACCTAATTTAACGGCCCTATCGGCAGCCTTTTCTAATTGATCAGCTTGGGCAAATCCAGAAGCTATTGTGTTACCTAACACTCCCATAACAGGACATTTGTTTTTTGAATTAGCCATCACTGTAGTCCGTGTGATTAAAAACTCTGGTGATGAGATTCTGGGATTGGGACCTGTGAAATAAAACATATCGTTGTCATAGCTTTCCAATAAATCAAATGCTAAATCACCTATACCGATTGTTACTGCAATGATTCGGGGATCTGAGTCAACTATGTCCAAGACGTTGTACACGCTTGGTATGTTCGCAAGATATGGAATTAATTTGAGCGGTCCAACCTCACTCTCTAATCTATCCAGGTATGAAGACATTTCCCCAACTTGATTTGCTTGTTCGAATCCACTAACAATCAAAGTTTCAACTCCCGCGCCAACTAACCTTTGAAGATCATCAAATGGAGTGATTGCGCGAATCTGAACCATTGGTTCAATCCCCTCACTCTGTATAAAAGACACTTTGTCAGAGATTAAGTTCANAGATNCCCGCATGGATGAGGGATGCAATAAATCAGTGTAATCTAAGACAACNACATCAGGGTTCCAAGTCAGCTTTTCACCCAAACTTTGATCATCCGCACCAACTAGCAAAAAAGATCTCCTCGATTCACCCATCAATCATCAGACTCCTCATAGTCAATGCCCATTCTGGATTCCTTGGCTTTGACTGCAGAATGCCTATAAATTGTGTTCTCTGAGTGCCTGACCATTGCCACATCTATCATTTCACTACCACCTAAAGTAACTGCCCCTAACCCAGCCTCAAAAGCTTCTTCCATGGCTTCCTTNACTTTTAAGGCCCTTTCATATTCATAGAGACTAGGAGCGAATCCTTCATTCAAATANGAAATTTCTTCCAACGTTTTGCAACAAGCTCCCGAAAAACCCATTTTCCTTGAGAGNGCAACTTGTTTTTCTAATGAGTACTCTGACTCCTGATTATTCATAAATGCTAAACCATGTGCNTGGACTTCAGCTACTCGAGCAGCAACTATAATTCTCCCACGTGAAAAAGCTAGAGCGTCNTCTTCTCCGTTAAATGGCNCATTTAAATCTTCGTACAACTTCTGTTCATCCAAATTCAAAGAAGCTATTCTAGAGCTAGCCTGAACAATTTCAAAACAGTCAACAACAGACTTGGTTGTACCTAATGTTAGATCCAGTTCAAATGTGTTCGCTGCTATGCCTTTTGAGTATTCCAAATCCAATATCTGGTTAGATATGTTTATTACTTCATTAACATCATTCACCTGGATTGCAATCCCTGCTATTCCTTCAATAAGAAAATCATTTAAACGCGAGNTGNGAAAATCTGTCAGCTTCACAAAAACATCAACAGAACTAGACCGTGAAATGTTTAAAATCTCACCCAATTGAACTTCGTCATTTGAACCAATTTTTACAGAGCTTCCTTTTAAATCACGCAAAATAACTGAATCTGGCTTGCTAAGTACTGCTTCCTTGAATGTAAAATTTGACTTGGCGCTAATTTCCAACTTAGATCTTCGAACAGACCTCAATCTAGCTCCATGGTCAGTTTCAAAATCAGAAATGGGCATCAATAAAATTCTTCCACTAAAATATGTTAACTACTAGGTGAAGTTGATTATTTACATAATATGGTGTTTAGTCAAACTACAAGGCATAAATTTGAGAAACCATTCCTCTTCAAAATGAATAGTTATCAGGTTCCTGAATTTTGTCCTTCATACTTCTGATAACATCCATTCGTTATGAATATATCTTATAAAGGAGCCGATTTTGAATAANCAAGTCCGGTATCTCNCAGATGAAGAAGCACTTCAATTACATAAAGAATCCCTCGTCATAGATAGCAAGCAACCNCCTGCTACATCGGGATTCCTATTCACTGAAAGAATGAAATTAGATTTATTAGATATGGAAAAGGCCGGNTACACCAGATCTCAAGCNTCCAGTCAGTTATCCAAGATAGCTACTCAAGAAATACGAAATTCCAAATCAGCAAGGGAACAGTATATGTCTCTTTGGCAAAGATCTGGAGTCAGTGTTGCCAGCGCCACGTATAGCGCTGGGATCGAAATTGAAAGAGCTTTTGAGAGCGCCAACGAAGGAATGGCCCAAGCCAGAAGCTACATTGACGCTCTTCAAGGTGACTTAAAGTTAATTCTTAAAGCAGATGACATCGAAGAAGTATATCGTTCAGGTAAGCACGGGCTGATTCTGGACTTTCAAGATACATTACCATTCGGAACAGACCTTTCAAAAATTGATTATTTTTATAACTTAGGGCTCAGAGTTGTGCAACTTACATATAACCTCCGCAATCTCGTAGGAGACGGATGTACGGAAAGATATAAAAGCGGATTAAGTTATTTTGGGCAAACCGTGGTAGAAAAACTAAATGAAATGAATATGGCTGTCGATGTAAGTCACTGCAGCCAACAGGTTGGGTGGGATGCCCTAGAAGTCTCGTCATCTCCAATAATTGTGACCCATTCCTCNAGCAATTCTGTCTGNTANCACGATAGAGGAAAAGACGACGATTTGGCTAANGCAGTTGCGAATNAAGGNGGTTTCTTCGGNGTTGTAATTGTGCCAGGATTTATACAAAATAATGGCAGTATNGCCACATTAGATGACTTCGCTGAACACGTAATTCATCTTGTGAACATTATGGGTATAGACCATGTAGGAATTGGTACTGATATTTGCGCGAANGGACCTGAGACNGGTCTGATATATGACGATGAATTCCCAGAAAGTATGCCCGGACAGATTGAATACTATAAAGAACACCCATCTGAATTTAATTGGGGTGGATTCAGACCAGAACACAGGCTGACCCCNGACTACAGGATCGAAGGCTATTCTAACTTTGGAGATTGGCCTAATATCACATTAAAACTGGCCGAAAAAGGGTTCAATGAAGACGAACTCAGAAAATTATTGGGATTGAATTATCTAAGATATTTTAGAGAAGTTATAGGATAGCCAGTTGCAAGTTCACAAAAACCACTTCGAGTCCATTTCGATCAAGGTATAGTTCAGGGAGTTATATCTATTGAAAACCCTCAATTCATTTTGTGGTATGTGTGGTGCGATGGGTGATTTTTCCATTCATAAATATTGTATACGATGCGGCAATCGACATGACAAAAGTACGGAAATAAAACCGTATAGGCATAGAGACTTAACTCGATCCCCAGCCAATACCTTCTTAGATAATGCAAATTTAGGAATAAACAGGTGGTGGGTCTGGACTTTAGGAGCCTTGCTAATATTAATTATATGGAATTTACTGGGGTTTATTCCCACTTGGATAACTTGCAACTCCCTAAACTTCTTCACAATAGAAAGTTTTTACTGTGATAGCTACATAATTATGGGAATTTCCCATATTCCAAATTTCGTAGCCGCAAACTCCACTTTTTTAATCGGGCTAGTTGGAATTTATTACGTGATCAAGTTTATACACAAAAAAGCGTTTAAACATCTCATTACTTTCCGTAAAGAAATAGACTACAAAAGGACCATGTATAGCGCCTCATTAATGGGGGNCATACTGTCTATATTATTAATNCTAAGTCTGTCATCAGAAAATCCGNATTTAAAATTCCAATCCCCAAAACTAGCAGAGTACATACTGTTCTCTTTAATGGTTTTCGCACTAACNCCANTNCAAGTGCTAATGGAGGAAGTTTTTTTTCGAGGATACGTGATACACGGGATACATTTAATCATCAAAAACAAGTCGGTTAACATCATAATATCCAGCGCNCTATTCACTGTATTGCATNTNGCAAACCCAGAACCATATGAATATGGTTTTATGCCCTANATCTCAGCGATATTTATCATGGCAATTTTNCTATCTCTGNTCACAATATTGGACGGTGGNATAGAAATAGCCGCAGGATTNCATCTCATGAACAATATGTGGATTTTTNTGATCGCAAATACTGAAACTAGCGTACTAAACAGTCCGTCTTTATTTATAATACCGATTCAAAAATATGCCTTAATGCCAGACATACCTGTTCAAGTCATAATTGACTTCGTATTATTGGTATTANTNAACAAAAAATACAAATGGTTCAGTTGGAGAAAAATGTCTTTGCCANTCAGCTTAAAAAAATAATTAGTGAAGAAATGGCAAAACTTTATCACCAAACAAATCCATTGATTTTTTTACATCGTCACTTGGAATTCTTCCGCGCCTATTAAACTCCAAAATAACCTGATCGACATTATTTACCGTTGACATGATTTCTTCCAACCGTTCAATACACCCTGATGGGGAATCATAAATACAATGTTTTAAAGCAGACTTAAAATCCCAAGTCGCCCATCCACCAGCACCTGAAGAAAAATCATGTCTACCNCCTCCTATTGCNGAAGAATGAACTGGAGGNCCATCACTNATNACATCAGNATCTCTCCAGTTGCGTTTCATAATCTCNTGNGCATTTTCCTTTGTATCTGCAACAAAAAAAGAAATAGCTATATGAAAAGGTTGATTTGATTGGTTATATCCCAAATTATTTTTCATATTATGAAATGTTTCGCTGTGATTNTTTAAGTTANCCAAAGGNTGACTTAACATCGTGCCTATTACNCCCATACCTTGAGTAGCTGCAAATTCAAATGAAGAATCACTATTTGCCGCCAATAAAAGAGACGGGTACGGGATTTGGAATGGTTTAGGAATTACAGGAACATCTTGGAAATTCCAATACTCACCCTCATANGTCAATCTTTCTTCNGTCCAAGACCTGCGAAGTATTTCAACATATTCAGATACCATTTTTCTACTCTCTGAATTATCAATGTCTTCTGCCATGCCGACAACTTGACTCGCCTTACCGCCAAATCTACCCCCAACACACAAGTCAAATCTTCCGCCAGTTAATATGTCACATGTGGCAACCGAAGAAGCATAATCTATCGGATGATGCATTGGTATTTGTGCAGCCAAAGTACCAAACTTAATTTTATTTGTACGTTGTGCCGCTGCACTAGCTACTANTAGTGGCTGTGACATTGGCCTTGTGGGATAAAATGGGGATTCCGCCAACCATGCTTGAGAAAAACCTATTTGATCTGCAAGCTCAATTTCACTAATTGTCTCCCAGTGTCTATCGGGTACAGAAGACCCCTCATAGCCCGGCACCTGCCAAAATATACCGAATTTCAATATCTAAAACCTCTTCTAATACTTTAAGTATGATGTGGACCACGGGTACAATACCCAAACCAGTGAGACTATACATGATTTTTCTTAAAACAGCATTTGAAACAAACTTTGGTTGGGTCGGGATTGAACTNAGTAACTGTAGAGTTTCTAGATCTACNCTTCCACACGAAACAAAAAAANATTGCTCAGANGAAATCGCTCTTTGGACGAGTACGGAGTCCTTCCAAGCCCATACCTTTCATCCCNTAATANAAAAAATTAAAAGATATCTGTCTGGACATAATGAGAACTTAACAAAAATACCAATCGACACAAAGAACACATCACCTTTTTTTAAAGCCGCATGGAATGTATGTCGTACTATTCCAAAAGGTCAAACTCGATCCTATAAATGGCTTGCTATTAACGCNGGTAGCCCTAATGCTGTGAGGGCGGCCGGCCAAGCAATGGCNAAAAACAAGCTGCCACTACTTGTGCCCTGCCACAGNATTATTGGACATAATGGCTCTCTTACAGGATTCGGCCGGGGGGCAAAACAACTCACACTGAAACAAGATTTACTCAAACTCGAAAGAGTTAACTTACTATAAACATATCCTGTAATTGTGATTCTTAAAACATAGAACTTTGTATTGTCACTCTTCCAGAACCATTCAATACTGAATTCAGATCTGACTCAAGCTCATTAGTAGCACTCACTTTAACGGGATACCATTCCATGAATACCAGTGACTNCGGAGTCTCAATTTCAAGAGCAACGTCGTCTGTGCCTGAAGAATTCAATAGCAAGCGNTTCAANTCNTCAAGCATCATTTTATCTTTATANTCGTCACTGGATTCCTTGATNTGTAATATCAATTTTTTCTTATTTGTAGNAGTCTCGTTTTGATNTCCAGNTATTTCTTTTATCTNAGAGCCGTNGTTATTTAGACTAGGTGTCNAACCATCTGGATNNCTCATTTTAGTCATTTCACTAGTANGGGTTTCAGTTNTCATATCAGACACTTTNTTTCGATCTCCCCCATTAAGTACGTCTTTCAAATCCANTTCAACTCCACTATGTATGCTTACTGTGATATCTCCTTCACGTTCTCTGACATTTCCGCGTACTTCAAGAAGTTTTCCGGGTTCCCATAAATTAACGGTTTTAGCTAAGACATCTTCCCAAACCACAACTTCCACACTACCGTCCAACAACTCCATAGTCACAACTTTAAAAGGCCTATTATCTCGAGTCATCCTATCTACGACNGTGGATACCTGCCCTCCTAAAGTTATCCTTCCTTTAACTTTTTCATTTCTGAGTCTNGCCACCATCACATAGGTATCATCATCAAGTCCATGTAACAATTTTTCTAAATTATTTGCAGCTGAAATACTGATACCCATTAGTTCAACTTCCCAAATTCTCTTTTGTTGGTCACTAGATGACAAAACAGGTATTTCAATTTGTGATAATGATGATTCTACGGTTTCACCAAACATGTCAAACATTGAAGATTGGTTAGAATTTTTTAAATGTGACTCTTCTTGAGCCAAAGACGAAATCCNATCAGACACCTCCAATATNCCTGCCCTGTCACCAAAATCATCAAATGCCCCTGCCATTATCAAAGATTCAATCGCTTTTCTATTTANGTTTGCGAGGTTGCCTAATTTACANAATGATTCNATCGAATCAAAAACCCCAATGTCATCCCTTGCTTCTATTACAGGACGAAGAGCCTCCGAGCCAACATTTTTAACAGCTGCGAGGCCGAATCTAATACTTTGTGATTCGCTATCAACGGATTCAACTTTAAATCCTATTTGGCTTTTGTTGATATCAGGTGGTAATACCTCGATACCCATCCTTCTACAATCAGCGACGGCAGAAATCAATCGATCCTTATTGTCCATATATGAATTCATAAATGATGCCATATATTCAGCAGGATAATTCGCCTTGAAATAGGCAGTCCAATACGAAACCAACCCATAACTGACACTGTGTGCTTTATTGAACGCATAACCTGCGAACGGTTCTACCAAGTCAAACACAGTCTCTGCTAATTCAGCGGAATGCCCTTTCCCCAAAGCGCCGGATAGAAATTTTTCTTTTTCTTCGGCCATAATCTCTGGGACTTTCTTCCCCATGGCTTTCCTCACAATGTCCGCCTCACCCAAAGAATAACCAGCGAATTCTCTTGCAATATGGAGAACTTGATCCTGATAGACAATTACACCATACGTCTCCTCTAATATATCCTTAAGAGCAGGGTGTACATATGTGACATCTCTTCTCCCATGTTTACCATCTATAAATGTTCCGATATGCTCCATGGGGCCTGGCCTAAATAGTGCGATCATAGCAGCTACATCACCAAGCGAAGAAGGTTTAAGTTCCTTTATATATCGAGTCATGCCTGCACTTTCTAACTGGAATATACCGACTGTCTCACCTCTTGATAGCAAATCAAAGGCATTTCGATCATCCAAAGGAATCTCACTCAACTTGATTGAAGTCCCAAAATTAGCCTCTATAGATTTCACTGTTTGATCTAGTACGGTCAAATTGACTAGACCCAGAAAATCCATTTTTAGCAAACCTAGATCTGCTAACGGATCCATGGCGTATTGCGTCATCACAGCTCCCGCATCATCACCCCGAGAAGTAAATTCCAAAGGAACTACCTCATTCAGCGGTTCTTTCGATATAACAACACCTGCAGCATGCAAGCTTTTATGTCGAGTAACACCCTCTAATTGTTTAGCAGTTTCTATGAGAGTTTGAGTTTCAGAACTGGAATCAAAGTTCGTCTTCAAATCCACGCTCTGCTCAAGAGATTCAGAGATTCCAATATTTAATTTATCTGGAATCATACGTGCAATTTTGTCAACACTATCTAGAGTCATCCCTAAAGCTCTGCCAGCATCACGAATAGACTGTTTTGCGCCAAATGTCCCAAAGGTAATGATGTGGGCGACATGCTCTCTACCGTATCGAGATGCACAGTAATTAATCACTTCCTGACGCCGGTCATCCTGAAAATCCATATCTATATCAGGCATTTCCTTCCGTTCCAGATTCAAAAACCGCTCAAACACAAGCTTAAATGGCATTGGATTAATATCGGTAACGCCAAGGCAATATAAAACCAAGCTAGCCGCCGCACTACCTCTTACCGTAAAAAAGATATTATTTTCTCGAACAAACCTGGCAATATCCCATACTACAAGAAAATAATCTGGGAACTGAGTTTCTTTAATGACAGACAATTCATATTCTAATCTCTTCCTGTACTCTTCCCCACTCCCAGCCAATTTAGATTTGTACCCTTCCCAACATATCTGAGCAAGATATTCATTTGAATCCATCCTTTCTGGGACCGGGAATTCAGGCAATCTTTGTTTGCCGAAATCCAGTTCAAGATTACACATCTCCGCGACCATTTCTGTATTAGTTATCGCCTCAGGCGTATCCTTAAAAAGATCAGACATCTCTTCATAACTTTTTAGATGATAAGATTGATCTTCAAATCTCATTCGATTGGGGTCGTTTATGTTGGTAGCTGTTTGTATACACAACAGAACGTCATGATTATGAGCATGTTCCTGTAAAACATAATGGGAATCATTTGTGGCAACTAAGGGAATCCCTGTTCGCTTATTGAGTTCATATAACCCTTGATTTATACGGGGTAAATCAGAAACCCCACCATGAGACATTAACTCAAAGAAATACGTTCCAAATAATTCTTTGTACCAATTCGCTGAGTCCAATGCTTCATCGTATCTATCTTGGGCCAACAACCAAGGAATTTCACCACTAGGACAGCCAGACATCACTACAAGTCCGTCAGAATGTTTCTCCAACAATTCTTTATCAACCCTTGGTTTCTTGTAATATCCTTCCAAATGGGCTTTTGTTACGAGCTCTACTAGATTTTGATACCCATTTAAGTCTTTCGCCAATACGGTCATATGATGGATTTTCTCGTTTGGATTCCGATCGAATCGGCTCCCTCTCGCCATATACATTTCACAACCAATAATTGGTTTGATGTTTGATTTCTTTGCCTCTCGATAAAAATCTATAGCACCATATAAGGCTCCATGGTCAGTGATAGCTAAACTTTTCATTCCTAACTTGGAAGCTTGGCTAACAAGAGGAGAAATTTTCGCCAACCCGTCTAGCATGCTGTATTCGCTATGAACGTGCAAATGTGTAAACAATGATTTATCCCGAAGGTAGATTCGTCTTTCAAATCCAAATAGGTTGCCCAGCCCACTTGGACACAAGACGTACCCTGATTATAGACATAACTCAGGATAACTTAGCAAGGCGTGCACAAACAATTTCAGTTGATTTTTTACAAAAAAAGCCCCTACCAAATTGGTAGGGGCTTTTACAAAAAACTGAAAAGAACTTTTTAGTAATCCATTGGAGGCATTGCTGGTGCAGCAGGTTCAGGTTGCGGTATGTCACTAATCAAGGATTCTGTAGTAAGTACCATAGCTGCAACGCTAGATGCGTTTTCAATAGCAGCTCTGGTTACTTTAGCCGGATCCATGATGCCTTGTTCTAGTAAATTACCATACTCCCCTGTCTCAGCATCGTATCCATAATCGCCTTCACCCTTCAAAGTTTCAGCTAGGATAACTTCACCAGACACTCCAGTATTCTCAGATATAAGCATGAGAGGCTTTACTAATGCAGCTCTAAGGATATTTATCCCTGTCTGCTCGTCCCCTTCCAAACTCAATGATTCCAAAGCCTGACGTGCTCTAATCAATGCTAGTCCGCCACCAGGCACAATACCCTCTTCAACAGCTGCTCTCGTCGCCGAAAGAGCGTCTTCCACTCTGTTTTTCTTTTCTTTCAATTCGACCTCTGTGGCGGCTCCTACTTTTATAATCGCTACACCACCAGACAGTTTCGCCAATCTTTCCTGTAACTTTTCCCTGTCAAAATCGGAAGTAGTTTCATCGATCTGAGCCCTAATCTGATTAATGCGTCCTTGTATTTGTGATTCCTCTCCGTGGCCCTCGACAAAGGTTGTCTCTTCCTTGCTGGCAACAACACGACGTGCTCTTCCTAGATCTTCCACAGTAACTGAATCCAATTTCCTTCCAACTTCTTCACTTATGACAACACCGCCGGTCAAAATGGCCATGTCTTCAAGCATAGCTTTCCTTCTATCACCAAATCCTGGAGCTTTGACGCCCAAGACATTTAAGGTGCCTCGGAGTTTATTAACTACCAAAGTTGCGAGAGCTTCACCCTCTATATCTTCAGCAATAATTACTACGTTTTTACCTATCTGTAGCACTTTCTCTAAAGCTGGCAACAAATCACTCACAGCTGATACTTTTTTATCAGTAATGAGAATGTAAGGATCTTCTATCGCTGACTCCATTCTGTCTTGGTCACTGATAAAGTATGGGGAAATATATCCCCGATCAATCTGCATTCCTTCAACGAATTCCTGCTCATAATCAAGGCCCTTAGACTCTTCTACCGTAATAACTCCGTCTTTACCCACTTTTTCCATAACATCGGCAATTAAATTACCCATTTCATCATCGTGGGCAGACAAGGATGCTACTTGCCCAATCTGAACTCGCCCCTCAACCGGGTTTGCCATTTCCTGAACTGAATTTCGAAGAGTCTCGACTGCTTTGTCAATACCTCTCTTTATCGCCATGGGGTTCGCACCCGCTGCAATATTCTTGAAACCCTCATGAATTATGGCTTGTGCCAGAACGGTCGCAGTTGTGGTTCCGTCTCCAGCTACGTCATTAGTCTTGCTAGCAGCCTCTTTAAGCAGCTGAGCACCCATGTTTTCAAAAGAATCCTCTAATTCAATTTCTTTGGCGATAGTCACGCCGTCGCTACATACCTGTGGCGGTCCAAATTTTTTATCTAGAACAACATTCCTGCCACGTGGTCCTAGGGTGACACCGACGGTGTCAGCCATAGTGTCTATTCCACGCTTCATAGCTGCTCTTGCTTCTTCACTGAAAGTAAGCTGCTTAGCCATTACTCACTCCTAAACGTTTTCATAAATACTATCAATTATTTTTTAAAGAGAATATCGTCGTCTCTCAAAACCAAATATTCAACTTCGCCCTCTTTGTATTCGGTGCCGGCGTACTTTGAATACACAACTGTATCACCAACGGCAACATCCATCGGTACCCTATTCCCATCGTCAGTCAATCGTCCTGGTCCTACAGCAACAACAGTACCCTCTTGAGGTTTTTCTTTCGCTGTATCTGGTATGTATATACCGCCAGCGCTCATCTGCTCATCTCCCTCCTGAGGTTCAACTACGACCCGATTTCCTAAAGGCTTAAATCCTACTTTTGTAGTCACGATTACCTCCTAAATTCATGCCTTAAAAAAACATAACAAATGCAAATTCGTACTCATCCACTTATTTGGATTAGGGCGAAAAACACGCGAGATCCATAGATGAGCCGTAATATTCTAAATGAGCTAAAATTTCCTTGTCAACTTGCGAACCCACGGGCACCATCAATCACTCAAAGAATATCCCATTATCCAGCCACTTAGTTCGGCTAAGTCAGAATGTTTTCCACTCGCTAGAATAAAACAGTAAAGGTTCACCTTCTGTAACCTGAATTTCCTCAACGGATCCAATGAATATCGTATGATCTCCCTCTCTGTGCTCATTAACCACTTTGCAATCCATTGAGGCTAAAGCGTTCGCAACGAAAGGAATACCTGACTTGGAGCGCTTAAAAATCTCCTTAAATCTTCCACCATCTTGATTGGAGGAAGAGGCGTAATATATACCTATATCTTTCTGGTATTGATTCAATATATTTATGCCATATCGACCAGTGCTTTGTATAATAGGGAATGTATTAGCATTGTGACTCACGCATACCATGGATAACATCGGATTCAATGAAACAGAAGCTATGCCATTTGCAGTCATCCCGTGAATAGTTCCATCGGCCTCGAGCGTTGTTATAACAGAAACTCCGGTTGCGAACCTACCCCATGCTTGCCGAAACAGAGTTTCATCAGTCACTTTACAGCTCCTTTGTTGTTATAAATCTGAGCAAATATTATCAGTTAAATCCTTTGTGGGATATACTCACGTTAATTACATAATATAGTGATGCTTGATTTTAATCACACAGAAAATATTGTACGCATGTTTGACACTGTTTACAGAGCCAAAATAGAATCACTCAAAAGAGGACTTGTATAAAACAACAAATACGCATTCCGGAACGTAGTTGAAAATAATCGATACTTAATAAGGAGTAAGTAATCAGTGACGAAAGCATACATACTTATAGAAACAACAGTCGGTACAAGTACGCAGGTCTCAGATGTGCTGACCAATATACCTGATATTGTGAATGTGGACGCGGTAACCGGGCCGTACGATATCATAGCAATCGTTTCATCCAATGACTTGAATTCTGTAGGCGATCTAGTAACGAATGAAATACATACAATTCCGGGAATCGTCAGAACCGTAACCTGTCTTTCAATAAATTAAGAAAGCTTTGTACTTAAGTTATGCATAGAGGAATACATGGATTTTAAATTTACTGACGAAGAAGAAAATTTCCGCACTGAATTATCCAATTGGTTAGGAAAAGAATTATCTACGATCACTGAATCCCAAAAAAATGATCCCGATGAGTACTGGAAGTTCACTCTCAGTATGCGACAAAAGCTCTCTGAAAAAGGCTGGCTTACCATGGCATGGCCCGAGGAATACGGAGGACAGAATGCATCTCATATGATGCAGGTTATATTCGCTGAAGAAATGTCCTACAACCGAGCACCAGGAAGGGATATCTTCGGTACTAGAATGATGGCTCCAACATTGATGATCCACGGAACCGAAGAACAAAAAAAAGAATTCCTACCTCCTGTATCCAAAGGTGAAGTTCAATGGTGCCAAGGTTACTCAGAACCTGAATCTGGTTCAGACCTAGCATCTCTCCAAACCCGGGCAGTGGAAGATGGAGATGATTATGTAATAAATGGAACGAAAATCTGGACTTCAGGCGCACATAGAGCGGACCACATTATGGTGTTAACGAGGACAGATCCCGATGCACCAAAACACAGAGGGATCAGTTTTCTACTTTGCGATATGAACACACCTGGTCTTACCGTAAACCCCATAGTCAACATGGCCGGAGACCATAACTTCAATATGATCACATTTGACAATGTAAGAGTACCCAAAAAGAACCTTGTTGGAGAACAAAACAGGGGATGGTACGTTGGAGCCACATTACTTGACTTCGAAAGATCAGGTGTAGACTATTCCGCAGGGGCAAGAAAAACCCTAGAAGAGCTCATAAATTATTCCAAAACTAATAACCTTAACGGTAAGCCACTCGCCGAGAATGAAGTAATTCGGAACAGGCTAGCTGATCTTTCGATTGAAGTAGATGTTAGCAGGTTAATCTCATATAACATTGCATGGATGCAAAGTGAAGGGCTTGTGCCTAATAAAGAATCCTCGATGGGAAAAGTGTTTGGTACAGAGCTTCAACAACACATAAGCCAATTGGGAATGCAAATGCTTGGACTCCATGGTCAGTTGTCACCAAACTCTAAATACTCGGTTTTGGAAGGCCGTATAAATCACATGTATCTCAGCAACGTTTCAGAAACTATCGCTGCAGGTACTTCAGAGATCCAGAGAAATATAATCGCCACAAGAGGCCTAGGCCTACCAAGAGGATAACAGCGAAAAATTAAGGAAGAATAAATATGGATTTTAGATTCGAATCAGTCGATGAAGATTTTAGGTCTGAAATTATTGACTTTGTTGACAAGAAACTACCATGGGAATGGTCTCAAGAAGATCTAGACCCAGAGGATGAGAAAGATTCTGTCCTCGTACGCCAGTTCAAAAAACAACTTGGTGAAAAAGGCTGGCTCACAATGGCATGGCCAGAAGAATACGGTGGCCAATCGGCAAGTCATATGAGACAGGTTGTATTTAATGAAGAAATGGCCTACAGAGGAATACCAGCCGGTGATGCAGGGATTCGCATGGTAGGTCCTATCTTAATGTTGTATGGCACTGAAGAACAAAAAAAAGAATTCTTACCAAAAATAGCTGGAGCAGAAATCAATTGGTCACAAGGTTATTCAGAACCCGATTCAGGTTCTGACCTTGCATCATTGCAAACAAGAGCTGTAGAGGATGGGGATGACTTTGTTGTTACTGGATCAAAAATTTGGAACTCCGCTCATGCTGACTCTGATTGGATGTTTATGCTAGCCCGAACAGATCCTGACGCCCCAAAACATAGAGGTATAAGTTTTTTATTAACTGAATTGGATGGCACAGAAGGGGTAACCGTAGAAAAAATCCCAATGATGTGGGACGCATATCGAGGTTTGGTAACCTTTGACAATGTAAGGGTCCCCAAAAAAAATCTCGTAGGTGAACAAGATAGGGGTTGGTATGTAGGAGCTGCCCTATTGGATTTCGAGCGTTCAGGGGTCGACAGACCCGCAAGAGCAAAAAGAGTCTTAGAGGACCTAGTTGAATTTTGCAAAGAGAATAAAAAAAATGGTCGGCTATTAGCAGATAACCCTGTCATAAAAAACGAACTATCACAACTAGCAGTACAAATCGAAGCAGTGCGTTTGATGTGTTATAACGTCGCCTGGATGCAAAGTCAGGACATGATACCCAATAAAGAAGCCTCTATCACAAAGGCTTACGGCACTGAAATGTTAAATAGATTATACGGCCTAGGCGTCAAAATTATGGGACCATTCGGACAACTTGATCCTGGTTCGAAATGGGCGCCTTTAAGCGGTCGCATTGAAAACGCTTATCTCCGTTCTTTTGGTGGGATGGTAGCAGCAGGTACGTCAGAAATACAAAGAAACGTAATCGCCACACGCGGACTTGGACTACCCAGGGGATAGCACCATATAAAAAGTATGAGACAGGTAACTTATTAGGAGACTCTGATAATGGATCTAGGATTAAATGAAACTCAACAAATGTTAAAAAACAGTGCTCAGGAATTTTTGGAATCTGAATGTACGGACACATACGTAAGAGAAATGGAAGAAGACGAAAGGGGCTATACTCCAGAAATTTGGTCAAAAATAGCTGAGCAAGGATGGTTGGGACTAATCATCCCCGAAAAATACGGGGGAGTAGAATTACAGTTTCAGGATCTGACGGTGCTATTGGAAGAAATGGGAAGATATATGCTCCCTGGTCCATATTTTTCTACTGTCATCCTCGGTGGTATGTCCATTATGGACGCTGGAACAGAGGAACAAAAAGAGGAATACTTACCCAGGATTGCTGAAGGACAAATAATAACTACTTTGGCTCTAACTGAGCCCTCAGCCAGATGGGACGCTGGTGGAATAGAGCTGACGGCTAAAAAAACAGGAAATCAATACATTCTGGATGGAACAAAATTATTTGTGCCTAACGCTAATGTCTCAGACTACATGGTCGTAGTCGCCAGAACCGGCCAAAATGAAAAAGATATAAGCCTGTTTATTGTTCCATCCAGCTCCGATGGTATTACTATGACAGACTTGAAAACAATTGCTTCTGACAAACAATCAGAAGTGGTATTTGAAAAAGTGAATGTTCCGGAAAGTTCTTTGATGGGAACAATCAATCAAGGTTGGAATACAATACAGAAGGTCCTGCAATGGGGTGCCATAGGAAAGTGTGCTGAAATGTCTGGCGGCGGACAGAGCGTTTTGGACATGACCGTTGAGTACGCAAAACAAAGGACTCAATTCGGGAGGCCAATCGGAAGTTTCCAAGCTATCCAACATCACTGTGCAAACATGGCGACTGATGTGGAAGGCTCAAAATTTATCACATATCAAGCAGCTTGGAGATTATCAGAAGGGTTACCAGCGGAAAGGGAGGTAGCCATGGCCAAGGCTTGGGTAAGTGAAGCCTACAGGCGAGTTTGCGCACTTGGGCATCAGTCCCATGGTGCAATAGGATTCACCAAAGAACACAATATGCAGCTTTACTCAAGAAGAGCAAAGGCTGCAGAGATCATATTTGGTGACTCAGATTTCCATTTGGAAAAAGTAGCCGAAAACATAGGGTTATAGAATATATAGACATTGAACACAACTAAACCAACTTGTAACGACCTCTGTAGTGAAATGAAATAGTTATGAATTGTCTGGACCAAAAAATGTCCTCGGAACCACACATAGTCTGTAATGACATATTCAAGATATATAAGGTTGCAGACCTAGAAGTTGTAGCCTTACGTGGTTTAGACCTAGCGATAGATAAAGGAGAAGTCGTGGCGGTAGTAGGTGCCAGTGGAAGCGGAAAGACTACTTTCCTGAACATACTAGCAGGCTACGACAAGCCTTCAGCAGGAGGGGTATCAGTAAGTGGTAGAGACCTTGTGCAATTCTCTGAAAAGGAAGCAGAGCAGTACAGGAGATCAGAAATAGGTTTCGTATGGCAACAAACTAGTAGGAACCTATTCCCATATTTAACTGTTCTGGAAAACATTCAATTGCCAATGAGGCTAAATAACTTAGGTGACAAAAAAACCACGGAGTTGAAAGCAGCTGAACTTATCGAACTCGTTGGGCTCCAAGAAAAATCAAACCAAATGCCAGAAAGTTTGTCAGGGGGGGAGCAACAGAGAACCGCTATTGCTGTTGGATTAGCAAATCAACCTTCTATTCTGCTAGCGGATGAGCCAACAGGAGAATTAGATGACCAAACAGCATCTGATATCTTGGATTTATTCGGGAAAGTAAACAAGGATTTGAGAACTACTATAGTAATAGTTACTCACGATCCTCAGATCGCATATAAAGTACGTAGGGTGATCTTGATACAGGATGGAAAAACTTCCAAAGAAATCTTGAGGAAAGATGGATATCAAAGAATTACTGGGGCAGCATCTACAAGCGATCAACTTGAAGAATACACTGTTATAGACTCTAATGGTCGACTACAAATCCCGACGGATATGCTAGAAGACATAGGAATAACTAACAAAGCAAAACTAGAATCGTCAGGTGATTTCCTTAAAATACACAGGTCAAACTATAAGAATGGATAAACAAAACAACGCCCTATTAGAAACGAAAAATTTGGTGAAAAGTTATCCTTCATCAATTGGAGTAACCACAGTGCTCGACAGTATAAATTTCGTCGCGCACGAAGGAAATTTCATAGCAGTTGTTGGTAGATCTGGATCAGGGAAAACCACTTTCTTAAATATGTTAGCAGGATTGGACACCCCGACTCATGGTGATGTATTTATCAAAGGACGCAACCTATCAGACATGAATGATTCTGAAATTACGAACATGCGAAGGCATATGGTTGGTTTTGTTTTTCAGTCATTTGGGCTATTACCTCTTCTATCTGCATATGAAAACGTTGAATTGCCTCTTAGAATATCTGGCTACTCTTCTCAAGAGAGATCGTCATTAACAAATCAAGCATTAGAAACTGTAGGGTTAGAAAAAAGAAGCAGCCACAGACCGTTTGAATTATCTGGAGGGGAACAGAAGCGCGTTGCCATAGCGAGAGCTATCGTAGGGAAGCCACCATTAATCTTAGCTGACGAACCAACGGGAGAACTTGATTCGAATAACTCTAAATCAATTTTCGGATTGTTTAAAGAGGTAGTAAATAACCAGAAAATTACCATTATCGCTGTAACCCATGATTCAACCCTTCTCTCAATGGCCGACGACGTCATGGAACTACAAACAGGTAAACTCGAACCTGTAGAGAACATAGGCCTCCGATTCAGATAATTACACCTAATTTAAATTAACAGGCCAAAATTACCTAGACTTAGTACTACAATCGTATTACTCTAGATTATGATGATACCCTCTATCATCAAATGGTGACTATTCACATAAACCATACCGAATGGGATTTTCACGAATGGGCACTGATCAGACTTATAAAACCGTTACTGAGAGACTGGCGAGTTATCTTTCAACTCCCTCATCGCAATCAACTTACGAGACCACTCGGACTCATCAAGTAAAAACCATCTGTTATTCGTATATATGTCCGTATGCTTCTAGGTGTTCATACAAAACAAAACAAAATGGAAAAGTGCTGGTCAGGAACTGTGCACAAAAAAATAAAAACCCAGAACTGTCAGAAACAACCTTATCAGAACTTTCTCTTGATCTATTGGCAATCCGAAGAGCGAGAGGTGGTTCTTTAGATTTCAAAACCATTAAACTACTTGACGCCGTAAGACCGAACGGTCCACTCAGAAGGAATGTATAATCAGATATCGTTACTAACCTTAAAGGAGAAATTATGGCATCAAATTTATTTGATCTGAATGGAAAAACAGCAGTGATCACAGGTGGCAATGGCGGCATAGGATTCGGCATGGCTGTTGGTCTCGCCGAAGCCGGTGCAAACATAGTAATCGCTGCCAGAAATGAAACAAAAACCTCAGAATCAATAAATAGACTTAAGGGCATGGGCACTGAATGCGAAGGGATTCAGGTCGAAGTCACTGAAGAATCGTCTGTCCAACAAATGGTCTCGAAAACCATAGATCGATTCGGCAGCCTTGATATATTAATAAATAATGCCGGCATTGGGATAAGAAAACTTCCCCACGAATACACAATCAAAGAATGGAATAAGGTAGTCGACATTAACTTAACCGGAGCATTTATATGCTCAAAAGAAGTTTATCCACATATGAAAGAGAACGGTGGAGGAAAAATAATTAATATCGGTTCTATGACTTCGATATTCGGACTGGACTGGGCTGTAGCATACGCCTCCAGTAAAGGAGGAATAGTTCAAATGACAAAAACTCTGGCAGTATCTTGGGCTAAAGATAATATCCAAGCAAACTCTATATTACCTGGCTGGATCCACACAGACCTCACGCAAGGCCTTAAGGACAACTTCAGAGATCGATATGACCATATACTCACACGCATACCACATGAAAGATGGGGAGAGCCTAATGACCTTGCTGGGACCGCCGTTTTCTTATCCAGTAAGGCCTCCAATTATGTCACAGGTGTCTCAATACCTGTAGACGGCGGTTATACTTCGTTTTAAATAGCCTGAGTCATTGAGATAAAGATGGAACACAATCCCTTTGATATAAAGATAAAAGACAGAATTGCAACAGTAATATTCAACCGACCGGAAAAGCATAACGCTATAAATTATGAAGGTTGGCTAAAGCTTTTAGAGGAAGTAAAAACTTTAAGCCAAAATAAAAATGTAAGAGCTGTTGTATTTTCAGGATCTGGGGGCAAATCATTTTCTGCCGGAGCAGATATAAAAGATTTTGAAGAAAACAGAAAAGACTCACATACAGCGATGACCTACTCAGAAGCTTTTGATGGGGCTTTGGATGCCATTGAAAGCATGCCCTTTCCAACAATTTCAAAAATTAATGGCATCTGTGTAGGAGGAGGCTGTGAGTTGGCAATGGCCACGGATATTAGAATAGCATCAAATGAAAGCCAATTTGGAATTCCTGTAGCCAAGCTGGGAATTCTGATCGGATATCGTGAGATGAAAAGATTAATTAATTTAGTAGGATCCGGCAATGCGTCATATATATTACTCAGTGGACGTATATTCGGTGCTAGTGAGGCCCTCCAGATGGGATTGGTGAATCAAGTAGTATCTGAAAAAGAGTTAGATACTGTCGTTTCTGATCTAGTGTCTGAAATAGTACCTTTGGCGCCATTGTCCCAAGAACGGCATAAAAAAATACTTTCTAGCACTATAAAAAACCCATCATTAACTAATTTAACTAAAGAAGAAGCATTTTTGCCTTTCAGCAACTTTGACAGTGACGACTTCAAAGAAGGACAATTAGCATTTGTTAAGCATAAAACTCCAGATTTTAAAGGGCATTAGACACCTTACGAAGTACCTCAAATGTTATAGGATCAAAAGTACGATTTTGGAAACCCGACGATCTGGGATAAAACTTACAAATCATTTCAGAGCCGTTAAGAAAAATTCCAATATTTCCGTTTCCATATAACTTCTATCTGATTGTTTCCTCGGCATATGACGTTCATCGGGGAAAATAAGTAATTTGTATTGTTTTTTCTCTTCAATTAAAGAATTGATCAACCGCGCCGTATGCCTGAAATGGACATTTTCATCGATCAGGCCGTGAACAATCAAAAGTTGTCCTTTTATGTTCTTAACATGAGTCATCACGCTGCTATCTGTATAGCCAACTTCGTTAGTTTCTGGAGTACCCATGTATCGTTCGGTGTAATGAGTATCGTATCCATCCCAGCTTGTCACTGGAGCTCCCGCAACAGCCGCTTTGAACAAACTTGGGCTCTTAGCAAGACACATGAGCGCCATATACCCACCATAACTCCAACCATATATTCCGATCCGATTCTCATCGGCTATTCCTTGTGAAATCAACCAATTAATTCCTAGAACTTGATCTTTTATCTCTTCATCTCCCATATTTCTATTTATCACAGATTCAAATTCTAACCCTCTTCGAGCACTACCCATATTATCTAAAACTAACACCAGGAACCCCTTACTTCTAAGGTATTGCGCCCTCATTGACACTGTCAAATTCCAACCATTTGTTACCATTTGAGCATGGGGGCCGCCATATACACTCACTATGGTTGGGAAAGGCCCTGTACCAAATTTTTTACTTGGCCGGTAGATTGCTCCATATAGTTCAATATCTTCAGATTTCTTTATAGTTATCATCTCTGGAGGTTCAATATCTTCAAGGTTAAAGTCATCGCAATCTTGGCGAAATATTGTATCTATAACTCCATCAGCGTGTATGGAACGTAAATTAATGGTCGGCGGTTGAGTCAAATTATGAAACACATCGACATAGTCTCCAGAATTTGAATTGATAAACACAGAATGCATTCCAGCATCAAAAGTCAATTTCTCAAGGTTATTTCCGTTAAAGTCCACACTATAAAGGTGCCTTTCTCTTGGATCTTCTAGAGTGGCCAAAAAATAAATTTGTTCCGCTTCTGTATTTATACCGGCGATGGAATCAACCTGCCATTCTCCAGAAGTTATTTGACTTATCAAAGAACCATCGTATGAGTAGAGATATAAATGCATATATCCTGAACGTTCGGATGCCCATATGAACCTATTACCGTCAACATTCCGAAACATGTCGTGCAAATTTATCCAAGTCTCATTATTTTCGGTGATAACAGGCATAGCCAACATGTCTTTGACGTCAAAGTAGCTTGCTTGCAATTCTTTTTGGCTGCGGGTTTGCAATTGAATAAACAGTCTTACCCCATCAATCCAGTCTACTCTTGCAATATATTCATATTTACTAGTCTCTACCCATTTAATGTTACCGGATTTAACTTCAACAACTCCCAGCCTTACTTCTGGATTCGTATCTCCAGAAAACGGATACCTGTGCTGTTCATAAATATCCGGACCATAAGAATCTTTCCCGAGGTGAGTAATGTTGAACTCCGAGACCGATCGTTCATCAACCTCAGTAAAAGCTATATAAGAACTATTTGGAGACCACCAATAACCAGTTCTTCTTTGCATTTCCTCTTGAGCAACATAATCAGCTAAACCTCGAGTTTTTTCAGCATCCCCACTGGTTATTTGAATTGGGGTTCCACCATTAATATCAACAACATATAGATCTCCTTGGCTTACAAAAGATACTTGTTTCCCATCGGGTGATATTTTTGGGTCGATGCATGAATATTCAGAAGAAGATACCAGCAACCTAGGAGTTTCCAGAATTGAATCAAGTATGTATATATCATGACCAGATGGGATAAGTAACTTACCAGTACTAGACCACATATATTCGGTTATTCCAGTTGACATTTGTCTAAGTCGTTGCTTTCTTAATTGCTCTTCAAGGCTTTCCGTTTGATCGGATCCGCCAAGTCGATCGATTATCAATGTTTCCTTACTCTCAGCAATGTCATAACAGTACAAACCTTTAACACCGGGGCTTTTTAAAGCGTCTACGGATTTTAAATAAAATATTTTTTGATTATCTATACCAAACGTAATTGAAGTCGGAAAATCAAGACCCGGCGGAGGGAATCTTGAGACATCCTCAGCCGAAAAGGCCATCATTTAAACAACCTAATAGCGACTCTTCTAACAGCGGAAGCCAATTCATTAATATTTTCCGTGGTGGAAAATATATTCAAAGATCCAGACAAACCGTTCAAAAGTATCCCTTCGTTCAACATACCAAGAAAGAAGGCCTTTTTAACTGTTGGGTCAGTAGTGATTACGTCTCTGTAATTCGATATTTCATTCTCTGTGAAATGTATACCAAAAAATGATCCTATGCCTGTTATTTGTGTAGTTATGTTCAACTCTGAGAAAACAGCACTTAGCTTAGCTCTTAACTCTTCCCCTAAATTATTTATTTGCGAATAAACATCAGGGGTCAAATGCTGCATAACAACCATTCCGGCCCTCATGGTTATCGGATTAGCATTAAATGTGCCGGCGTGAGCTATTTCAGCACCACCATCAGTTGGATTGAAACAATCCATAATTTCCCTTTTACCACCGAATGCACCGACAGCTAAGCCGCCCCCTATTATTTTGCCTAATGCTGTCATATCTGGCACAACCCCAAAGTACTCTTGAGCCCCACCACTAGATAACCGAAAGCTCTGAACTTCGTCAAATATCAGAACAATGCCTAGTTCTCTAGTTTTTGATCTAACAGTTTCCAGATAGTCTTTGCTAGCAGGAGTATATCCAAAAGATGAAATTACAGGTTCCATTATTACACAGGCAATATCATCCGAATTTGATTCCAATATATCTAACATTCCTATCGCGTCGTTGTACTCTACGACAAAGACCTCATTGGATACATTTATTGGTTGGCCACCATACTCAGGAACAGCTGTCGGACCCGCAGGATTTAACTTATGAGCCGGAGTGTATACACTCACGGACACATATTCGTGAGATCCGTGGTAGCCTCCCTCAATTTTTACTATTTTTTCCTTGTCTGTATATTTTCTTGCCGCTCTTATCGCCATCATAGTAGCTTCGGTGCCTGAATTGGTAAACCGAATCGTGTCTACTGACGGTATCCTGCTACATAGAATCTCTGCCAAATCTATTTGGCTTGTGGTAGGCCCACTATACGCCGCTCCTAAATCAATCTGGTCCTTAACGACAGCAGATATATCTGGATGAGCATGTCCTAAAATTAAGCTTGTAGCATTTATCATAAAGTCTAAGTATTTATTGCCATCTACATCATATATATATGAACCTTTACCCTCTGAAACGAAATGGGGATAAGGATCAAAATACGCTGTGCCCCTAGAGCTACCTCCCGGCAAATAACGCGCTGCTTTTTCTTGCAGTTCTGACGACATAGGCGTGCACATACGATATGAATCAATTTCGGCCTGAAGTTTTTGTACGTTCATAATCGAACCTCTAGTCGTCTGAATTCTGAGCAGATATTCTTGGTAAAGCTATTTCTATTTTTTTTTCTTACTAGCAAGAATTTCATTTAGACTACCCGATCTGAAACCGTCCAAATCGATCGTCACATAGGAGTATCCGATGCTTCGAAAGTAACGTGTCACATCTGACCTAAACTCTTCATCCATGACGATGGAAAAATCATGTGGCTCTACTTCAATTCTGGCGATGGTGTCATGATGTCTTACTCTCAGCTGTTTCAATCCCTTTTTCCTCAAGTACTGTTCAGTTTTGGCAATCTTCGACAACGCCTCGACAGTGACCGTGGTTCCATATGGGATCCTGGATGATAAACAAGCTTGGGCAGGCTTATCCCATGTGGGTAATCCCATATCTTGAGACAAGTTCCTAATTTCACTCTTGGTCAATCCAGCTTCGACAAGTGGGCTTCTAACCCCGTACTGTTTTGCAGCTTCCAGTCCAGGACGAAAATCACCCAAATCGTCAACATTTGTACCGTTGGACACATTTTTTATGTTCTCTTCTTCAGCATATTTCATCAAATGTGAATAAAGTTCATCTTTGCAAAAAAAGCACCTATCAGGATTGTTAGCTTGATAGTCCAACCTCTCAACTTCTTTTGTATAGACAGTCCTGAAATTTAACTTCAATTTTTTTGCCAACTCAGTTGCCTCTTCTAGCTCGCTGGGTGCTAAGCTTGGCGAGACGGCGATAACTGACACGGATTTTTGACCCAACACTTCATTTCCAATGGCCGCGAGAAAAGCACTATCTACACCGCCAGAATATGCAACGATCAGAGACTCCATCTCCTTTATTAAGGAAACTAGAAATTCTCTTTTTCCTGATGTGGTTTTTTCAGTGATTTGAACCATATCTGATCTCTCTTCTTTGAATAGCTGACGTTCTACCCTGACATCATTTCATCGACAATTGCTTTCATTTCATCCGAATAATGTTGATATGATCTATTTTGATAGCCCAAAATCCGCTGTGATTCTTCAGTATCATACCAATCATTCCATCCCGTCGATTCTCTATATACAGCAAGGTCAATCGGAGCTCCCATGAAGTTGAAAAAATCTTCTACGTAATCCCTCCCAGTCAGCCTCCATGTTTCTCCACCTGCAATATTGAAAATCTTACCTACAGATTCCTCTGAACTTGCACTTGCCAGCAGAGCATCTGCGACATCATCTCTATGCACCATTTCTACACGCTGTGAAGCAGTAAAAGGCCAAGGTTCCGGAGGCGCCAAAAACGCCGGAACTGCTATACTTCCAATTCTCAATATTATTGACCTAACGCCAGATTCTTTAACTACTTTTTCTCCGTGTATTTTGCTGTCTGCGTATATATCTATTGCACTCTGTGGATGATTTACCTTTACCGGTTCATCTTGATGTGATGTATCACCATATGTGCTAATTGAAGATGTAAACACCACTATGGCATCATCTGCGACTTCCTTTACTGCGTCGACAACATTTTGTGTTCCTTCCACGTTTACAGAGAAGGTCCTTTCCCTGTCTTTTTCACTGTTGGGAGGAAGTAATGCCGCCAAATGTAGTACGCTTCTGACTCCTCTTACAGCATCCAAAACAGAATTACGGTCTGTAATGTCCCCTTTAACTACCTCTATCCCTTTTACTCCTTCAAGTCCCTCAAAATCCATAAATGGCAGGTCAAATATTCTTACTGAAAGTCCCAACTCTAAAAACATACTTGTAAGTTGGCGTCCGACACTGCCAGCTCCACCAGTGATTAAAACAGGTTTCGTCATGTTAGTGTGGTCCCTTTCATGCCTGCTTTTTCAATAACAACCTGGGCACTTTCAATTAGATCACTCAATGTTGTACTGAAAGCTTCCCAATCACCCGCTTGTTTCAATTCCAGTAATTCTGCAGAATTTCTCATTGCTGTTCTAGTCACCGGTACACTTGGCATAGTCTTGAAAAAGAAAGTATCACTCAATTCTTCAAATTTCTCAGCGATTTCAACCACGGAAGTCTCCCAAGATTCACTCTGTTGCCCTAATCCATCCGCAATTTCTTTACAGTTCTGAATGGATTCGTCAAGCATTTCCTGTCCAGATTGTGCCATTACATTATCTCCTAATTTAATTTTTTAAATACAAAGGGCGAACCGCTTAACACGGCCGCCCTTTTTAACTTGTCGGTTGTCGGTTTTGCGTACTTTCGTTACTAGTCGTTACCATCCGAGTGTACTACTTCCTCAACGTCAACAGCGTCTTCATAGTGCCTCTTTACTTTATCAAGATCAACTACGTCGAGTCTATTGAAACCTTTACCATCAAATTTATCGTACGGGAAAGGCTGGAATTTTTTGAATCTCTCTCCGAACCTCTGTCTGCTAGGCCTTCGGTCATAGGGGAATTTGTGCCTTTCCGGACTATCCGGCTCACATTCAATAAGTTCATAGTCTCTGCTACCTAATCCGATTTCATGACCAGTGTTGATACTGGTAACCTCACTCTGTCCATGAAAAGTTGCTGCAGCAGCTTCAAATTTCTTATCCCCAGCGTGATGGGCTTCCATCATTTCAGCAGCTGACCCTCTTATTCCTTCAGCTTCTCTGGCTTTATCCACACATGCCATATCAATTGCGACTGCATCTTTACTAGCGAATACTCCTAGATGCGGGACTATTGGTACGTCAGCATGATTTGCACAGTCACATCTTGGAGATACATCCAAAGCCATATTTATATACCCTACTTTGTCCCTACCTACCGCCTTTTCCACTCCAAGACAGGCATCAGCTATAGCCGCATCGACTGCGTCGAATTGAATCGGAGGTATATCCATCAAACCTCTCGGTCCCATTACACCAAAACAGCCAAGGCAGTTCGCGCATTTATCTCCGTCCCACTCGAGCTCATCTTTATCGTTGATATGGTATAGGTCAAACGGGCAGCAATCTTCAAGAATTTCCCAGTCAGGAGTCTCTGCTTTCCCTTTGAAGTTCTCAGGATGAAAAACTCCAGCGGCACCCAATCCATATGTTGGATGTCCTCCCATATGAACGTTAAACTTACCTCTCTTTGATTGTGCTCCAATACCTAGATTCTTCAAAGCTCCTCCAATCACTCCCATGCTATGACCCTTAAAGTGTGTCAATGCAATTACCGCATCCGCAGCCGCGATCGCTTGAGCAACATATGCTTCTTTCAGTAAGTACCCTTCAGGGATGTCTACAACAAAGTCACTTGTACCAATAAACCCGTCAGCGCATATAAATGGGCATCCCAGCGTTGCTGAGCTATAACCATTCCTCTCTGCCGTAAGAAGTATATCTATCTCAGATGTTCTAGATCCCCACGGGGAGTAAGAGGACGTCGTCGTGTCACAAACGAATGGGCGACCTCCCAATTCTTTTACTCTATCCGCCAGTTGCCTAGCATATACTGGCCTTAGATAAGCAGAGTTATTCCACTCTCCACAATGCACTTTAATAGCCACTATATCGTTTGGTTCGATCATCTCGTCCAGCCCAGCAGCATCAAATACTGTGATCATCTTCGCCGCAAGCGCTGTCTCAGTCGATTCCGAATGCGCGTCCATGTAATAAACTTGCGATTCTGCCATTTTTTCCTCCGCTTTGCTTTGTCTTAGCAGTGTATCCATACAATCAATAACATAACAGGCGCCCTTTCCCACCTGATGAAATGAGATTAGCATTGGTTAGTGACTGTGTCAATCGAATTAATAATCTAATAGAATTGCTAAAGTACAAAAACTCAAATCAAATTCAAAATCAAAATTACGGAGTCCATATATGAGCTTTAAAAATGTGGGACTTTTTCCAATCGACACCTCAGTCAACAGCCATGGGAATTTAACAATTGGAGGCAATGACGTTACATCTCTCGCCGAAAAATATGGCACTCCACTGTATGTGTATGATGAGGTAACCATTCGAACAATGGCTAGACAATTTATCTCAGAGTTTACTTCAAGATATTCAAAAACCAAGGTAGCTTACGCCTCTAAAGCATTTCTGAATAAATCTATGGCGAAAATAGCATATGAAGAAAACCTTGAGTTGGACGTAGTCTCTGGTGGAGAGATAGCTACAGCTGCGGCGGCCGGATTTCCGACAGCCAAAATGCATTTCCATGGGAACAATAAAACACCTCAGGAGCTAACAGAAGCCGTTAGCAGTGGGGTGGAAACTATAGTGGTCGATGGATTTCAAGAACTCGACCTACTTAACCAAATAGCTCAGTCCTTGAATGTCGTTCAAGGTATCATGCTAAGACTTTCCCCATCAATTGATGCCCATACACATGGACATACGACTACTGGAATTCTCGACGTTAAATTCGGATTCTCTATTGAAACCGGTGAAAGTTCGATAGCGATTCGCCAAGCTTTACAGTCATCAAACCTGGATTTGAAAGGAATACATTTTCACTTAGGATCACCAATATTTGAACTAGAGCCTTATTCAACAGCTATAGATACAGTACTCGAATATTTATCACAGTTTACCTCCGAAGGACTCAATCTACGTGAATTCAGCCCAGGTGGAGGATTCGCCATCGGGTATACCCAGGGAAACCCACCACCGCCGATATCATCTTACGCAGAGGTTATAACCTCAATGCTGAAAACCAAATGCTCAGATTTAGGTATTGACCCACCGGATTTAATTATAGAACCTGGAAGATCAATTGTCGGCCGAGCAGGCGTTGCTGTTTATACCGTCGGGGTTATAAAAGAAATCCCAACGGTCCGTACATATGTTTCATTAGATGGAGGCATGGGAGATAACATACGACCAGCTCTATATGGTTCAGAGTATGAGGCAGTACTTGCGAACAAAGTTTTGAACAGTAATAAGAAGACAGTTACTTTAGCCGGAAAGTACTGTGAATCTGGAGACCTTCTAGTGAAAGATATTTCTCTCCCTCACATAGATCCGGGAGACATAGTAGCTATACCATCTTCAGGAGCATACTGTCTTGCCATGTCAAGTAATTACAATATGAATCCTAGACCTGCTGTCGTCATGGTAAGTGAAGGAAAATCAAGGTTAATCAGAAAGAGAGAGACTTACAAAGATTTAATCGCACTAGACCTTTAACTCCAATATTCATAAGGAAAAATACCAAATGAAAGGTAACTCAATAGTTGGTAAGACTATTTCAGAAATAACCTCAAGCATCAAATCTGAGGCGATTTCACCAACGGAAGTTGTTCAGTGTCACCTAGAGCAAATTAAAAAAACCAATCCGCACATCAACGCAGTAGTTCAAATCAACGAAGAGGAAGCCCTGCGACAGGCCGAGAAGATAGCTGAATCCATAAAAAAAGGACAAACTCCAGGGTCGTTGCACGGAGTGCCTATGACATTAAAAGATTCCCTAGACACTTCTGGTCTTGTTACTACCTACGGAACGGAAGGAAAACAAAACTTCATACCCAAGAGTGACGCCTCTTTAGTTAGACGCCTTAAAAATGCTGGGGCCTTGCTACTTGGAAAAACAAACACACCTGAATTGACCTTAGCAGCGGATACAGATAATTTAGTCTACGGAAGAACAGCAAATCCTTACAAACCAGAACTATCGCCAGGTGGAAGCAGCGGCGGGGCAGCAGCAATAATTGCTAGTATGGGTTCTGTCTTTGACATAGGCAGTGACACAGGAGGAAGCATTCGAATACCCTCTCACAGTTGTGGTATTGCCGGGATAAAACCGACCAGCGGTAGAGTTCCTAGAACAGGGCACTGCATATCATTCAATGTTGGAGCTACAGAATCCTTCACTCAAAATGGTCCAATGGCTCGAAAAGTTGAAGATTTGTTTCCAATACTTCAGGTGATTAGTGGCCCTGACTGGATAGACCCATACATTGTGCCAATGCCTCTGAAAAACCCCAACGATGTTAATATCAGCAAATTAAGAATCGCCTTTCATACAGACAACGGACTTATGACGCCGACTCAAGAAATACAAGAAAATGTTATGCAAGTATCTGAATTTTTAAGAAAATTGGGGTCATCAATTGTAGAATCAAAACCTCCCGCGATTAAAATGCTTGATGAAATGGATAACAAGTATTCAACGGGAGATGGGCGCGAATGGGTAAAAAGACTGCTTGACCGTGCTGGAACAAAAAACTATTCACCATTCATGCGTAAAAGGCTCGAAGAAGGTTCCCCTATAGCTACATCCGCATTTACAGAAATACTTGAAACAATGGATACATATCGGAGCAAAATGGCCTCATTCTTACGAAACTTCGATGTGATCATATGTCCCGCCAGTGCAAAACCGGCATTGAAACCTGGAGGGTTTCTAGATCCTGAAAACAAACACGTCTATTCTTATACATCAGCATACAATGTAACAGGCTGGCCCGCAGGAGTAGTTAGATCCGGGGAAACTTCCGATGGTCTCCCTATTAGTGTACAAGTTATCTCCAGTCCATGGAATGAACATGTTGTATTAGCTGTTATGCGGTATATAGAATCTGAATTTGGAGGCTGGCAGCCTCCAACATTGTCCTTAAGTTGAACATAGTATGTGGTCTGGAAACAATCACAATAACGCATTCCTACTCTATTCCGTCATAGCCATAAATGTCATTTACTGGGTAATCCTTGAGCTAGCTGGTGGATCCAGAAATGTTCATACTTTGAGCAACTTTGGAGCCATAGACGCTAGCAAAATATACTCTGGTCAATTCTGGCGATTTTTCTCGGCAATGTTCATGCACATCGGCGTAATGCATTTAATAGTAAATACTATAAGTATTTTCATCATTGGAAGCATGGTTAATAGATTTTACGGATCAAGGTATTTTTTGTTGATATATTTGGTATCCGGTTTATCAGGAAGTCTAGGAAGTTACGCTTTCATATCAGCTACTACTGTCGGCGCCGGTGCAAGCGGAGCAGTTTTCGGGTGTCTGGGAGCACTTCTAGCTTATTTTTTCATAATGCGTTCAGTTCTAGGAGAATTTGGACGGCAAAATTTAAATGCTATTGGGTTTATAGCAATTTTAAATCTCGGGTTTGGATTCATAGTTCCTGGAGTAGACAACTGGGCACATCTAGGGGGTCTTGCATCAGGTTTTCTGTTAGGAACAGCATTCACAATAATAAACCAACCTTATCTCCAATTCTTTAACTCATTCGCATATTATAGGAGTTTCGGATCTAAATATTTTTATATTGCTCCAATTCTAGGGTTACTCATTTTTGTAATCTCACTATTTGTCATAGGAAACATAAGAGCCGGAAACACGTATGAGGGAAAATATGTTAAAGCTAGCCATTTATACAAAAAAGAAAACTTCGAAAGTGCACAGAAATCGATAGACGCGGCAATTGAAAAAATCCATCCGAACATAATCCCGGAATTTTTCCTATTAAAAGCTAAAATAGCGTTAGCATTGGGTGACACTGCTAATGGCAAAAAGCACCTTGAATTAGCTATATACACAGGGTTACCACCTAACGACCGAGAAGAGGCTATCACACTGTTACGATCGCTGACCCGTAATTACTAATGAACGAGATCACTTGAAAATATTTGTCGGGCGTTCAATCGCCTGTTGCAATCTCCTGAAAAAATTCGCAGCTACTGCTCCATCTATGACTTGATGATCTCCTGTAAGACTGAGTGTCATCATTTCTCTAATTTGTATTTCTCCAGACTTAACTACGGGTTTCTGAACCGACCTACCTACCCCGAGCAAAGCTACTTGAGACTGATTCAAAATAGGAGTGAAACCGTCTACAACACCCAATATTGAAATCGTGAATGTCCCGCCTACAAGTTCATCAGGACTTATTAACCCATTTCTTGCTCTGTCAGAGAGATCTTTGACTGATTCTGATATTTCAGACAGTCCTTTATTCCCAACATCTTGAATCACAGGAACTACCAAACCATCTTCTAAAGCAACAGCAACCGCCATATTTATTTGATTAAACTTGAGTAATTTATCCTCTCTTAACACACTATTTAATAAAGGTACTTTATTCAAAGTATCAGCAGTTGCCTTAATTATGACATCTCCCAATCCACATCCAAACTTCCTTCGTTTTGACTGCGCGTCAGTCACGTCAACTTCCATAAAATAAGATAACTGTGCCGTACTTGAGAGACTATTTTTCATATTTGACGCTATAGCTTTGCGCATACCCGATAACTGAACAATCTCTGTTGGCTCAGGCAGTCCGGGTAGTACTGTATTATCAGGTGTTTGATTATGAGAGTGATTGCGAACATCAGATTCCACTATCCTGCCTCTGGGACCCGTAGCAGTTACCTCAGACAAATCTATTCCTAACTTAGCTGCAAGTTTTCTAGCCCCCGGAGTAGAAGGAACAGTTCCCTCACGAGCGGTAGAGGCTCCTCGATTATTCCGTCGTTGAGTAGGACGTCTCTCAGTAATAATTTCCTGAGGTTCAAGAACCGCAGGCGGTTCTTCTCCTTCTTTCAGCAAATAGCACATCACCGCATCTACCATAACTGTTTCCCCAGCTTCTACAGTTGGGTGAAATATTCCTGAATCGGTAGATTCTAGATCGTAATTGACTTTTTCCGTCTCGATTTCTGCTATCACCTCGCCCTGCTTAACTTCTTCCCCAGCGTTCTTTGTGAAACGAGTGAGCACACCTTCAGTCATAAAATCCCCAAGTCTTGGCATTACGATTGGAATGGCCATAAATTCACTATCTCCTATTCTAGTATTTCTAAGGCCGCTGAAATGACTTTTTCTTTATCCGGCACAAACAAAGCTTCTATAGGTCTGCTATAGGGAACTAACGTGTGGGGAGGGGTGACTCTTTTAGGCGGCGCATCTAAATAATCAAAAGCCTCCTCAGCTACTAATGCCGAAATATCTGTGGCCATACTACACCGAGGATAATCTTCATCCACTATAACTATTTTTCTTGTTTTACGAACTGAATCCAATATACCTTCCTCATCCATTGGAGATAAAGAAAGTAAATCTAACACTTCAACAGAATAACCCTGTACTTCCAGTTCTTGTGCAGCTTCCATGCATACTCTAGTAGTAAACCCTATACCCAACAAGGTTATGTCTGTCCCTTCTTGTTTTATTTCGGATTTACCGATCTCAACTGTATAAGTATCTTCCGGAACGTGGTCGTCAAACCTCAACCCCATAAGCTGTCGGTTATTAAACACTATTACTGGATCGTCATCTCTTATTGCTGCCGTCATTAGTCCCTTTGCATTATATGGATTTGAAGGAACAACACATTTAAGTCCAGGAAAATGAGTGAATATCGAATATAACGTCTCTGAGTGTTGAGCAGCAGAATTCGTACCAGCTCCTATACCGGTCATTATCGTCAATGGGACTTTTACCTTCCCACCGAACATGAAATGCATCTTGGCTGCATTATTTGTGATCTGATCTGCGCACACCCCAAAGAAACTTACATACATAAGATCAACGACCGGTCTTAAACCTGAAGCTGCGGCCCCTACACCTGCTCCCATAAATCCCGTCTCAGATATAGGTGTGTCTCTAATTCTTTCTCGGCCGAATTGGCCGACTAAGCCTTTTGTCAGCCGCATAGGCCCACCCCAAGCATCCTGGAAATCCTCTCTTTCGCCACCGCCAGCAATATCTTCACCCATGATTATCACATTAGAATCTGTTTCCAATTCATAGCGAAGAGATTCGTTTATTGCCTGTATATAACTAATTTGTCTTATGTCTTTTGCTTGGACCATATTTATACCTCACCAAAGTCTAAAATAAAAATTCTTAGTAAGAAACGTAAACGTCTTCCAGCAATTCACCTGCTTCTGGGAATGGACTGTTGTTTGCAAATTCTGTAGCCTCCTGGACAGCTATTAAGCAATTGTCATCTATTAAACCAAGTTGAGTCTCATCAGCAAAACCTCCGTCCAAAATATGAGCCCTTAAACCTACAATACAATCTCGACTCATATAGTAATCCTGTTCTTCCTGTGAACGGTATCCTAGAGGGTCATCATGACCCATNTGTCCAAGATANCTATAAGTCTGTGCCTCTATCAATGTNGGCCCTTCACCGGANCGAGCTCTTCGNACCGCTTCCCCAGCAACNTCGAAAACATCAAGCGCAGACTGTCCATCTACGGTGACGCCAGGGATGCCATANCCATCGGCTCTGTTAGATACCGATCCGCCAGCAACGGAGTATTCAAAAGGGGTTGATTCTGCATATCTATTATTTTCACATACAAATATTACTGGTAATTTCCATATACTTGCTAAGTTCATAGCCTCATGAAGTGCCCCCTGACTCGAAGCCCCATCCCCAAAAAACACCACACTTACGTTGTTCGTACCTTTCACTTTCTGCGTCAAAGCNACACCAGTTGCTACAGGAATGTTTGACCCTACTATCCCATTTGCTCCAAGCATTCCCTTATTAATATCGGCTATGTGCATAGTTCCACCTTTGCCTTTGCCCGTACCNGTGGATTTGCCCAACAGTTCTGCCATCATTTCATTTAAATCCACACCTTTCGCTATACAATGATGATGACTACGATGGGTACCAAGGACAAAATCTGTGTCCTCCAGATGAGCGCAGACCCCTGTAGGGACCGCCTCCTGACCTATGGANGAATGTATCCCTCTTAATTTCCCCGCATCAGCCTCCCTTTTCGATTGCTCTTCAAACCTGCGTATTGTCACTAATTTCTCATACATCCACAGCAGGGATTCTTTATTTATATCGTCATAAGCCATACTTAAAACCTCCATATACATTTATAAAAATGTGCACGTCTCTCCATTCTCATGAAGCTTTTGGCGGATTATAACAGCAGTACGTTATTAACTAAAATAACCTCAAACAACCAAATGACGACGTGAACAGACGAGTAATTTTCGTTGACACTTTTTATGACCCATTGATACCATCGGCTTATAAAATCATTCTGAATTTCTTGAGAAAAAGGGGATATAGCTCAACTGGGAGAGCGCGGCGTTCGCAATGCCGAGGTTGGGGGTTCGAGTCCCCCTATCTCCACCAATTCTGCTAACAGTATTATTTTNATAAAACAACNGTTTGGATTTAAATTTGATCANCCTACCTCACTTAGCAGCTATGAGATATCGAGATTACTCTTTTACTTGGGCGACAAACGCCCTTGGAGGAGCAAGCACCTGGACATTTTTAATAGCAAGTCAATGGTTCATACTGGAAAAATCTGACAAATCAGCAATGGTTGGACTTTTCACCTTCGCTTCTATGCTTCCNTTTCTNTTAGCGTCACCTATTGGNGGATTGCTTGCTGACAGAATAGAACGNAAAAAACTAACATTCATAACAATCATTGTNGGATTAACGGTAATAACCATAACGGCAATCCTCTCGATAACAGGCGTCCTTGAATTATGGCATTTAAGTCTTCTAGCTTTCATCTCAGGCTGTTGCAGAACAACTCAAGAATCCTCAATTACAGCCCTGGTGACCAACGTAGTGGATCGTAAGGACTTAATGAACGCAATAACACTNAATGCAGCCACAAGACATGGTTCACGAGCTATAGGCATGGCCTTNCTATTACTAGCAAGGTTTGCGAATGCAGATTTTGCCAATACCAGCTATTTCTTAATACTATCNGCCGTGTTTTCTGTAGGAGCAGCTATATTCATTTTGTGTGTTCAAAAAANGTCGATTGGCGAATCCAATTCTACNGAATCACCATTCAATGGAATGGTCGAAGGGATGANTTATATATATACAAATCGAGTAGTTGCTATATTCATAATTCTAGTNGCATTTCACTGTGCTCTCGTAATGTCATTCGATTCNATACTNCCTGCGTTCACCAGAGACATACTAGGATCATCAAATGAATCATTGCTTGCNCTATTAGTANTGTCCTACGGGGTGGGNTCGGCAATAGGAACTTTCTTAATGGCTGGTATAACTAGNGACAAAAACAAAGGTANAATGCTGATACTAACTGCAATCGTAAGTGGATTAACCCCGATTGCTCTTGGTTTTTCAAATAATTCTCCTCTAGCTTTTGCTTCCTGCATTGCNATGGGTGGATCTCAAGCAATCTTTATGTCACTGACTGCCACATATGTNCAATTAGTTGCCCCGGACAGATTAAGAGGNNGGGTTACCAGNTTATACATACTACATGCCGGCGGGATAATGGCCTTTGCCAACTTGGGTTATGGCTATTTGTCTGACCAGTTTGGTGCTCCAGAAGTACTAATAACTACAGGGATTATNTTTATAGTCATTTTCTTGGCACTCAGAGTATCTGANCCAATTTTGAAGTCAGTATCACNTGGTGAAACATTTTATTTACAACCATCCAATTGAAAAANTTTAATAAGNGAAACCAATAAAAGTTAGGAGAACCCATGGAAATAATAGCAAATTATCACTGTGAAACAGGGGAAGGGCCAACTTGGCACNCATCAGAACANANTCTTTACTGGCTCGATATACCAAACGGTGTCNTGTTNAAGTNTNACCCTTCCNAAGGCAAACATCAAAAAGTCTTTNCCGGGCCTGAANTCGGCGGNATAACGATACAAAAAGACGGCTCCATATTGATGTTCATGTCAAAAGGACAGGTAGCCATATGGCAAAACGGAGAGTTTGAGGTTCTCATCGACNGTATAGAAGGAGAACAAGATTCGAGATTCAACGATGTTATTGCCGCTCCAAACGGAAGTGTTTTTTGCGGAACAATGCCTACTGACACCCATAATGCTACCTTGTATAGGCTCGATAAAGACCTCTCACTCCATAGAGTTGTAACCAATGTAGGGATATCAAATGGACTTGGATTCACACAAGATCTTAGTCGAATGTATTACACTGATTCCACAGCACGTACCATATATAAGTATGATTTTGATCCGGACTCTTCGAAGATTGGAAATGGGGACGTATTTCTAAAAACCCCCGATGATGGCACTATCCCAGACGGAATGACAGTAGATTCAGAGGATTGTGTATGGTCCGCCAGGTGGGACGGTTATGCACTTTACCGTTACACTCCCGATGGAGAAGAAATAGAAAAAATAGATTTCGATACCAAAAAGATTTCATGCCCGACATTTGGAGGACCAGACTATTCAGACCTNTACGTAACTAGCGCNGGGGGTCACAATCTTGCTGAAAACGGNCCAANCGCCGGGGCATTATTCCNCCTAAAGCCAGGTGTCACTGGAAAGCAGGAATTTTTTTCTGAAATTGGAATCTAAATTGAAGACTTAGAATTCGCAATCAATTCACAGATAGATTAAAAATTAGTATTTATTTTTTTACATGAAAACTTCGGATATAATCAAGGTGTTGAATCTGTATTTATTCCAAGAGGAGGTTCCAAACAATGTCTGGGCATTCTAAATGGTCCACGATCAAACATAAAAAAGCTGTAACCGATGCACGCAGAGGTAAATTATTCACAAAACTATCCAAGGAAATAATAGTAGCTGCGAAACAAGGGGGCGGCGACCCAGACATGAATTTCAGACTCCGTATGGCAATACAAATAGCCAAAGATAACAATATGCCAGCAGACAATATTGACAGAGCCGTTAAGAAAGGTGCTGGAGGTGCTGGGGATGGTGACATAATGGCCGAAATAACATACGAGGGATACGGGCCAGGAGGAGTGGGCATAATGCTTGAAACTTTAACGGACAATAAAAACCGAACTGTGTCTGATATACGATCAACCTTAAGCAAAGCCGGCGGAAACATGGCATCTTCCGGTTCAGTAGCATGGCAATTTGAACAAAAAGGTGTGATAGTAGTCGATGTATCTGATTCGGAACCTGATGATTTAGCGATGATAGCAATTGACGCTGGAGCAGACGATTTTGAAACATATGATGACACCCTCCACATCTACTCAGAACCGACTAATCTAGAGGGGATTCGAACGACACTCACCGACAATGCCGCAGCTGTATCCTCAACAGAGTTGTCTATGATTCCAAATAATACTGTTATGCTAGATAGCAAAAAAGCGGTTCAAACGTTAAGGTTACTAGAAACTTTAGAAGATTTGGATGACGTCCAAAAAGTATATTCAAATGCTGATTTTCCTGAAGATGCACTGCAAAATTTTAAGGGAGATTAATACGAGGATACATTGAGAATTTTAGGTATTGACCCAGGTACTGTATCGACGGGAGTCGCTATAGTGGATTCCATGTCTGGCGATCTGACTAGCCCATTTCACTCTGTTATTAAAACCAAGAAAAATCAAAAAATCGAATGCAGATTGACAATTATCTATGATTCTATAGAAAAAATCATATTAGATATGAACCCGGATGAAATATCTATAGAAGAACCATTTGTTTCCGAGAATCCGCGCACCGCTATCGCCATCGGCCAAGCACAAGCAACAGCTTTAATTATCGCCACAAAACACAAAAAGCCGGTTACCAGATACTCAGCCCGTGAAATAAAACAATCCGTCACAAACAACGGCGGTAGTTCCAAAGAACAAGTCAAATCTATGGTGGAAATATTACTGGGAAATATTCAAATCAAAGGACCCGATGATATAAGTGATGCTCTTGCTGTGGCCATCTGCCATCATAACTCCAAACTTATACAAAACTTAACATTTAGAGAATAGGGACTGGCTTTGATATCAGGTATAGAAGGTGACATACAGAGTTTCGGAGACGGTTATGTTGACGTTTCTATAAGTGGAATAACTTTCAGGGTAAATATACCTAACGGCCTTATCTCAGACAGTGAAACAATTGGGACTTCGGTTTCATTATCTACGTCACTCCAAATAAGACAAGATAATCTTTCAATTTACGGATTCAACTCCAGCGCTATGAGAGACTTTTTCGAGACATTGATAACCATAAACGGTGTAGGGCCACGACTGGCCCTCGCTATATTGAGCGTATTCGATAGTGAGACTTTGCATACAGTGGTAGAAACGGAAGATAGTGATTCACTAATAAGAGTACCCGGCGTGGGCAAAAGAACAGCTAATCGAATCATATTGGAACTAAAAGGAAAAATAGAGCAGTTGAACCCCGACGCTCAAATCCTATCCCCAGATGATGATGTTTTCAATTCTTTGACAGCGTTGGGATATTCGATCCAAGAAGCTAGAGAAGCAATAAGGAATGTGCCTGATCAGTCAAGTAATACTGAAGTCAAATTAAGGGCAGCTTTACAATTCTTAAACTCCCAATGATGGATAGTTTCTCAATATGGGCAGACATTTATGACGACATATATGCTGATATTACAGAGGATATTAACTTCTATTTACTCCAAGCTAGGCATGCCGATGGACCAATATTGGAATTAGGCTCAGGAACAGGAAGAATAACCTTACCGTTATTGAATGCAGGTCATGATATATCTGGCTTGGATGTGTCAAAAAACATGATGGATTCTCTTATAAGAAAAATTGATAAGCTTAACAAGCCTGTCAAAGGGGAATTTGTAATAGGCGACATGGCTTATGCAGGAAATCTATTCGAAAAAAAATTTAAATTAGTTATTGTTCCATACAGAGGATTTCAATCATTACTCAGTTCATCGGCACAAGAACAGTGCTTGGTAGGGTTACGAAACATTCTTGATAAAGATCATAAAGTAATAATAAATATTTTCACACCAAACCTCGAAATGTTCGATCAAAATAGTAATATGACATATAAAACCAAGATCATTTCTAATCCTCATTCCGGAGAGGATTTATCTGTCTGGCACCGCACCAAAATATCTATCAGTAATCAAACTTTAAATGTAGATATCAAAGTTGAAACTTCTCAAGACGGATCAATTGACAAGATTCGTTATGCTCCATTTAAATTACGATACATCTATCCCTATGAGGCAAAGTATCTCTTCCATTATTGTGGCTACGAAATCGTAGATCTCATCGGAGATTACGATGGTACCCCATATAATAACCCTTCACAGGATATGATTTGGACTATTAGAAAGCGGGAAATATATTATGCCTGAATTTAAATTGGTGGCGGATTTCGTTCCTACAGGCGATCAACCTAAAGCCGTAGACGACCTCGTAAATGGTTTATACGAAGGGAAAACGCATCAAACATTACTAGGTGTCACTGGAAGTGGGAAAACCTTCACCATGGCATGTGTCATTGAGAAAACTCAACGCCCTACCCTAGTTTTGGCACATAATAAAACTCTGGCAGCACAATTAACAACAGAACTACAAGAATTTTTCCCGGATAACGCCGTCGAGTACTTCGTCAGTTACTACGATTATTATCAACCAGAAGCATATGTTCCAAGGACTGATACCTATATAGAAAAAGACGCAGACGTAAATGAGCAGNTNGACAAATTGAGACACTCAGCGACTAGGTCCCTACTTACTAGAAGAGATGTTGTGAT
This sequence comes from Chloroflexota bacterium, assembly GCA_002717465.1. Lineage (GTDB taxonomy): Bacteria > Chloroflexota > Dehalococcoidia > Lucifugimonadales > UBA826. The sequence continues at coordinate 44,847 of PBDQ01000018.1, forward strand.
TGTTGCTTCTGTGTCATGCATATTTGGATTAGGTTCTCCAGAAGAATATCAAGGCTTCGTGGCTTCTGTCAGCAAAGGTGAAACTCTAGAAAGAAACAAACTAATCAGACAACTGATCAATATGCAATATGAAAGAAATGATTTTGATCTTTCTAGAGGTAAATTTAGGGTAAGAGGCGATACTCTGGAAATATTACCCGCATACGAAGAACTAGGGTTAAGGATAGAATTCTGGGGAGATGAAATTGAAAACATTATTCAATTAGACCCTCTAACTGGCGAGATATTATCTGAAAAGCAACATGCGGAAATATATCCAGCAAAGCACTTCGTGACATCTCAAGACAANCTAAAAATGGCTATCGAAGATATAAACCAAGAGTTGGTTGACCAATTAAAGTTTTTTAAATCTCAGGGGAAATTATTGGAGGCTCAAAGGTTAGAGTCTAGAACAAAATATGATGTGGAAATGCTGGAATTAGCAGGATTTTGTTCAGGAGTCGAAAATTATTCAAGACACCTTTCTCAAAGATCCGCAGGAAGTACTCCCTATACTTTGTTAGATTATCTCCCAGAGGATTACATTTTATTTATNGATGAATCACATATGACGATACCTCAGGTAAGAGCCATGTACGGAGGGGATCAATCACGGAAAAAAACTCTTGTCGAACATGGTTTTAGACTACCGTCTGCTCTAGACAATCGGCCACTAAATTTCCAGGAATTCAACGAACGTATAAAACAAGCTATTTATGTGTCCGCAACACCAGGACCTTACGAGGTCGAACATAGTGAAAAAATAGCTGAACAAGTAATAAGGCCAACAGGACTACTTGACCCTGTAATTGAAGTTAAGCCAATTTCGGGGCAAATCGACGACTTGATGTACGAAATTGGATTAAGAATACAAAAGAAAGAAAGGGTTATTGTTACAACACTGACAAAAAGAATGGCTGAAGAATTATCAGACTTCCTTAAAGAAAATGGGGTTCGAACCCATTATTTACACTCCGAAATAGACACTTTAGAAAGAAGTGAAATCCTCAGAGATTTAAGACTTGGAGTATATGACGTTGTTGTAGGGATAAATTTACTCCGCGAGGGTCTTGATCTACCAGAAGTAAGTTTGGTNGCAATTTTAGATGCGGACAAGGAAGGATATCTCAGGTCAGCTACAGCGTTGATTCAGACCATTGGTAGAGCTGCAAGACATGTTGACGGGACAGTGATTATGTACGCAGATACAGTCACAAAATCAATGAAACAAGCAATAGATGAAACAGAAAGAAGGCGTCAAATCCAGAGATCCCACAATATTGAAAACGGATTAGAGCCCGAGTCAATTCGAAAAACCATAAAAGACATCAATGACAGGATAAAAGACGTTGCGAGCGAAACAGCGGAATCCGGTATCGCNGCTGGTGAATTGCCATTAGAAGACCTAACACGATTGGTTAAAGATCTAGAATCTCAAATGAAAAAAGCCGCAAAAGACCTTGAATATGAAAAAGCAGCAATCATCAGAGACCAAATAATGGACCTTCGTAAAGTGTTAATAGCAAGNGAATAATAAAATTGACACTTTTAAAACCCNTATATAGAATTAATTGCTGACCGTNGGGGTCAACAAAATAAACATACACTAGGGAAGGAAATGGCTGACACCAAAACAGTAACGAAAGAAGATGTACTGGAAGCGCTCAGAGATGTTTACGATCCTGAAATACCAGTAAATATAGTTGACCTAGGATTAGTTTATGATGTGGAAGTACAAGAGGCTGATGTCGAGGTACAAATGACTCTTACTTTCGCTGGTTGCGGTATGGGACCATACATAGCTCAGCAAGCAGAATGGCGACTGGCTGAATTGGAAGGGATCGAAGATATAAATGTCGACCTGGTATTTGACCCGCCCTGGACCCCAGACATGATAACGGACGAAGGTAAGAAACTTCTAGGATTAGACTGATACTCCCTCAATCAGACAATTTATGAAATCCTGAAAATTGGGAGTATTTATGAACCAGCAAAACCCGGCGCAAGCGAGAGCAAAAATAGAAGCCATGAAGCGCCAATTCGATCAGAAGAGACAAATTGATGAGTCCCTTGCTGGAATCAAGAAAAAAATAGGAGTCTACAGTGGCAAAGGTGGAGTAGGGAAAACCACTGTCGCCATAAACTTAGCCAGCACATTGGCTAATGACGGATCAAAAGTAGCAATCCTTGATNTTGACATCGATTGCCCAAATGTTGTCAGGGCAATGAAAATATCAGCCCAGCCGATAATGGGTGAAAATAAAAAAATGACACCCCCCGAGAGGTTTGGGGTGAAAGTAATGTCAATGGCATATTTCCAAGAAAATGAAGATGAAGCTATCATCTGGCGTGGTCCAATGATACACAACGCTATAAACCAGATGCTACAGTCAACGGAGTGGGATGATCTTGATTATCTAGTCGTAGATATGCCTCCTGGTACGTCTGACGCTCCATTAACAGTGATGCAGGTACTTACNATGGATGGATTCATAGTGGTAACCACACCCCANGAATTAGCGAAAATTGATGCAAAACGATCAATAAACATGATTCGCAAGTTACAAGTCAACGTACTAGGGATTGTAGAAAACATGTCGGGAGGGATATTTGGTAGTGGAGCCGGGAGAGAGATTTCCGAAGAACTAGGGTTGGACTTTTTAGGAGACCTTTCTCTGAAAGAAAAATATCAGGATACATCACGGCCTGCAGTTTTACTTGACAATGACATTCTANATGAATACAGACTCNTAACCGAAAACGCCCTTGAATCCCTTGCCAGCTCATAAAACAATGTAGCTATATTCACAACATCAAGCCACCAGTACCGACAGTATAAAATTCAAACAGTGCAGGCGAGTAAATTCTCCACATGCTGTAAATCACCATATGGTATGGTTTTTACACTAATAAACCGTCCTAGCTGTTGCATAGCCTGATTATCAGAGTAAGCTTGTAAAATCATCTGTTGATGTAATTCTGAGAGCCCCTGAGATTCCAGATTTTGATCCAAACCGTGTTCCAAAACCTGAATAAATATTCCGCTGTTGGGCCCACCTTTATACAATTGCCCCGTCGAATGTAAATATCTTGGACCAAAATCTAAAATTACAGGCACATGGAAAATATTCTCCAATTTAGCCCTAAACTTTTCAAATAATAGTTTTATTTTCTCAGATGGATTGAGATACAAGATTATTGCGATATATTTCCCATGTATAACCTGAGCACCAATTTCTGCAAAAATATCCTCATCTAATTCTTGATTACACTGAGAATGAAATATGTTTCCAGAATTTATTTTGTCGAAGATGTTTTTAGNTAATTCCACGTGTGGTTGGTCGAAAGGGTTGATTTTCAACATCANACCCATTAAAGCAACAGAATATTCCCAATAATAAAACTCTTGCCCCAGCATATTTGCATTAGATATATTTATCTCTATCAAATTCGAATCTATTAATTTGTGTTTTTGAGCAACATCANTTGATTTGCTATAAGAATCGATTCCTTCTGTAAAAACAACACAAAATTCATCGTCGTAAATACTTAGTTTTTCACCACCATTCAAACACTGAAGCCTAGGAATAAATCCTTTCCCATCTTTTCCAAGACTTTCTGCAATTAGTTGAATTAACCATGCTCCAAAACTTTGTAATGACAGGGGAACACAGATAGACAATTTATCTCTATGACTCCGTAACCGGCTCAACATAAATGAGACCCTTGCTTGTATCTCCNTATTNCGATCCGAATCTATACATTCTTTCATGGCNATCTCTCCTCCCTCAATAATTTCCTCCAGACCGGAAACCGACATCAATGAAGGAATAATTGAAAGGCTGGATANAACNGANAATCGACCACCTATATCACTCGCACTATATGTTACTGGTATGCCCATATCAGAAGATATTTTCTCTAACGGTGAGCCCAAATCAGTCACAGAAACAAATCTTTTGCATGCCTCCTGTAGCCCAATTTGCTTTGAACAGAGGTTAAAAATATATCTAAATAATGTTAACGTCTCCACGGTATGTCCGGACTTAGAGCAAACAACAAATATAGACTCAGAAAAATCTGTATTAGAGATGGCATTTTTTATGAAATCTGGATGATTTGAATCCAAATAAAACGTTTCCACCTTAGGTAGAGTAAATGGATTTTCTATAAGTGCTGAGGCTCCCAATATGCTCCCTCCCATCCCAATAAGGTAAAGAGATCGGGCTCCTACATCTGTCACAGAGGTCACCAATTCCGTCCATGCATTGAAATTATTCTTACTAATAAGTGGCGTTCTTATCCATCCTGCTGGAACTTTCCGACTCGAAAACAAATTGTCCATACGAGCAAGACGCTGCGNTGTGCGTGAAATTTCATCAAATGCAAGGTCCAAAAAGTCATAACTTGGGATATGCCCGGAGGTCAATTATTTAAATTCCCGTGCTACTAATTAACCAAAGTCGAAGAACGCTTTAATCCAATCTCTGCCATCAACTTATCAAACGATTCCTGAAAAGCCTTGACACCATCCTGGGTTAATTTTTCTGTTGCTGATTCCAAATCCACACCAAGATTTTTGAGGGCCCCAATTTGCGATTCTGCGTGATCAATGCCTGTTTCCAAAGTTGACTTAACACAACCATGGTCTAGGAAGCTATCTAAAGTAACGTCAGGCATAGTGTTAACAGTTTGATTACCTATCAAAGAATCCACGTATAAAACATCACTTAAATGTGGATTTTTTGTACTGGTACTAGCCCATAAGGGTCTCTGCAAATTTGCGCCATTCTGTTCCAATTTGGCAAACCGATCCGACGAAAAAGTCCTCTTAAAGTCTCTATATGCAAGCTTGGCGTTAGCTATAGCAATTGTATTTAACATACTTTCAGTTTGTTCAGTTCCTATCTTGACTAGCTGTGAATCAACCAATGTGTCAACTCTACTAACGAAAAAAGAGGCCACAGAGGAAACGCTCGTCAAGTCACCGCCGGAGTCCTCCAATTTTTCCAGTCCCTTAAGGTAGGCTTCTCTCACTTGACCATACACGGTGTTAGAGAATATCAACGTTACGTTGACGTTTATTGACCTAGATATCAACTCCGTGATCGCCGGTAATCCTTCTTTAGTAGCAGGCACCTTAATCATCAAATTGGACCTTCCAACACTATCAAATAATCTCTGTCCTTCATTAATAGTACTTTCAGTATCATGAGCCAAATGCGGATTGACCTCTAACGATACGAATCCATCTGTCTTTCCAGTAGAGGCATAGACTCGATTAAGTAAATCAGCAGCTGACTGTATATCTTTGATGGCCAATCTCTCGTACACGTCCAAGTCTGAAAATTGATTAGGGTCACAACTTAGAATGTCATCATCGTATACATTACTCGATGACACAGCTTTTTCGAAAATACTTGGATTAGAAGTTAAGCCTCTTACACCGGTAGTTATCAACCGATTGATACGACCATCTTCGATCAAGTCTCTGCTGATGTTGTCATACCAAACTGACTGGCCAAGTTCATTTAATTTACTGAGTCTTTCAGAGCCATCAATCATTCTGTACTCCCCGATTAATTAAAAAAGAGTTCTCAACTGCAAACCTATTTGCAGAATAAAACTTTTACATTGTTAGTCGTCTATACAAAACCAATAATCTCTCTGGTAAATCATTAATATCTTCCAGAATCTCATATCCCATATCCGAACACATCGTCTTAAGATAATCGTGTCCATTNTTATCAACGGTAAGACAAAACGAATTTATACCTTGTTTTTTTGCTTCGTCTAAGGCCATCTTAGTATCATGAACAGCATATTCCTTTTCTACCCCTTCACGGCTGTATCCCCGATCTTGCGGTCTACCGTCACTGATTAAAAATAAGATTTTTGTTCTCGCATCTGTCTGATCTAATTTATGAGTTGCATGTCTAATAGCCGGCCCCATTCTAGTTGCGTGTAATGGAGCGATACGATCGATTCGTTTCTTAACCTTGTCTGAGAGATTTTCGTGTAGATCTTTCACAGTATAAAATTCGACATTTTCTCTACCATATCCAGAAAACCCATAAATCCCATAGACATCGCCAATTGCCTCCAAAGCGTTAATTAACAACACCATTGACTCTTTTTCAACATCTATTATACGTTTGTACGACCTTCTCATTTGTTCGCCACGCCTAGTCCTCAGCCACACCATATACTCGACAGGGTCGTCTGGGGCGTCCCAATCATCTTGTTTGTTCTTACCCTCATCTATTGCTTCCGCTGTAGAAGCGCTTGTGTCTAACAAAAACGCTACAGCCACATCTCTTTGAACCTTATTCCTCCTCCAATAAAATTTTTCGTCAGGACTAGCGCCGGTTTTAATATCTACCATGTTCTCTATAACATCATCTATGTCTATGTCTTCACCGTCAGTTAATTTCCTTTCTTTCCGGAACATTTCCGGAACCATCATTTCAAACTGCCTTCTTATTTTGGTTACCAAGGGTCCATATTCAGCCAAAGTGGTTCCAAAATAAGCAGGATCCCCTTCCTGCATGACTTTTTGTTTTACAATGCACCATCTCGGCTTGTAATCATCAGCCCTGAAATCCCATTCGTCATACACAAATGTTTGAGGTTCGCTTGACTGTAACTCGCCACCGTCTTCATCAACATGCACGAATGGGCCCTGAGAGTTCTCTGGAGACTGAGGCATATTATTACCAGCCTCTTTCATAATGTTGTCGGCAAACATTCCACTGGATTCCTGTATTTCACCTTGAATCGCTTGCATGTCCAATTCCGCGCTGTTTTCCAATAGTTCTTGCAGTTGCTCTTGGCTGAGAGGCTCTCCATCGACTTGTCCCATTTGCTCTTGATCTTGCATTCTAAGTTGAGTCATCAATTGAGCCAATTCAGGTTTGAAATCACCTCGATATTCAACTTCTTCCGTAGATTGATATTCATCTTCTCCTTCTGGCCGAAGCTCCATTTCCATTCCCATACCAACCTGTTGTAAAAGCTGTTCCATTTCATCAGGATCTACATACTCTTCTTCTTCATCTTGGAAATCCATATTATCCCAATCATCGGAATTTACTTCTTCATTGGGTATAGAGGANATGATGGCGTAAATTCTTAGAGTTGCTTCGGCTGCATCTTCCACATTGGCATTTTTCACCAGCATTTGCCTGGCAATTTTTGATATCTGCCTTGCTTGATCTTCGAATTTCTTGGGTGCAATAACAGCACCATATTGTTGGAGGCTGAGTCTAACCATAAATTCGACCATAGCCTCCCTTGCGGGTAACTCTTTTATATCTGGTCTATTTTTGTAAGAATCACCTTGTACCTTCAAATAAGCTGATTTAATCCCCGGATACTCCATTTTTACCCTTGCATCAAGCCTACCATCCTCAACGACAGTGAAAATATCCAATGCTAATTTTCTATCTTCAAATAAGTTAAAGAATCTTTGCATGTCAGTAAGCCAAGCCCTTTCAATTCCTCTGTGATCGCCATCTTCCGAAGAATCAGTGGATGCTTCAAGGATTTCAACGTGATCTTCAGTTGCAGAGTTTTTCTTCATGGTCTCCAAATCAAATCTGGCAGATTCAAACAAGTTGCCTGGCATTTCAAAATCAAAAGAAAAGCTACCAAATTCTAAATGAGCTACTTGATGAGTTGAAACAACCTTAAACCAAGAATAATTTTCATCTTTAGTTGAATATTTATCAACAACTTCTGGAACAAAAACGGTGGACCCTTCAGTTGTCGGGGATTCATTGGAAACCCAACCTATATTCTTTTCGACAAGGTCACCAGTAGAGGATAATTTAATTTCAGAACCGGCTAAGCCTCGACAATACATTTCCATAACAGATTTGACTCTGTCAAATTCAATCCCCGAGGAAAGCGACTCTATAACTGATTCAGAATTCACAGATTCCACTTTAAAAAATGCTAATCCACCATCTTTGTTTTGCCTCAGTGTATCAACACCTTGTTCAAACCAGCGGCCCAACTGCGATACCGTTAACTTGTCCATAATAGCTGGTGCGGACTTTATGAACTCTGGCATTGCCAACACTTCCTCCTGAGCCAGTCTCTCTGACAAACCCAAAACCAAGGAATGATGTTCCGGATCCAATTGGGCCAGAGAACTTGAAATGTCGAGCATCGTGCCTGGGATGTTCGACCCACCACTATTTATTAAACTTTCTGCAAGTTTCAAAAATCTCAGCCGTTCATCTGAGTGTATTTTTGGCAAAGCTTTGGCCCCAGCTTCGAAAAAACTCTTGACTTCCCGCCATCCCGAATCCACTAAAGCCAAAGATAACGTCAAAAAGGCTTCCTTTTCGGAGCCAATAAGTGGAAATATTTTTTGCGCTAACCCAAGGCACTCCGTGGATAGGTCATATGACCGATGTGACAACTTATCCAAAAATCCAGCGAATCGCTCCAGTTCTTGAAACGATAAATCCCCTAAAAGTATCGGGCTTTCAGTGAAAAATTTNCACGCAAGAGTACTAGATTTCCATGTCCCTTTGTACAAATTGTTGCCAAGAGAAGCCCAGCTTTCAATGTGNCTCGAGCGNAGCTTGCTCATAGCTTCAGGACTTGCTTCGAAATATGATGCGGCTAATGTTGGGGACTCCAGGCACAAATTGGNACCGCAATCCATCCATTTTTCAAAATAGCTATAAGGCATTGAGCCTATAACCGCTGGGCTTACCCTATAAAAAGTGGCTGCTGCTTCCCATGATCTGACAGTTTGATTAGCCAAATTTATGCCTCGTTGTGCCCAATCCTGAATTTGAATGGCAGAAAGCGCTGTCGGCATCAATTTCTGAGCCTCTTGGAAATTTTCAGAAACTGCTGAAGGGAATCTAGCCATTTCATCGACCAATTTATCAATGTTACCTAATGGATTATTAGACACAGCTACTCCTTGATTATCGCAGGGGCGATTAGATTACAAAAATCGGATAATATACGAGCAGTTGCTCCGAAAACTATATCCCCATCAAATTCAAACACGGGATATTCGTTGTCCGAAATCAGCGACCGCTCACACTGATCACCAAATATATTTTCGATCGGGAATTCAATGATGCTTTCCACTTCGTCTTCATTGACCTCATAAGTGTATGGATAATTTATAAATCCAACAAACGGAGTTATATCAAACCCTGTATTCGTCTGTACATTGCCTATACTACCAAAAACTTCAACTTCATTTGGAGATATCCCCATTTCCTCGTTTAGTTCCCTAAGAGCTGTGTACCTTAAATCCGGATCCTTACAATCCATGGTACCCCCAGGAAAGCATACTTCCCCTTTATGACGTGGCAGAGTTCTTGTTCGGCGGTTGAGAATTACAAACAATTCCTCAGACACAACAAAGATCGTAATCATCACAGCAGCGCTGGTCAGGTCAGCTCTTACACCACCATCAGGTACAAATTTCCCAATTATTTCCCTGACAGCCTGAACTTTCATCAAGTGTATTCGTATTTATTCAAATATCGAAGTTATGATCTCTGTGATACTTTGCTGTATTGACTGGTCGTCCGTAACTGCCCAGTTCACCGAAACTTGACAAGCTCGTCTGGGGGGAATTCCTTGCGCAATAAGTTTGCCAGCGTATATTAACAATCGAGTACTAGCGCCTTCTCCAAGTCCATGCTCTTTCAGATTTCTGATTTTCTCGCCTAACTTCGCTAGTTGATATGCAGTGTCTTTATCAATTCCTGCTTCGTGCTCAACGATTTGAGCTTCTATGTCCACTGGAGGATAGTCGAATTCAATAGACACAAACCTTTGCCTCGTACTGTGTTTCAAATCTTTTAATGCGCTCTGATAGCCTGGATTATATGATAGTACGAGTAAAAACCCCTCTGCAGCTTCTAATAGTTCCCCTCTTTTTTCAACTGGAAGTATCCTTCGATGATCTGTCAGAGGATGTATCAAAACCGTAGTATCTTTCCTAGCTTCGACAACTTCATCAAGATAACATATGCCGCCTACTTTCACAGCCCTTGTAAGCGGGCCATCAATCCAAACTGTTTGATCTCCTTCGAGAAGATATCTCCCCACCAAGTCACTTGCTGTCAGATCTTCATGACAGGCGATTGTCACTAATGGAAGGTTCAACCCTTCATCGTTATCTGATGATTTCGTGGTTTTTGTTAATTCAACGCCTAATTTGTACGCCATGTATTCAACAAATCTAGTTTTCCCACATCCTGTCGGGCCCTTAAAAATCAATGGGAGCCTTTGTTTATATGCTGCCTCAAAAAGCTCTATCTCATCACCTACAGGCACATAATACGGCTCTTCTTCCAATTTATATTCTTCAATTATGTAGCTTTTGTACAAAGTCTGAGTTGTCATATCAATTCCTTAGGCTCCTGACTCTAATATTCTGTCGTTCCATAAATTACTAACGCTTTTTTCTAGTTCTAGCAACCCTCCGTTGTTTTCTATGAGAACATCTCCATGTGAATTTCTTTCCTCACTGCTGATTTGAGATTCAACTCTCTCAAGGGCTTGCTCTCTCGTTACTTTATTACGATCCATTATCCTTTCCAGTACATTCTCTAAGTGAGCATCCACTACCCATATTTCATCAAATAAACTTTGCCATCCCGCCTCAATTAATATCGCAGCTTCAACCACAGACACTCGATTCTCATGATTGTCCATTTTATCCAATTCTACTTTTATCATTTCATAGATAATTGGATGGAGGATGGCGTTCAAAATTGAAAGATTATTTGGATCAGAGAATACTAAAGGGCCAAGTTTGGCTCGATCTATTTCACCATCATTTCCTATAATGTCTTCTCCAAAGGCTCTGACAACCTTTTTAAAACCATCACTGCCTGATATGTATGAGGCATGACCTACCAAATCGGCATCGATGTGAACAGCTCCAAGATCTTTCAACATTTGAGCAACAGAAGATTTACCTGACCCAATTCCACCTGTCAGGCCAATCCTAAGCATTATCGGTCTCACTTTCAAATATCATCCAGTCATTCTACAGGAGGTGATTTTACAGGGTCAATTGGTAGAATAAACACCAAATTCATCTCCAATATATAATTCATTGCACAAATAACCATAGAACAGGACTCAAAGTCACAGTTTCCTCAAAAGGTAAATTATGCAAAAAAACCTGAAAAACATTCCCAGTGTGGATAAAGTATTATCTCATCCAGATGTAGTAGAGCTCTCTGAAAAATTTTCAAATGAAAAAATAACCGCCTTAACACGAGAGAAGCTAACTTATGTTAGGGAATCAATTCAATCAGGGAAAGAGTCCTTAGACATAAGTACCATAGTCGAACATATCAAACAAGCAGCGAAAATAAAATGGCGACCATGGCCCCAAAAAGTCATCAATGGCACAGGAATCATATTACATACAAATTTAGGTAGATCCCCTATAAGTGCCGATGCGTCGAAAGCTGCAGAGGAAGCTTNTCAAAANTACAGTGATCTGGAGTTGAATTTAAATTCAGGCAAGAGAGGATCTCGCCAGNAGCACGCNTCAAATTTACTTAGTGATGTGACTGGTGCCGAGTNCGGGCTAGTGGTGAATAATAATGCTGCCGCCACACTTTTGGCACTAACTTCTTTGACTGCTGGAAAAGAAGTCATTATTTCNAGATCGGAAGCGGTTGAAATTGGCGGGGGATTCAGAATACCTGACGTGTTGTCCCAAAGTGGGGCCAAGCTTATCGAAGTAGGAACAACTAATAGAACTTATTGGCAAGATTATGATGAAGCCATATCGGAAGATACAGGCGCAATNATGTCCATACACGCTAGTAATTTCAAAGTGGTTGGATTCACTCATCAACCTACAATTCGTGAACTAGTAAAAGTTGGAACGTCAAAAAACATACCTGTAATTCATGATATCGGTAGCGGGAGCATATTAGATACAGGACTATTTGGACTNAACCCGGAACCACAGCCACAAGAAAGTATTAAGGCTGGTGTAGATTTATGTTTATTTTCAGGAGATAAACTCTTAGGTGGTCCTCAATCTGGAATAATTNTAGGANAGAAAAAATATGTAAAGCAACTGGAAAAACACCCCTTAGCCAGAGCATTCCGAATAGACAAAATGAACCTAGCAGCCCTAAATGCNACACTTACTCACTACATAAAAGGTGAAGAACTCTNCGNAATACCAATATGGCGAATGATTAGCGCTAGCAGGGAATCACTATTAGNTAGAGCTGAATCTATCCTGNANAANATAGACGCATCGACGTCACTNNTNANTATTATAGANACAAAATCNGCGGTGGGAGGTGGAAGTTTACCAGGAGCCNTACAANCATCCATAGGACTGCGAATAAGTGCTAGTAACCCGGATTTATTTGCTCGGTCGCTACGNACATACGACTTTCCACTAATAGGTCGAATAGAATCTNANACNAATATCATAGACNTTAGGACAATCTTAGAAAATCAGGACGAATATATACCCAANGCTATCAATGAAGCCTTAAAACATCAAAAAGAATNATCATGAAATCGCGTCCTAGCTTTCTTTCGAATTGGTAACAGCACCCCAAGTTGCCACTGAAAACGGAACTAGATAGGTCAAAGGNACCTTCCANAACAATGNCGCATGGAATTCTCCCGACAAAATGAAATCCCCTTGATTCAACATCAGAAGTATGCTGCCAACTACCATCGATGCCACTAAAGATCTTTTCAAAAGTGGTTTNTGGGTCAANAAACACATCATATGNCGGTTTTGAACTAAACCATCTACAGTGATATTGTAGGNTTNATTCTTGATCAATTTAAAACATTTACCACATGCATTCTGACCCACAATAAAACTCTCATTTAAAAATAANTTCNCATAGAGTAATNAAGTATAAACCAGAAATCCATCAACATAGAAAATTCATATTCGGGATNCTCATATGGACCTGTTCGACTACAACGCTNAAAACATTTTAAAGGAATCATCNCCATTAGCCTCAAGAATGAGGCCAAAAANTTTCGACTCATTTGTTGGGCAAANCGAGATAGTAGGTCCNAAAAGTCCTCTACTCCAAAGCATTGCAAACGGTACCTTACCCTCATTGATACTGTGGGGCCCGCCAGGTAGTGGAAAGACTACTCTAGCCAACTTGTTATCACAATCCATAAATGCAAAATTAATTAATATAAGTGCAGTAACTTCTNGAGTTTCTAACCTAAGATCAGCAATCTTAGAATCACAAAATAATTTATCAATGCATAAATTAAGGACCATTTTATTTATTGATGAAATCCATCGTTTTAATAAATCTCAACAAGACGTAATTCTTCCTTACGTGGAGAATGGAACATTCACACTTATAGGNGCAACAACAGAAAACCCCTCTTTTGAAGTTATNGCACCTTTGCTGTCGCGGTGCAGAGTCTTTACATTAAAAAAGTTAAGCCCTGATGAGATCAGTGAAATAATTAATCGAGCTATACATGACAAAGAGAATGGGCTTGGATTAGTCAATCCAAATATAGATNATAAAGCTGTAGAGCTAATTGCTAACATGGCTTCTGGNGACGCCCGATGGGCTTTGAATACCCTTGAACTCGTAATCAACAGTANGGACTCAGAAAAGGTGNCAGATNNTATTTCAGACAAGAAAGTTATGCAAGTCGTCCAAACCAAGTCTATAAATTACGATAAACAAGGTGACTCACATTATGACACCGTCTCAGCCTTTATAAAATCAATCAGAGCTTCTGATCCTGATTCAGCTATATACTGGCTTGCAAGAATGCTATCTGGCGGAGAGGACCCAATGTTTATTGCCAGAAGGTTAATCATTTCAGCTAGNGAGGATATTGGNTTAGCGGATCCCAGAGCACTAACCNTGGCGACGTCCGCTCAACATGCAGTTCATGTAGTCGGTTTGCCTGAGGGNCGAATACCTTTGGCAGAAGCAACCATTTATCTGGCGGCAGCCCCTAAAAGCAACTCAGCTTACAGATCTATTAATGAAGCTATGAATGAAGTTTCCAGGTCAGGGNATCTTCCTGTACCGCTACATCTTAGAAATCCGGTCACANATCTTATGAAGGACTCNGGATATGGATCAAACTATAAATATGCGCACAATTACGAGGATCATTTCGTTAAAACNCAAAACATGCCCGAAGAGTTACAAACCTCCAANTACTACCANCCTGGNAATCTGGGATTTGAATCTCGTATAACCGACAGACTCAACATGCTCTGGGGAAAAGAATAAAGGTTAGAATTCGGTTAGTCTAAAGCTTCTAATACCTCTCTCATAACTTCCAATGTACGATCCACATGTTGCCCCTCAATCCCATAATGAGTGACAAACCGCCATCTTTTATCATTGGATCCGCCCAATATNCCTTTTGATTTGAGCNCTTTAGCNATAGTGCCTCTTTCTTTATGTTCNACGTCGAAAAACACAAGGTTCGTATCAGCTTCACTTGGATCGATATTAATANATGGCAANTCAGATAANCCAGCTGANAGCCTTTGCGCATTAACGTGATCATCCGCTAAACGTTCAACCATAGTATCTAATGCGACTATNCCCGCANCTGCCATAAACCCNGCCTGACGCGTACCTCCTCCGACAACCTTTCTCCACCTTCTCGCTTCGTTTATAAAATCAACAGTACCGCAAACCACAGACCCAACAGGACAACTTAAACCTTTAGACAAACAAAAACTAAGTGAATCTGCGTCTTTTACAAGTTCTTTTACTGGTGTTTCTAATTTGACTGCTGCATTAAATATTCGTGCTCCATCGATATGAAACTGAAGACCATTGGCATGAGCTATATTCGCCACTTCAGAAGTATACTCAGCAGAAATCGCTTTACCGCCACAATTGTTATGCGTGTTCTCAATAGTTATCATTTTAGTGTGGGGATTATGGTGGTTTGTTGAATCACGTATAGCTGATTCAATTTCATCTAAATTCAATTTACCTGATTCATCATTACGAACAGTGTTATAGGAAATACCACCGAGAGCAGCGGCTCCTCCTCCTTCTGATCTAAAAATATGTGCCTTATCTCCTAAAATGATTTCATCTCCTCTCCCAGCATGAGCCAACACTGAAATCANGTTCCCCATTGTTCCACTAGACACAAAAACAGCNGCTTCTTTCCCCATCATATTTGCAGCTTTTTGTTCCAATTCGTTAACTGAAGGGTCNTCACCGAAAACATCGTCCCCAATTTCAGCAGAATAAATCGCTTCGCGCATCTCCGGAGTAGGATGTGTCACAGTATCGCTTCTTAGATCAATTATTGTCATGATTATTATTTCCTGTTCGACTACCGTTTAGTGATTTAAGTACATTCTGCACAGCACATACTTATTTGGTATTGTATTAAAACCTAAACTGCTCTCATATATCAAGAACATATGGATTATNAAAATTTGCTCNTGACTATTAAAACCGATGATCGGAGTATCGAAGCTAGATTTGATTTCCCTGCNAAAACAGGNCCNCAACCCTGCGTAATTTTGTGCCATCCACATCCCAAGTATGGTGGCAATATGTACAACAATGTTTTAAATGAAATTTCTTCCAAACTTGTAGGATCAGGGGTTGGGACCCTAAGGTTCAATTATAGGGGTGTCGGCATGAGTACCGGTGAGACTGAAGGTGGTACAGGAGAAATCTCTGATTCCATCACTGTGGCAGAATTCGCCAGTAAGTCAAATCTGATTGATGGTAGCAGATTAGGCATTGCAGGGTATTCATTCGGTGCTTGGATGGCTTTAGAAGTAATCAAACAGAAGAATTTCATCAAAGCACTAGCCTCCATATCATGCTCACAAAATAAGCTATCATCCNATAGCACAATGGAAATTGTGCAACCAAAACTACTAATGCTGGGAGACCGTGACCACGATTTCCCTGTGGCTCAATTCCAATTTCTTAGCTCAAGGTTTCAAGGAGACGCTATTATTGAAATAATAAGTCAGGCCGATCATTTTTTTAAAGGAAAAGAGTCAATTGTCGGGGAAATCGTGTCAGATTTTTTTGCGTCAAGACTGTAATACAAATAACTAGGAGAAAAAATTGTCTGAAAAAGCTGAATACAGGAAAGAACGAGATTCAATGGGAGAATTCCAAGTCCCTATAAACGCATATTACGGGGCCAATACAATGCGGGCTGTTTTAAATTTCCCAATCAGTGACCTGAGATTTTCTAGATCCTTTATAGAAGCGATTGCTACTGTGAAGCTTGCTGCCGCTGAAACAAATATGGAACTCGGACTTNTAGATAAAGCTATCGGAGAAGCGATCGTTCAATCCGCATCTGAAGTCTCCAAAGGAAAGTTTGATGAATATTTCGTTGTCGACATTTTCCAGACTGGTTCCGGAACNTCAACNAACATGAATGCGAATGAAGTTATATCAAACAGAGCAATTGAAATATTAGGAGGAGAGTTAGGTTCCCGAAGTCCTGTGCATCCAAACGATCACGTTAATACAGGGCAATCTTCCAATGATGTAATCCCAACCTCAATACATTTGGCAGCTGCGAAAACTATCAAAAACAATTTGATACCCTCTTTAGAAAAACTCAAGAACTCACTTCTCNCTAAATCCGATGAATTCATGCCNATAGTAAAAACAGGCCGAACACACTTACAAGATGCAACNCCAATTAGGCTNGGGCAGGAAATGTTGGGACATGCCGGTCAAATTGAAAGAAGTGTACAAAGAGCTCANCATGCCTTGGAAGAACTTTCNGAAGTAGCTCTGGGAGGNACTGCTGTAGGTACNGGTGTAAATACTCATCCTGAATTCTCAANACTAGTCTGTGAAAAAATTTCAGCCTCTCTGGGTTTGGAAATTANAGAATCAACCAACCATTTTCAAGCTCAAAGTANCCTAGATAATATCGTTGAAGCTAGTGGAGCAACCAAAACTATTGCTGTGAGTTTAATGAAAATAGCCAACGACATTCGTTGGATGGGTTCAGGCCCCAGAGGCGGGTTTGGAGAAATTGAACTGCCNGAAGTCCAACCTGGAAGCTCAATTATGCCAGGAAAAGTTAATCCGGTGATTCCGGAATCTGTATGCCAGGTAGCCGCCCAAGTGATAGGAAATGATGCAACTATATCCATCGCAGGTCAATCGGGTAATTTTGAAATAAATGTCATGATGCCAGTTGCAGCCTACAACTTGATACAGTCAATAGAATTAATTTCNGCGGCCGCGGAGAATTTAGCTATTCAATGTATAGACGGNCTGAAAGCTACGCCCAAAGGACCAGAGATGGTTGAGAAAGGNCTGGCCATCGTAACGACTCTTGTACCATATATTGGATATGATAAGTCAGCTGAATTGGCTCACAAAGCTCAACAAACAGGTTTAACTATCAAAGAGGTAGCACTGAAAGAGACGAATCTANCAGAGGAGCAATTAATCGAAATACTGGATCCAGAATCTATGACAGAGCCTAGCGTGCCAGGGGTATCACCAGGGTGATCAAGCAATCAAACTTTTAACAAATNCAAGCTCAGAATCCCTGCCTTGGACGTCTCCATTTAGAAGCGCTGCAAAAACTTGATCTAGAAGATGCCCCACCAAGGGACCAGGCTCGACCCCTAAACTTATCAAGTCATCCCCGGTGATCGAAAGATGACNACCTTTCAAGTTATCTCGAAAAAACTTTACCTCAGCAGATTTTGTTTTATCAAGGCACTTAATCCCAACATTCAAGGCCTCTTGTGGCACCGATATTAAACTCTGATAAATATCCGAGTTACGTTTGTGTTCTCCCAAATTCTTCATAATCTCAAGACCCGTTAGGGCCTTTAAAACAGCTTTCGGCATGTCCATAGAATGAGCTATTGATTCCCAATATTCCATATCTGAATCAAATAACAAAAGACAACAAATTTCAACGTTGCTCCAAGCTTCCTTGCANTCATCATTGCAGTTTCCTTCAAAATAGCTTGGTAAAACGAATTTAGGATGTATAGCTTTAAACACTCCAACTGAGTTGAGCTTTTTTAACATGTTGNCGGCCTGTGGCTCATGACAAATACGAATAATTTCATTTAATGTTCTGGTGCCAGAAATATTGCCTATNTCTTGCACCGAATTCATTAAAAGTTCATTTGTCTCANTCTCTAACTCAAACTCAAGNCGTACCGAGTACCTTACTGCTCGAAATATCCTAGTAGAATCGTCAACAAAACTTCTAGGATGGAGCACCCTGATAACCTNGCGACGAATATCTTCCAACCCTTGGTTCNGATCAATAATAGAACCCAATTCACTGGGTAAAATAGGCACCGCCATTGAATTTATNGAAAAGTCTCTCCGAGCCAAATCCATATCGATATCAGCATATTTAACAGTTGGCAAAGAACCCTGAGGTTCATATGTCTCCGACCTGGTCATAGCAACATCCACAATTTCTCCACNAAGGGTCAATTTACAGGTCCCGAATTCAGAAAATCTCAATATTTGCGCACCAAAGGAGGTTTCCATAAATTCGCAAAATTCACGGACATTAATTGATTCAACAGAAATATCAATATCTCTTATTTTAACTCCCATAANTAAATCTCTAACAGATCCCCCTACTAGATATGAGCTTACTGACAAAACGGAAGCCGCAGTACCTATTAATCTGAGGACCTTTCTTTGACTTTCAGATAGGAGTTCGTAAAAGTTAGTATGCATATTCATAACTCTATCAGTGCCCTTGAATCTGGCAAATATTAATTACATTTTTAAAGTAGAATTTCATATAGACTGGTAGNTTATTAAATTCAGTTTATGTTCAGTGAAGTATAGACTTTATTATATGTACATTAGANAAAAACCAATAAATTAAAGGGCTGCAATTTGTGAATTTCTGTGACATTTGTGGTTTCCCACTTACTTCTAAGTATTCAGATAACTCATTGAGGCCCTTTTGCTCCTCCTGTAATCAAATCAAGTATTTAGACCCAAAAGTAGCGGTGGTCGTANTAGTTACTAGTGGTGATCAAATACTACTTGTAAAACGTGCTATCGAGCCAAATATAGGTAAATGGAGTTTCCCATCCGGATATGTTGACAGAGGGGAGCATACGGAGTCCGCATCCATTAGAGAAGTGAAAGAAGAGACAAACATTGACGTAAGTATCAAGGAATTAATAGGTGTNTATTCAGGGAAAGGGTCTGTGATACTGATTGTGTACNCCGCTGTAATGATAGNCGGGAAGGCTTCCCCTAACCATGAAGTGTCTGCTATACAGTGGTTTCCTTCAGCTAAACTTCCTGATTTACCGTTTCCACATGACAATCAAATCATAAAAGATTATTTGTTAAAATTCTCATAACACCGTTTGAATATTCCGTATCTAGGCTCTTCTGAAAACCCAAGTGGAGTTATATTCACTAATTCCCATCCTCTTTGCCCCATNGTCTTCAGGATAGCGGTTGAGTAANCCAAACCCCCTGGGTCAGATTCTGGCTTCAGTTTAACGACATCATATTCCCAAACCAAATTTGCGCTGGGCATATCTAATTGTTCAGCATATTCGAGCTGTTGAAGCTCCTCTTCTGTTACTTCAGCCCAAGAATCTTCAGGGAGAGGCTTTTGGCATTCATCACAAGAACTCGCTGGACCCAGCGAATATGCCCCACAATCGGGGCAAAAAAATATTTTCATCAGTCACTCTACTAAATTATTACTCGTTATTTTCCAATCTACTAAAACAAAGTTATTATTCAAGATATCATCGGATTATAAGTTGGATAATANGNTTATGCATATACTTAACGAGTAATTTGTCTAAATATGACCCCACAAGTGAGCATANTCTGGTTTGATAACAATAATTGGGGATCCAGGTAATAAATATTCTTCGTATTGATCATATTTACCTCTNAACAACNTCTCGCCATAGGACTGCTCATGCCCGTTAAGNTGCAAACTNGCCTTTCCNCGNATTAACACNTAAGACAACTTATTCCAATTCTCTGTATATTTATCAAANAGGAGAGAAACTTTTGGATTTTCAATAATATTCNTTATTCTTTTCAAAGACTTGTAATCAGNGACCTTGGATTTTTTATCTATCGCCGTGTANATGTTTGANTTACCTCCAATNTCAAAACAAATAGGAACTACATTTGGCTGAGAATTATTGTCAGAAGTAGCCAANCTAGCGACTCTNAATTTAGATANNAAATTTTTTACATCCGNATCAATAACATAAGNTTTACTCATAAGTTCAAACTTGAGTCCANGTNCGTCGGCCATTTACACGNACAAACTTCCCNAAACCCGGATATGGNAAATGCCCAGCAGATATCAAAAACCCCTTTTCTTCAAATTCAGTAACCAACTCATTTCTCGTTTTTCTAGATAAATTTCCATCAACATCGAAAACAGGGTTCCAATCCGTATGATGGGCCTGAGCAGGAGTATGAGCCACATCACCTAAAACTACTAAGGATTCTTCGTTAGACTTGATCAAAAATGAAGTATGGCCTGGAGTATGACCAGGGGAATAAAGTGTGGATATTTCCGGAGTCACCTGAAACTCTTTATCCATTAATTGCAGCCTACCGTCAGCCATTAAAGGAATNACCTGATCGTTCACATGATCAGCGTTCTGTAACACTTCAGGTTTCGTCCAATAGTCCCAATCTAATTTGGGAGCATAATACATAGCTTTATCAAAAGTAGGTTTCCCTTGACTGATATTCCAACCAACATGATCTGGGTGCAAATGAGTCATCAAAACAATATCTACTTGAAAAGGGNGNATANCACATTCTTCTAATTCCTTAATCAATGTTCCTTCAGGTCCTTGCAGCCCCGTATCAACTAACACTGTTTTATCTGGAGTTCGTATAATTGTGGTTCCAAATCTAGGATGAATATGACCTTCTCCATCTATTAGCTCAGTATAAAAAGNCCAATCATCTGANTTTGAATCCACGAAAATTTCAAGCGGNTCCATATCTCCANATCCATCAGAAACAGCAATTATTTCAACATCNCCTATTTTCACTGAATTCATATTTANCTATCCTANTTGNATNTTAANAAATTGNCTTNGTATTNCGTTATAACCGNGAGNCCTACAGTGGAATATAACGNGGNAANTGAAACNATATACAGGAATAATACTANCCTAGAGATTTGAAGTTCATGTTGTACAAATGAGAGTATAACCCTTCTTTTTCTATCAGNTCATTGTGATTACCATGTTCAANAATTTCACCATTTTGCAAAACNAGTATTTTATCCGCNCCNCGTATGGTGGATAACCGATGTGCAATTACGATAGCGGTTCTNCCTTTAAGGATTTTTCTTAAGGCAGACTGGATAACNACCTCTGTATGGCTATCAATGCTGGCTGTAGCTTCGTCCAATATCAGAATCTTAGGATCAGCAACTACAGCTCTAGCAAAACTTATGAGCTGCCTCTGACCCAAACTTAAATTATTACCTCGCTCACTCAGATATGTGTCATATCCTGCAGCTAATTTCTCAATAAATTCATGAGATCCAACTGCTTTGGAAGCCTTTATCATTTGATCGTCACTAGCATGACGGTATTTATATTTGATATTCTCGCTAACTGTGCCTGAAAACAAATACGGCTCCTGAAGAACTGTGCTGATCTGACTGACTAAAGAATCCCTTGAAACGGTCCGAATATCCACTCCATCCACAAAAATATCTCCGCTTCCTTTCTTAACCTCATACAAACGGGAAAGGAGAGATATTATGCTAGTTTTGCCAGCACCCGTGGGCCCCACTACAGCGATGGTTTCACCAGGATTAACAACAAAACTAATCCCTTTTAGTACTTCCTCTCCCTCAACATAACTAAATCGAACATCTTTAAATTCAACCTTGCCTTTGATATCCGACATAGAATTCAAATCTGGACTTTCCAGCATGTCTGGCACCCGATCCATTAAATCAAATATTCTAGATCCTGAGGCCATTGAACGCTGAAGTTGAGTGTACTGCATGGTCAAATTTCTTATAGGATCAAAAAACCTTTGGATATACATAACGAACGCAACCAATACCCCTACTTCCAAAGTATCCATACCAATCATTTTGGACCCAAAATACAATGCAAGACCAATTGACATTGATGTTAAGATATCTACCCCTGGCATGAGCCCAGCGGAGTAACGTCCAGCCAAAATATTTGCCCATCTGTGATCTACGTTTTTGACATCAAAAATCTCCAAATTTTTTCTTTGCCTGTTTAGACCTATAACGACTCTTACCCCCGATATATTTTCATTAAAAGCCGCATTTACTATTGAAATACACCTTCTAATTTCAACGAATGACTTGCGAGCAAACCTTTGCCAAATAACCATAATGAGCATTAGAACCGGAATAACAGTCATAGTTATTAAACCTAACTTCAAATTCAGAATTAAAAGGGCGGCCACAATACCAAACAAGCTCAGTAACTCCCCCAGAGTCATTACAACTAAGGCACTAAATTCCTGTAAAGCACCAACGTCACCTTGAACCCTTGACATTAGGCGACCAACTTCTGTCTTATCAAAATAACTAAGTGATTGCTTCTGTACGTGCCCAAACAAGGCTCTCCTAAGACTAAATAGCACTCCTTGTCCAACTTTTTCCATGGCAAACTGTTGAAGATAATTTGTACCCCAATTTAGTAGCGCGACAAACATGAAAATAACAACAACAAAAGTAAGTCCATTCGTATTTCCAAGCATAATGAAGTCATCAATAGCAAATGCAATCAACCATGGCACAGCGACTTGGGTAAAAGTATAAATAACCATCGCGATGACAGAGATGAAAGCCATTTTTTTATATGGCTTTATAAATGGGCCTAATCTTAGAATGACTCTCTGATCGTAAGCAGACCCAAATACTTCTTCATCCGCATGTCCTCGAGCTGCAGAGTGGCCACCTAGTCCTAAATTCATTAAACTGTACTGCCTTTATTGAGATCTGCCGGTACTTCTATATCCCTCATAACTTCTTCTTGGGGCATGAGTTGCAAATCATAAATTTCTTTATAATGCCCGCTCTTATTCAATAGCTGTGTGTGTGTGCCCTCTTCAACAATTTCCCCTCCTTCAAGTACAATAATTCGGTCCGCCTTATGAACAGTGCTTAATCTGTTGGCTATAACAAAGGTTGTCCTACCTTCCATCACAGATTCCATCGCCATTCGAATATCGTCCTCGGTCTGAGCATCTACACTAGAAGTAGAGTCATCTAACACCAAAATTGGAGGATCTAACAAGACAGCCCTAGCGATCGACATACGTTGCCGTTGCCCTCCCGACAATGTAGAGCCTCTCTCTCCAACAAAAGTTTCAAACCCTTCTTCCAAAGAATCAATATATGAAGTCATTTGTGCTATATCCGTGGCTCTTCTGATTTCGCTCTCGTCGGAGTCCTCTCTACCATAAGCGACATTCTCTCTCAATGTCGTGGTGAACAAAAACACATCTTGTTGTACAACTCCGACATTTTCCCTGATGGATTTCAAAGTGTATTCTTGTATATCTGTTCCATCCACTAATATACGCCCGTAAGTAGGGTCATAAAATCTTGGAAGTAAATTAATAAGACTAGTTTTCCCACTACCCGGCCCTCCTAATAACGCTATTATTTCTCCCGGCCTAGCCGAAATATTTAAATTGTGAAGCACATTTCTTTCACCATCGTAAGTAAAAGAAACGTTTTCAAACACAACATGTCCTTTAGGTCTCTGCATCACCCTAGCATTTCTAGTCTCTTTTACCGGTGATTCCGAGTCCAAAATTTCAAACATTCTCTCCCCAGCGGATGCTGCTCTGGCGTATGAATTTACTAGCCAACCTGCCATACGCACCGGCATAGCTAAGATTTGAAGATAGAAAATAAATTCCGCAAGATCTCCAGCGGTCATTGAGCCATTTATCACCTGCCTCCCGCCGTACCACAAAATCAATCCAATAGCTACAAGAAATGAAAACAGCATGAAAGAAGTACTAGAAGCCCTCAAACGTTCAGCTTTAACATATATATCCTGAACTTCCCGATTCTTATATGCAAATTTTGATTCTTCATGACTCTCAGAGGCGAAAGATTTCACAACACGCATACCAGAAAAATTTTCTTGCAATATTGTGCTTAGCTCTGCCATTTTTTCCTGAACCTGTAACCATAGAGCTCTCATCTTCAACCTAACTGAACTTGTGTATAAAGCTACTATCGGCATAAAACTTATGCTCAGCAAACCGAGTTTCCAATCTGAAGTCAATAAAATGGCCGCAACGATTAGGAATAATCCAACGAAATACGGGGCTCTTACCAAGCCCATGTTAATAAACATTCTTATATTTTCAACATCAGTAATAGCACGGGACATAAGATTTCCTGTGTGATAACTGTCATGGAACGCGAAACTCTGATGCTGAACATGATCATAGAATCTATTCCTCAAATCGTAAGACACAAATTGAGATAATGATTCAGCCAGATAGGTTTGCCCGTAAGAAAGCACGCCCCTCACCAAACCCAGAAGTAATATGATCATCACCGATTGTAGAACATCAGATTCAGAAATTTGTTGGTTTAACTTGATCGGCTCAGCAATAGCATCTATTGCATCCCCAAAATATCTAGGCAGGTAGACGTACGCTACCATCGCGCCAGCTGTGCACATGTATGCAAGAATCAGCCTATATTTGTAGTTAAGGGCAATTCTGACGATTCTTAGTATATGGTGCATGCGTCTAGGGTGTACTTCCTGAATTCAAGGTAACTGAACAAATAATGGCACAGCGAGATAACCAGTCCATTGTAATATCTCACCATGTTTCAGCCGCAAGGTATTTGAATCCCGAATTCTGTAGATTCTTTTCACACATAACCATTAATTAAAATTGAAAAGTTTGTTTATTCTCAAGCGTCATAAAGCTGCATTATAGAAATCCAATTCAAATAGTGAGAAAATCCCTCTCGGAAACCTCACAAGACTAAATATACGGAATGGCCTGGTAGTGACTGAACATATTCTGACAGCTAATGACTTTAGAATAAGACATATGATCAAAAGTGATGTCGATCAGTTACAAGCCATAGAATTAGACGCATTTCCTGAATTGTTTCCACCTACATCTTTCTTAAAAGAATATTCAAAACCAAATTCGACTGTCTTAGTCGCTGAAATAGACCATAATTTAATCCCCATTATTAATGGTGAAACTAGTCTCAAATTAGCCCGCACAAAATATAGAAAAGGGTTCACAGGTTGGAACTCCGGTGCTTCTTTCATCACAGGTATGTTGATCAACTGGTTGATGGCCGAAGAAAATCACATCATATCCATCGGGGTTAGAAGAGGATACCGAGGCCTAGGAATAGGTAAATTGTTGATGAATTACTTAATAGAATCTGTAATCACTAACTCAAGTAATTCAATAACTCTGGAAGTGAGAGAATCCAATTTTATAGCCATATCTATGTATAAAACTCTAAAATTTAAAATTGTAGGAAAAAGGAAAAGATATTACTCAGATAATAATGAGGATGCATTGATAATGACGTTATGCTTTGATCAACAACAAAAAAGCACCAACGCACATATCTAAGAAGTTTTTATAACAACACTTCCGCATAAAGTTCCTAGAATTTCTTAACTCTTTATTTGATATTCTATCCTCTGCTATAATTCCTGCGCACTCATCTGTAGGTGAGAGCGTTTGGCGCGTGCCGAAGAATGTAAAAAGACTTAAAAAAGGTTAAATGTATATGGTTCAAGAAGCGGTACCATCTCAAGAAGATCAACAGAATGAAGCGGTAGTTGATGGAATGGAGCAATCCGCGATAACAATGAAGTCTTTGTTGGAGGCAGGTGTCCACTTCGGAGCCCAAAAACGCCGATGGAATCCCAAGATGGCGCAATATATCTTCACCGACCGCAACGGCGTACACATTATAGACTTAGCACAAACACTTGGACTGATCGAAGAGGCTGCTAATTTTCTAAGCGGTGTTGCCAGAGAGGGGGGAAAAACACTCATAGTAGGCACAAAAAAACAAGCACAAGACACTGTCATTCATGAAGCTGAAAGAAGCAATTCCTTTTACATAGCTAACAGGTGGTTAGGCGGCACTCTTACGAACTTTAGAACAATCCAATCCAGAATAGACTATTTGGTAGATTTAGAAACGAAGAGAGACAACGGTGAATTTGCTCATTTAACCAAAAAAGAAAGCTTAAAACGTGAGGAGCAAATCGCCAAGTTAAACCGGAATCTTGGTGGCATTAAAGATATGACCGAAATGCCGGGGGCACTATTCATTATCGACATCGGTAAAGAAGAGATTGCAGTATCAGAAGCTGTGAAGGTAGGAATCCCTATCGTTGCTTTAGTGGACTCTGACTGTAATCCAGACATGATAGATTATCCAATACCGGGGAACGATGACGCGATAAGAGCTATTCGACTGATATCAGCTAGAATGTCAGACGCAATAATTGAAGGCCAAACACATAGACTCGGCGAAACCGATGATGAGTCGTCACAGTCGACTGCTCGTATGGTCACATACTCAACAGTCACAGAAGAAGACTCGTTAAACTCAGAGAATGATGGTGAATCTCAGTCCGAGAAAACACACACTTCGGAAGAATCTAGCTGATAGAACTACACTGACAAATTGACCAATAAAAAGGTCCATAACCATACAAGGAAATAACTTTTCAGTGACAATTAAAACAGAACAAATAAAAGAACTAAGATCTCGAACGAGTGCCGGAGTCATGGACTGTAAAAAAGCGTTAGAAGATTGCCAAGGTGACCTGGATAAAGCTGAATCACTGCTAAAAGAAAAAGGTGTCGCTTCTGCCGCAAAGAAAGCCGGACGTGACACTAACCAAGGGTTGATTGAAACGTACATACACAGTGGTGGAAGAATCGCCGCCATGGTTGAGGTAAATTGCGAAACAGATTTCGTCGCTAGAACAGAAGACTTNGAGGGTTTAGCTCATGACATAGCGATGCAGGTCGCAGCTATGAGTCCGTCTTTCGTCAGCAAATCTGATANCTCGGATCAAGAAGAATTACCTGATGAAGCCTATCTTCTAAATCAGCCATTTATAAAAGATCCTTCGAAAAACATACANGATGTGATCAATGAGGCAGTTGGAAAGCTAGGNGANAATATCAGAGTTCGTAGATTTCAGAGATTTTCATTAGGGGAGTAACCTAATCACATAATGCCAACAAANNCCACTTACAAACGTATATTATTAAAATTAAGTGGTGAGTCTCTTAAAGGCCATAAAACTCATGGGGTTGACCCTGACGCTCTNGACTACATGGCAGGNGAAATAAAGTCAATAATGTCCCTAGGNGTGGAACTNGGNATCGTAGTTGGGGGAGGTAATATATGGCGCGGTTCTGAGGCTGAGACTGAGGGTATGGATAGAGCNACNGCTGACTACGCTGGTATGTTAGCAACTGTGATAAGTGCTCTGGCTTTACAAGATTCTCTAGAAAGAAAACATAAACTTGATACGAGAACTTTAAGTGCAGTCAACATACAACAAGTAGCTGAACCATATATNCGGCGTCGTGCAATACGCCACTTAGAAAAGGGNCGGATAGTACTTTTCGCTGCAGGNACAGGTAATCCNTTTGTCACCACAGATACGGGATCAGCTTTGAGAGCGTTAGAAATGGAAGCAGATGTTCTGCTTATGGCNAAAAACGACGTNGACGGAGTTTATGATAAGGACCCTAAGAATCATCCTGACGCCGTAAAATATAAACAACTCACATATTTAAGCGCTATAGAAAAAAGGCTTGGAGTGATGGATAGCACAGCTCTATCACTTTGTATGGAACANAGCGTCCCAATAGTAGTTTTTGATTTGTTCGCAAAAGGGAATATAAAAAAAATTGTGACTGGGGGAAATGTGGGGACATTAGTTACTGACAGCTAAGGAGNATCGAATGATNGAACCTACAGATGACATNCTTTTGAACACAGAGGANCGTATGCAGAAAAGTGTGGATTCGCTAAAAAAGGAACTCCAAAGNGTGCGTACAGGAAGAGCNTCNAGCGGATTGATTGAAAATTTACAGGTAGACTATTATGGNANTCCAACACCGTTAAATCAACTATCNTCCATAAGTATTCCAGAGGCCAGAACCATCATCGTTCAACCCTGGGACAANGATTCTTTATCTGAAATAGAGAAAAGTATNTTAAAGTCCGATTTNGGTTTAACTCCGAATAACGATGGAAATNTAATCAGAATTAATATCCCTGAACTAACTGAGGAAAGACGTAAGGAAATGGTGAAAATAGTCGGTGGTATTGTTGAACAATCAAACGTTTCAGTGCGAAATATAAGAAGGGACAGTTTAGAACAATTCAGATCTTTAGAGAAAAATAAAGAAATATCGCAGGATGAAAGTAGAAAAGCTCAACAAGAACTTCAAAAAATAACAGACTCATTCACAAGCAATATGGATGTGATCAAATCTGAAAAAGAAAANGAAATATTGCAAATATAGATTGCTTTCGGATCCAGTAAATGGCTACNCCCCCTAGAAGAAACCCTCGTCACGTTGCAATAATAATGGACGGCAACGGTCGGTGGGCAAATACTAAAAACTTAACCAGAAGTGATGGACACAAAGCCGGGGCATCTAACATCCAAAGAGTGGTTAATAAATTCAAAAAATGCGGTGTNANATACGTCACTTTATANGCATTTTCAACTGAAAATTGGGCCCGACCCAACGACGAAGTTGACACCATAATGAATTTGGTAATTACTACAGTTGAAAATCAATTGCCCAATCTGAATGATTCCAATATCAAAATTGTACACATTGGNGATAAAACNGGTTTAGATAATAATGTTCGCAAATCCATAGAATTATGTGAAGAACTAACAGCGAGTAACACCGATATGGTTCTTTGCTTTGCATTTAATTACGGTGGCAGAGCTGAANTTATAAATGCTATGAAAANCATGTTGAAAGATCCGAAAATAGACTTGGATCTAACTGAAGCCGTAATTGANAAATATTTATATACACATGGCATACCAGACCCTGACTTGATAATCAGAACCGCGGGAGAAATGAGGATAAGTAATTTCTTGATATGGCAATCAGCTTACTCGGAATATTACTATACTGATACTCTATGGCCGGACTTTGACGAACAAGAAATTGATCTTGCGTTGCAAGAATACAACCTNNGAAACAGAAAATACGGGAATGTATTCGAATNATTTAANATAATCTCTGACAACATTTTTCAGAAAGGATCAATTACCTGATTTGAAAAAAAGATTCATAAGCGCATCCATATTTTTGCCTGTAATAATACTTTCAAGCGTCTTAGGCAAACAGNTTTTTCTTTCGCTTATAACCTTCACATCTTTTGTGTCGGCATATGAATGTGCCAAAATATTACACGTGCGAAATGTCCCGAGCAATNCCATAGCATCTGGGGCGGTTTCAGCCATAATNGTTTTACTCATACCNCTCGCTGTTAATAGTTACGGTCATACCAATTCAATAACNGGGATTTTGTTAANGGCCTCAATATCNCAAATGATTTGGATGCTNTTNTACCNAGAATCAACGCCAATGTTTATTCGCCATGTGCCAGGAATATTAGGNCCAGCTTTGTATANAGGAGGAATACTNAGCATAGCCGTGTTGATAAGAGAGAGTAGTTACGGGTTCACTATAATTTTCTATTTAATCATATTAACAAGCGCTTCAGACTCCGGGGCTTATTTTGTGGGNAAAACTGTAGGCCGAACTCCATTTTTTNCTAAAGTAAGTCCTAACAAAACCTGTGAAGGAGCAATTGGAGGACTACTGTTCTCATTACTTGGATCNATATTNTTTTCAAATATCACACAAAATACAAATCTATTGGANGTATCNNTATATCAATCCATNTTGATAGGCACNTTTGTAGGGATAGTCGGNCAAATTGGGGATTTATATGAATCTTCACTNAAGNGAAAATCTCAAATTAAAGATTCAGGAACTATAATCCCTGGTCATGGGGGAGTTCTTGACCGAATAGATTCGGTCATATTCAACATACCTGTGTTATATTATTCTATGNAATGGNTAATCACGTAACTGGAGTATCATTACTTGGCTCTACAGGCTCTGTCGGTACTCAAACCCTAGATGTAATACGAAATTTCCCTGACAAATTCGATGTTGTTGGGTTGGCAGCCCACAATAATTACACTTCTCTTAAAAAACAAGTCTTAGAATTTCATCCTACCTTAGTCTCATGCAACCCGACGAATATGCCAATTAACTTTCTCGGTGAAAGCGAAGCCGTGATTACTGACATGGAATCTGTCGCCGCCACAAACGAGGCAGACATTGTTGTGGTAGCCACAACAGGCTATGTGGCTTTAAAACCTATTTTGAAATGTATGTCCCTTAAAAAAAATATAGCTATAGCAAACAAAGAATCTATTATTATTGCTGGGGACATCCTGAAAGAAAAAGCTTCAAAAAACAACGTTGAGTTAATGCCATTAGACAGTGAACCAAGTGCTATCTGGCAGTGCCTTAAAGGTGAAGATTCGCCAATTTCTAAATTAATAATCACCGCATCGGGTGGCGCTCTGCGGAACGTGCCAACGGAATCCATTCCAAAATCAAAAATAGATCAAGTTTTGAAACACCCTACTTGGAATATGGGAGTAAAAATAACAGTAGATTCAGCCACCATGATGAACAAAGCTTTCGAGGTCATAGAAGCAAAGTGGCTATTTGACGTAGGATGGGAAGACATAGAAGTGATTATACATCCAGAAAGCATTATTCACTCAATGGTGGAATTTGAAGATGGATCCACAAAAGCTCAACTGAGTCCACCAAACATGAGATTACCTATTCAATATGCGTTATTTCACCCACATAGACAAAAAAACGATCATATTGATAAATTAGACTTGGAAACAATTAATAAACTGACCTTCGAACCAGTAAACCAGGACAGATATCCTTGCTTTGATCTGGCTATCAAATACGCTAAAAAAGGCCATACATGGCCATCGGTGTTGACGGGTGCAGACGAGGGGGCTGTCCGTCAATTCGTAGAAGGGAAAATAAGCTTCGGAGAAATACCTACATTGATCGAATCTACCCTTTCAGCTCATAAGGAAATTGAAACGCCTGACGTTGCACAAAGGATTGCTGCTGCGACATGGGCATATGAAAAAGCATTGGAATTATCCAGATAGTTATGTTCGACTTACCTGGATGGTTACTAGTGATCCCCATTTTAGGATTCTTGGTTTTTATACACGAACTCGGCCATTTCCTGTGTGCAAAAAAATTCAACATTAAAGTTACCGAGTTTGGTTTTGGATTCCCTCCTCGATTATATGGGTTTAGATACGGAGAAACTTTATATTCAATCAATCTGATACCCGTCGGCGGATTTGTCAAAATGGTCGGTGAAGAAGATCCTACTGATCCACGAAGTTTCGCAAACCAAAGTGTGATAGCCCGAATCATCGTTTTATCCGCCGGTTCGTTCATGAATGTAATAGTCCCCATCGTAATTTTTACGACTTTACTAATACTCCCACACGATACTATCAGCGGTGAAGTTACTATAGGAGGAATCGCACCTCAATCCCCTGCACAAATATCTGGGTTAAGAGAGGGTGACGTCATATTAAAAATAGATGATATACCCGTGAATAACCACACTGAATTGATCGAGTCGATAAAAAAGTCGAGAGGTGAACCAACCAAATTTTTGGTCCGACGCACCCGAAACATTACTGGAATACAAACATCGCCGGAATTCAGTTCTACTGAAGTGATCGAATTAACCCCCAGAACCGAGATTCCTAAATTAAAAGTAGTGACAGAAGTCTCAGACTCATCCAGAGAAGTTTCTTTGAGCTCTGCAAAAGCTTATCAGAGTTCATTAAAAATCGGGGACACACTCACTCAAGGCTCTGTCGGAATACTAATCGGGACATTAAATCCAAAGATAACCCAGCAACAGCTAGGTATATGGGATGCCGTGTCAACATCAATAGAAAAAATATTTCTTGTCGTTACTTCAACATTTTCCGGTGTGACAAACTGGATATCTGAAGGTAATGACCCTGGTTTTGCTGGCCCCATCGGAATAGCACAGGTTACAGATCAAGTAGCGGAAATAGGAATCGCTCCAGTTTTCGAATTAATGGCTCTCATAAGTATTAGTTTAGCCATTGTAAATATGCTTCCAATTCCGGCCCTCGATGGAGGGCGCTTGTTGTTTGTTTTGATAGAAGCTACACGCGGTGGGAAAAGAATATCTCCAAAAACTGAAGGATTCATACATATGGCTGGATTCGCAGTTCTCATAGCTTTGATAATATTAATGAGTTACATAGACATAACAAGAATCATCACTGGTGAATCCCTCATAAATTAATAAAACCCATAATGTTAGGAAATACTTATGAACCGTAGAGTTAGTCAACCTTTATTCGTTGGCGATGTAAAAATTGGCGGGGATTCTCCGATATCAGTTCAATCTATGACCAAAACCGACACTCGGGATATCAAGTCAACTGTTGATCAGATAAAAAGACTGGAAGAAGTAGGTTGTCAAATCATTAGATGTGCAGTTCCCGATATGGAAGCAGCCAAATCACTTAAATCCATTAAATCAGAAATAAATATTCCTCTGGTTGCGGACATCCATTTTCACTACCAATTAGCACTGGAAGCTTTGAACAGTGGTGCAGATTGCTTACGGCTGAATCCTGGCAACATCAGGGACAAAGATCGCGTAACACAAATAGCATCTGAAGCTAAATTAAGAAACATCCCAATACGAATAGGAGTGAACTTCGGAAGTTTACCTCCCGTCGGGGGAATCGGAAAAACTAGAGGAACCTCAAGGCACATAGATGGAGTCAATCTGTTGCCTACCACATCAAATGCTCAAGACTCATATTCATTGGTAGATCATATGGTCGACACAGGGTTATGGGAAATAGGGATACTAGAAAACCTGGATTTTGATCTTATCAAAATATCTTTAAAAGCGTTTGATATTGAAACAACTGTCGAATCCTACCGTCGACTCTCAAGAATGGTGCCTTACCCAATGCATTTAGGTATTACTGAAGCTGGAACCGCAAAGTCTGGAAGCATAAGAAGCGCTATAGGAATAGGCTCATTACTTTATGAGGGAATCGGAGACACAATAAGAGTCAGTCTTTCAGACGAACCAGAAGAAGAAATTTACACTGGTATTGAAATACTAAAAGCATTGAATTTAAGAAAGGAAGGACCAATATTAGTGGCATGCCCAAGTTGCGGCAGGGCAGATGTCGATATCAGGGAATTAGCAAACAAAGTAGATTCACTTATAAAAGACACCAAAACTCATCTCAAAATAGCAGTTATGGGCTGTGAAGTTAACGGACCTGGAGAGGCTAAAGACGCTGATATCGGCATTGCTGCAGGAGTAGGGAGAGCAGTGATTTTCACAAAAGGCAAAAAAACCAGAGTTGTTGA
Organism: Chloroflexota bacterium; assembly: GCA_002717465.1. Lineage (GTDB taxonomy): Bacteria > Chloroflexota > Dehalococcoidia > Lucifugimonadales > UBA826. The sequence continues at coordinate 78,470 of PBDQ01000018.1, forward strand.
AGAATCTGAAATGTTAAATGCGCTAATGGAAGAAATCAAGAAACATGAAAATGCAGTATCAGGTTGAATAATTTGATAAATCAAATTTACTGGCGGAAATAAATTATGAGAATGTCAAAGTTGTTTGGGAAAACCCTAAGAGATGCTCCTGCAGAAGCGGAATTTATCAGCCACAAACTACTCATCCAGTCAGGTATGATCCACCAAGTGTCAGCTGGGGTATACAGCTATCTCCCCTTAGCTTGGAAATCATTAAAAAAAATAGAGACTATTGTCAGAGAGGCACTGGACGCCACAGGTGCTCAGGAAGTCAAGCTAGGTATATTACAGCCACGCGAAATATGGCAAAAATCTGGAAGAGATGAAATATATGGCCCGGATATGATCCGACTGAACGACCGCAGAAACAAGGAACTTGTTCTACCTCCAACAAATGAGGAACTAATCACTGAAACTGTCAAAGTCATGGTAAACAGCTACAAAGATCTGCCCGTAAGCCTCTACCAAATTCAGACTAAATTCCGTGATGAACCACGACCAAGGGCAGGGCTAATAAGAGTAAGAGAATTTGACATGATGGATGCATACAGTTTCGATGTTGACGAAGCTGGCTTGGACAAAAGTTATGACTTTATGTTGAATGCTTACAAATCAGCATTTGAAAAATGCGGAATAACTACCGTGGTAGTTGATGCTGATAGCGGTGCCATTGGCGGCAAAGATTCTAAAGAATTTGTTTTACTGTCAGAATCAGGAGAAGATACCGTCGTCCTATGTACAGCTTGCGAATACGCTGCTAATGACGAAAAAGCTACATTTAACAAAACAATCACTTCCAGGGCAGAAAAAACAGGGGCCCTACAAGAAATACGCACACCGAACATAAAAACAATCGAAGAATTAACCTCATTCCTTGGAATCGATTCAAAGCAAACCATAAAAGTTGTTTTGTATATGGCAGACAAAGATCTTGTTCTCGCAGTCACTAGGGGTGATCTAGACATTAATGAGGTCAAACTCAAGAACGCTCTAAAAGTGGCGGAGTTGAGAGTGGCAGACCAAAACGAAATAAATAAACAAGGTATCGTCGCGGGGTTTGTGTCACCTGTCGGCCTAACAAAATTCACTACAATTGTTGACGATTCGATTACATATGGAATTAATTATGTTGGTGGTGCAAATAAGATTGACTACCATTTAACGAATATTAACTACCCAAGGGATTTTACTGCAGATATTGAATTAGATATATCTATCGCTAGAGAAGGAGATCCATGTCCTCAGTGTACGTCCGAACTCATTACACGTAGGGGAATAGAAATTGGGCATATCTTCAAACTAGGAACAAGATACTCTGACAGTTTAGGAGCAACTTATACCGACAACGATGGAAAACCTCAAAGTATCGTTATGGGATGCTATGGCATCGGCATCGGAAGAATATTGGCCGGAAGTATTGAAGAGCATTCTGACGATAAAGGAATTGTTTTCCCTAAATCGATTGCCCCTTATGAGGTTTTGATTGTTGGATTGAACACAAATAATGAGCAAACATCATTAAAAGCCGCAGAAATCTACACGCGGCTTTCCAAATTAGGAATAGATATTTTATATGATGACAGAAACGAAACCGCAGGGGTCAAATTCAACGATGCTGATCTTATAGGTATCCCTATACGAATAGTGGTAAGTACCAGAAATATCGAAAACAATCTCTACGAAATCAAAAAACGATGTGACAAAGAAGGTATTTTAGTCTCTGGTGAAAACATTGAGAAATGTATAAACGAAATGCTTTTATCATTGGAAATAATAGAAAATGTCTAAGCTATGGGAAAATGATCTAAAATGCCCGATAGTATTAAGTTTTGATCTCGATGGCGTCAGTGGGGTAATCAACAGAGATCCAAATTCGAGAAAATATCCCAGCTTAATGTCTATGAGAGATTTTGGACCTCAAGTTGCAACACCACGAATTTTGGATCTACTGGACCGTCATGAAATTAAAGCTACATTCTATGTACCCGGATTCATTGCGGAGACAAACATGAATCTGATAAAAGCCATTGCCAATAAAGGACACGAAATTGGGCATCATGGCTATATGCATGAGCCTCCCGCAACGTTAACAGAACTAGAGGAATCTGAAATCCTAGACCGTGGAAGTAAAATCCTCAAAGACATCAGTGGCGCCGCTCCAATCGGATACAGATCACCTAGTTGGGAATTAAGCCAATACTCAGTCAAATTATTAAAAGAAAAAGGATTCTACTATGATTCTAGCTTGATGGGAAACGACATCCCATATCTGGTGGAAACAGGTGTCGGCCCACTAATAGAGATCCCAGTCCACTGGGAACTAGACGACCATCCTTATTTCAACTACATACCTTTCCTTGGACAAACAAATGTAATTTCTAATCCACAAAACGTTTATGAATCCTGGAAATATGCTTTTGATGGATTATACAAATATGAAAGATCTTTCATATTAACAATGCATCCTTGGATTATTGGACGCGCTGGTCGATTGACAATACTAGATAATCTTATACAGCATATAAAAAGTCATTCTGGAACAGAATTTCTCACAGCAGCAGGCTTGGCTCGTTTATTTGAAAATTCAAATAGTGTCAATTGAATACAAATACTCCGGAATGGTAGTATTTATGCTCATCCAAAATATTGTTTTTCTTGCTGAAAATCCCGAAGCGCAATGGAGAAAGTTAACTCATGACATTACCTGAACGGATGAAATTCGGAATATTCATGGCCCCTTTCCATTTACTAGGTGACAATCCAACTTTAGCTTTGGAACGAGACTTAGAGACAATCCAATGGCTAGACTATTTGGGATATGACGAAGCTTGGATAGGAGAACATCATAGTGCAGGATGGGAGACAATTGCTTCCCCGGAAGTATTCATAGGCGTAGCAGCAGAAAGAACCAGGCACATAAAATTAGGCACGGGAGTCATAAGCCTCCCATATCATCATCCATTGATGGTTGCGAACCGTATGGTTTTACTTGACCATCTTACTAAAGGACGGGTTATGCTAGGTGTGGGGCCGGGAGCCCTAGTTTCAGACGCCTATGCTCTCGGAATCGATCCACCAACACAACGACCGAGAATGGACGAATCCATAGGAATAATTAAACGGTTACTCACAGAGGAAAACCCAATAACATACGAATCTGACTGGTTCAAACTAAATGAAGCTCTTCTTCATTTGAAGCCATACACAAAGCCTCATTTCCCAATGGCAGTGGCAGCAGCACAATCACCTTCGGGCATGGTGGCAGCTGGTAAACACGGCCTCGGAGTTTTATCAGTGAGCGTAGTCAGAGGTGGTGCAGTAACGAGCAATTTAGGTGATTTTTGGAAGATCGCCGAAGACACCGCTGAAGAACACGGAAAGACAGTTGACAGAAAGGAATGGAGATTAGTTGTTGGGGTTCACTTAGCAGAAAGCAAAAAGGAAGCGTTGAATCAAGCGAGAGAAAGATCAGCCGCATTCCAATACGATTATTTTCACAAAACTTTAGGAACTGAATTCGAATTTAAAGGACCCAGGGACAAAATAGTGGATTATATGGTCGACAGCGGGGCGTGGTGTGTTGGCACCCCAGACGACCTAATTGCAAAAATATACGAACTGGACGAAATTACGGGTGGCTTCGGAGGATTTTTGATACAAGCCAACGAATGGGGCACTAGAGAACAAGTTAAACACAGCTACGAACTTCTAGCACGATATGTGATGCCACACTTCCAAGGTTCACTAGAAAACATATATACATCACAAAAATGGTCTGAGGATAATCGAGATAAATTAGGCGCATTGAGGACCAAAGCTTACGACAAGGCCTCTGCCGACTATAAGCCAAAAAACTGATATCACGTTACATAATATACGTACTTCAATATTAGGAGGAATTCTTATGCCGAAAATGACTGGTGGTGAAGCACTAGCTAAATCACTATACAGAGAAGGAGTAAGGGTAATTTTCGGATTACCAGGAGTNCAACTCTACCATTTACTTGACGGACTAGCCAAAGAGCCTGGCATTAGATTCATAAATACNAGACATGAACAAGCNACCACATACATGGCCGACGGNTATTCCCGAGCNGGAGGNGGAATAGGCACCGCNCTAATCGTACCCGGNCCNGGNCTACAAAATGCGAGCGCTGGAATTGGCACTGCGTATTCNGCATCTTCACCTATCCTAGTAATTTCTGGGCAGATAGAACGGGATGACATCAACATNGAAAGAGGTATGCTTCACGAAATAAAAGGCCAAATAGACACAATTAAACCTGTCACAAAACATCAAAGACTTATTTTGGATCCTGCTGAAATACCCGAAGCAGTACATGAAGCATTTGAACAATTACAAACTGGTAGACCAAGGCCAGTTGAAATAGAGATTCCTCCCGAAACACTATCGGACATAGCAGATGTTGAGCTTCTTGAAGCTGGAAAATACGAAAGACCTGCTGGTAGCAAAGAAAGTATTACTCGAGGTGTTGATTTAATATTAAATGCCAAAAACCCACTGATTTGGGCAGGTGGAGGAGTAATATCATCGGAGGCCTCTGAAGAGCTCACTGAACTCGCCGAATTCTTACAAGCTCCAGTCATCACCACTGGGGAAGGGAGAGGGGCAATAACTGATCGGCATTACTTATCTATAGGAAGTTTCCGATTCAANCACGATACTTTCTTTGATTCAGAGATTGAAAATTATGACTTAGTTGTCGCCGTCGGTACCAGAATGGCATATCCNCAATATTTAAAGGGGCAAAAAGTCCTACAAATTGATATAGACGATGAAGAAATTGGTAGAAACTACGATAACACTGAAGGGATCAACGGTGACGCNAAAAAAAGNCTTTCGGAAATCATTGAACTACTTNAAAGCAAAATGAGTCCAGTCCAAAGTAAGGAAGCCGAAATTAGCAAGTTAAAAGCTGAGAGATACAACCCTGAGACAATCATAGAACCTCAACATTCTTNCGTTCAAGCAATCAGAAATGCTATGCCGGACGATGGAATCCTCATATCAGGNATGACTCAAATTGGTTACTACAGTAGAAATAGATACGAAGTGTATGAGCCTAGAACATATGTTACTTCAGGTTATTATGGAAATCTGGGTTATGCGTACCCTACAGCACTTGGTGCCAAGGTGGCTCAACCAGACAAGGCAGTTGTTGCCGTATCAGGGGACGGGGGATTCATGTTCAACGTTCAGGAACTGTCAACTGCAGCCAAACACAATATCAATGTAGTACTAGTCCTCTTTAATGATAACGCTTACGGAAACGTAATGAGAGATCAAGTTAACATGTTTGATGGAAGGGANTACGGAGCCCAANTGAATAACCCTGACTTCATGAAATTGTCAGAAGCTTTTGGTGTTAGAGCAGTTNGAGTGGAAGGCGGGGCAGATGANCTAGAATCAGCTATCAGGGAAGCTATANNGATAGAANCCCCATCCTTAATCGAGGTNCCAGTCGGGCCAATGCCAAACCCTTTTAGAGAATATTAATAATTTAATTCTGCAGACCGTCACCTTTTTAAACGGTCTGCAGAATGCCTAACTTTCTGACACTAGAGNAAAACAAAAGGAATTGAAAGTTCNGCAGATATATCTCTGAACCACTCGACAACTTCGGTATGCAAAGGAATTCCGTTCTGAGAACGTTCTTCAAATGCTTCTTTTTCAGGAAGGCCCGGATACAATACTCTCTCATGACCCTCAGCAGGCCGGCTGNTTGTAATCATCCCAATCCATTCATCCATAGTTCTTTTAAATTCATCAGTATCCATGAACGCTTCGATACTGTAAGCAGCAACATAATGCCCAAAATTAGGTCTACCGGGATTAACTCCATATCCACCGCCAGTCAATATCCCGCTGAGAATATCTACTATGCACATCATCCCATAGCCTTTATGGGAACCTATTTCACGAGTTCCCCCAATCGGCAATAAGTATGATGCGTCAGACCCCCAATCCGAATTAGGTGGATCTACTTCCTCCATAATAGGGTTACCTTTACTATCAGACACCCAACCTGGAAGCAATTTAGTCTCATTTCTACGGGCTAACCCTAATTTATTACCTGCAACAGCACTCATTGCAGCGTCAAATACAAATGGTGCTTCCTTAGCTGCCGGGGCCGCTACTGCTATAGGGTTAGTACCGAGAATCGGTTCAGCTCCAAAAGTAGGTAAAACAGCCGGCGGACAAGAGGTCATACACATGCCTATCATGTCTTTTTCTGCTGCCATTANAGCATGATAAGACGCCATCCCCAAATGACGGGAATTATGTATNGTAACNACTCCCATNCCAACAGTTTCAGCCTTACTGATCGCTATTTCCATTGCCTTAGGNACAACTATAATACCCAATCCTCTATCGCCATCAATGTTTGCAGTAGCAGGAGTCTCTCTGGTTATNGTCAAATTCGGATGTGGATTTATCTCTCCATTTCCATAACCNGTGACATAAGATCGCANCATATTGGAAACGCCATGGGTATCAACTCCACGCAAATCNGCTTTAACCAAAACATCCGTTCCAAGCGCCGCGTCCTCATCATCCAATCCCATTTTAAGAAAAACGGAATANACCATATCTCTTAAATTTTTCTCTTGGACCCTTACTTGATCTTCTGGTTGGACTTTAAATTGTTCCAGCATACGTACCTCTCAATCTAACTTAAGTAATCGCAATATTAGGTGATCTTTAATCAATAGTGCAACAGGCTTTACATTTAGTCATTACTTATCCATTGACTTAGGATATACTTATTATTAAAGTACGATAATGGGATTATTCGTAATGAGGATCTACAAATTCATCCTTTGTCATCAGTAAAAAACCCTTCGCAAATATTAATAGCCATTCAGTCTAATCGGATAAGGAATTTCATGACCATACCAAAATGGGTCATGATACCGAGCATAATCATATCTTTGATTTCAATGATACCAATTTTCTATTTGGTGCTCCGCAGCCTAGAGGCTGATCAAGGAACATGGGACTGGATAATTAGGCATAACACCCTATATGTAATAGGAAGATCCCTAGGATTGACCTTCTCTGTCACTCTAATAAGCATATTCATATCAGTCCCAATTGGATGGTTAACGACTAGCACAAACATCCCAATGAAACAATTCTGGACAGTAGTAACTGTTCTACCATTAGTGATACCTAGTTACATCGGTGCTTATATATTCATATCAGTTATGGGACCAGCGGGATTTATTGATCAGAGTTTTTCAATTTTGGGGGTTAACCTCAAAGCCCCATCGCTTTACGGTTTTTGGGGAAGCACTTTAACCTTATCTTTTTTAAGTTTCCCTTACATGCTATTAACAGTTAGATCAGCCTTAATAAATATGGACCCAATCCTTTTAGACGCATCTTATCTATTAGGCGTAAAAAAACTCCGAACTACATTTAAAGTAATAATTCCTCAATTAAAAACCGCCTTAATATCAGGAGGATTATTAGTAGCATTATATACATTGAGCGATTTCGGAGCAGTCTCACTTCTTAGATACAAAACGTTTACCTGGTCAATCTACACTCAATATGAAGCGTCCTTCGATAGACATACAGCCGCTTTAATGTCATTAACGTTATTTTCAGTAGCGTTAATTATAATTATGGGGTTTTCACTGGCCAAAAGCAGAGCAGCCTACCACAGGTCGAGCTCCGGTTCCAAAAGACCTGCTACCCCATTTGATCTTGGCCGTATGAAGTGGTTGGCTTTCTTATTTTGTTCGTTAGTATTCATAATTTCAGTCATTGGGCCAATATCGGTTTTATTAGCCTGGCTGATCAAAGGAGTTATAAATGGAGAAAACTTGGATAACCTATTTTCAATGTCGATCAATTCCGTTTTATTAGCCCTTTCAACAGCTACGTTGGTGGTATTAATATCAATACCAGTATCGTACCTCGCAACTAGGCATAAAGGGATATTTAGTCAAACTGTTGAACGTCTCTGCTTCACGGGATTTGCACTCCCAAGCATCGCAGTGGCCCTNGCCCTTGTCTTTGCTGGAGCACAAATTGGTAAACCTATATATCAATCGTTCTGGATATTACTAATAGGTTGTAGTATTTTNTTCGTNCCAGCNGGCATAGGNTCAATAAAAACTTCAATTCTACAAATTAATCCCAGATTAGAAGACTCGGCAAGAACGCTNGGGAAATCTCAGTTCGTCGCCNCCNTAAAGACTACAATACCATTGATGAAATCTGGGATCATTATGTCTTTTGCTACCGTATTTCTGATCACGATGAAAGAACTCCCAGCTGTGCTATTACTCGCCCCACTAGATTTCCATACTCTTACAACAGCCATATGGTCNTACTCGTCAGAAGCCTTTTTTGCACGAGCAGCATTTCCTTCAATTATAATACTTGTAATATCAGCAATACCTATGTCAATAATNCTTCTGGGCGAAAATATGTTTTCCGGAACAAAAAGACCNAATCACTAAAACATGGAGNAATCTAAAAGCCTGTGACTTCAANATTGGTCTGTAACAACATAAGTAAAAAATTTGGCAAATCCGTCGCTGTATCTGATGTTTCAATACAAATGAACAAAGGGGAANTAATATCCATATTAGGACCCAGCGGGTGTGGTAAAACTACTCTTCTCAGAATGATAGCCGGACTTGAGAACCCTGACAATGGCACCATTTCAATAGAAGGCCGGGANGTATACAACAAAGCGATTAANATACCTAGTGAAAAGCGAAACCTAGGCATGGTATTTCAAGAGTATGCCTTATTCCCTCATTTGACTGTTAGGGAGAATCTTGAATTTGGCGTTGATCAAAAACCCAAAACAGAAAAAGAGAAGAAAGTATATAAGATTGCAGAGCTTACCCAATTAATAAATTTTATGGATAGATATCCTCATGAGCTATCAGGTGGGCAACAACAAAGAACTGCACTTGCTAGAACATTAGCAACAGANCCAGACCTTTTACTGATGGACGAGCCCTTCTCTAACCTTGATGCATCACTTCGTCAGTCAGTCAGGTCCCATGTAGAGCAAATAATAAGAGATAGTGGGACCAGTACGATTTTTGTCACCCACGACAAAGAAGAAGCGTATTCCATATCAGATCGTGTTGCCATAATGAGTGATGGATTAATACACCAAATTGCTCCCCCTGATCAAATATACTTTTGGCCAATGACAAAAAAAGTTGCTGAATTAGGNGGAACATGCGACTTCATTTCAGGNAAAATAGATGATTCTGTAGCTCAAACAAGTGCTGGCCCACTGCCTCTACGAGTAACTAGCCACTATCCCAACGGAACTGACGTAACTGTCGTTATNAGGCCAAACGATTTAAAAATGNCCCCAAGNCCAACAGGNGACCACACTGTNATAAGNAAGGAATTTAGAGGNGATGACACTATATTCTGGGTTGAAACTCCTAANAACGAAATACTACGTTGCAAACATAAAACACACACAACACTGTTTACAGGANTAAAGGTGACATTGACTCCTGAAAAATACGCTAAGTTTAATACTTTCACTGAATANTGCTAAATTTNAGNCTACGCTTGATCCTAATCANAAATTAACCAAGTTTTTTGCTTTAGCTGCGAGTATNTTAGCAACCAACATGGGCGCTTTTGGGCCTATNGTGCCAATAAGTTCCAAAACGTCTCTATTTTTCAAAATTTGAAATATCGACGTGGAATGCCAATCAAATGATATATTCCCANACCGCAACAAATCAGTCTGTATGTTTACGGCAAATTTATTTATCAAAGAGTCTAAAATTTCATCATTAAGTGATTCCAATAAATTTCTAGCTACCATACCAACCAGCAACTCTTTGCCAAATTTCTTTTTCCATTTGCCTTGGTATAACCCAAAAATTTCTGAACTGAAATCATTCAAGGCAAATGCTTTAATCATAGTTTCAGCAGCCAATCCTCCGGAAAGCATAGAATAAAATATACCCCCTCCGGTTGTAGGTTTTGTGAAGCCCGCTGCATCACCAGAAACGAGAACTCTACAACCGAAAGTTTTAGGTATAGGTTCGATTGGAACACCCCAATTTTCTATCTTACCTATTTTTTTGATATTAAGTTTGCGAGTTTCAATTTTGGATTTATATCGACTCATCGGATTTTCATCACCGGCTCTGTAAACTGATCCCAGAAGACCATAATGATTGTTTGTAGGAACTAACCAAGTAAAGGCTCCCGGATGGCTCTCTCCCTCTATAAACACTTTTATATCCGTTCTGTCTTCATAAGAACTGCAAAACTCCACCATTGTTTGAGATGCTTGTAAAAACTTCTTCGCCGAATATTTTTTTAACCCAACCTGAGTCAAAATATTCGTCCCAAATCCACTAGAAACCAAAATTGCACGAGATCTTAAGCAGATCCCTTTAGAGGTCTTCAAAGTAACACACTCATCACCTATATTTACTCTTTCTACTCTTTCCCCTATTAGATAGCGAGCGCCAAGGTGTTTTGCCTTAAAGGCCATATTTTCAACATAAGCTCTTCTATCAAGGATCCAAGCAGAAACAATGTCTTCTTCAATTCTATGTGACCCACCTTTCGGAGAAAACAGATTAATAGAAGAAATTTTTCCCTTAATAATATCTGGATCAGCAGGAAATAAAGAAAGGCATTCTTCACCTACGATCCCTGTGCAGAGTTTGTCACCGATTTTGTCTCTTTGATCAAAAACAACAACATCGAGACCTGACTCTGCCATAGTCATTGCAGCATAATTCCCTGAAGGGCCAGCTCCGACCACCGCAACGTCATATAATTTATTTGTTTGATAATTAGTCATCATCAGCATAGTAAAAATGAATTAAATATTAACTCGATAAGCTGTACAAATACAGCGATAGATGGCGATAAATAATTAAAATGTAAAGTATAATTNTCAAAATTTGTAAACTGAATTCCAAATAGAGACNAATAGGNATGGAAAAAATGTTTGAAACAGTCATAGGGCTTGAGGTTCATTCTCAGTTGATGACAAAAAGCAAAATGTTTTGCACTTGTAGGTCCGATTATCAAAACTCCGCCCCAAATACACGAGTTTGCCCTGTATGTTTGGGCATGCCAGGTATGTTGCCCGTCATAAACAAAAAAGCGGTGGAGCTTGTAATTGAAACCGGGCTATCACTAAATTGTGAAATAGCAACAGAAACGAAGTTCGACCGCAAGAACTATCACTATCCTGATCTTATGAAAGGATACCAAATTTCCCAGTTCGATTTACCAATTGCTCTAGACGGATACCTAGACATTGAATTGGACGGCGGGGATAACAAACAAATAAGAATTGAACGTATTCATCTGGAGGAAGATGTAGCCAAACTACTACATCGCGAAACATTTGACGGCGAAAAATATAGTCTCCTCGATATAAACAGAGCCGGAGTACCACTAATGGAAATAGTAACTCACCCGGATTTAAGAAGTCCTGAAGAAGCTCACAAATATTTAACCGGCTTACATGCAATTATTAAATTCATCGAGGTCAGTACAGCCAACATGGAAGAGGGTAGTTTCCGATGCGATGCAAACATTAGCACTAGATATGTAGGAGACGCTAATTACGGTCCAAAAGTTGAAATTAAAAATGTGAATAGCTTCAAGTCTGTGTTTCAAGCTTTGAAATTTGAAGAAATCCGTCAAAGAGCTGCGATTTCCAAAGGAGAAAAAATAGTTCAAGAAACCAGAGGATGGTCAGATGAAAGAGGAACTACTATTAGCCAAAGGTCCAAAGAAACATCCTCAGACTATAGATATTTCCCAGAACCAGATATCCCACCAGTTTACATTGATAAAAAATGGATTACTGCCGTTAAGTCTCAAATGACTGAGCTTCCGAAAGTAAAAAGAGGGAAATTTGTTGATGAATATGGAATAAACGATTATGACGCCGAACTGATAACTACGACCCGAGAAATCTCTGAACTTTTTGAGAATACAATTAACGAAATCAAACACATTAATATAGACCTAAAGAAAAGCGCTAAATCTGCAGCAAACTGGTTGAATGTGGAGTTACCTCGTTTACTCAAAGACCAAAACTGTAGTTTGTCTGAAATCAAAGCTTCCCCTCTAAATCTTGCGTTACTTATCAAACTTATTATTCAAGGACAAGTTAGTAACACCATGGCGAAATCTGTATTCGACGAGTCTTTTCTCAACGGAGAAAACCCAGTAGACATTTCCTCACGTCTCGGATTGGTTCAAATTAATGACAAAGAATCTTTAACTTCTCTTATTGAGGAGGTTTTAGGTGAAAACCCTCAAGCTATACAGGATTACATGGATGGAAAAGATACTGCATCAAGGTATCTAGTAGGTCAAATCATGAAGAAATCCAAAGGGACAGCCAATCCTAAATTAGCATCCGAACTAATGGAAACAGCTCTTAAAGCACAACAGTAACAATTAAATTTAAGAGCTCACACTGTTATGGAAAAATCGGAAAGAATTTATAGATTAGTAAAAATCCTATATCCTGGAATAAAGATCAAGCGTTGGATCCTATTAGGCACCTTTGGCGTCGCCACACTTTCCGCCGGACTAACCTACCTCCTAAGGAGAGCGCTACTAGCTACCAGATCCGATGACCAGAACATATTACCTGACTTACTCCCTTGGCATTTTGATGGCATCCTTCTTTTATTTTTTGGGACAACGTTAATATTGTGGTCAATATTCGGTCTATATCAAACCATTAGTCCACTGTTGGCACAAAATGCATCACTGGAAAATATAGGGGACATTTTATACAGAAGACGGGCATTAAAGAGAGGTCCGAAAATAGTAGCAATTGGCGGCGGGACAGGACTCTCAGTTTTGTTGTCAGGCCTTAAAAACCATACAGATAACCTGACCGCAATTATTGGGGTAACTGATGACGGAGGAAGTTCCGGAAGACTAAGGAGGGACTTAGGAGTGTTACCGCCTGGAGATTTCAGAAACTGCATAGTTGCGATGTCTGATGAGTCGTCACTTTTACAGGAGCTATTCCAATACAGATTTCCTGAAGGGTCGGAATTGAAAGGGCACAGTTTTGGAAATCTTTTCATCACGGCAATGTCGGAAATATCTAACGGATTTGAAAATGGCATTTCTGAATCAAGCAAAGTATTGGCAGTTCGAGGATCTATAGCACCAGCAACTGTCAACTTAATCCAACTTTCAGCCACCCTGGAAAGCGGGGAACATATCGTAGGTGAATCTGAAATAAGATCAAAAGCATCAACCGTTTCAAAGATATATATAGATCCGCCAGACGCACAAGCTTATGATCCAGTCATCAAGTCAATTTTAGGGGCTGACACTATCATCCTTGGACCTGGCAGTCTTTACACCAGTGTTTTACCAAATTTATTAGTACACGGTATAGCTGAAGCATTATGCAACACTAATGCGACTAAAATTTACATATGCAATGTAGCGACAGAAATCGGAGAGACTGGAGGATATGATCTTTCAAAACACGTGGAAGCGCTACAAAAACACACATTTAGTGAAGTAGTCGACTACGTTATCGCAAATGATAATATAACCGAAATCGGAGATAGATTTGCAGGCGAATCGGTCAAAAACATACCTCTATCAGACGACCACATTGTATATGTATACAGTGACATCGTTGACATAGACAATCCAGTTAGACATGACAGTGGTAAGCTATCTCAGGTTATAATGGAACTGGTAGAAAAAGACAAAAGGACAAAGTCAGTGCGTTAAACGCAGGACAATTTAGTGGGTATATATTCATAAATGGATACTATAGTTAACATAATAATGATTGTGATCTCCTTGCTGTTAATAGGAATAATATTGATGCAGGTAAAAGGTCAAGGAACCGCTTTATTCGGAGCAGCTGAATCATCTTACAGAACAAGGCGAGGTATCGAATTAATCTTGTTCAGATTTACAATTGCGCTCGTGGCAGTGTTCATAGGTGTATCTATAGCAAGTGCGATTATAACTGGCTAAATTCAACCTTAAATTCTAGACCATCGAGTATCATTGTCTCTGTCCTCAATCCTAATACCTAAGTCACCTAAAGAGTCCCGAATGCGATCCGCTAACGCAAATTGTTTTTCGGTTCGCAGTTGCTGCCTCAGCTCAAGTAGTAACTCAATAAAAGGTTCGGATGAGCCAGAGTGTTGTTCTTCTGTTGAAATATCAACCCCCAAAACAGACAACAATTTCAAAAGTACTGATTGAGCGTGTTCAATATTGTGTCCTGAAGAAGAACCCCTATTGATCTCTCTAGTCAAATCGAATATGGCGGACAGTGCACGTGGAGTATTTAAATCCGCATCCATAGCCTCTTCAAAAGCGAGTACATAACGATCCACATTAACTTCCGAGCCAGTTCCAGATTCAGCTTTAACAGCATTATTAAGTCTAATAATTGCTTTTTCCTGCCCCTGAATCACATCATTGCTAAACACCAATGGCGATCTGTAATGAGAACTAATAAAAAACAGTCTCAGAGACTCTGGAGTAAAAGCATCTAATGCTGCTTGAATTGAGAACACATTGCCTAAAGACTTACTCATTTTCTCGGCTCCGTATCCAAGGGTTCCATTATGCACCCAGAACCTTGAGAAAGGTTTTACACCTGTATAAGCCTCGGACTGAGCTATCTCATTCTCGTGATGGGGAAATACCAAATCTCGTCCTCCACCATGTATATCTACCTTATTGCCTAGGTACTTCAAAGCCATAGCGGTACATTCAATATGCCAACCCGGTCGCCCATCGCCCCATGGGCTACCCCAAAACGGTTCACCAGGCTTTGCTGACTTCCAGAGTGCGAAATCCCCTGGATATTCCTTGGACTCATCCACTTCAAGCCGTGCACCGGCTAACATATCATCCAAATTTCGACGACTCAATTTCCCATATTCATGATTTTTACGTACTCTGAAATAAACGTCTCCCTTCACTTGATATGCATACCCTTTTTCGATAAGACCTTCTATCACATCTACTATTGCGTCTATTTCTTCAGTTGCCTTTGGGTATTTTGAAGCTGGTAAAACATTCAAAGCATTTAGTTCAGCCATATAAGCTTCTATATTTGAATCTGCCAACTCCTTAACTGTAACTCCCTGTTCATTTGCAGCGGCTATCATTTTGTCGTCAATATCAGTGAAATTTTGAATATGATTTACTGAATATCCTTTATATTCCAAGTACCTTCTAAGTACATCAAACAACGCAGCACACATCGCATGACCTAAGTGTGCAGAGGAATAAGGAGTAATTCCACAAACATACATATTGACAACACCATCATCACAGCTTAAAGGCTCCATCTCGCCAGTCAAAGTATTATATAAATTCATCATCGTGCTTCCAGTGACACTATAGCCAAACTAGCTATACCTTGTTCATTTCCTATAAAGCCGAGTCCATCAGTAGTGGTAGCCTTTATATTAACGCTCTTTTCTGATACAACTAAAACTTCTGAAAGAGCTGTTTTCATAAGTTCAACATGCGGTAGTATCTTCGGCCTCTGAGCGACAATTGTAGCATCAAGAAATTTCACTATCCATCCGGCTTTATGAGCTAATGAAACGGTTTTTTTTAGAAGTACCATACTCGACATATCTCTGTACTGCTCATCTGTGGAAGGAAATAATGACCCTATGTCCCCTAGTCCTGAAGCCCCGAGAATACTATCTATTATTGAATGAGTAAGTACGTCACCATCGCTATGACCTAATAGACCGAACTCATGTTCTATCGCAACTCCACCCAATATCAACGACTCACCATTGATTAATTTATGGACATCAATTCCGATACCAGACCTAAATTCTGTCATAATTATTCTTCAACTCTAAATACGCCTCAGCAATATATATATCCTCTTTTACCGTTATTTTTAAATTCCTAATATCGCCCTTAAAAGTTTTAGGATTATGTCCTAACTTTTCCAACATTGCAGAATCGTCCGTAACATCATCATGAACAATCTCATGAGCCCGTAGCAGAATATCGAAATCGAAAAACTGAGGGGTCTGAGATCCGTACAATCTACTTCTGTCAAGAGTTCGAACAACCTCAGATTCNGGGGTTAACTCTTTGATTGTGTCTCTTACTGGAATCACTGGAACAGCAGCAGCATGNATAGCGGCCAATTTNAAGCCTTCCAATATAATCCTATCAGTTANAAANGGTCTCGCCCCNTCATGAACAGCCACCAAATCTACATCAGAACCAATATCTAGTGCATTTTTCACAGANTCTTGTCTTCTGACCCCTCCAGAAACTACCGACACATTTGCTGAAGAATAGGTGGNTACAATATTTTTTATTTCATTTTTATTAGAATTACTCGCTGTGACAATNATTTTCTGGAATTTNTCGCATTCTAGAAATGCCTCCAANCTATATGAAATTATAGGTTTCCCAGAAATTTTCATNGTCGNCTTATCAATACCGGACATACGAATAGAATTCCCAGAAGCTAAGATAATCGCTAAGTTATTCAANGAAATTTTTCTCCAATATGAAATCTCATCAAAATTTAATAAATTTGAAAAAATNCCTAAACCCTAATNCAACAGGGCTTTTTGATTACCTATGATTGTAGTCTAAGTTTTATCTCCACTGTTAATTCAATTGANTTTTACTGTACAATTTTCCCANAACAAGAGACTANAGGATGAAATATTTACTGTGGGAACAAATTATTGGATGTTCGCAGAAACAGAAGAAAACTCTTTAATAACTCGTGATTTAGGATTCACTATCTTCGGTATGAGCGGAAAATACAAAAAAAGAGCTCAACGCATGCAACCAAATGATCGAGTTTTATTTTATGTTCGACAAAAAATGAGCTGGACAGCATCTGCCACTATAGTGTCGAAATCATACACAGGTGAGGACCTCATTTGGGGTGATAAAGATAGCTCTAAAGAGTACAGGCATCGAGTTAAACTAAAGCCAGACCATATTCTCGATGATGGTCAATTCATAGACGGATTGTTAATTGGTCCAAGCTTGGAATATGTAAAACGCTGGTCCCCAGAATATTGGCCCTTAGCCTTCTGGGAAAATTTACATCTTTTACCTCANAAAGATTTTCGGTTACTAGAAAACGAAATAATCCGAACCAAGACTGGGAAACCTGGNATCAAGGTAAACGACCATAAACGATNGTCCCAAAGTTCAGNAAAGCCTAACANTAGATCAGAATCAAAAAATTGATGAACGGTGAAATTTAAATACCTAGGAATCANAGNCAACAAAAGTTAATAAAGATCGTGAATNCCATNTCTAATTTCATCTGACAATTCTATTTTATCNACCGCCGCACANTATAATTCCAGTTGGNTTGAATTAAATATATTCGGCAGCGCAGACAACACTAATGGTTCATCCAAAATTCCAACTACAGCNAACTGTGACGGATCANACCCCATTTTTTCCGAAAAACTAACAAATTTATTTGATCGAANNTGAGCTTTGGTNATTTTGTCCAAAACAANGCTATCCATACTTTCGTCNGATTTGTTTGAAACCTGAAAATCTAAAGGATTTGAAGTACCATCCAAAAAACCAAAACCATGTACCCTACGAACGAGTAACACATTCTGNANCTCANCCAGAGAACCNTCTAAATAGAAATCTCTNTCCACNCAACTTAATGGGACTTGTAATAAATTGACATTTCTGTCTTTCAATAATATTTCTGAAATTTCAAAGGATTTCTCGCTATCATCAATCGCCGCACCATAGCTCAGTATTTTCCCTTCCTCAATCAGGCGTTCTAAAACCTCAAACACACTGTCATTTTCAGCAGTGCTAAGCTCCGGATAGTGAATTGAAAATATATCAACATAATCCGTATTGAGACGTTTAAGGGATTGTTCACATGCGAATCTTATGTAATTCGGCTGGAAATTCTTTTCAATAGGCGAATCAGGCAACAATNTCGGACTATAGAAATCATATCCNAATTTAGTAGAAATGATTATCTCCTGTCGAATCATANCAAAAGCTTCAGACAAGATACGTTCGCCATATCCTTGTCCATATGAATCTGCAGTATCGAAAAAATTTATTCCCAAAGCAAAAGCGTCATTCAAAAGTTTTACGTGGTTAGATGAATTTCTAAGATTCCNNTTTTTTGTGGCTACAGTCCAAAGGCCAAACCCTATCTCAGACATATCTAATGGTAAGTTATCTACATGGTTATATTTCAAATAAATTAACCTTCAAAATATTCTTATGCCCTAAATTAACACATACACCGGAACGAATTCATAACACTACACTCTACAATTACCNTTAAATCAAACNGCATAACTATTATAATAGAGCCNCATAACAACAGATTTCCGGAGTAAAATATGGCTCACGACCACGACGAAATACGTTTAACTAGCCTAGCCTCTTGCGCTGGTTGAGCATCTAAACTAAGCCCAAAAGGCCTGGCTCAAGTATTGAGTCAGCTACCAACTTTCTCTGATACAAGGTTATTAGTAGGCAATAACACTAATGATGACGCTGCCGTTTATAAAATCAACGAAGACACCGCNATTGTTCTTACCGTTGATTTCTTCCCTCCCATAGTGGACGATCCCTTCCAATATGGCGAAATAGCAGCGGCAAATTCCCTGAGTGATATCTATGCAATGGGAGCAACTCCATTAGTGGCTCTAAATATCGTAGGTTTCCCCGATCAATTAGATCTATCCATACTAGGTGAAATACTAAGGGGTGGAGCGTCTAAAGCTAAGGAAGCTGGAATAATCATTGCCGGAGGGCATACAGTTTCAGACGATGAACCAAAATATGGTCTATCAGTTACTGGTAGAGTGTCGCCTGGTTCTCAGGTAACAAACTCTAATGCTAAACCTGGAGATCAACTTATCCTCACTAAACCTATCGGTACAGGAATAATAACGACTGCGGCTAAACAGGGAGTGGCTGACGAGACTGTAATTAAAAAGGCCATATCTGTAATGTCAGCCCTCAATAAAAATGCCGCCGAAGCAATGATGGAAGTCGGAGTTAATGCTTGTTCAGATATAACTGGTTTCGGACTGCTTGGCCATCTATTGGAAATGACAAAAAGCAGTAAAGTAATGGCGAAAATCAACCTGAGCGATGTGCCTGTCATTGAAGGAACGGTAAAGCTAGTGTCAAGCGGAATAGCCCCTGGGGGCACAATGCGAAACCTACAAGCAATTGAAACAAACGTTCAGTGGTCTGAAAAAATAACCGATACAGATAAGATCTTATTGTCAGATGCCCAAACTTCCGGGGGACTGCTTATTTCTGTCAGTGGTAACAAGGCTCAAAGGGTACTGGACAAACTCGCGGATAAAGGGATCGAAGATGCTGTTGTTATAGGCAACATTGAAGAATATAACAATCCACATAATTACATCTATGTTCAATAGATTATCAGGCTAAAAATCGGACGAGTGAATGTCAACTAGTTTAACGGAACAAATAAATAATCTGATCATAGACGCTATAAACTCGGCGCAAAAACAAAACATTTTGCCAAAATTACCAGTAGAAAATTTTACAGTAGAAAGACCTCAAAATAATTCTCACGGTGACTTCGCGACTGGAATATCTATGAAACTAGCCAAACCAATGAGAAAGGCTCCGCTAGAAATTGCAAATGAAATCGCCACTAATATAAAAACAGGTGGATTAATANAAAGCGTTGATATTGTCCCCCCTGGTTTTATAAACATATTCATGTCCAGAGAGTGGCTAGCAAACCAAATTCAAGAAATACTGGAAAACCCTAACACTTTTGGTAATTGTGACATCGGCAATGGCGAAAAAGTGCAGATAGAATACATCAGTGTAAACCCAACCGGTAAATTACACATTGGCCACGCGAGAGGAGCCATAGTGGGTAGTGCTCTAGCAAACATGCTCAAAACTGCCAATTATGAAGTTCATCAAGAATACTATCTGAACGATGCNGGGAGTCAGATTGACAAGCTGAACCAGTCAGTATTATTGCGCTGCAAACAGCTTATGGGAGAGTCCATATCTTTTCCAGAAGATGGATACCCTGGCGAAGACGTCATCAAAGTNGCAAAAAGGATCATTCAAAACGTTCCTAATANGAACNCTGACTGCGTGACACCCGATTTTTATAGNTTGTCAGAACAGTTTTCTGTTCCTTATATGATCGATTTAATCAATGAAGATTTAAAAAAACTANGGATAGAATTCGACAATTGGTTTAGTGAAAAAAGTTTAATAGACAACGGAGAATTTGAGTCCTGTCTTAATGAACTAAAGGGCAAGGGGCTTGTAGCCCAAAAAGACGGCGCCATATGGTTAAAATCCACAAAGTTGGGAGAAGAAAAAGATAACGTATTAATAAGGTCCAATGGAATCCCAACATATTTCGCAACAGATATCGCCTATCACTTCAACAAATTCAAAATCCGGAATTTCCAAAATGTTATTAANGTCTGGGGAGCCGACCATCAAGGTCAGGTACCACGGCTAAAATCTGCCATAGGAACTTTGGGGATCAATTCCCAACAATTGCATATGGTACTGATACAGATGGTCAGGTTCAAAAACGGGGAAATCAGTGAAAAATTGTCTAAAAGACAAGGAAACATCATCGCTCTAGAAGATCTGATACAGGAAATTGGCATAGATGCATGTCGGTTCGTTTTTTTGTCAAGATCACACGAATCACAACTCGAATTCGATATGGATTTGGTTACTAGCCAGTCCAATGAGAACCCAGTCTACTATGTGCAATATGCACATGCTCGCATTTCCAGCATTCTGCGGTTATCCAAAGATAAAAACATCGATTACGCTAAAGCAAACCTTGGGCTACTTGCGCATGAAAGTGAAATTTCACTCATACTAAAATTGTTTCAGTTTCAAGATGTTCTCGAAACCATCGTCCGCAACCGTGAACCCCATCATATGACTCATTATTCTTTGGAATTAGCTACATCATTCCACACTTTTTATCAGCAATGCCGGGTTGTGTCAGATAACCCAACAGATATTGACTTAACCAAAGCCAGACTTAAATTATCAGACGCTACCAGAATTGTTTTGAAAAGAGCCTTAAGCTTGATGAGTATGTCTGCACCAGAAAAAATGTAATAGCCAAATTAAAAACCAGCAAAAAATAGCAGGTNGTTTATTTTATGATAATCACAGAAGTAGAAGTCTTACACTTACAAATAGAAACTGAAAAACCGATACANGATGCAACTATCCCAGAACCAAAATCGGATAAAGGGACTCGAGCGCAAATNTTCGTAAACATTCATACCAACGAAGGAATAAGTGGACTTGGTATCAGTTACCCTGCGCCGGGAGTTCAACACGTTATTGAAAAATCTCTGAAACCGTTACTAATCGGACAAGATCCTTTNGATATCGAGAAAATTTGGAACGATATGTACTGGCATGTCCGAGGGTATGGCCGTAAAGGAATCGCATTCTGTGCGATATCCGCCATTGACATCGGATTGTGGGACTTGAAAGCTAAATCAGTCAACTTACCATTATATAAATTACTNGGCTCATACCAGAACAGTGTCCCTATATACGGCAGCGGAGGTTGGACAAATTTTACAGAATCCGAATTAATAGAAGAAATGACAAGCTACGTTTCTGAAGGAATCCCNAGAGTAAAGATGAAAGTGGGAAAAGATTTTGGACATTCAGAACGGGAAGACATAGAAAGGGTCGCAGCAGTCCGCAAAGCCCTTGGAGATGACGTAGCTATATATTTGGACGCCAACAATGGGTATTACAGAAAACAAGCTATATATATGGCAAGAGAATTTGAAAACTTCCAGGTTGGATGGCTAGAAGAACCATTAATTCCCGATGATATTGAGGGTATGTCAGAGGTTTCCAAATCCACAACAATCCCAATCGCAACAGGGGAGCATGAATATACAAAATATGGATTCAAAGACCTTATTCATGGAGGAGGCGCTGATATAGTTCAACCTGATGTGGGTAGAGTTGGGGGAATTACGGAGTGGATGAAGGTTGCTCATTTGGCCGACTCATTCAACTTACCAATCGCCCCTCATGCTATGCAATTAGTTCATCTGCACGTAGCATGTGCGACTCCTAATCTAAAGGTAGTTGAATATATGAACACNTCACTTGTAGGAGATAAAGTTTGGTACACAGAATTTCCCGAACAAGAAAACGGATTTTGGTCCCCATACAAAGACAAACCCGGTCTTGGGCTAGAACTAGATCATTACTCCATATCCAAATACCAAATCAGCTAATATAACTAGGTAGCTTCTTTAATGACTCAAAGTCTCTTGCAGAAGCCAATATATCAATTAATGGAACAGCCAATTTCATTGAGGCTGTTTCAGGTGAAAAATCTGGAGCGCCTAAAAGTGGGTTTAACCAAACAATGGTTTTAACAGAATGNTTGATCCTACTGAGTTCTTGGTAAAGCTTTTCTGCGCTCCCAGTGTCCCATCCATCGCTCATTAAAACAAAAATAGTGTTTTTATTCATTCCNGCATTATTGCGTCTCCTNAATTCTGNCAAACTATCNCCGATNGCTGTTCCACCCGACCAACCTTTNACTCTATGNCCTATCTGAGAAAGGCTTTCCATATAATCTGANAATCTCAACTCGGAAGTAATTCTTGTGATTGTTTTGCTAAAAACATGTACATCAATTTTGTCAGTGAGACTAGCACACTCAAAGCAAAGCCGAAGAAGTAATTTGACGTACTTATCCATCGAACCACTCACATCCAATAAGATTGTCAATTTAGGAGGACGTATTTTTTTGTCAATATATGANAAATATAGTGGCTCAGAACCAATTTGCATATTTGATCTCAAAAGCTTTCGAACATTCAAAATGTTTCCACTTTTACCAATAGTAGGACGTCTACTTTTCTTCCCTTTCAGAGATCGTACCAATTCAATTGCCAATTTTTTCATCTCAACCGTGTTTTCTAGAGCAAAATANTCAATNTTTTTATTTCTNTCATCATCTGATTTACTCGCTCCTAAATAGTTAGGNTTAAATAACACATTTTCAGAATNCGGCTGATTTTCCACCAGAAATGAAGGAGCGNGACGCCTCCGAAAAAACTTGGGATTATTAAATAAAAAGGACTCTTCAGTTNGATCAAATTCATCATCAATTTTTCTAAAGGCCCAAAATCGCTCAAAGGCAAGGTCAAAAAAACTAATCTGNTCGGGTTCTGACACAAATAAAGATTTCAGAACCAAATAACATTTTAATTTGTTGTCAAAATCTATTGANGTCAANGATTCAATTGCACTGGAAATCTCTCTAGGTCCNACTACCATGCCCCCTTTCCGTAAAATATCACCAAATCGAGTCAAATGTTCAGTGAAGTCATAACCGTCAATTTCCGGAAGATACAAATTTACATCCNTTACGATATTGANAAAATATCTGAATGTNNCCAATTNTCCNTTATAATAGTATGCTGAATCAAATTATGGAGNTAGAAAGCTGACAAAAGTAAAAATAATGTACTGGAAGGAAATACCAGTACAAGTTCAAACTCAAGAAAATAAGGANACTTTCTCCGTCCCTTTAGATTCAAGGTTTCAACAGGCNGTGGANTCCATATCCATGATGGATGGNAGCTATGGNAGTGACGATTATTTAAATGGGTGGCAGTGGGAAGAAATTATTGAAATAGATATNCCCGCAAGAGAATTATCTTCTTTAATAGCAGACCTTTACAACAATTGTATGCCGGATGATTTTGTTAAAAGAATTCGGGACGCACATAATGATGAAGTCAGGGATCCTAATCCCAAATCAATTGATATTTGGTTATCAGAATCAGAACAATTTAGTCACTACACTAAAGATTTAGGAGAAATATGGACATAATTGCCAGAATTAAAAGTGGCGATACACTAATATCGGACGGGGCGACCGGAACATTTCTGCAAAATCATGGATTACCTGCCGGAGGTTCCCCAGAAGAATTCAACGAGAGTCACCCAGAGATAGTAAAAAAAATGGCCCGTTCATATTTTAATGCAGGGTCTGACATGGTTCTCACTAATTCCTTCGGGGGAACAATTTATAGACAAAGTCATTATGGATACTCGGATAAAGTAGAATTGTTCAATCGACTTAGCGCAGAACACGCAGTGTCACAAAAGCCTAAAAATGGTTTTGTATGTGGATCAATTGGACCAACCGGAGGATTCCTCAAGCCACTTGGTGAAATATCATCAGATGAAATGGCCAATGCTTTTTTGAGCCAAATCAAGGCCCTCGAAGCTGGTGGAATAGACGCNGTAGTAATTGAAACCATGCTTGATCTAGAAGAAACCAAAGTAGCTATTAGTGCAGCACGCACTCACACCAACCTCACAGTAATTGCAACTATGACTTTTGACAAAGGGCCAAAAGGATTTTTCACAATGATGGGGGTTACTCCAGAGAAAGCTGCCAAAGAATTGTCAAATTATGGGGCCCATATAGTCGGAAGCAATTGTGGAAATGGCATAAGTAACATGATAGAAATCGCTTCAAGGATGAAAACGGCAACAGACTTGCCATTGCTGATACACTCTAACGCAGGTATTCCGTCGTTAAAAGGTGGAGAAATAATATATCCTGAGGACCCATCATATATGGTTGAAGGATTCTTAAAANTGAAGGAAAATGGAGTAAATATTATAGGGGGATGCTGTGGGACGACTCCAAATCACATAAACGCATTATCGGAAGCAATTAATAACTAAAAAGGATCAACAAAATGTCTCTTGCTACATATTCGGGGCTTAGGCCGGTTGATGTGATGTCAAAATATGGTCGTTGNCTAGAACTAGTTCCCATTGACAAAAATTTTCACGATATTTCAGTNGGGTTATATGTTAAGGATAATGTATGTACTGTATGGACTTACAGTGTCCTGGATCATGTAGAAAAGAGAATCGAACAAATACGGAATCAATTAGTGGCTCTTGGCGGGCTGCAACCGATCAAAGGAACAATTAACCAAGCTANATTTNCTTGCGGTAATATACATTCTAGACCACTTAGATTCCTCATGTCCCAAGCCGTAGGAAAATCGGCTGACTACGCTCCCANCACGGAATCTATGTCAATTAAAGACACAAAATCTGATTTATATATACACGTAACTCCTTTTGATCGAGATGGGATAGGCGTATATTCAATTTCCGTAACTGGAGAAGCAAGAAATCCTTCAATGAGATTACGCATGATTGTTGCTGGATTTTCCAAATATGGTGACATGGATAAGCTTGGAGATAATGAAGTAGCATTTGCCTGTAGAACACGTCATGACGAGTTGATGCGTCTACTATTACCTTATTCAAGAAACATTAGCAGTGTCGAAACCATGATGGCGGCGGAGGATATGAGAGGACAAATGAATACAAGTACACTTGGATTCAGTCAAACATAAAATTTAAGGGATTTTAAATATGGCTTATCAAGAAACTATGACCTCACGCGAACGCGTTATAAATGCGTTAAACAGAAAACCGGTTGATAGAACGCCCATAGCAAACCCAACAAGTGTTGCTACTGTGGAGTTGATGGACATGGTTAATGCACCATTTCCTCAAGCATGCCAAGACCCTGAGCTTGCAGCGCGACTAGCTGCCACTGAATATACAGAACTTGGTTTTGACTCAATAACACCTTATTTCAGCATAATTCAAGAATCATCCGCTCTTGGTTGTGAAATGCAGTGGGAAGAAAAAGACAACTGGCCAACGGTTAGAATGTACAACCCCATATGGAAATCTTCAGATGACGTTAAAATACCATCAAANTTTTTAGAGCATCGCGATATAAAGGCCATAACAGAATCAATAAGAATTCTGAAACAAGAATACGGAGATGAAGTNGCCATCATAGGAAAGACGATGGGACCCTGGACCCTAGCATATCACGTCTTTGGGGTAGAACGATTCTTACTGGGAACCGTAGATAATCCAGAAGAAACTATGAAAGCCATGGACAAATTGAAGGAAATATCGGTACTTTTTGGAGAAGCTCAAATTGAAGCGGGAGCTGACGCATTAACGTTACCNGACCATGCCACTGGGGATCTAGTCAGCGGTGAATACTATAAAAGATTCCTACAGGATATCCACACTGAAATGGTCGATGCCTTACCTGTGCCTCTAATTCTGCATATTTGCGGCAGGACGATTGATAGGATGCCACACATTGCAAAAACCGGAATGGCCTCTTTTCATTTTGATTCTAAAAATGATCCTCATGAAGCAATGGATGCTGTCAATGGAGGCATCGGGCTCGTAGGTAATATTAANAATCCGGAAACTTTATACGCTCGTGGCCCAGACGAAGTGAGGCAAGAGGTTTACAAATGTCTCGAAGCAGGAGTGCAGATGATAGCACCGGAATGTGCAATACCACTTGCCACGAAAGTTGAAAACCTGATTGAAATTCCCAGAGCAGTTCAAGACTGGACAGCTGAAAGAACAGGATAAGTATACCGAAAATCTGATTACCAATATTTAGTTAATTTTAAGAGAGAAATACATGCCAATAGTTAATGACGGCTTAGAAGAACAAATGCAATACATAACCAATCCCTCAGAAGAAGCTCATATAAGGGCTCTGTGGGATGACGCTGACCCATTAATGCAAGAGATATCTATAAGCTTAATTATGGGTAGAAATGATCAAGTTGACGAGCTCACCCAGAAAGCTTTGTCCAATGGGTTTAGTGCTAATACAGTCCTAGATGATGGACTTATAGCAGGTATGGCAATAGTCGGCGTCAAATTCAGAGACAACATCATATTTGTTCCTGAAGTACTCGTTGCAGCGAGAGCAATGAAAGCTGGTATGGCTCACATCGATCCTATATTGTCTGCCTCAGGCGTTGATCCTATTGGTACTGTGATCATGGGAACGGTAAAAGGAGACTTACACGATATTGGTAAAAACCTTTGTATTATGATGCTTAGCGGAGCAGGTTTCACTGTGGTCGACTTAGGCGTTGATACCTCATCAGAAGAATTCATAGAAGCAGTGGAGGAAAATGACGCCAGCGTACTAGGAATGTCAGCTTTGTTGACTACTACTATGCCCAATATGGGAAAAACAATAGAAGCCTTTGAAGAAGTTGAGATGAGAGATTTAGTAAAGATAATGGTCGGAGGGGCTCCTNTAACTCAAGAATTTGCCGATGATATGGGCGCCGACGGATACGGTAAAGATGCAATNTCATGCGTAGACCTTGCTAAATCATTCTATGGTATTGGTGAATTACAGGAACAAAGTTAAATAAGAGAAGCTAACAGCTTGGATAAAAATAATTTCAGCAGGGATCAGTATGCCAGAAGCCTGAAACGCCTGGAAGATATATTTCGAGACATATCTCATTCCGCAGACGAGGTTTCAAAATGGCGGTGCCCTTATAAAAATGTTCAAGACCGATGCACAGCCAAATTTGGCTGCAGAAATCAAGACAGAAATGTGCCAATCGACGAACTATATGTTTGCATAGGCAGTGACGACATTGACTACAGGCCTGCTTGGCAAGTTTAAATTAAACCTATTGGCTTTGGAAAGTGTAANTCCCTCATGTAGGAAAATACTTTTCCTTCTCCANAACTATCACTCTAAAAAACGAATAATTAAGTAAGAAAAAATAAATGGGCAAAGTATTTTCAGACGGTAAAAGTTACGAATCAGAAGTGTCAAACACAATTTTTGACTATGCGGACTTTTTGGACATAAGGGTCCCAACAGCTTGTGGTAGAACTGGTGAATGCCATGAATGCATAGTTGAAATTCGAAAAGGAATGGAATCACTATCTCCAGTAAACGATGTCGAATCATTTTTACGTGGAAATTACAGGTTGGCGTGCCAAGCTACAGTTGTGTCAAGGGAAAGCGACATAGAGTTCGCAACTCTTCGGAGGCAGCCTAGAATACTCACCGACAGCATTTATAGAAACATCAAATTGGATCCATTGCCTAGTAGAATAGGAGATTCTGTATATATAAATAATTCTCAAATCGGGAATATAAGGAATGGTATATATGGTTTGGCTGGAGACATCGGAACTACGACAATAGTTTTAAACATTGTGAACCTTGAAACAGGACACATAGAATCAACTTCATCATTCGAAAACCCTCAACGTTTTGGCGGATCTGATGTAATGAACAGGATTTCTTATGATTGCGGCGACAATTCTGGGGAACTTAGGCAAGTACTCATTGCTGCCATTAACTTCGAAATCGGCGAGATGGTGAAGGAGCTTGGAATTCATAGACGGGACATATTTGATGTGGTTCTGGTTGGCAATACTACAATGAGAGATATTCTGTATGGCGTGCACACAGAGAGCATAGGAGAAAAACCCTACAAATCCACAATACAACTTGAGTATGAATCTGGCATCAGAGATACAACATCACTAAATCTTTCTGCGAAGGATTTAGGTATAAGAGTTTTCCCTAGCGCTTCAGTGTATAGTGGTCCACTAATTTCATGCCATATTGGGTCAGATGTCGCTGCAGATATGCTTGCCATAAGCATCGACGAATCAATTGATCCAATCATGCTTGTAGACGTAGGCACCAATACAGAGGTAATAGTCGGGAATAAAGATGGAATGTTTGCAACTTCATGTCCTGCGGGGCCAGCTTTTGAAGGGGGAGAGGTTACTTATGGGATGCCTGGATATGAAGGCGCAGTGGAGTCCGTGGAAATAATTGATGAAAAACCAAGCATACGAACTATCGGAAATATAGAAGTCCATGGCATTTGCGGCTCTGGCTTGGTGGACCTCTTAGCTGAATTAAGAAAATCAAATCTTATGGACAAATTAGGTGTGCTTAAAGACCATAAAAATCAATATTTCTTTGCTCCAGATCAAGAGATGTCTTTAAATAGAGCGGATATAAGTGCTCTTGCGCAGGCAAAAGCCGCTAACTACTGCGGCCAATATATAGCTATGCGAAATTCTAAAAGTAACCCCAATAATATATCAAAATTATATTTAGCTGGAGGATTTGCAAATTATATTGACTCAGACAATGCTAAAGCGATAGGCTTCATTGCAAACTTCGATAGTGAAAAAATCACAAAAGCCGGCAATGCATCTCTACATGGTGCGACATTAATGTTAATGTCCAGGACAATGAGAACCACAATTGAAGAGCTAGTTAAGAAAATTCAGCACATAGAGCTTGAAACAACACCAGACTTTTTTGATATCTTCGTCGAGGGATGTATGTTCCAACCGATGACAGACCATGTTGAATGAGCCGAAATTTAGTACCAAAACCGGAGGTTGATAATGAAGTGGAAAGTATTGATAACAGACCATGTTTGGCCTACAACCGATCCAGAAAGGGAAGTCCTTGAATCAGCCGGCGCTGAAGTTATAGTTGCACCTAATGGAGAAGAAAGTACTCTTATAGATTTAGCCAAGGATGCAGATGCAATCATGACTTGCTTCGCACAAGTTACAGACAATGTGGTCAGAGCGGCGAAGAAGTGTGTAGTAATAGGAAGATTTGGAGTAGGAGTAGACAATATAGCAGTAGAGACTGCAACTGAACTAGGTATAGCTGTAACCTATGTTCCTGACTATTGCATAGATGAAGTATCAGACCACGTAATAGCTATGTTACACACATGGAATAGAAAAATTGCTATATTCGATCAGTCAGTGAAAAAAGATGGCTGGGGTCATATGGCATTGAATATGCGTATTATGAGGCTCAGAGGTAAAACCATTGGTATTGTGGGATTTGGAAGGATCGGGCAAGCGGTGGCTGATAAAGCATCCGCATTCGGCCTGAAAATATTGGCCAGTGACCCTGTAGTGGATGAAAAAACTGTCACCGATCACGGCGGCCAATTAGTTGAACTTGACAATCTACTCAAGAATTCTGACTTCATATCTCTTCACGCTCCACTCATTCCCAGCACAGAAAAAATGATATCTGAAAGGGAACTATCCTTGATGAAACCTGATTCATTCCTAATAAACGCTGCTAGAGGACCTTTGATTGACGAAGAAGCGCTTTATTCAGCACTCAAAAAGAAAAAGATAGGTGGAGCCGGCCTTGACGTGATGGTAGAAAATGTGCCACCTAAGAATCATCCATTACTGAGTCTAGACAACATAATTGTGACTCCTCATACTGCTTTTTTTTCACAGGAATCTACCTTGGAACTTGAACGAAGGGCAGCGCAAGAAGTAGTAAGTGTTTATAAAGGTGAAATGCCGGACAATTTAGTCAACAAAAATGTTCTGGAACACCTCAACCCACGCCACCAACTTCCACACCAGTGATTTTTTACTGAAATCCCTTAAACCTCTATATCATAGATACGCTTTGGCCACCGTCTATCACTATACAAGAACCGGTAATGAGTCCAGCTCTATCAGATGCAAGGAATGCAACCAAATCTCCCAACGGTTCTGGCCAACCAAAGGTCCCTAAAGGAAGATTCTGCTCTATAAATGAATCGACTACATACTGTGGGTTTTCAGAACGGAAACGCTCCCAAGACCCCCCTGGATGTTCTATAGAGCCAGGAGCAATTGAATTCACTAATATTCCATCCTTGCCCAAAGTAATTGCGGCATGCTTTGTTGCACCAATTAGAGCAGCTTTAGAGGACATGTAAGATATCGTCCCTCCATATTCCCTGCCCCATATAGATGCGATGTTGATTATTCTGCCCCATTTGTTACCACGCATCCCAGGAATAACTTCTTGCATTAACTTGAATCCAGCGAACAAATTGAGATCAAATGTGCTCTTAAAATCATCTAATGACACTTCATTAATGTCTTGCCTAGACACATGCCCGCCCGCATTATTTATTAATATATCCACCTGCCCTAACCTTGAAACTGTTTCATTATGAAACTTAATCAACGATTCAATATCCATCACATCCGCTACTACGCCGACTGCTTCCACATCATAACTTTCCAACTCTTTAACGGTTTCATTTAACGTTTCAACAGTCCTACCACATATAGCAACATTTACTCCTTCTCGTGCTAATGAAATAGCGCATTGCCTTCCTAATCCTCTACTCCCACCGGTTATCAATGCAGTCTTCCCGCTAATATTCAAATCCATTTTGATTGCTCCCGATTCATGTTTAATCTACGATGATTAAGAGTAAACTCTATTTATGCATCTATCAAGAATTTGGTCATATATTTCTTGACTGGTGTGTTCTTCTAGCCTAGTATCTCTCTGTTATGTTGCTTGATTTACACACACATTCAGTTGCCTCTGATGATTCTCGTGCCACTGTTGACCAATACATAAAATGGGTCAACGTACTGAGGCGTAAAGGAACAGAAATAGACGGGTTCGTTCTAACTGAACACCGCCAATTCAATCACGCATTAGACTATGTATCACTTTCCAGAAAAAATGATATCTTAATATTAAAAGGTGCAGAACTAGACACAGATGCGGGACATTTTCTGGTTTATGGAATAACCGAGGCTTTAAGCACTCAGATTGATTTTCTCGACCTAACCATGAATGCAGAAAAACTAGTTCAATTATGTGATGCTCACGGCGCAATTGCTGTTCCGGCTCATCCAGGACGAGCGGGGATTGGGTTTACCTATTATCTCGAAGATAGAAAAACAGGCTTTAGTTCTATTAAAGTCGTTGAAAGGCTAAATGGGTCTAATAGGCCCGGAGAAGGAGAAGCGGCACAGGATTTGATAGATAGGGAGGGCTACTATGGAACGGGGGGAAGTGACGCTCATATAGTTAGCGCAATTGGATCCTGTATGACTAAATTTGATAATACCGTGAGTAATGAAGAAGAATTAGTTGCAGAACTAAAAGGCGGAAAATTCAAGGCAGTTCGCATGAAACAACCATAGAGGAATTACTATTTATGACTACTGATGAAGGCATAATATATGATCGGTCTCTGCTAGACCAAGAAACTCATATAGGCACATTCGAAGTAACGAGGCAAATGATTATAGATTTTGCCAAAAGCACCGGGGAAACAAACTCTATACATATTGGAGATCGAAATGGTGAAGGGGACATAATAGCCCCTTCAACTATATGCAATATTTTCGTAAATGGCCTAACCCGACCCGACATAAAACTTGAATTTGGAGACTTAAGTTTTTTTGCAGGACAATCTATTGAATGTAAAAAAAGCATCCAGCCAGAAGATGTTTTGAATGCTTACACCAAACTTCATAATGTCTATTCCAAAACAGGCCGATCTGGCAAAATGGTATTTGTAGTTTGGCAAACAACTTTTAAAAACCAACAAGGTGAAGTAGTTGCATTCGTTAACGAATCATTTGTAAGAAGGAATAAACCGAATTCATGAGCGTAAATATTTATTTTCAAGACGTTGAGCTAGGAGATGAAATCGGTCCTATAGAAAAAATTGTGACTGATGATCAAGTTATAGAATTCGTTTCAATAGGAGACCGCACAGCAGAACCATCCAGATTCACATCCAAAGAACTCGCTCAGTCTGAAGGTCTCTCCGAGGCCATAATACCTGGTGCGATGAATATAGCTCTTATGTCACAACTACTAACTAGCTGGTCAGAGACTGTCTGTTTAAAAAAAATAGATGTCGTATTCAGGCAAACTGTCCCACACAACAGACCACTAATTTTTACAGGGATAGTAACCAACAAAGATGATCAAGGGGGCACCACAAATCTAGAATGTGACATAACTATGGAAAATAAAGACGGAGTAAAAATGGTTATTGGCACCGCCGAATTTGCTTTGCCAAACAAACCGTAAATCTAATATAGATGTTATCAATTCCATTCGAGAAACACACACTAAATAATGGTCTAGATGTAATAGTGCATTCAGACAGATCCATTCCCGTTGCCGCAGTGAACGTTTGGTATCACGTGGGGTCAAAAAATGAAACACCGGGAAAAACGGGCTTTGCACATCTATTTGAACATGTAATGTTTGAAGGTTCAAAACACCATAACAAAGATTACTTTGAACCACTACAAGAAATTGGGGCTAACATTAATGGCTCAACTACAAATGACAGGACAAATTACTGGGAAGACATTCCTTCAAATTACCTAGAACTAGCCTTGTGGCTGGAATCGGACAGAATGGGGTTTCTCTTGGAAGCCCTAGACGAAAACAGATTCAACTTGCAACGTGACGTCGTCAAAAATGAAAGAAGGCAAAGCTATGAAAACCGCCCCTATGGCATGTCATACCTTAAAATCCAAGAAGCCTTGTTTCCTCCACCACATCCCTATAACTGGCCAACAATCGGGTCACAAGAGGATCTAGATAATGCATCAGTAGATGATGTAAAGGAATTTTTTAGAAATTTCTACCACCCATCTAATGCCAGCCTTTCAATTGTCGGAGATGTTGAACCACAGTCGGTGTTCAAACTGGTAGAAAAATATTTTGGAGACATTGAACCAGGCCCTTCAATTGAAAGACTTTCGACACAAACATCAACCCTTCGAGGTGAAACAAATTTAATTTTGGAAGACAATATTCAACTGCCAAGACTTTACTTAGCTTGGCCAGTTCCAGAAGATTTCACCAGAGAACAAGCTGCTTTAGACATATTATCCGTGATACTAGCCGACGGTAGAAGTTCAAGACTTGAACGAAAACTACTGTACGAGAATCAAACAGCACATGATATAAGAGTATTCAATCACGCCCAAGAGATCAGCGGTGAATTTCACATTATAGCCACTGCGGGTCCAAATAATAGCTTAGAAACAATTCAAGATGAATTGTTGAAATCGCTCGAAGAAATCAAGTCTCATCCTCCAACAGAGAAAGAGATGATGCGGGCACAAAACAGAATAGAAAATTACCATATAAGACAACTAGAAAAATTGGGAGGTTTCGGCGGAAAAGCTGACCAATTGAATATGTATAACGTTATGGCAGGAAATCCTGATTTAATCAACCATGACATAGCGCGATATAGAGAAACAACTGGTGATGATGTGAGTAATGCAGCAAAACTCCTTGGCGACCATAGGATAAACCTTAAAGTCCTTCCAAAGTCAAAATATAAGACTGCGATTAAATCGGTTGACAGAAATATTCAGCCAAAACCATCAACACAGATCACATATGAACCGCCGACACCATCCAAATTTGAATTGGAAAATGGGTCAGAACTCATCGTGATTGAAAAAAACGACTTGCCTATCGCCCAGGTTGGGTTACTTATCAATAAAGGTGCGACTTCAGACCCAGACAAATATCCAGGACTCACAAAGTTCACAGCAGAAATGCTTGTGGAAGGAACTAAAAGCAAAAAGGCAGAAGAACTAGCGTCTGAATTGGAACACCTAGGTACAAGACTATCTAAAGATGTGTCAAGAGAACATTCTTTTTTCTCTGTAGACTGCCTTACAAAAAACATTGATGCCAGTCTTTTAATTTTGGCAGATGTTGTTAGTAATCCAGTCTTCCCGATTGAAGAATTCGAGCGGCTCAAAAATGAACACATATCTGATTTAACTGCACAAAACGACAATCCAGACTTTCTAGCATCCACAATATTTAGAAAATTACTCTATGCTAGTAATCTAAAATATGGGCATCCAATATCTGGAGACATAAATTCTGTTCAAAATTACGACGTCGAAACAATCAAAAAACAATACAAAAAAATAATTTTGGACTCAAAACCTACATTCATTGCTGCCGGCAATTTCAATACGAAAGAGCTTATTGACCAAATAAACAACCTGTTTAACGCACCTATTAGAGAATCACATATAGCCGGCCAGGAAGTTACATATTTATCAAATAAGGATTACAAAAACACACCAAAGATCTACATCATTGACCGACCAGACTCTGCACAATCAGTAATAAGAGCAGGGCACATTACACTAGATCGGAAACATGCTGATTATTACTCCCTCGCTTTCGTTAACTATATTTTAGGAGGAGACTATTCCAGTCGACTAAATCTAAACTTAAGACAAGACAAGGGCTATAGCTATGGCTTTTACTCCAATATAGATTGGTCGTTGGTTCCGTCTCTATGGGGCGCTAGAGGAAGCGTTCAAACAGAAGTCACTTCAGAAGCCGTGAAAGAAATAATATTCGAGGTAGAAGGGATCGCTAAGACAAACCCTATTTCAAAAGAAGAGTTTACTAAAGCAAAGGAAGGCCTCATTAAAAGTATACCCAGCCAATTCGAGTCAACTTCTCAAATAATGAATCAATTAATCAATATGTCTATATTTGATTTGAAAACCGATTATTTCAAAAGCATATCTGAAAAATTAAATGCATTAACGCTGGAACAGGTTCAGGATTCAGCGCAAAAGCATATCGACCCACGCGGAATCATCATTGTGGTAGCTGGCGACAGAGAGTTGATCGAATCACCTATATCTGAATTGGGATATCCCGTATCAATAGTCACTTCTGACGGCCAAGTCGAGCATGAATAACCGCATATGTAAAAATTGCGACTTTGAAAATCTAGAAGAGGCTAGCTACTGTGGGGCATGCGGGAACGAATTAGGTAATGCATGTAAAAATTGTGGCTCACTAAACTTCAACACAAATGTCTGTACTAAATGCGGAAGGGTCATATCGAGCGCGCTTAAGGAGGAAGAATTCGAATGGCAAGCAGTAATTCCCGAAAATAATCCGACTATGGAACATACAAAAGTAGTCACAGAACCTCGCTATTCGCTTCCAAGACCAGGGGAAATATCGAATTTAATTTCAACGTCTTTTAATGCTTACAAATCCAATGCTTCATCGTTCCTTACCTTAGCATTAATATCCTCAATACCTGCCACAATATTTTTGGCTGTGGGAGACGATTTATTCAACTATTTTTCTGGTTTAATGGAGGATACTACTGAAAAGTCTCCGACTATAGATAGGCCGAATTGGGCATTAATATTCCCGCTATTAACACTGGCAATTTTAGGAGAAATAGTTTCAACTGCCTCAATCATATTTGGTTCCGCACAACATATAAATAAAGAAAAAGTTGGAGTAACGAAATGCGTAAGTTATTCCTTTTCAAGTATTTTTAGACTAATCAGTGTAATGATAATTTTCACCTTAGTTCTAATAATACCTGGAGTTTTATCTATATTCTTCATCGGAATCCCGTTACTTATATTTTTAATTGTCAAGTTCTGGTTTGTATCTTGTTTTGTGATTATAGAAAACTCCGGCATCACGGAAGCCTTTCGTGGAAGTTGGAATTTGGTCAAATCGAAATGGTGGGTAACATTCGGAACCGGCTTGATCATCATTATAATAACTGCTCTAGCAAGTGCTTTAATGTCTTTTGTGACTGGCCAGGCCGGATCTCTTTTGGATAATGAAATCATAACGCACGTTTTAAGGGGAATTGCAACAACAGTGATAGCTCCTTTTCAAGCTATAAGCACAGGGATTTATTTTCTCGGATTGAGAGAGTCAAAAAGAAAGAATCAACAATAATCTTTTTGTTAATCAACAGCCTATTGATATATATTTGGTTTTAATATTAGTATCAGTCAAAGATTTTAAATATTCCCAGTAATCACGAAAGGAGCAGTTATGGGTAGCAGACTAGAAGGAAAAGTCGCAATTGTGACAGGTGGCGGACGTGGTATAGGACGCAGCATAAGTACTCTTTTAGCCAAAGAAGGAGCTTCAGTTATAGTGAATGATCTAGGAACTGAGGTGGACGGCTCTAGTCAATCTAATTCTCCTGCTGATAGTACCGTATCTGAATTAAAAAATAATGGACTTGAAGCCACTGCAAATTATGCTGACGTGTCAAAAATGAATGGAGGTGAAGAGGTAGTACAAAAAGCCATCGACACCTACGGTAAATTGGATATATTGGTCAATTCAGCTGGATCTTTAATCGATAGAATGATTTTCCATATGACTTCTGAAGACTTTGATAAGGTTATTAAAAACAATGCGAAAAGTGTTTTTACCACCAGCAAATTTGCATCAATTTTGTTCAGACAACAAAGAAGTGGCAGAATAGTGAACCTCACATCAGACTCCGGTTTAGGAGATGTGGGAAGGTCAAATTACGCCGCAGCATCTGAAGCAATCATAGGCCTAACTCGTACCACTGCTCGAGATCTCGGCAAATACGGAGTGACTGCGAATGCTATATCTCCGCTGGCTAAAACGAGATTATTTCCAGGTCTAGTTGAGGAACACAGAGTCCCTGTAGCACATGAACCGTCAAGGGACAAAAGAGCCGGAATAGGACAGTCGCCACCAATATATTACTGGAAAGGGCGAAGCGGTTTGGATGACCCTGAAAATGTTGCGACACTGGCAGTCTATTTATGTACCTATGCATCTCCTAATATAAACGGATATGTACTAGGAGTAAGAGGAGGTGGAATCTATGTGTACTCAAACCCAAAGCCAGAAAAAATCGTAAACAAATGGGGTAATTTTGATATGAATGAAATGGATTTACTATTCCCTAAAATGATGGGAAAAGGATTCTAACCTTCAAACCCTTAAGCTAACTAGAGAACAAAATATCTGTAAAGGAAATAAAAATGGGCAACAGACTAAACGGCCGAGTAGCCATTGTTTCTGGTGGAGGCAGAGGAATAGGACGTGAAGTAGCTTTGTGGCTTGCACGAGACGGGGCAAAAATAGTTGTTAATGACGTTGGAGCAGCTCTTGATGGTACTGGAGACTCAGGTACCCCTGCTGATCAGGTAGTGAATGAAATTATTGATGAAGGGGGCATGGCTGTAGCCTCTTATGACTCAGTAGCAGAATACGACTCAGCCGAAAGAATAGTATCAACAGCAATAGAAAACTTCGGGCAGATAGATATATTATGTCACCCTGCAGGTATATTAAGGGATAGAATGATATTTAATATGACCGAGGAGGAATGGGATGCCGTTCTACAGGTACATCTCTACGGAGCATTCAATATGGTTAGGAATGTGGTCCCACATATGGTTGACAAAAAGTACGGCAGAATAGTGCTTTTTTCGTCTGGATCTGGATTGGGCGCGTCAGGGCAAGCTAACTATGCCGCTGCAAAGGAAGGAATGGTTGGATTCACTAGAGCTGTATCCAAAGAATTATCCCCTCATGGCATTATGGTTAACGCTGTATACCCTGGAGGATCGACTAGAATGACCGATTCAATACCTCAAAGCACTACGGATCTAAGAAAAACTCAAAGAGCCCAAACAAGTCAGAATGTCCCTCAATTTTCATCTGATCCTCCACCTGAATACAGAGACCCAGCAAACAATGCTCCTAAAGTAGTATATCTTTGTAGTGAAGCTGCGGATGGAATCACTGGGCAAGTTTTCGGTACGAGTGGTTGGGAGCTGTCTTTATATTCCCCGCGACACGTTGTCAGGAGCATACATAAAAATGAGCCATGGAGCCTGGAAGAATTGGAAAAACTGATACCGATATCATTGGGGAAGGATCTCATAAATCCATCTCCCGCGGAATAATGTATATAAGCCATTGTTTGACAGTAAAACCTCAAAAAGTTTATTAGAACAAAGGTAGAGAGAAAAATTGAATTGGCTAGATATTGCGATTATTGCTTTAATACTTATCTGCATTATTTGGGGTGGGAAAACTGGACTTTTTAATGCAGCGCTCTACGGCATAGGACTAATCATCAGTTGGTCTATAAGTGGTTACGCATCGCAAACACTCGCAAATATATTCAACGACAATGCAACTATTAGTACTACAGTTTCTATACTATGCTACTTGATTGTTTTAGGTGGATCTATCGTCGTAATTGGTAGATTAACCAAACTAATACAACCAGCAACATTCATTATTGACATATTAACCGTTGGACTTAATAGAGTTGCGGGACTACTGATAGGGTTGATCATCGGAATACTTACAACCTCCATTTTAATATGCGGGTTAGCACGATTCACTTACGATTTAAACCTTACATTTAACGTAAATGTACCTACCACTGGAATAAATTCTCAGAAAATCGGAAACAAAATAGAAAATACTAGGAGTTATTCTGAAAAAGCTCTGATTGAGTCTAAATCTGCGAAAATGTTTATTAGGATATTAGTATCGCTACCGTCAGATGCCTTCAAAATCATACCTTCTCAATACATGGCCCCACTAGAAATCTTGCATTATAAGGGGCAAAGTTGACATTATGACAACAGCAATTAAAAAAACTATCAACTCACCCGTATTGTTATTAAATCAAAATTACCAACCACTCAATGTTTGTAGCGCTCGCAGAGCTATAGTGTTAATGAGCAAAGGTAAAGCTGAAGTGATAGTGACTGGATTAGGAGAAATCACAGGAGCAACCTCGGCCTATACAATACCTTCCGTTGTCAGACTTTTTTATATGGTGAAAAAACCTATTGTTAAGCGGAAGCTCTCACGAAGGGCTTTATTTTATCGAGACAATTTCACCTGCCAATACTGTGGAACTCCCACTCGTAAATTAACTGTAGATCACATAATCCCGAGATGTCGCGGGGGGAAACATCAATGGAATAATGTAGTAAGTGCATGTGTTCCCTGTAACCATAAAAAAGCGGAAAATTTACTGTCTGAAACCTCTATGAAACTGCTTACTACACCTTTGGCACCAAAACCAAATCCATACTATATGTTTTACCACCGAAACATTGAACATGAATGGAAGCCTTTCATACCATGGGAAAGTAATTAAAATATTCCCGTTAAAATTCAGTGGTCATTAGGATGCCTGAGGCAGATTCAACATCAAATTATCTACAATCAACCTCAAATTTACGTTGAATTTCATATTATTCCCGAATTCTGAGATGAGATTTATAGATTTTATGATTTGATCCATGGATAATCCGGCAGCCAATATTTTCAAATTGTCTTCTCTCGATATATTGGTGATTTCGGAAGACCGATCAGTTTTTACTAACAAAATATCTCTCCAAAAAGTCATCCAAACATCTAATTCATACTTCCCTGAAGTGGAACTTGTACGGAACTTTTCGACTACCGTGGATGACTCATGTAATCTCTCGTCCAAGTCATGTTTCAATATGAGTTCATAAATATCGACCAATTCATCTCGTTTAATCATCACAGTATCGTCAGTGACAGCATTGTGAGCCCAGCCTAATAAGCCTTTAGAAAGTCTCGCAATTTCTCGAGCACTGTAGGTTTCAAAGTCTGGCCAAAATTCTTTAATATGATTTTCAATCATGCCAGTATCCATATAATCTAATGTAATTAATTGACATCGTGAAACTATAGTTTCAATTATCCCGTCTATTTGATCTGACAACAACAGAATTACTGTATCCTCTGGAGGTTCTTCCAAAGTTTTTAAAATCACGTTGGCTTGTTCTACCCTCATATGGTTTACACCAGATATGATAAATATTCTCACTTTACCTTCAAATGGTTTCTTATATACCTGACTAATAAAATCTTCTCTCAAATTATCTACAGTAACTCTATTTGAGCTAATGCGGTCACCTGTATTTCCCGATTGAACATCAAATAGAAACACATCTGTATGCACCATGGAAGAGATTCGTTTACACTGAGAGCATATTCCGCAAGGAACCAAGCTCACATCGTCATTAAGACAATTCAACGCTCGTGCTATGTCCAAAGCAAAAGTGGTCTTCCCTACATTCACTGGTCCAGAAATCAGATAGGCATGTGAAATCCGATTGTAAACTAGAGCCGATTGCATTAACTGTACAGCTCTATCTTGTCCTTTTGTTACCCACATTAATCACCTTTGTTCAAACAATACTAAACTTTCATAAGTGTAATTCAGCGTTTCATATAAAGACCAAAATGCCATATAGAACGAGTATAATATATGACATTGTAAAGTTAATCCTAAATTAAGAAATACCATGAAATGGACCGTAAATGAAACGTGACAGAGGGCTCACAGCTAGAATGGCATTCACAATATTGATGCTCTCATTTGCTTATGTGGCATTAATAATCATCTTGTTTTGGGCTGGAATCAGTCCTTATTTTATTTTCGGAATTGGTATTGTGATGGTATTTTTCCAGTACTTTATGTCAGACAAACTGGTTCTCGCCGCGACAAGATCAAAAGTAGTTACAGAAAAAGAACGCCCCAAACTTCACTCCATGATAGACCGGTTATCAAAAGCTGCAGGAATACCAAAACCAAAAAACATAGCCATCATGGAATCAGAAGCACCAAACGCATTCGCGACAGGTCGTAGTCCGAAGCATGCCACTGTTGCCGTTACAACTGG
Organism: Chloroflexota bacterium; assembly: GCA_002717465.1. Lineage (GTDB taxonomy): Bacteria > Chloroflexota > Dehalococcoidia > Lucifugimonadales > UBA826. The sequence goes on from PBDQ01000018.1 coordinate 119,835, forward strand.
GTTGTTAAATAAGCTCAATGATGACGAATTAGAAGCGGTGTTAGGACACGAATTAGGGCATGTAAAAAATAAAGATGTCATGGTGATGACTTGGGCTAGCTTGATCATCGTGGTTGCTGGATTTCTAATGCAAATGTTGTTTTGGATGAGTTTATTCGGTGGTTTTGGAGGGAATAGAAGAGACAATAATGGTGGACAGTTAATGATCATAATGATGATCGTATATGTCAGTGTCATAGTTATTTACTTTGTTAGTCAACTCCTTGTAAGAGCCTTGTCTCGTTATAGAGAATTAGCGGCTGATCGAGTTGGTGCCGAACTAACAGGAAGCCCAAAACATCTAGCGTCCGCTCTGAGAAAGATAAGTGGCCAAATAGCGATGATCCCTGAAAAAGATCTAAGACAGATAGAACATGCCAATGCTTTTTTCATAATTCCAGCACTTCAAGGAAAAACAATGGCCGCAATGATGTCAAGTCATCCCCCGACAGAGCTTAGAATTGAGCGATTAATGAATATGGAAAGATCTATGAGGGGACGCTAAAAAGTCATGGGCGGCGTCTTAAGGTTTATCGCTTCTTTCTTCAAGTCCTCAAATAAAAATCAGTCAAATGTAAATGTATTACTAACAGTTTTAAATATAACTGACGAACAAAGCCTAACTGAGCCGTTTAACACTGACGATAAATCGGCAATTTTACTTAATAAAAACGATCACTTTTTTTTCGATAATATAAGTAGTCTGATCAACGAAAGCCCAGGCTCAAACACCCTTACAAATTCAACAATAGAAATCATCGAAGAGGACGAACATAGTGCTGCTTGGCTAATAGTCAAAAATAGTTCTTTCGAAGATATGGTCATGTCATTAGACCATATAAGTGAATTCATTTTTAAATCAGGTTTAGGGGAAAAAATGACAGCCGCCGTATTCAAAAGTCAATTTCGTAATAATGCCGCTTACTTGATTTGCAACTATAGAACAGCCAGATTTTACCCTTTTGTACCCAAAGAAAATCGCACTAGGCATAATGAACTTGAAATCGACATCGGAGATCAATTAACCGCTTTGGGCATTCCTGTTGAACCTCATTCTAATTGGTATGCTCTATGGGACATCCCATTTTAGTTATATATTCAAAACCCAAGATGTTTTCATATTAACTATCGTAAGATTTAATGAAAAGTTTATAAAATAAAAAAATAGCAACTGGAAGCATCAAAATTAAGACCGAAAGTAACACAACTACCAATGAAGATTCCGACCCAAATAATTCCTCTAAAGTGTGCAGTAGTAAATCTACAAGATCACTGTTTATTGGCTCTGAGTGATGAAATAATTTATTGAAAAAAAACAAATATATATTTCCCAAAATCGTATTCAAAGAGGTTAAATAATAAAGGCGAGCTAAATATCCAAAACCCAACTCGCTCATAAAATTATGCCTAATTTATATCAAAAGTAAAACATTTAAAAAACATGGATACATAAATGGCTCTTCTAGGAGCATCACAACTTAAACTTTATTACGCAGACCTCGAAATATTCTCTAATGTTACTGTTCAAGTCAATGAGAAAGCACATATCGGCATTGTTGGCCCAAATGGCAGCGGAAAATCCTCGTTTATAAAAGTTTTACTCGGGCTTCAAGATTTTCATGGTGGTGAAGTTTTCAAGTCTGATAGCTTGAGGATAGGCTACGTACCACAAACCGCATTACAAAACGGTTCTGGAACTATAGAAGAAGAAATAATGACGGCATTTTCTGACTTAATTCAACTTGAAGAATCAATGGCCGAAAGTGCTCTACGCATCCAAAACTCTCACGGAGATGAACAAAGAACAGCTGAAAAGGAATATGCTTCACTTGTTGACAGCTACGAATCACGGGGAGGTTATGACTATCACAATCTTATGGAAAGGGTAGTTCAGGGAGTAGGACTTACTAAAGACAATATGATAACTCTCGTTTCTGACGCTAGCGGAGGAGAACGTACAAGGGCAGCTTTAGCAACAGCTCTTCTAACAGACCCTGATTTACTTATTTTAGACGAACCAACCAACTATTTGGATTTTAATGGGCTCGAGTGGTTAGAAAATTTTCTCAAAAATTCTAAAAATGCCTACATTGTGATTTCACACGACAGATTCTTCCTGGATTCTGTCGCTACTGAAATATGGGACATAGAAAACGCTCAATTGAAATCGTATCCAGGGAACTACAGCAAATATAAGAAACTCAAATCTGAAGAAGAAGACAGACAAGAAAAAGAGTTTATTAAGCAGCAGGAATACATAAAAAGAGAAGAAAGTTTTATTGCTAGATATCACGCCGGGCAAAGGTCCAAGGAGGCGAGAGGAAGAGCCAGAAAGTTGGCGAGAATAGAGAAAATACAAGCACCTTCCAAAGAAGACACTGTACATATGAGATCTTCAAACGCCAGTCGAACAGGAGAGATAGTCCTAAGCACACACAACCTAAAAGTCGGTTTCAAAAATGATCCCACAATTGAACTTTTCTCTATTCCTGACACAGAAATACACCGCGGAAGCACTACCGCAATTATAGGAAATAATGGGATCGGGAAAACAACATTGCTTAAAACAATTCTCGGTGAAACACCTGCCTTATCAGGATCTGTACGTCTAGGACACAATGTAAAAACAGGATACTTTAGACAGGGCTCGGATGAAATCCCAGGACATTTCACAGTAATGGATGCATTACTGGAAATAAAAAATATATCCATTGGAGAGGCAAGAAGCTTTCTAGCTAGATTCCTTTTCAGTGGGGAAGAGATTTATGACAAAGTAGAGACTTTAAGCGGCGGAGAGAGAGGTAGGCTTGCCCTCGCTCGTTTACTGATTACAGAACCCAACGTTCTAATACTAGATGAGCCAACAACCCATCTTGACATCAAAAGTAGAGAAGCTCTGGAACAGATGATAAAAGCCTACGACGGTACTACAATTTTTGTGTCCCATGATAGACAGCTTATCTCTTTTTTAGCTGACAGCATATGGAGTATTGATGGAAAAACTGTTTCGCCATTTGAAGGCGGTTTTTCAGAATGGTTCACAAATAAGTCTAAGAATCCCACTAATTCGAAACATTCACCCAAAAAAACCGTAAACTCCAATACCAAGCAAAAACGCCACCGCCAATCAGAAAAATCCAGCACCCCTAAAAGCAACTCAAAACAAATAGTGGATTATGAAACGCTCATTAACGAATTAGAAGGAAAAGTGCTAAGAGTCGAATCAGAGCTCCAGTCAGCAACAAACACATCAGATGTTGATAAAATTATTGAACTCGGCCATGAGCACAACAAACTGACACAGGAATTAGAGAAGCTAATAACTAAATGGAGCGAATAATTATTTAACTACAGGCAGTATTGATTGTAGGCCTGTTCGTAGTCATCAACAGAATTCAAGTCAAGTCTCACCAATGGATCATCAAATAACACTGAGTTCATCTGTTCACGGTGCCTATTGAAAATTTGGCGTAAGCCTTCTCCCATTTCTGTCATATTCAAAAGTTCTGATTTGAGGCTAGCAGAAAATATTGCAGGGTGCCCTCCCCTTCCCTCAAAACGCGGAGATGTTATCAAGGCTTGCGACCTTTCGTGGGAACTCATTAGAATTGACAGTATTTCCACGTTGCGTGGTTGATCTACTCCTATCAACACAATCGCGTCATGGTCGATAGAAATATTAGAAACGCCACACTTAATACTAGATACCCGACCAGTGGCATAATTTGGGTTATGCCTAACAGTCACTTTCGAGTAATTTTTAATCGTGCATTCCACCTCAGAAGCTCGATACCCAGTGACAACTACAATTTCCTCACAACCAACGTCCCTTAAGGTGTCTATATGGAAATTTACTAGGTTCGTTTCACCCCAAGGTAACAAAGCTTTCAAAGTACCCATACGACTTGAATAACCGGCCACAGTTACAACAGCAGCGAATTTTTCTGAGGGAATACTATAACACCTTGACCGAGTCTCGAGAAATTTTCTTTGAGATACGATCTATCTGTTTATCATCTAATTTCATAGGGGCCCCACTACCTCCTAATCGATACATTAACACCTCTGACATTATGGATATAGCTATCTCTTCTGGAGTCCTGGCTTTTATATCCAACCCAATCGGGGAGCGTATTTCTCTAATTCTATCCATTGTCAACTCAGACCTCATCAAATCTTCATAGATCAGAATTGTTTTTCTTTTGCTACCCATTAGACCTACATACCGAGCATCAGTTTTCGCTGCCGCCAGCAAAGCTGAATTATCATACCTATGCCCTCGAGTGGCAACCACTATAAAAGTATTTTTATTTATGGGTAGCTTTGGTAAGGCATCTTCTGGTTTTTCAGGGATTATTATGTCGGCTTCCGGAAATCTCTCTGCATTAGCGAATTCAACCCTATCATCAGTGATGAACAACCGAAATTCCAGTGGTTTTGCCAGAGAAGCTATGGCTCTGGACACATGCCCTCCCCCACATATAACTAACTGCGGAGGAGTCGTGTAAGCCTCTATAAAATACTCAGCACCACTGTTATCGATAACGTATTCGTTTTGACCATGTATCATCAGAGTAGAAGCTCTCGAAACGGCATCGGCGTTGATTGCTTCAGTTCCTAGGTCCCCCTCAATGCTACCGTCTTCCCTTATAAATAATTTGTTACCAATTTTAGAAGATGTGCTAGGGGCCGATCTGACGACGGTAGCCAAAGCTACTGCTCCATGCCCATTATAGGCAGCATCAATCTCTTTAGCGTATGGTAAGTATTCCGTTCGTCCATAAACTGGATCAATGAGAAAAAACATAGTCCCTCCGCAAACAAGCCCGTCATCAGCCGCCAAATCCTCATTTAATTCATATTCCCGATATTCTGCTTCACCTTTACTTTCCATCAACTGTTTGGCTGCAAACCAAATGTCTCCCTCAACACAGCCACCTCCCAACGTACCAGCGCCAGATCCATCTTGTCTTACCAATAATTTAGCACCAGGTTTTTGAGGGGTAGATCCTTTAGTTCTAACAACAGTCGCAACCACGACATCTTCGCCTTTATTCAAGCGAGAAATTGCCTCTTCAAAAACTTCTTTCATATAATTTCACCTTCTCTCTACTACACTAGACAGAAACCTAGATACAATATAGCAGGATAATGTTAAAAACAAAAAACATTTATTATTTGCAGATGCTCGTTTTACAATATACTCGATAACAACAAATGCAAGTGAGGCTCGGATAAGGATATGCGGAATTTACCCTTATTCCCATTGAATACAGTGCTTTTCCCTGGAGGAACGATACCTCTACAGGTTTTTGAACCTAGATACCTAAAATTGATTGACGATTGTTTAAATTCCGACTCGAAATTTGGAGTCGTGTTAATCAAAGAAGGTAAAGAGGTTGGAGGCCCATCAGTGCCAATGTCTATAGGCACTATTGCAAAAATCACCTCTGTAAAGAATCTTCCTAATAATCGGTTATTAGTAACGTCTATCGGAACAGACAGATTCAATATTTTGGAAATCCTCAAAGATGACCCTTACATGGTAGCTAGTGTAGATGTTCAAAATGAACAAACCAATGAAGAAATAGAAGACCAAACCCTTAAGGAAGCGACCCAGTCAACGGGTGAATATCTACAAACATTATTAGCCATGCAAGGTGGGTGGATCAAAAACCCAAGCTCGTCCTTACCAGAAAAACCACTCGATCTATCATTTTTTATGGCCCAGCTAATTCAACAGCCGACCTCAGATCAGCAGAAAATGCTAGAAACCACTTCAACCATCAACAGACTCTCAGACTGTACTAATATCATAAAGTCAGAGAGCCAAAAGTTAGTTGCTAGAACAAAAATGGACATAACATTAAAGTTCAGTAGAAATTAATGCTTCCCCAATTCTGATTCCCACTCAATTAATCTAGGGCACCTTCCTTAGTCAAAAAATCGGACAATAAAGATATCCCCGTTTGGATTTCATCTGAATCGTTGTATCCAAAACAGAGCCTAAGATAATTTTTACCACTAACACCATCAGGAGAATAATTAGATCCTGGGTGTACCCCAACATCTATTTCATCCAGTGCCTTCTTGTGCAATGCCACCATATCCACACCATCCTTTAGTTTCATCCAAATATATAAACCACCATCTGGGTTACTCCATTCGGCACTTGTGCCAAAATTTTCTCCAATCGCTGAAAGCATCGCATCACGTTTACCTCTTTGTATGCCATTTATCTTTTCTATGTGCGAATCTAAATATTTCCGTGCGTATTTTTCAACTACTAAAGCAGTAAACTCACTAACTCTTTGTCCCGTCTTAATTCCCATCACTTTGTCCAAAACCGAAGGCGGAGCCGTCATATACCCTAAACTCATACCAGGGGATATTATTTTAGAAAATGATCCAACATACATAACACTATCTGTGTCATCAAGATTGAATATAGATGTCACTGATTCTCCATCATATCTATTGTCAGCGTAGCAATCGTCTTCCAAAATTGGGACCTCATGTTTCTGAGTCACGGCCAGAATTTCCTTTCTTCGGGCCTCTGACAAAGTCCAACCCTGAGGGTTTTGGAAGGTTGCAATCAAATACACAAATTTTGGCTTTTTACCCTGTGACTTGGCCTCAGTTATAGTAGCGTCTAAAGCTTCGGGGTCCATTCCACTTGCATCGGACTGCACCCCTCTAATATCAGCAAATTGCTTTCGTAGGTTATTTAACGTACCCCCGTAAACAAAATCATCTGTGATGACTACATCTCCAGGGTTTATGAGCACTCTACATAAAAGTTCAATTGGGTGACCTGAGCCGTTTCCCAAAATTATATCGTCGACCCCTGCATTAATATCTCTATCGCGAGAAAGTTTTTCAGCAACATACTGGCGCAATAAAGTATTCCCTTGAGGATGAGGGTATATCGCCAAATCTGATCCATTTTCCGCTAACGCTTCGGCGACACTTTCAACAATATGTTCGTTAGGTAATGACACAGGATCCGGATAAGCTACAGCAAAATCATATTTCCCTCGTTTAACAGGAGCAACACGGCCACCATCAGGAACATCTCCGACGAATAATGAATCAAAATTTAACGACATAAAATGCTCCTCATTAAAATGCAAAATTTATATGCGAAAACGGGTAAATAGTATTCCTAAAATAGATATGTATCAATAGTTTGCTTGCCTAAATAATAANCCAAGTCACGCAATCTCCCNATTACCTGNTGGNTCATTAGTGAATACCAAAGATCCAGCAGACATAAACATACCTCCCACTNCATGNCAGAAAGATGTCCTGACACCATCNACTTNATGAGACGCTTCNTTACGTAATTGCNGAACGGACTCCTTAATCGCAAACATNCNNTACATTCCGGTGTGTGTGTGNGNATAAGACAAACCACCACCATTNGTATTCATTGGCAACTTACCTCCTGNCNANNTATTACCCTCATATATGAATGTGCCCGCTTCTNCACCATCAACGAATCCAAGGTNTTCCAACNCANATATGGGCAAATGANNAAANACGTCNTATATCANCAAATGATCAACATCTTTATNAAANATCCCANGCTCCNCAAAAGNCTTTTCTCCANAANTCTTNAAAGCAATTGATGAAGTGAAATCCGCCATTTGACTCACAATTGGAGTTTCAACAGATTCACCAGTACCTAAAACAAAAACAGGAGTAATAAAAAAATCANAAATCATTTCAAACTTCGGTTATTTGTGTTAGTAGAATGTTAAAATCTCATTGAGTGATAACTTGAAGTTAATTAGAGGATATTTTTCNTATGACAACGCGTCCGCAATCTAAAAACATCGTTGTCAAAGGAGCTAGAGAACACAATCTTAAGGATATCGATGTATCGATTCCGAGAAACAAGTTAGTCGTAATCACAGGAGTGTCCGGCTCTGGNAAAAGCTCNCTAGCATTCGACACTATATATGCGGAAGGACAAAGGAGATANGTAGAATCNCTATCCTCNTACGCTAGACAATTTCTGGGCAGGATGGATAAGCCTGATGTCGANTACATTGAAGGGCTCTCCCCAGCCATATCCATAGACCAGAAAGGAACATCTCACAATCCAAGGTCNACAGTAGGCACAGTAACTGAAATATANGACTATTTNAGATTACTATTTGCAAGAATAGGGAAACCNCACTGCCACCAATGCGGCAACCNTATTCAAAGTCAAACCGTTCAACAAATCTCAGATTCAATCATGGGATTACCTGAAAACAGTAGAATTCAAATTATGGCTCCTGTTGTCAGGAGACGAAAAGGTGAACACAAAGAAATATTTGAAACTGCTAGAAAAGCAGGATTCGTGAGNGCAAGAGTCAACGGNGAAACAAGAGACTTAAACGAAGATTTCCAGCTAGACAAACAAAAATGGCACACAATAGACNTAGTTGTCGACAGACTAATCATAAATAAGAATATGGATCGTGTAAGGGTAAGTGAATCGACCGAAACGGCACTCACCCATGCTCATGGAATCGTCGCTGTGGAAGTNCAAGGTAAGGATGAATTAATTTTTTCCGAGAATTTTGGNTGTACCGATTGTGGTATAAGTTTTGGAGAACTAGAACCGAGAACCTTCAGCTTTAACAATCCACATGGTGCATGCCCTAGATGCACCGGATTAGGNTACAAACTTGTAGTCGACCCAGAACTNATCATTCCAGACAAATCTAAATCAATTTCTGANGGCGNNATAGAAGGTTGGGCAAGAGCCGGNTCAATGTCCCCTTGGTACTCTAGTCAATTAAATTCGCTGGCAGAAGCCTTAGGATTTAACACAACCCAATCTATCGACTCATTGGATAAAGAACACTACGAAATAATNCTTAATGGAAGTCGAGGTAAAAGAATCGAAATAACTCACCGAACCAGACGTGGAAGAAGATACAGGTGGAACACGAAATTCGAAGGCGTCATACCAAACTTGGAAAGAAGGCACTCTGAAACNGAATCAGAAAATGTTAGNAAAGATGTGGAGAGATACATGACATCTCTACCCTGTCAAGANTGTGACGGCAAAAGNCTCAAACCGGAGGCTTTACACGTAACAATAGATAACAAAACCATAATGGATNTNACAAACCTTTCANTTGGTACTTGTTATCAATGGGTTTCCAACATAGAAAATTCCGAATTCCTAGCCGAGAGAGACAAAATGATCGGGGCACAAATATTGAAAGAAATACAGGCCAGACTATTATTTCTCTTAAATGTTGGGTTAGATTATTTAACCTTGTCTAGAACAGCGTCAACACTGAGTGGTGGCGAGTCACAAAGAATTCGCTTAGCAACCCAAATCGGATCTGGTCTTATGGGAGTGCTGTATGTTTGCGATGAACCTTCTATTGGTCTCCATCCTGCTGATGACCATAGGCTTATAAACACCCTAATCGGGCTTAGGGATGTTGGAAATACAGTNCTGATAGTNGAACATGACGAGGCAATAATGAGGTCTGCAGATCATATAGTTGACCTAGGACCTGGAGCNGGAGAAAACGGNGGACATATNGTCGCAGAAGGCTCAGTACAAAAAATATCACGTTCTAAAAAATCTTTAACCGGCCANTATTTATCGGGACGAAAAAAAATACCCCTACCATCAAATAGACGGGACCCAAACGGAAAATCCATTCAGATAATTGGTGCCAGACAAAACAATCTTAAAAACATAAATGTCAATATCCCTATGGGAGTGCTGGTCTGTATCACTGGTGTTTCAGGATCAGGCAAAAGTACTTTAATTAACGAGATACTCTATAAAAAAATAGCCCAAGATTTTTATAGAGCNAAAAACAGACCNGGTAAGCATGAAAAAATAACAGGNCTTGAAAACATCGATAAGNTCGTCAACATAGACCAAACNCCCATTGGNAGAACNCCACGCAGTAATCCCGCCACGTANACTGGTACCTTCACTCCAATTAGGGAAATNTTTTCTCAAGTCCCTGAGTCTCGAAGCAGAGGATATAAACCAGGTAGATTTTCATTCAATGTCAAAGGNGGAAGATGTGAAGCCTGCNCNGGAGACGGNCATATAAATATAGAAATGCAATTNCTNCCTGACGTNACAGTNCCTTGTGAAGAATGCAACGGCAAACGCTATAACAGGGAAGCATTAGANGTCGANTATAGNGGCAACAGTATTGCTGACGTACTCTCTATGACAGTCACAGAATCNCTTAATTTATTCTCAAACATTCCAAGAATCCGCAATAAATTACAAACCTTGCAGGATGTTGGGTTAGGATATATAAGGCTCGGGCAACCAGCCACGCAATTAAGTGGCGGAGAAGCTCAGAGGATCAAATTAGCTACCGAACTTTCCAAAAGAGCAACTGGAAATACTCTATATATATTGGATGAACCAACCACTGGGCTATCATTTGAAGATTGCGCACAACTTTTAAGGGTCCTGCATCGCTTGGTCGATACAGGCAATACNGTCATANTAATAGAGCATCACATNGACCTTATCAAAAGTGCNGATTGGATTATAGATCTGGGNCCTGGGGCTGGAGACAAGGGAGGAGACATGGTTTGCGAAGGTACCCCTGAACAAATTATAGAGTTTAGTTCCTCTCAAACTGGGCATTATCTAAAAGAAGTACTTTCTGATCCATAAATGGCGGNTGCTATAANNAACCTCGCATTACAGACTNAAAACGNAGNNTCATTCCATCCGNGTGAATTGGCTTNTTATTTGGTCAACATAGTTCGACCATGATTTAAAATATTGTTACGTCAAATTCCTTATGTTAGACTGATGCTCCGTNGAGGAAATTATAAATGNCTAACGTATCGAAAGTTAGGGCAATTTTGGGTTCTTAAAGAACTCTTAAAATATAGNCTCAGACTTTTAANTGNTTNATGATGGTCAGATAGTTTAGATCTAGCAATGTTTTATTAAGGAGGAAGGCCTTTGAAGTGGATAGATTACGAAAATCCAAGTAGCGTGGATGACGCAGTGAAGATTCTCGCAGAATCAGGAGGTAAAGCCAAAGCAATGGCAGGCGGTACTGATTTGATTGTGCAGCTAAGAGTGAAAGACCCACGAGTTGACGCAAACACCGTCGTAAACGTCAAAAACATACCTGANTTGAATGAACTCAGTTACAGCGCTTCAGGTGGACTCACGATAGGNGCAGCTGTNCCATGCCACATTATTTATAACAATGAAGATGTAAAAAAACATTATCCAGCTTTGATAGATTCTGCATCTTTGATAGGTGGCACACAGATACAAGGACGAGCTTCCCTAGGGGGAAACTTGTGTAATGCTGCACCTAGCGGAGACTCCATACCTAATTTGATCGCCCACAATGCCATCGCAAAAATAGCAGGGCCAAACGGGACAAGAGAAATACCAGTGGAAGAAGTATGCACCGGGCCGCGACAAACATCTATCGGGGATGANGAATTATTNATATCTATCAATTTNCCAAGTAATGGNTCGGGCTTCGGAGCCAATTACATAAGATTCATCCCACGAAACGAGATGGATATAGCCGTTGCTGGAGCAGGGGTATCGGTGACTATTGAAAACGGTGTCTTTACCTCTGGGAGAGTTGCACTGGCATCTGTCGCACCNACNCCTATATTGGTCAAAGAGGCTGAAGATGCATTAGTGGGCCAGCCAGTANGCGACGCAGCTATTCAAAAAGCAGCGGACGCTGCNAAAAATGCCGCTAAGCCCATATCTGACATGAGAGGCACGGCAGAATACAGAAAACATTTGTGTGAAGTATTGACCCGACGGGCCTTAAATACAGCGGTCGAAAGAGCACAGGGGAGTTAAATAAATGCCAGCTAAAACATATGTACAAACAAGAATTAATGGAGCACAAGTTGATTTTTTGTGTGAACCNAGGCAGAGCTTGCTTGAATGCCTCAGAGACGTCATCGGTTTAACCGGGACCAAGGAAGGCTGTAATGACGGCAACTGTGGNGCTTGCACCGTNAATATNGACGGTAGGGTGGTAACATCATGCCTAGTTCTAGGAGTTGAAGCCGAGGGAGCAGAAATAGAAACTATCGAAGGGGTTGCAGACGGAAGTAATCTACACCCTATACAAGCAGCNTTTCTAGAGAATGCAGCCCTACAGTGCGGTATATGCACACCAGGATTCATAATTGCCTCAAAAGCTCTTCTAGAAAAAAATCCAAATCCCACTGAACACCAGATCAGATTTTGGCTCGCCAACAACCTTTGCAGATGCACTGGATACGACAAAATAGTCCGCGCGGTTCAAGACGCCGCTAAAAGAATGCAGGAGGCTTAATNAATGACNACCTCAGACTACGAGAGAAATATGGTTCTTTCCAACACTGAATACAAGGTAGTTGGNACAAGGCCGGTGCGCCATGACGGTGCTGACAAGGTCACCGGAAGAGCTATATACGGCGCAGATTTCGATGCNTCAGGGCTATTGCACGGCAAAATACTCAGAAGCCCACATGCTCATGCAAAAATATTGTCAATCGACACTTCAAAGGCCGAAAATCTAGATGGNGTACGNGCGATCGTAACTTCAAAAGACTTCCCTCAAGTAAGTGACAAAACTGTTGATCTGGGTGAAGACGAAACCACAGTAAATTGGCTAAGAGACAACATTTTAGCCAATGATAAAGCCCTTTACGCTGGTCACGCAGTTGCGGCCGTTGCAGCTATCAACGTCCACGTTGCCGAAGAGGCAATAGACCTCATAAAGGTTGAATATGAAGTTCTAGACCCTGTTCTAACTACACAGGAAGCAATGTCAGAAGGAGCTTCTATTCTCCATGAGACACTTACAACTGAGGAATTAGGAGAGGACACCGGAACAGTCAGTAATGTNGCATCCCATTTCCAACATGTGAAAGGTGACATCACTTCAGGTTTTNAGGATGCTGACGTGGTAGTGGAACGAGAATACAACACCAAAACTGTTCATCAGGGATATATTGAACCTCACAATGGAACAGCTCTATGGAGCCCCGATGGGAGGTTACATGTGTGGTGTAGCACACAGGGATCATTCGTAGTACGAGACAGCCTAGCCGATCTGTTAGACATGCCNGTCTCAATGATCAGAGTNACTCCTACAGAAATAGGCGGCGGATTTGGAGGGAAAATCCCTATATACGTTGAGCCGGTTGCAGCACTTCTCTCTAAGAAAACAGGCGCTCCNGTCAAAATAGTAATGACAAGAAAGGAAACCTTTGAAGCTTCTGGTCCAACTCCNGGATCCCAGGTACGAATAAAAATNGGAGCCAAGANCGATGGCACCATTACGGCCGCTCATGCATGGATGGCAATGGAAGCTGGAGCATANCCAGGATCTCCTGTGGGCGCAGCCGCTCAATGCGTATTTTCTGCATACGACATAGACAACACCTTAATTGATGGGTATGACGTGGTTGTTAACAAACCAAAAACAGCTGCATANCGAGCCCCNGGCGCTCCAAACGCAGCTTTCGGCGCAGAACAAGCAATGAATGAATTAGCAGAGAAACTTGGANTGGATCCTATAGATCTTAGACTGAAAAACGTTGCGGTCGAGGGTACAAGAAGACCCGATGGACCGGTGTTCCGAAAAATCGGCGCNAAAGAGGTACTAGAAGCNATGAGGGATCACCCTCANTATCAGGCTGCNAAAGGAGAANGTACAGGAAGAGGCATAGCCATCGGATTTTGGTTTAATATCGGATTCGATTCAGCATGCAACATCGCAGTCAACAANGATGGCTCTGTAAACTTAACCGAAGGCTCCACTGATATCGGAGGATCAAGAACCTCTATAGCTATGCACGCTGCTGAAGTGCTTGGAATACCAGTAGAGGATGTACGGCCATCAGTTGTAGACACCGACACTATTGGCTTCACCGCTGTAACNGGCGGTAGNAGAACNACATTTGCTACAGGATGGGCGGCATACGAAGCCGCTCAGGATGTAAAACAACAGTGTATTGAAAGAGCTGCTAGTATTTGGGACGTTGATCCTAATGGCCTTNAAATGGAAGACGGTGTCATAAGCTCACAAAGCGATTCAGAGCTCAAAATGACATTTAAAGAACTCGCTGAACAAATGAGTGACACCGGAGGTGGTATTTCAGGAAGCGCTTCGGTCAACCCTAAAGGGGTTGGTGGATCATTCGCGGGAAACATCGCTGACGTATCNATAGACCCGGAAACAGGAAAAGCNACAGTTGAAAGGTTCACAGTTGTGCAGGATGTTGGNAAAGCGATCCATCCCAGCTATGTTGAAGGGCAAATGCAAGGTGGAAGTGTCCAGGGTATCGGCTGGGCATTAAATGAAGAATACTTCATGAATGATTCAGGGACCATGACGAATTCAAGTCTATTGGACTACAGAATGCCTACGTCTTTGGACCTNCCAATGATAGACACAGTGATTGTTGAGGTAGCAAATCCTGGGCATCCTTTTGGGGTGAGAGGAGTCGGAGAAGCCAACATCGTNCCTCCAACTCCNACTATAGCGAATGCAATTTATGATGCCACTGGGAAAAGAATGACAGAGTTGCCNATGAGCCCAGGAGCCATACAGTCAGCTGAAGGAAAATAACTCAGATTATGGCGTTAGTATTCGTACCGTCATTAATGCAAAGCCTCACTGACGGGCAACANAAAGTTTCCGTCAGTGGGGCTAACATANGGCAGGTTATTGATAACCTTGAACAAGAGTTCCCTGGTTTCAAAGACAGGGTCGTCGAGGATGGCAGAGTCAAACCAAACATATCAATAGCTGTAGATGGAGAAATCACTCCACTCGGATTGATTCAGAAANTAGAAACAAGCAGCGAGGTACACTTTTTACCTGCAATTTCAGGNGGCTAACTTGAAATNTAGAAATATCTCTCAATGCACCCCACTTTAAGCGCTGCTATGTTGTGAAATGGGAAACAACATAAAGTCTAAAAAAAAAATCCTCTCCGTATTTGATTTTAAAGCGCATTACATATCCTGGTCCTCAAATCAATCTCAATCAGACACAAAAATCACTTTGTTTCATGGTGACATGAGGACAAGTCGTAGTTTTGATTACGTTTCCAAAAAGTTAGCTCTCTATAGCCATGTATATGCGTATGATTTCCTAGGACACGGCGACAGTGACTGGCCAGGCATAAAGTATAGATTAAACGACCGAAGTAGGGAGATAATTCATTTCACACAAAATATAACCCATAGTAAATGCATAGGAATAGGCCACTCAAATGGAGCTGTCGCACTAACATTAGCTGCCCTCCAAAAACCTCATTTGTTTCAAAAAATCATTCTAATGGAGCCGATGCTTATAGTAGATGAAAATTTCCAAAAAATGGTATCAAAACGAAAGTGGCGTACATGGAACGATTTAGACGAGTTGAAACAAACACTACAATCTCACGATTTAACAAAAAATTGGNACCAAGAAGTTACAAATGACGTACTAAACTACGAAACATTCAAATCTGGAGAAGGGATCGGTATTAAATGGGACAAGTTAACAATGGCATGGGNTCACAGAAAAGGTGATTACTTANACGTTCTCAATATATTACCTAAGTTGGAAATGCCAGTCCTTTTCATAATAAGTGAAACCCATGGNGACAAATATTCAAAACTAGACCCATTNATCAGTCAACATGCCCATTTTAACAAAACNACAATCCATAACAGTGGNCATAATATGTATATGGAACAGCCGGATACCGTGTCAAACGAGATACAAGAATTTATACACTGATATTCACACTTATTAGTAACTGTTCTAGCTAGGCANACCGTACAGTAGTTCTGCTGGAGTTTGCCCTGGCGAATATCCGCTTTTGCTTCCATCCCAAGGGTGTGCTCTGGCCACTTCTTCATTAATGTCAGCACCCCAGCCAGGTCCATTCGGGACNTTCATATACCCATCTANTATTTCGGGCTTCGAGGTTGTTAATTCGTCCTTCCAAGGGACATCGTCAATATCAATTTCCATAATACGTATGTTTGGAAGGGATGCACATAAAGAAGCACTTACAAAGGTGGACAAGTGGCTATAGTAATTATGGGGAGCGACGTTATGTTGAAATACCTCCGCTAGATCTCCCACTTTCTTCGATTGACTGAACCCGTTCCAAGGAACATCAATCATGAACATGTCGGCTGAATGTTGCTGGAAATAAGGCAAATAATCTCTCATGTAAAATAAGTTCTCGCCGGTGCATATCCGTGTTGTGGTTGAGTCTTTTATCTGCCTTAGACTTTCGGGCTGGTACATGTCAATTTCCAGCCATAACATATCAAATTGTTCTAAAACTTTCGCGATCCGTAAACATGATTCAGTTTTGAAATTAAAATTAAGATCCAAATTTATATCAACGTCAGGCCCGACGGCATCTCTGAAAGTTCCAATCAGTTTTTCGATATGCCTAAGAACACCTTTCGTAACAACCTGATCAGTTGAACCTCTAGATCCCCCGAATCCACCTCCGAAATGCATAGGTGGATCCCCAGGCCCTATTACATTGGTCTTCAATGCTGTAAATCCTCTGTTGACCACTTCTTTACCAAGTGCGGTTATGTCACTCCATTCTCTGATAGGAGGTACTCCTATTAATTCATTGTTTCGAACCCTTGAACTGCCACAATGAGACCAATACACACGAACTCTATCTCTGGTCGGGCCTCCAAAAAGTTCCGGGACTGATAAGCCCAAACTTTTCGCCTTTATATCTATAAAAGCACAATCCAAACCAGCTAAAGCTTTAGCTGCTATTCCTCCAGGACTTTGCCTCGTAGCTCGATACATATCCCAGAATCTAGTTTCGAACTCTCTCGGATCTTTCCAAAATAAAACAGGTTTCAAATCTTCAATGGTACCTGCAACCCCATGAGGAGACCTACCGTCACTACATTCTCCCCATCCCGTTATCCCTTCGTCTGTTTCAACCTTTACAAATCCCCATGGTCTCCATCCGGCATCAACGATGAAATTTTCTATGTTAGTGATTTTCATTTTCCCAACTATCCTTATTAAATCTATCTATTTTTATTACAAATCAACAGATCTTTAGCCTGGTTGCCCATGGCGTTCTCTTAGAACCGTTTTTAAAACTTTACCTAGCGGATTCCGAGGTAGCTCTCTTACCACTATTACAGATTCCGGCTTCTTAAAACTCGCGAGCCTATCTCGACAATAATTAACAATATCCTCTTCGTCTATAATTTCACCCTCTTTCGGGACAATAATCGCTCTCACTTGTTCTCCCCACTGCACATCAGGAACCCCAATAATCGCCGCTTCATCTATAGAAGGATGGGAATGCAAAACCTGCTCAACTTCTTCCGGTGAGACCATCTCTCCCCCTCGTTTAATAAAATCTTTGGCACGACCAGATAAAAAGATATAGTCATCCTCATCCATATACCCCAAATCCCCAGTGTATAGCCAACCTCCCCTCAACGCCTCAGCAGTGGCTTCTTCCTGATTCCAATACCCTTTCATGAGTCGGGGCCCCTTCGCGACAATTTCTCCTATGTTTCCTTGCGACACGGTAATCCCATGATCATCCACAATTCTGACCTCTACATCTTGTAGTGGTTTGCCTATAGACGTGAGTCGTTTTAATTTTTTTTGGATTTCCTTCTCTGAGCCTTGCAATATATGATCTTCTGGCGGGAGCATAGTTATTGTTGCTGCGGTCTCAGTCTGGCCGAACGCATTTATGAAATGAGTTTCGGGGAACTTTTCAATAGCTTTCTTTATGATTTCTAAAGGCATTGGTGCAGCACCATAAGTAATCACTTCTAAGCTAGACAAATCATATTCTTCAAAATCAGGATGATCCATAAGTATTTTAAGCATAGTTGGAACCATCATAGCTCTATTTGCTTGCTCAGACTGAACAAGACTCATCCATTCCACCGGCTCGAACTGCCTCTGTATTATCAAGGTTCTACCACCGTAGATGGCAGCCATAACAGCTTGTATACCAGCTATGTGATACATAGGCACGGTGAGAATATTTTTCTCATTTTCCTCTATATCTGCTGGCGAAACGTTACTAAGAATGTATGAAGAAAAAGAATCATGGCTCAACATAACCCCTTTTGGTGACCCTGTCGTGCCAGCAGTAAACATCACCATAGTCAAATCTTCATCGTCTCCTTCGGGAAATTTCGGATCATCTATAGCACCACGTATGGCTTCATCATAATTGAGCCATCCTTTCTTATCAGTTCCATCTAAACCAATATAAGTTGAAACAGAGTGCAAATCTGATCTAATACTGTCCACGAGATCAATATATCTACTGCCAGATATCACTACCTTTGCAGATGAGTCGGTGATCATATAACGAATTTCTTCAGCTGTGGACCTAAAATTCACAGGAACATACACTGCATCCAATAATGCTGAGGCAAAATATGCTTCAATATGTTCATTACAGTTAACCTGGATAGTAGCTACCCGATCACCTGATGTAACACCGGCATTTTGTAACACATCAGCAAGCCTGTTGACTCTACTTACTAACTCCTGAAAAGTTATCGTCCTACCATCAAAAACAACAGCTG
This sequence comes from Chloroflexota bacterium, assembly GCA_002717465.1. GTDB lineage: Bacteria > Chloroflexota > Dehalococcoidia > Lucifugimonadales > UBA826. The sequence continues at coordinate 138,463 of PBDQ01000018.1, forward strand.
GCCTATCCGGCACTATTAAAGCTGTTATGTTTAAAAATTCGCTGGTATTCATTTACCCAAAACCGCTCCTTATTTAAATGCAANAGGTAACTTAACACCAATCNNAATACCCTTCAAATNCAACCAACACCTCTCNGATGGACGAANTATATTTGTGACAGATTATTNTNTCTGGAATGCATATTGGATATTCGGTGCCACATTTTGTTACCATATTACCACTATCNAGTCCAAATTAAGCGNGCTCCAAAGGAGGTAGGGTTTTGGCTTCAGAAGATTCAAACAAACTCATCAACACAGTAGGCGCATACACTGAAAATCTGAAAGACAAAGACAAAACCCCCTCTGCAGTTAGGGAATTNAATAAGTTTGTCAAACATTTTCAGGGTGACACGAATTTGAATGCAATTACTCCGGCCCAGATCGGAGACTACGCTGAACAGGCTGGTAGAAACAGTCTCTCAGAAGAAGTGGTAGAAGGCCTTCAATCTGTAAGGAAATTCCTAGCTTTCGCTTTCAAGGAGGAAAAAACCACTGTCAATCTATCAACACATTTCAGAGTAAGAAAAACCAAGACCGCATCCAACTCTGGCAGCAGGAGATCTGCAAAGAAGGANGNGCAGGAAATCACCCAAGAAGGNCATGACCAACTAACAAAAGAAAAAACTCAACTCGAATCCAACAGAGTCAACATAAGCAACGCGATTCAAACAGCGGCAGAAGACGGGGACGTGCGGGAGAATGCTCCTTTAGAGGCAGCCAGAGAGCAACAAGGGCGTGAAGAAGCTAGAATCAAAGAGATAGANGCCATGTTGAGATCATCCATAATAGTNGATACTTCTGGNCGAGGGACTAAAGTTATAAGAGTTGGAACTACTTTTACTGTNGAAGATATAGANAAGAAGAAAAAGACCAAATACACATTAGTGAGCCCGTCGGAAGCGAATCCATCAGAAGGTAAAGTGTCAGACGCGTCACCACTGGGAAGAGCGATATTAGGTAAGAAAGCAGGCCAGAAAGCAACTGCTAATACCCCAAGAGGAAAAACTAACTATAAGATCACCAGTATTTCTTAATCAGTCTTTTACACTATAAAAATAATCACATTTTTAATGTCAGACCGCAGTTCAGATGCTTAGGCCACGCGCGTAACATGGGTACCATGAAATCTGTGCATTTGGATCATAGCAAACTTACTTAGGAACAAAACATGACTCTAGCAGCCTCCAACAAAGTGCAAACTGAACTCACTTATGAATTAAATAAGAACATTTCGGGAGATGTTCGATTCGATGATATGTCACGGGCTTTGTGGAGCACAGATGCAAGTATCTATCAAATCAAACCTCTCGGTGTCGTATTACCCAAAACCAAGGAAGATGTTGTTGCCACTTTAGAATTAGCTGGGAAAAACAACGTAACAGTGTTGCCACGAGGCGGTGGAACCAGCTTGGCCGGACAGACCGTCGGAGAGTCAATCGTCTTGGACTTTTCAAAATACATGAGATCTGTGATCGAACTGAACTCAGAAGAAGGATGGGTCAGAACTCAACCTGGAATCATACTTGATGAGTTAAACAGGTATCTGGCCCCACATAATGTCATGTTTACTCCCGACCCGAGTACTAGTAATCGAGGAAACGTCGGAGGGGCGCTAGGCAATAATTCATGTGGCGCCCATTCCATCATGTGGGGCAAAACAGTAGACAATGTCATTGATATGGACGTGATTTTATCTAACGGTGATTCCGCTAACTTTCATGCTATCAGTGGTGATCAATTAGAAACAAAAATGCGCCTATCTTCTTTTGAAGGCGACATTTACAGAAATCTATTTAAGATTGGTGAAGAAAACAGAAATGAGATATTAGATAGATATCCCAAAATACAACGAAGGGTATCAGGTTATAATCTAGACGAATTTGTTGGTGGCAATAATTTCAATATGGCTAGGTTTGCTGTCGGTTCTGAGGGAACATTAATCACGATCCATGAAGCCAAACTGAAAGTAACACCAATACCTAAGGTGACTGGCTTATTGGTCCTCCATTGCATGGATCTGATCGAATCCATGGAAGCAACGGTAGCAGCCATCGAGATGAACCCATCAGCTATCGAGTTAATCGGGAGCATGATACTCCGACAAGCTAAATCAAATCTAGCATACTCTCGATTGACAGATTTTATCGACGGTGATCCAGAAGCCATTTTGGCCATTGAATTAATATCCGAAACATCTACTGAACTAGACGCCAAATTTGACAGGCTAGAAGAACGTATCTCAAGGGGAGGTTGGGGCTACTCTATGATACGTATGACAGAGGCATCAGACCAGCAAAAAGTATGGGATGTAAGAAAAGCCGGCCTTGGTTTAATGATGAATGTCCCAGGAGACGCAAAACCGTTGCCATTCGTAGAGGATACCGCGGTATCACCTGAAGTTCTACCTGAATTTGTTCGACGATTTGATGCCATAATCAAAAAACATGGAACAGAAGCGGGATATTATGGGCATGCTAGCGTAGGATGCTTACATATACGACCATTGATTAATCCTAAAACAGACGTAGGAATTAATCGCATGAAAGCAATCTCAGACGAAATCAGTGACCTAGTCTTAGAGTTTGGTGGCGCCTTAAGTGGAGAACACGGAGATGGTTTAGTAAGAAGTGGATACAACGAAAAAATGTTTGGAACCCAATTGTACCAAGCATTCAAAGAAGTAAAGAAAGCCTTTGACCCCAACAACTTGATGAATCCAGGGAAAATTGTAGATTCCCCTCCAATGACAGAAAACCTGCGTTTCGGTACATCATATGAAACTAAGCAAACAGAAAAAGGATTTTCTTTTATTAAGGAGGGTGGAACCTTCGCATCTGCAATTGAAATGTGTAATGGTCAAGGGGCATGTAGAAAAATAACCAGTGGAGTTATGTGTCCCTCGTACATGGCCACAAGGGACGAAGAGCATTCCACACGCGGCAGAGCGAATGCCCTTAGGGCGTCGATATCTGGTGCTATACCATTTGAAACTTTCACCAGCGAACGCATGCATCAAGTTATGGATCTTTGTCTTGAATGCAAAGGGTGTAAAGCGGAATGTCCTTCGAATGTAGACATGGCGAAAATAAAATATGATTTCCTATACAACTATCACAAAAAGAACGGCTACTCTTTGAAAAACAGGTTTTTTGGTAACGTAGATCTACTTAGCAAAATCGGTTCTTTTTTCAGCCCTATATCAAACTGGNTCATGANGCAAGANTTCAGCAAGTTTTTGNTGGAAAAAACAATCAATGTNGACCCACGCCGAAATTTGCCCGNATTTGCNCCNCAAACGTTCAAACAGTGGTTTAAATCTNGGNCTNANCCCAACCCCAACACATCCAGAACAATCCATGGTAAGGTAATTTTATTTCCGGACACAACCACCAATTACAATAATCCAAACCTTGGGATTGCAGCCGTACAACTAATAGAAAAATTGGGTTATGAGGTTATAGTGCCAGATTTTAAATGTTGCGGCCGTCCATATTTATCAAACGGAATGATGCAAAAAGCAAAGGCACATGCTAATTACAATGTGGNATTGATTCATAACTACATAGAATCTGGAGCTAAGTTNGTAGGAATTGAACCTAGTTGCATTTTAGGTTTTAAAGAGGACTTTATAGANTTATTGGATGATCNGCAAAGTGGTCAAAAAATCGCAGATAACACGATGCTAATCGAAGAATTTGTATCATATGCATTTGAACAATCCAGTGAAATACACTTTAAAGAAACTATACCCTTCAATGACGTTGCTGTATTTGGCCATTGTCATCAGAAAGCGCTAGTGGGAACTTCTTTGACTCTCAAAATATTGAATCGCATTCCAGGAATAACAGCGAAAGAAATCCAATCCGGCTGTTGCGGTATGGCAGGGTCGTTTGGTTACACTAAGGATCACTACGATATTTCAATGGACATAGGAAATGCTCAGTTATTNCCAGCTGTGAAAAAGCTGTCANACAAAACTACAATAATTTCAGAAGGGTTTTCATGCAGNGAACAAATCCTACACGGTACAGGGCGATCTGCTTCACATNTCGTCGATATNTTAAATAAATGCTTAAATTAANNANGNTATCGNATTTAAACNGGTCCTTGAGTAGGTAGCAATCTTTCGATCGTAATTGCTCGTCTTTTCCTCGTGTACATAACCTTAATATTTTCACCGATCACTAAGAAAGTAAACGTATGCTTATCAACCCGTATTTTNGTAGAAGATACATGAATCAAAAAGANTCCTTGCTCCTCCTCTTTATTTTCCAACAGTCCTTCTGCTACTCGATATGGCGGTATCATGTCTATAAAATTTGTGAATAACTTCAACATTATCGTTATACCAGTCCGTTGGTNTTATTAATTCAAATCAANTAATTAACATTTACATANTNAATTCACAATATCTACCAAATTATAAACTTAAAAAAATTAATGAGTATGNTAATNGAACGTTTTTGATGNCTGAGTTTAGATATNACAAAATCNTTTCNCATATTAATTAGTGCAGTACCATAGTACCCTGATGGTCTGATAGAAATAGCNNAGGAGATAAATACATGAATGTAGGATTTATTGGGGTAGGGTATATGGGTCGACATATGGTTAAACACATAATAAAAGGGGGNAATAAGTTAACTGTATATGACATAGATTCTGAAGCAACACAAGAAATACAATCTTTAGGAGCCTCGCTAGCAGCGTCTCCAAAAGAAGTTGCCCAATCAAGTGAAGTTATTTTTACATCCTTACCTAAACCTCAAAATGTCGAGGAGGTATTCCTTGGAGAAGGAGGCATNCTAGAGGGTTCGACGNATGGTACCACCTATTTCGACCTAAGTACTACAGACCCTTTGACATTAGAAAGAATGACANTAGCTGCGGAGCGCAAAGGGGTAAAAGTACTTGACGCCCCTGTTAGTGGTGGAACCGTGGGAGCTGAATTAGGGACNCTATGCATAATGGTCGGGGGAGACAAATTAGCTTACGAAAAGTTCAAGCCTATATTGGATTTAATGGGAACAGAGGTTATGTATTCAGGTCCATCAGGATCAGGGGCAATATGTAAGATAGCTAACAACTTAATAGGGATGACCCTTGGAGTCGTTCTTTCTGAAGCATTTTCTATGGGGGTGAAAGCTGGGGTAGATCCTGACACCCTATACAAAGCAATATCTATGAGTACGGGAGATACTAAAGCCATGAAAAGCTACCCTGAAACACTTTTCAAAGGTAATTTTAATCCTGGATTTAAATTAGATCTAGGTTCAAAAGATGTAGGGCTAGCAACCAAGATAGGGCGAGACCTTGGGGTACCAATGGACATTTCAAACTTAGTTCAGCAGAAATACATAGAAGCCCAAAACAGGGGATGGGGAGAACAATCCACTCTCGCAGTAGCTAAGCTACAAGAAGAAAAGTCAGACACAAAAATTCGTTCAAAACCTTAACGGTCGATAAACAAACTACTATTTATTCCTCGAAAATTATGAAAAAACTTATCCTTGATAATAGGCTAACACTAATAACAGAAAACATAAAGGAAGCGAAAACAAGTTCTGTGGTCGTGACAGTGAAGATCGGGCCAAGTGACGAGCCATCTGGAATGGCGGGGATATCTCATTTTGTGGAACATATGACTTTCAAAGGAACGAGAAGTATTCCTGATCCCACCGAACTCAGTGCCGTCATTGAAAACGTAGGGGGCTT
>PBDQ01000019.1 GCA_002717465.1 Chloroflexota bacterium
AAAGTGGGACAATTTTGAAGGGATGACAGCGGCCGCCCTTTTTACCATTACATTAGTTGCGGCTTCCTACATATCAAAAAACAGGTTTGTACCCTATGGTGCAACCATTTTGCTTGCTGTCACAACAATGTTTTGCGTAGGGAGTATTGGAGATGGATCCTGGACCATCAGAGCTGTCTCTTGGTCCCTACAAGGATTAATATCGTGGTGGGCAGCGGCAGGACTCAGGAAAATGTCTGTTGGAACTCTGAGAAACTACCTATATATATGGGAATCGCCGCTAAGATTAACCTCCACAAGATTTGCAATTGCTTCTGGTGTTTTCGTCATTATTGCTCTTGTTTCAAGCCTACTAGAAGGAAATGAGCATCAAGCTCACATAATAAATGCCACCACAGTCATAGCTGTCATCGGACTCCTGTATCTCGGCATTGGTATTGTGGAGAAAAACGCTCTATATGGCTATATCTCTGCTGCTTCTCTACTGATAAGTTGGTACATTCAGGCAGTAAATCTAAATTTTTCAGAAGTGCATTTTTACGCTATCCCGGCTGGTATTTATCTATTAGGAATAGCTTACTTTGAGTATAAACGTGCCTCTGAAATAAAATTCCTTGCGCTTGCAGCAAATGCCCTAGCGATCTTAATATTACCCGTTTCCGCTTTTATTCAATCACTGGTTGTTAGCCCAGAACTTCTATATGCATCACTTTGTGCAGTAGAAGCCATTATATTGATAGGTTGGGGTTTGTACTCCAGATCAAAAATAATATTTGCCGGTGGGCTGGTAACTTTAGTTATCAATCTACTGTGGCATCTAGCTACGACACTATCAGATATAAACGTTGCATTTACAGCGATTGGTTTCGGACTTTTATTTATCGGTATAGCTGTGGTGATAGAACGAATGAAAAACCGTTTAGCTCAGTCAAGAAAAGAGTGGATAGATCAACTTGATACCTGGAACTGGTAACGAGAATCATGGCATGTTCTCACTGTGGCAATCATAATCCTGAGGGCTCTCCGTTCTGCGGATCATGTGGCAAGAGTCTCAAAACAACTGTTGATTGCAATTCTTGCGGTGAAGAGAATCCGGCAGAGTCTTTGTTCTGTGGGTTCTGTGGAATTTCGTTTTCTCAAACATTCTCTTGTGACTCATGTGGTGAAAAAAACCCATCAGGATCTCTATTCTGCGGATCATGTGGTAACACATTCGATATTTCTGAACAAAAAGACAGTTTAAGCAACTATTCCCTTCAAAAAAATTTGACGACGATATTTCAGTATCCGCCGAAATATTTTTGGATTTTAGTAATAATAAGTGTGCTAGCAGGTGGTCTACTTATATGGGGGCTATCTTCCGGCCAAACCTCCTCTATTTACAACTCTTCTCATACATATATCACTCCTCAGTCATATATCACTCCTCAGTTTCTGCAACGGGATACAAAAACTCCGACTCCAAATCCGACTACCAAGCAGCAATATGAGTTAAAACATTTGAAAATAGCCGTTGCATTAGAACCCAACAACTTTGATGCGAATTGGGATATAGGGCATGCTTATTTGCGTATGAATGACTTTGAAAACTCTTTAACCCATTTCAAGAAAGCTGTTGAATTAGACCNGAATCATTTTGGAGCGAGATCCATGATAGGCCACGTTTATTTGGACACAGGNAGATTCCAAGAAGCCATTAATCAATTTGAGAAATCACTAACGATACCTTCTGATAACTCTGAAGCAATTGAAGATACTAAAAGAGCCCTTCAACGTGCACGGGAAATNGAAAACGCTGAGAAATAAAAAGACAAGCATTTAACACTTCGATCNTTAAAACGAAACGCCTAGCTTAAGAAACAGTTATAATTTCNGCAAATATTAGATATACCTATGCATAATGATATTGCTGTTTACATAGTCGTATCTAAAAATCTGGCCAACATGATGAGTAGTGTAACTGTAGGATTGAAGATGCAATATGATGTGATAGTAATAGGTGCAGGTTCNGCAGGTTCAGCGGCAGCTTCTAGATTGTCTGAAGACCCTAATCGGTCAATTTTATTACTAGAAGCAGGTCCAGATTATCCTGACATTGCACATCTTCCTGACGAGCTCAAATATGGGTATTCAACCGGAACCGACATAATGGTTAGCGATGAGCACAACTGGCAATTTAAAGGAAAGGGTAATGAGCACACACCTGAAATGTTGGTACCGAGAGGTAAAGTCACTGGTGGAACAAGCGCAATCAACGGTCAGATTTTTCTTCGGGGGCTAACCCATGATTTTGACGATTGGGCTAATAATGGTAATGATGAATGGACTTACGAAAAGGTTCTNCCTTTTTTCAGAAATCTGGAAACNGACATGGACTTTAGTGACGATTTCCATGGGAAAGATGGTCCCATTATATGCCGTAGATTCAAACGAGAAGACTGGCTGCCTTCGCAAGAAGCTTTTTTCCAATCCTGTAGGAACGCAGGATTTCCAGAAGTAGAAGATTTCAATCAGCCTGATTCAGCTGGCGTGGGGGCATTTCCAAACAACAACCCAAATGGCATAAGATTCAGCAGTGCTATAGGGTATCTGACTCCAGCTAGGNATCGCCTTAATTTAACCATCCGATCAAAATGTTTTGTCAGAAAGNTACTGTTTAAAAATAAAAAATTCTACGGAGTAGAGGTTGAGAGTGCAGGAGATATTTTTACGGTAGAAGGTAAAGAAGCCATATTATCAAGCGGTACAATTGCGAACGCACAGATACTTCTCCTGTCTGGAATAGGTCCCACGCAAGAGCTCGAAGAACTTGGCATAGAGACGATTCATAACCTGCCAGGAGTGGGTAAAAACTTCAGTGATCACCCACTAATATTCATAACGTGCGGAGTTAAAGACGGGGTTGAACTTGACGGGCTAGCTCCTAGATTACAAGTCGGGCTGCGATATACAGCCGAAGGTTCTACAAGAGAACATGACATGATGATTTGGATGACTTCCTTCGCCACCGAAAGAGTTAACAGAGGTGGGGAAAGAATGGAGCCAATAGGCATCCGAATAACTTGCTCAGTCTACTTAGCTGACAGTAAAGGCGAAATAAAACTATTATCAAGTGATCCGAGAGATCATCCTTTTTTGGATTTCNACCTGCTNGAAGATCCCGAAGATTTAAGACGCATGCGGGAATCTGTAAGAAAAGCTGTTGACATATTTAATGACCCCGCCTTCTCTGACATGGTTTCAGGAAGGATAGAACCTTNGGATCACGACCTAAAGAATGATGATTCATTAAACAGATGGCTTCAGAGAGAAGTTACGACCGGTCAGCATCTTACGGGAACTTGCAAAATGGGTCCCGAAACTGACCCTATGGCAGTTGTAGACCAAAACCTCAAAATACATGGACTAGAAGGAATTCGCGTTGCGGATGCCTCTATAATGCCTGACACCGTTAGAGCTAATACCAACGTCACCACCATGATGATTGGAGAAAGAGTTGCTAATTTTATTAGTACCGATTCAGCCTAGATAAATATTNGCACGTAATNCCGAATTTACAAAATCTTGAACCAAATATAGCAACCCTCCATTTTATAANTATCTTTATTAATCTGATTTGAGCTTGTAATATGTCGAGGTGGTAAAGGTAAATTATTTTATTGAAGTAAATTAATATGCCCTAAAAAGGACTCTTTAGATTGACAATATCGGCCGCGATAGTACTTATATTAAGACTTCTTATCCCAGTCTCCATATTCAAGTATCGGATAATCGGAGCAATAGCCTCAATGGTCATCGACCTTCTCGATGTAGTTCTTGTTGATTTGCTCCAGACAATTCTAGGAGAACCAAAGGTAGGCTTCGGATCATACTACCAACATTTTGATAAATGGTTGGATATGTATTATTTAGCTATAGAAGGAATTGTTTGTATCACTTGGAAAAATAAATTAGCCAGAAATGCCGCCATTTTCCTTTTCNTGTTCAGGCTTATCGGCATAACTTTGTTTGAATTAACTGGCGCCGAATCTCGAAAATTAATCTTTTTCTTCCCGAATTTATTTGAAAACTTCTTCATTTATTACATCNTCTGCGAAAGATTTTGGCCGAACCTTATACCAAAGAAATGGAGCACTTTAATCCTAGTATTGGTTTTACTATATATACCCAAATTCTTTCAGGAATACGTTTTACATTTTGCTGAAATTAAACCATGGCAATGGATAAGATCTAATTTTACGTAAACCGTTATAGNCATTTAATTTAAATATATATAAGCATAGTTAATANAATTAAGCTTACTTTCACTATCAATACGTACTACGTTAACGTAATATGTCTTTCATTACTCAGAAGGTAAATTGAGAAAATGGCCACTAGACAACCTGGAATTGCTCACAGCGTTACTCTCAGAGCGGAATACGCCAATCATGTAGGCATGCTTGGAAATATAACCTCTGCCATTAGTTTAGCCGGCGGTGATATAGGCGCCATCGATATCGTCTCTACCGGCAGCGAAAACATGATCAGGGACATAACTGTAAATGCCAGAGATGAACAGCATTCCAACGAAATAATAGATTCCGTCAGTGCCGTAGAAGGCGTTCGTATTGTCAACGTATCTGACCAAGTATTCTTAAGACATCTCGGCGGAAAAATTGAAATGCAAAGTAAAACTCCAGTGAAGACCAGAAATGACATGTCCATCGTTTACACTCCNGGAGTAGCCCGTGTGAGTTCTGCAATCCAAAAAGATCCTGAGTCGGTTTGGAACCTTACAAGTAAAAGTAACACTGTAGCCGTTGTAACTGACGGATCGGCTGTCTTAGGATTGGGCAATATTGGAGCCGCTGCTGCCTTACCTGTGATGGAAGGGAAAGCTCAATTACTCAAGGAATTAACAGGTGTGGACGCTTGGCCTATAGCCCTCGACACCAACGACCCGGACGAAATAATTAAAACAGTTAAGCTTCTTGCCACTGGTTTTGGAGGAATTAACCTGGAGGATATTTCAGCTCCAAGGTGCTTTTATATTGAGCGGAAACTAAAAGAGGAATTAGATATACCTGTATTTCACGATGACCAACATGGCACTGCTGTAGTTGTGGTTGCAGGACTGTTGAATGCATTGAAAGTTGTCGAAAAAAAACTATCAGACGTAAAAGTAGTAGTAGCTGGTATAGGGGCAGCTGGCATTGCTACAACAGATTTAATGACCACAGCCGGAATAAGCAACATCATTGGAGTAGATAGACACGGAATTCTATCAAAAGATGACACTTACCCAGAGAATGAATACTGGGAATTGTTCTCCAAAATCACCAATCCGAACAATGTAAAAGGCGGACTGACTGAAGCCATAAAAAATGCTGATGTGTTCATAGGGTTGTCGGGTCCAAATGTGGTGTCAGTAGACCAAATAAAAACAATGAACTCAGATGCAATAGTATTTGCGATGTCTAACCCCGACCCTGAAATATGGCCAGAAGACGCTCATGGTCTCGTNAGAATTATGGCAACAGGAAGGTCAGACTATCCAAATCAAGTGAACAATGCGCTTTGCTTTCCAGGTATGTTTAGGGGAGTACTAGACGCACGTGCCACTGAAATTAATGATGAAATGAAACTCGCTGCAGCCCAGGCTATCGCTGATGGAGTTCCAGAACGCCACCTAAACGACGAATATATTATGCCAAGCATTTTTGATGCAGCTGTGGCGAGAAGAGTAGCGAGAGCTGTCACCCAGACTGCCCGTAAAACGGGAGTCGCCAGAAGAAAGAGAAGCAGATAAAGACTTAATTTCNGTAATAATACCTGAATTCAAGACTGTCATAAAAGTCAAACTTGTACTACACTCANANNCANAAACATGCATATTTGAGTCATTANAAAGGTAATTTTATGAATAAAATGCGCTTCGGAGCTTTCCTTGCCCCTCATCACCCAATCGGAGAACACCCAACTTTGCAGCTCCAAAGTGACTTAGAACTGGCAGCCCATATGGATAAGTTAGGATACGATGAATTCTGGTGCGGNGAACACCACTCAACAGGTTGGGAAACTATAGCNTCACCAGAAATATTTTTAGCAGCTGCAGCTGAAAGAACACAACGAATTCGACTAGGAACTGGTGTNATATCACTACCATATCATCATCCCTTTATGGTAGCTCAGAGGTTAGTCCAGCTCGATCATCAATCAAGAGGAAGACTTATATTTGGTTCTGGCCCCGGAGCGTTGCCTTCAGACGCTCACACAATGGGAATTGACCCGATGGTTCTCAGGGATAGACAAGACGAAGCAATGGGAGTCATCAAAATGCTGCTCAATGGAGCAGATAGGTTCAGCTATGAATGCGAGTGGTTTAAATTAAANGANGCAAAACTTCACTTAAGGCCACTACAGGATGAAATGGAATTTGCAGTTGCATCGATTGTCAGCCCGTCTGGGATGACGTTAGCGGGCAAACATGAAACCGGGGTCTTATCAATCGGTGCAACAGTTCCAGCCGGAATGAGAGCACTACCTAATCAATGGGCATTCGCTGAAGAGTCTGCCAAATTACATGGNAATACAGTTGACCGCAAAAACTGGCGAATAGTACTNAACTGGCATATAGCCGAGACAAGAGAAAAAGCACGTGAACAAGCAAAACATGGATTGTTCCGTCANAACAACGAATNTTCTGTTGGTACNTTAAAGCCAGGGGAAGGAACAATTTATAAAACTCCTGATGAAGCTGTAAATGNTGTCTCTAANTCTCAAGAGCGTACAGCNGTCATTGGAACTCCTGATGACCTAATTGAAAAGATACGTGACATGATCAAATTGACTGGTGGATTTGGATGTGTAATAGGATTCGTTCACGATTGGGCAAGTCGACAGGACACTTTGAGAAGCTGGGACCTAGTTGCGCGTTATGTGATACCAGAGGTAAATGGAATGTTAGATGACTTCAGAGAGTCCAACAAATACACCATAGAAAATAGAGAAACTTGGACGAGAGCGAATGAAGCTGTTCTCAATAAAATACAGACAAACGAAAAATCTGCCAGGGTGATGGAAACTGAAGGATATACAGGGGAGAAAACCAGCAACTAACGGATAAGATTATGGGAAAATATTCTCATGAAAATCACCGGAATAGACATACTCCCATTCAAATGGGAAACCTTCCCCTGGAAAACTGGTATGGGCAAATGGTTTGGAGGATCCAAAAACATCGGACTGTTAACCATCCATACAGATGAAGGAATCACTGGTCATTCATTTGTTGGAAATTTCGCAGCGGGCGTTGAACAATATGCTAAGTTAATAAAAAATGATTTACTTCCGCTAATACTTCACCGTGACCCAGAGCTAATTGAAGTATTGTGGCGAGACATGTGGACACACAACAGATACATACCATCTCAATGTATTTCCTCTATAGATGTCGCACTGTGGGATATCAAAGGTAAAAAATACTCCTTACCAATACACCGTATGCTAGGTACTTCTAGATCAGAAGTTCCAGTTTATTCAAGTACTGCTTGGCATGAAACTCCCCATGAATACTACGCAGAGGCGGAAACGTTTCTACAAAAAGGTTGGACCGCACACAAAATCCATCCTCATGGAATCGCTGAAACTGATATAGAGATATGTAAGTCTGTGCAGAAAGCTACGGGAGACAGAATGAAATTAATGTTAGACGTCACTTGGGCATACAACTATCAGGATGCACTAATGGTAGGGAAGGCAATTGAAGACATGGATTTTTACTGGTATGAAGACCCCTTGCCGGAAACAGATATTTATGGGTACACCAAGCTCAAAAACTCACTCACCATTCCTGTAGTAGCTACTGAGGCAGTTCCAGGTAAATTCCTGGGCATGTCACAATGGATTGCTCGCAATACCACTGACATGATTAGGGGTGATGTTGGAAGTCTAGGCGGTATAACGCCCCTACTTAAAACAGCGCATCTCGCGGATGCATTTAATATGAGTTGTGAGATATTCCATGGAGGCAATTCTATTGATGCTGTAGCAAACCTACATGTGATGATGTCAATTAAAAACTGCCAGTTCTATGAAATGTTCCCACCAAATGGTGAAAATCAATTCGGTTTAATTGACGACATCCAGGTCGACGAAAACGGCTTGGTTCATGCTCCAGAAACGGCTGGTTTAGGAATAAATATTGATTGGGAGTTGCTAAACAGTATGAAGGTGGACATTTAAGTTGTGCTAACTTTCAAATTAAAGACGTATATAAGTTTAATCCTTTTCTTAAGCTATATATCAATCATATTTTTCGCCAACTGGTCAATTAACAAATGGGGCATAGTGTCCATAGGCTTAGGACTCAGTGCCCCCGCAGGGGTTTATTTCGCAGGATTGGCGTTCTCTATTAGAGATGGGCTTCACGAATTTTCTAATAAAATCTGGGTGTCCATAGCAATCTTGATAGGAGCGTTACTATCTTTTTTACTAGAAGGTGGAGAGAGGATTGCATTAGCAAGCGGAATTGCTTTCTTACTTTCCGAATTTATAGATTTCGCTATATACACTCCATTACAGGCAAAAGGAAAAATTACCGCTTTGTTTTTCAGCAATATCGTGGGGTTAATAGCAGATTCAGTGATCTTTTTGTACATAGCTTTTGAATCTCTCAAATTCATTGAAGGACAAATAATCGCAAAAGCCTACATGACAGGAATCGTGTTACTAATTATGATAGCTTTTCGATTCTCAAAAAATTATATTCCGAAAAACAGCAACTAATCTAAATATATTTAACCTTAGAATAAGCCCGTTGATAATAAAAATAACTCTCTTGGTATGACTCCATATGATCACGATTAAATGAGATGTGATCTGATAGAAGAACCCATCGTTCAACGGCGGCATGAATGCTATTAAACCAACCAATACCTACGGCCGAAAGTAGAGCAGCTCCATGACTTGGGCCAGACTGCGTTACAACTTTGGATAAATTCTTTCCAAGAACATCAGCTAAAATTTGAGACCACACTTTGCTATTAGCTCCTCCACCAGTCACGACAACAGTATCCGCCGGATTAATTAGGGACCCCATAAGTTCGTAGACTTCCTTTATAGAAAAAGCAACTCCTTCCATAATAGATCTAATCATATGCCCTCTTGAGTGTGAAGCATCCAACCGAAGGAAAGCACCTCTAATATTTGGGTCATTATGAGGTGTTCGCTCACCATTCAAATAAGGTAAAAACACTAAACCGTCACAGCCTGGATCCACTATAGAAGCCTCATCATCTAAAATCCCATATCTATTTGGCATGTCAATCACATTGTTAGCAAACCAAGCGAAAGAAGACCCTGCATTTAAGGTAACTCCCATTGAATACCAACTATTTGGCAAACAATGTGAAAAAGAATGTAACCTTAGCCCATCATCCACAACAGGTCTCATTGTAGTTTGTAGCACCGTCCCTGATGTACCTAAACTTATTTGGCATACATCTTCACGCATGGAGTTCGTGCTTATCGCGGCTGCAGCATTATCTGCCCCACCCGCCACCACCGGTGTTCCTTCTAGTAACCCTGTGGCTTTAGAGGCATGTCTAGTTACACCTCCTACGACATCTGTAGACCTCCTAATTTCGGGCAATTCAACATTTTGTAAATCGAGAAAAGTCAGAACCTCCTTAGACCAATCGCAAGAATATAGGTCCATCAAAACTGTCCCAGAAGCATCAGATGGTTCAGTAACTTTTTCTCCAGTCAACAAAAATCCGATGTAATCTTTCGCTATTAGAAAAGAATCCAATTTCTTGAAATTGCTTCCTTCATGTTGTTTCAACCATAGTAATTTTGGAGCTGTGAATCCTTCTAAAATTGGGTTGCCTATTATGTTTTTCACCCGATCCCCACCTAGTGATTCGTAAATGTCTGCACATTGAGATGAAGTCCGCCCATCACTCCATAACATTGATGGCCTTATGATGTTATCGTTTTTATCTAGAAATGCTGGGCTATGCATTTGCCCCGATAATCCTAAAGCTTTGATATTTCTAGCATCCAAATATGAAGTGATTTCCTGCAAAACCTGGCATGAAGCATTCCACCAATGGAGAGGTTCCTGTTCATTCCAGCCAGAACGAACACTGTCTGTATAAATCTCCTTGCTAGAAGAAAACACCTCTTTCCCAGATCGATTGATAGCAAGCGCTTTAACGGCTGAAGTTCCAACATCAATACCAACAACTATTTCAGAATCGCTCATTTGAAACCTACCAGTATGGCTATTAATTTTAAGTTGATATAATCCGACTTACGAATCAATGTCAATACGGATACAAGTGCAAATCTCATGACTAATTTACCTCCAAAGCTTATCTACAATCCTTCAGAATCAAAACAATGGGCCTCTATTGAAAATGATCCTCAAATTGAATTCTTCAAAAGCGCTCGGGCTGATCATTCGAACGATCCATTTAGACCATTGTTTCATCTTTCCCCTCCAAACCATGTAATGAATGACCCAAATGGGCTCTGTCAATGGAATGGCCTTTTCCATATTTTTTACCAATACAGACCTAATTCTCCTGACGATGCAGTGCATTGGGGCCATGCAATGAGTTCGGACTGTGTGTTCTGGCAAGATATGCCTATAGCTTTGTATCCAGATCAAGAAAAAGACTGCTATAGCGGTCAAACCCTAGTTGAGAGAGATAGAGTGATTGCAATCTACCATGGCACAGAGAAAGGAAACGCTATTGCAACAGCCACCGATCCTCTTCTATTAAATTGGAATAAACACCCTAATAATCCAGTCATACCAATAGTCTCAACAGATCCGTCCGGTTCACCGTATAGAGTATTTGACCCATGTATCTGGAAGGAAAATGGTAGTTACTATTCGTTATCTGGAACATTCAAAAACGGAGAACGGAGTCTCGACTGCATGGCAGTGGATCACTTGTTCAAATCTGAAAACTTAGATGAATGGGATTACCTTGGCCCTTTAATCGAAAGCGGATTTTTCACTGAACCCGGTGAAGATGGGGCAGTCCCAAACTTTCTACCTATCAGTGAAAACAAGCACTTATTGCTTTTTTTTAGTCACAAAAGAGGCAGCCAGTACATCATAGGTGAATATGACAGAACATCCCACAAATTCAATCCTGATTCACACGGTAGGATGACATTCGGGCCTCTTCTGCTTGGAAGATTACATGCCCCCTCCGCCACTATCGACGAGTCAGGGCGATTAATAGCAATTTTTAATGTTAAGGAAGGCATTAAGTATCGTGGTTGGTCAGACATAATGTCATTGCCCAGACAATTATCACTTAATGAAGATAATTCTCTCAAGATAACTCCAATTAAGGAATTAGAGCATCTCCGCACAGAACACTCTACTTATCCAGAGGCTGATTTAACATCAAACGAAGAAGTCATCCTAAATGGCATGGGAGGCAAATCAATAGAAATATTTGCGGAAATCGATACAGGTACAGCAGCTGAATGTGGGTTGGATGTATTTAGGTCAAATGATGGCAAAGAAAAAACGAGGATTTCATTTATCAAAACAAAAACAAGATTTAATCAATGGGACACCATCCAGATTGATATATCAAATTCCAGTCTACACAAAGACAAAATATCCAGTCCGCCAGAATCCGCGCCATTAAATCTCGATAAATCAGAATCCCTCAAATTACGTATTTATATTGACCGCAGTATAGTAGAGGTATTCGCAAATGACAGGCAATGCCTGACGATAAGGACCTATCCCACCCTGGAAAGTAGCAAGAACATAGCTTTCTTCTCTAACAATGGATCGTCTAAATTAATCTCGTTTGAAAAGTGGAACTTACAAAGCATATGGCCGGAACTTAACTCCCAGGAAGGCAAATAATCAAGTTAAAACCGGTGTTAAGGAGAGAACGTGAAGATACCATTTTTAAGTAAAAAAACCCCTCACACAGCTATAGACCCTGTTTGTAACATGACTGTAGACGCATCGAATCCACCAGGAGGTCAACATAAATTTAATGATGTTGAATATTTTTTCTGTGGGCCTGGATGTAACAAAGCTTTTCAAAGCGAACCTGAAGAATATCTATCTGGAAGAAAAAAAATGGAAATGGATTAATTATTGGTTTAGATATCAAAACCCGAATATAAATCCGTTAAATCTGGAGATTCTCATGAACTATGACACCATCATAATCGGAGCCGGATCTGCCGGTGCCATATTAGCAACAAGGCTTAGTGAAAACCCTGATCATTCAGTTTTATTACTAGAAGCTGGAGACGATTATTCTGATGTAGATTCGCTACCAGAAGAGGTTAAATATGGATATAAAACTAGTAATGAAATATGGACAAGTGACCACAACTGGCAATTCACGGCCCGCGGGACAAATGAGGCAGAAATAGAAATCCCGAGAGGAAAAATAACTGGTGGATCTAGTGCAATAAATGGCCAAGTGTTTTTGAGAGGTATACCAGAAGACTTTGAAAAATGGGTTGAATGGGGCAATGACAAATGGTCATTT
This sequence comes from Chloroflexota bacterium, assembly GCA_002717465.1. Classification (GTDB taxonomy): domain Bacteria; phylum Chloroflexota; class Dehalococcoidia; order Lucifugimonadales; family UBA826. The sequence goes on from PBDQ01000019.1 coordinate 12,531, forward strand.
CAAGACGTATTGCCCTACTACAACAAACTAGAAACCGATATGACGTACAAGGATGATCCGGGTGACTTTCATGGATCAAATGGACCAATTATCTGTCATCGGTTTTCTGAGTCAGAATTACTACCAGGGTCAAAAGCCTTTTTAGATGCTTGCTTGGAATCCGGACACCCTTACTGTGAAGATGCGAATGCTCCTGGAACAATAGGGGTTGGACCAATGCCGGTAAACAACCCTGATGGAATAAGATGGTCTACTTCAATCGGATATCTAGGTATATCCCGTTCTAGATTAAACCTTACAATCAGAGCGAATGTATCTGTAAAAAAAGTACTTTTTGATATTGAACCCACAGGTCTTCGTGCGTCTGGAGTTGAAGTGATCTCTGAAGGAGAAACTTTCAAGGTTTTCGGAAACGAAATAATACTGTCTGCCGGCGCTATCGGTTCACCTCAGCTCCTCATGTTGTCCGGAATTGGGCCTAAGTCACATCTAAAAGAACTGGGCATCGATTGCCTAGTAGATTCTCCTGGAGTGGGTCGAAACCTTAGAGACCATCCATTATTGCCAATAAAATGGGTGACAAAGCCGTCGGTTTCACTAGATGCATTTGGACCTAGTGGGCAAGTGGTCCTTAGGTATACAGCTAATGATTCTGATCTCACAAACGATATGATTGTCTACTTCAATGCAGTAACTAGCCGAAGAAGAGATCAAGGCGGACAAAAGTCAGACCCCATTGGAATTGGCGCCGCGTTAGGGCTTAATCTTGCATTATCACAAGGGGAACTAAAACTACAAAGTACCGATCAAAACGAACAACCGTATCTTGACTACAACTTGCTAGATGACCCTGAAGATATAAGACGTTATCGTGAAGGGGTAAGAATGCTTGTAGCGCTTGAACATAACCAAGCCATGAAAGATATTATTGAGCATAGACTTGAACCAACAGATGCTGACCTAGAAACAGATGACTCCCTCGATCTGTGGATAAAAAAGAACGTAGGCACGGGCCATCATGTATCCTGTACCGCAAAAATGGGTCCCAAATCAGACAAAATGGCTGTGGTTGACCAATATGGAAAGGTATACGGTACAAAGAATCTAAGAGTGGCAGATGCCTCCATCATGCCAGACTGCATAAGGGCCAACACTAATGTAACAGTTATGGCAATCGGAGAGAAAATTTCTGACTTTATCAAGGAAGGTAATTAAACTAGTACTAAGCGGTAGTTTATTAAATGGATCCTGGAAGCTATATAGGTGGAACCTCCAATAGATCAGTCACTGAAAACACCCTTAGTCCTTTTGATGAAATACACCAACGACAACATAACAGGGACTTCAACCAACACTCCGACAACCGTCGCTAGAGCGGCCCCAGAATTCAAACCAAAAAGAGATATAGCTACGGCCACAGCTAATTCAAAAAAATTAGACGTTCCTATTAAGCAGGCCGGTGCCGCTATGTCATAACTAAGCCTCAAAACCCTAGCCGCACCATAAGCCAAAGCGAAAATGCCATAAGTTTGAATGAGCAACGGTATGGCAATGAGGACAATCGCTTCAGGTTGATCTAATATAACTTCAGCCTGAAACCCAAATAACAATATTACAGTGGAAAGCAATCCTAAAATTGACCATGGTTTTATCTTATTCAGAAATACTGAAATTGATATCAACCCGTTTTGTTTTTGAAAGAAATTCCTAGTACCTATTCCACCAATCAAAGGAAACACAACGTACATAACAACCGACAACACCAATGTAGACCATGGAACATCTATATCTGTTACTCCTAGAAGCAAAGCTGCAATAGGAGCAAAAGCAAATATCATAATTAAGTCGTTAACGGACACTTGGATTAAAGTATAGTTTGGATCCCCCTTAGTGAGTTGGCTCCACACAAATACCATCGCAGTGCATGGCGCTACTCCCAACAAAATCATCCCTGCAATATATTCAATCGCATCGTCAGAGTCTACCCATCCAGCGAAAAAAACTTTAAAGAAAAGCCAGCCCAGACCGGCCATTGTAAATGGCTTAATTAACCAATTCACCACAAGAGTTAGTAATATACCTTTAGGCTTTTCCCTTACAGATTTAATAGAAGCAAAATCTATTTGTACCATCATCGGATAAATCATGACCCATATAAAAATTGCTACAACCAAATTCACATGCGCATATTCTAAGTTTGCAATATTTTTCAAGGCATAGGGAAACAGTTTCCCAATTATCACCCCAGCTATAATACAAATACCCACCCATACAGACAGATATCTTTCGAAAACGCCCATTTTTAAGTCTCCTATATATATGGGATTTGTCTTATATATATATTGGAACAGATTTTTAATGAATTCAATCAACGTTGAAGCGAATTTAATATAGACTAATGCAACAAAATAAAACTCACTAAGTTTTAATATTAAATAAGGGAATAAGAATGGAATACGGGTTTGTTCTACCAAAATTGATAAACCATGATGATCTTTTGAAATTCTCGGAATCAGCGGAAACCCTTGGGTTCCATTCTATCTGGGCCTCAGATCACGTAGTCTTACCTATCGAAGAAACATCTTTATACCCATATACAGATGATGGCAGATTCACTGCGAACGCTGAAGATCCACAACTGGATGCCTTAATTTTACTTAGCTTTCTTTCCTCACACACCCAAAAGATAAAAATGGGAACCTCAGTTCTTATAGCTCCTTACAGAAACCCGATTTTGCAGGCTAAAATGTTGGCGTCATTAGATGTATTAAGTAACGGAAGATTGATCTGTGGTTTAGGAGTTGGATGGTGGAAAGAAGAGTTTGCAGCATTACAAGCGCCATTTGAAAACCGTGGAGTAGCGACTGACGAATATATACAAATCTTCAAAACGCTTTGGGAGGATAATAAACCAAAATTCAATGGTGAAACGTACAATTTTTCTGACATTGCATTTTTCCCAAAGCCAGTACAAGAGCCAAATGGAATACCTATATGGGTGGGAGGTCACACAAAAAGGGCAATAAGAAGGACAGTAAAATATGGAGATGCATGGCACCCCACGAGACTAACTCCTTTAAAAATAAAAAAGATGAAGCCATATTTGTCCGAACAATGCCAAATACATGAACGAGATATAAATGAAATAACTATCTCTCTAAAAAGAACCCTTCACTTCACAGATATTGATATACCCACAAACTCAAAATCACGTTCTCAATCAGCCTTGATTGATAATACACAAACCGTCATCGAAGACATCAAAGAATGTTCTGAAGTAGGAATACAACAGCTCACATTTGACTTCCAGACTGGTAATCTCGAAGAATGCACCAAAATTATGGAACACCTTGCCAACATTGACGCAAACTTAGTTTTATAGCAATCACCTGCCATTACAGAAGTTATATTTGACCCTAAGAGAGTGTTTTTTGGGGCTTCCTTACGAACAATATTAACCCAGACCCAAATATACAAAGAACAGAAAACGTCATAAATGGCACTATATAAGTGCCGGTAGTATCAAACATATATCCGGCAAATAAAGGTGCCACAATCATAGCCAGATTCATTGGAAACTGTGAAACACCCATAATCGTCGCGAATGCCTTTCGCCCAAAATAATCTCCCCTTATAGCGGTTATTAATGGAGTACGTCCACCAAAACCAATACCGTACAGCAACGCAAACATATAAGCGGCTATCACGTTATCAAAGACAGCAATTAATGCTATACCAGCACCTTGCAGGAAAAGAAAAATTGAAATCATAAGTATTTTAGGTAATCGTTCAGCTAAATAACCCGCTATAGACTGGGCAGGTAAAGCTACAACCGTATATGCCAAAACCACTGTACCTGCCGAACTCAATGTCATTCCCATATCGGTAAGTTTAGGAACCAAATGTAACGCTAAAGTCACTATTGATACACTGGAAGAAATCTGTGTAACAGTCAAAATCCAAAAAGCTGGTGTTTTCAAAGCCTGCATGACAGTAAAATCAGATTCGGTCTCTAATAAATCAATCACCTCACCGTTTTCAGAAACTGTTTCATTTTCTGGTTTGCCATCAGGTAATAGGCCCATATCCTCTGGCTTACTCCTTATAATCAACGTCGCAGGGCCAACCACAACCAGTAATATCAAACCTACCCCAATCGTAGTTATAGAAAAATCTAATCTTTCAATCGAGAAAGCAAAAACCGGAACTAACAGCCCTCCTAGATGTATGCCAGACATGGCTATGGACATAGCAAAAGAACGTCGTTTGTCAAACCAATTATTAACCATAGCAACTATTGCCAACCATCCACCCAAACCAGAGCCCAAGGAGATTGTCATAAAAGCAGCATAAAACTCAATCAGATTATCTACTTGTGAAAGCCAAACGAATCCAATTCCCATCAATATGAAACCTATGAGAACCATTCTTCTGGTTCCGACTCTATCCACTAGTACACCCTCAATCGGGCCGAGAATGGCACCTTCGACTCGTGCCATAGAAAATGCTCCTGATAAAGCGGTTCGACTCCAACCATATTGTCTTTCCAAAGACACCAACACAGTCCCTAGGCCCTGAAAAACCGTTAATGACATGAGAGTTAACAGTACCGCCGATGTGAAAACAATCCACCAGCCATAAAACAAATTTGGAAATCTACGAGACAATACTGAAATCCTTCATGATTATTCTTGGGTCTGACACAATAAAACTGGTGTTAGGCCACCTTTAGATATTATCTATTAAAATGTCCTAAACATCTATGAACAATTAATCAGGTGAACTATGAAAATAGGTATATCTACTCCGTTGCCGGCATACAAAGTACCCGCTGCAGCTACAGCTACCAAAGCGGAATCTCTAGGATTCGACTCTATTTGGTACGCGGAACATCCAATTTTACCGGTTAATACTAATAGTCCTTGGCCGGGGTCATCTGACGGAAAAATACCGTGGACATACGCTCACTTTGCAGATCCTTATATAGCTCTTGCGCAAGCGTCAGGAGCCACTTCTAAAATAAAACTAGCAACCGGAATAACACTTATACCAGAACGGAACCCTCTTGTTTTGGCAAAAACAGTATCAACTTTGGATCTTTTCAGCAAGGGCAGATTCATACTTGGGATTGGTACAGGTTGGCTTAGAGAAGAAACTGAAATTATGGGGGGTGACTTCCCTCATCGCTGGACTCAAACAAAAGAATCACTACTAGCTCTAAAAGAATTATGGACCAAAGAAGAAGCCGAATTCCATGGTAAATACTATAACTTTCCCCCAGTCAAAATGTACCCAAAACCAATGCAAAAACCGCATCCCCCTATACTAATAGGTGGAATGGCTAAAAGGGTTTTTAATCGTATAGTTGAGGTTGGTGACGGATGGCTACCTAATAGAGTAACCCCCAAAGAAATCCAAAATGGAAAGTCAAAAATTGAATCCCTCTGTGTAGAAAATAATAGGTCAGTTAGTGAGATATCGATCACTGTGTACGGACAACCTGCCGATAAACAACTAATAACGGATTTTATTAATGCGGGTGCAGATCGAGTGGTAGTTTCACCTCAATACTATGAAACAGAAAAAGAAATGAACAATGAGTTAGAAGACATCGCTCAATTAGTTTTGTGAAACCTTTTAAAATCCCAGCCTAATTTTCAATCCCTCCAACAAAAAATTCATAAATTGAAATTTAATTCACCGACCCCACCAACGATCATAATTATCCTCGCCGGCGGTTAACTGCTTTAGATGATCTGTTTCCGGAAGCATTAACACTCTTCGATTTCTTCCAAAATCGTTTAGCTTGCCTTGGACCTTTATATGTATGATTCAGTCCGTCATTCCAATCTTTTGTCGAGTCCTCCCTTCTCCCCTCATTCACTTCCCGACCTTCTGAAACTTTCTTGTGCCCTTTATTTGACTCATTTCTACTCCGATCATATCCGTCCGACCTAGCCCTACGTCGTTTTAGCCCTGCGGACCCTTCTCTTTTACTAGAATTATGCCAACTATTTTCATTGATTCTTTTCCCTTCAGGATCTTCCAGCCAGCTGCTCCCCTCATTATTCCTCTGATCATATCGATTCGATCTTCGAGTATGCCCTTCGGACCCTGAAGTACTTTTTACATAGGAAGAGCTTTTTCTTCTACCCCTACCTTCCCGCTCAAAATCTTGTTTTCGTACTCTTGACCCATTTTTTTTCTGAAAATTCTTACTTGATCTTGATCTATGTGAACCCACATCATATGCTCTATCATCGATCCCGGAATAATCTATACCCTCTATACTACGGCGTTCAATCCTATCTTTTAAAACCTTTTCTATACTGCGAACCATGGATTCATCTTCACGAACTATAAAGGTCAACGCCTCTCCCCTATTTTCTGCTCTCCCTGTACGTCCAATACGATGTATATACGAGTCCACAGTATTTGGAATATCGAAATTTATTACATGTGAAACTTGAGAAACATCGATACCTCTTGAGGCAATATCAGTGGCAACCAATATATCGTACTTACCAGTCTTAAATCCGTTTATCGCCATATTTCTTTTATTCTGAGATAAATTGCCTTGCAACGCGGTAACCTTGTAATTTCGATCTGTGAGATCTGCCGCGACCCGTTTGGCCCTATGCTTCGTGCGAGTGAAAATTATCACGCGACCAGTTGCAGTAGTTTCTAAAACCTTAGTCAGACATTTGGACTTCATTTTTTCGTTCATGGGATATAAAGCATGCGACACCGTGTCTGCAGGAGAAATTATGCCAATCTGAACACTCTTCGGAACTTTTAGAATATCCTCCGCCAACACACGAATATCCTTAGGCATAGTGGCAGCAAAAAATAAAGTTTGGCGTTTAGAAGGTAAATAATCGAGTATCTTACGAATATCAGGCAAAAAACCCATATCGCACATAGTGTCGGCCTCATCCAACACCAAAGTTTCCACTGTCGACAAATCTATAGTTTTTTCCCTCAAATGATCTAGTAAACGCCCAGGGCAGGCTATTACAATGTCAGGTTTCCTCGAAATCTTGGACTCTTGTGGGCGCTTACTTACCCCTCCGTAAATAGAGACGCTGCTCGTCTTCGTGTATCTACCCAAATCCGTAGCTGTCTGATTGATTTGATCCACCAATTCTCTAGTAGGTGCAATCACCAGCGCTTTAATCGATTTCTTGTGATCGCCGTGTATTTTATTTAGTATCGGCAACATGAAAGCAGCGGTTTTACCTGTACCCGTCTGAGCAAGACCAAGTACGTCATGTCCTTCCATAGATATGGGAATCGTCTGAGCCTGTATAGGTGTCGGTTCAATATATTTAGCGTCTCTTATTGAATCCAGAAGACGTTGATTAAGACCCATGTTTTCGAATTTCAGATTATTCTCCTGAAGAATGTTTTTCTATCAAACATATAACTGTAGTACAAATAATTGAAAAAGTCTCTTTGTAGAACAGGAGAAAATCATCTTACAGAGCATTCAGGTCAGAACATAGTGAAAATAAGGTTCTAATTCTCAATTTTTTCCGTAAACAGATATTCTAATCAAATCTCTATTGAATACGTCACTTATACATTGTCTCAATATAAATATTTAACAAAGTTGGTATTCTTTGGAGGACGATGCTAATTTCACCACATCAAGAATGAGATTTTGTTTTTTTTGCTCTGACATATTAGCAAATGAATTTTCCTGTTGGTTGTTATCAACGCCATCCAATATCGCATTCTTTGTTTCATCTGATACTTGATATAGTCCTATTTCTCTCGAGCAAATGTTAATTAGGTCGTATATGTCATTAATTCCCATATTAGTTTTTTCTATCACACGATCCACTATTAATTTCACTCCATCATTATCCATATCGGCCAAATGTTTGGAGGCGAAATTAACCCGATCAACTAGTGAACCACTCGTGATCCATTCTTCTCCGGTGTGCCATCCTTCCACAGAGGGAGGATTAGTTAAAGATTGTCCCATAAATCCAGCTTCTGCAATATCCGAAAATATGGAAGAAGAAATCTTATTTTCATCGCTGTATTGTCCCGACAACCTCAATGTACCAATCACTAATTCCGCCGGACTTTTCACTTTCTTTTTTACGGCATTTTTAAAAAAGTCTGAGTTAAATAAAACCCTAATAACTGATTTGATATCATGATCAAATTCAAAATAAGCATTTACCAGGACCTGTATGGCATCTGGGTCTCTTGGTCCAGTTACATTCCATTGAGGAACCGGGACTTCATCTGCAACAAAAAAATTGTACAAGTGTCTTGATATGAACTCTGCCGTGGCTTTTTGTTGGCAAATAATTTCGACAACATCTGATCCATCAAAATTTCCTATTTCATTGAGAAATTGTTTCTCTCCATAATCATGATCATTGCTATCAAATCTGTGATGCCACACTATACGACCATAAGGCCATATGGAATCCTTCTGAGACATTAAAGACATATACTCAGAATTCCCCAACGTCCATCCTGTAAAAGCCCTAGCACATTCCTTAATATCTGTTTCCGTATAGTTCCCGACGCCCATAGAAAACAGTTCCAATATTTCCCTGCCATAATTTTCGTTTATTGATCCAGAGTGATTGTCCTGATTATCCAGCCAGACAAGCATTGCCGGGTCTTGAGATAAATGTAAAAGTAAATCATCAAACCTACCTAAACCATATTCTCTAAACATATCGACTTGGTTCAGCACAGATCTCAAATTGTTCAATTTACTGTTACCAGTAGCAAAAATACCATGCCAAAACAAAGCTATTTTTTCCAGAAACAAATTATCGGTCGACAACATTCGATAAGCCCAATATGCTGGAATTCCACTTCTTGAAGAATGTAAGTCAACTTGATCGCGAAACAATATGTCGTCAGGGATATGATTTGAAGGCTTCGGCCCAATTAAATTCTCTACAAGATCTTCATAGGAAAGTGAATCCACACACTCAATGATGCTTTCTGATGCGCCAAATCCCGATCTACCTATCAAATGCAATTTTAGCGAATTTTCATCTGTCAACGTGTACTCCCTATTAAAATTAGTTCTATAAATTACGAACCAAATACTTGTAACCTATGTCGGCTATGTTCAGTAACATACAGTCTCCCCAAGGAATCATATTTAACCGACACCGGTCCCCAAAATTTATGCTCTGTCTGTGAGGCCATATGATAATTACTTTTCAAATGACCAGGGAGTTCTAGATTTTTCAAGTCAGATTGTTCCCTAGCATCTTTTTCATCCAAATTAGCATTCAACCACTCTCTAGACCATTGTGACAAACTTGCATCACCGTATAAAATTTCATTGACGGAACCGTTCTGGTCAAACACTTGTACTCTCTCATTACCCCAATCTGCCACGGCAATTAACCCACTTTCATTTACTGCTACTGAAGAGGGTCTAATAAGCTGCCCATCCCCATCTCCATGTTCACCATAAGACCTTATATAAGTGCCATTACGATCAAATTTTTGTATGCGATCGTTACGCCAATCAGCTACGTATATGCACTCATGGGAATCGGTCGATATACCCCAAGGCATATCAAATTGTCCAGCCTCATTCCCCAGAGAGCCAAAAGAGTTTAATAGGTGCCCTTCCTGTGAAATTTTTACTATCTGATTTTTGTACCTTGAAGCAACAATTATGTTATCTTCTTTATCGAGACACAACCCAGACGGACCAAACCGAGGGTCAGTCACTGTATCCGTTATTCCAACATCACTTAACGCAATGCTTCTACTGAATTGGCCTTCTTTTGTGAAAACTTTAATCTCGTCAGTCGATTCATCTGTAACATGTAGATTATCGTGTTTATCAAAGTCAACACATACAGGTTTGACAAACCCGACACCATTTGGATCTGCAGAATTTGCGAACTCCCCCAACCAGTTTTCGTCAAAAGTAAAATATTGAATTCTTGTGCCAACACTGGCAGCCGAAGAAGATCTATTGATCAAATAAATAATTGGGTTTTCACTGTCATCTTCCAAAATTGCTATATCGTAAGGAAAATTGAACCCTCTCCCAACAGGTTGGTTACTATTTATCCCAATTGTTTTTATAGCTTTCATCGTTACCTAATCATATCAAACATACTTTGTTGTCGCAGACTAGGTGATCCGCTCACATCGTCATACGAATAAACAAATCACAAATTAAATTGAGGATCCATGTAATCCTTTTCTTTCTCATAAATTTGGAGTCGTCCTCGTGTACTCTCCGAAATTATTATCCTACCTTGTTCGTCTATGGCGATAGAAGTAGGTCGTTCAAATCTCGCCAGTGGGGTCGTATCTTCTACACGTCTATAAGCTTTTAATGCATCTGGATTAGATTGCACAACTTCATGAGCCCACTTTGAGAATTCATGTGCGTCCCCGTATAAACCGGTAATAATTTCACCTTCGTCATCAAAGATTTGAATTCTTTTATTACCCCAATCAACTACATAAACATCACCATCTTCATCCACAGCGACATCTGAAGGCCGTTTCAAACCCAAAGTATCAGGAAGATTATTTCCAAATGAGTTCAAAAAAACTCCGTCAGAAGTAAATTTTTGTACTCTATCGTTACCCCAATCAGCTACATATACACTGCCTGAACGATCAACTGTTATACCCCATGGGTCTATGAATTGCCCAGTCTCGGTACCTTTACTACCCCATTGACTAATAAACTCGCATTTGCCATTGAATACAATAATCCTACAATTACCAGAGTCAACCACATACAGATTATCTTGTGAATTGAAAGCGATCCCATTGGGGCCGTCAAATTCTCCTTCACAACTGCCACTGGTTCCCCACTTGTCAATCAAATCACCATCCGAACTATATACGAATATCTTATCGAGATGCTCGTCAGAGCAAAAAAGATTGCCATTGCTATCTACAGCTAGGCCCACCGGCCAAGTTAGATGACCTTGACCCATGTCACCTATAAATTCATGATCAACTGTCATCTTCCCAATTCTGGTATTAGGTAGAGACTTACCACCAGACCCTTCAGCTCCTCTACTTAAAACATACAAGATATCTCCAGGGCCTCTAGCTACACTGATCGGCTGGGTGAACCCATTTCCTGCGGCGGCATTTCTGCCCAAAGCATAGCTGAAATTCCAAGTCCTACCTTGTGCAGTGGTGGTTAACATGCAGCACCTCCTAGAATGTTAGTTCAACTTATCTATGAAACTCTCACTTGTAAAAGTCCCATTTACTATCGGTGCTGCTTCCAATCCCAGCCAATCTTCAATGATTGTAGTGTACACACCTCGGAAATCCTGATTTGGTACCAAATCACCTTGCTCAAGTGCCTCAGATCTTGTTTCAGGATACTGACTGTACATTCCACCGTTTACTCTAGGTCCAATTACAAAACTCACACCTGCAGCTCCATGATCTGTTCCTGAACCATTATCTCTAACTCTGCGTCCAAATTCTGAAAAGAGAAACATAACTACATTTTCGTCATGGCCTGTTTCATTTAAGTCATCCCAAAAATCCTGTATAGCTTCCGACACATCCTGCCATAATTGAGCATGAGCAGGAGCTTGTGCTGCATGTGTATCAAAACTTCCATGTTGGGTATAGAAAACCCTCGTACCTAAATTTGCTTTGTGAATAGTTGCAATATCCTTTAACGAAGTTGCCACCGATGATGAAGAATACTCAACGCTGGATTCATACACTTGAGGAGCAATCTTTAGAATATCAGCACCATTCATGGCATCTATTCCTGTCTGGCCAAGATATTCCATGACAGGTCCAGACCCAAGAGCCGCACCATACATATTAGAAAATCTAGAGAGCATCTTTTCTCTCTGTGTTTTTTGTTGCACGCTTGTCAGCAGCCCATATGTGGACAAATCAGCAACCGAAGCAACAGAAACCCCTGGAGCCACCAAAGCTCGTGGAAGACCCTGCCCAATGTTGACAGCTGTGACAGGATTATCACTCTTAGGATCTATATCTCTTGTCACTCTCCCCAACCAACCTTCGGTTCCTACTTTGTCAGGTTCCGATGTGTGCCATATATCCATAGACCTAAAATGAGATCTCGGGGAATTAGCATATCCAACCCCGTGAATTATCGCCAAGTTACCGTCTTTGTATAGCTTTTGTAAGGCTTTCATTGACGGATTCATTGCGAATTCAGCATCTAACGGTAACATTTCCTCCTGAGGGATTTGAAGAGATGGCCTATTATCATAATAATTATTGTCATTAAAAGGAATTATGGTATTAAAATAATCGTTACCGCCACTTAACTGTAAAACAACTATCACCGGTTCTTTGGATGTCGTAGTCATATCTGTCACTCCTGCACTACTGAAAAATCACAAATCATTAAATTCATTTACCCGAATTGATATTCCCTTGTCGCAACTATTAACGATAATATCTCAGTTGTCCTTTCCGCAGAGATTTTATAGCTACTTTCAGACCAGAACACATCGCCACCTTCTTCGGCATGACTAACCAATTCCGCCATCGTATCTTCCTTAACTTGTATTGGACCCAATTCATATAGGCACCTATCTACAAGGTCTCCTGGAGTCATCACCCCTGATCCAGAAGATATTCTAGATATCATTTTTTTTACGCCTGGTAAATTAATATCACTTACTCGATCCGAGACAAAGTTAACTCTCTTCACTAAAGCCCCACTATTAATCCATTCCTTTCCAGTGTGCCAACCTTCAACACTCGGGGGATCCAATATATCCTGTCCCATATATCCCGGTTCTTTCGCTGTTGATTCGAGCCTCGGGTCCGGACCTAACGTATCTTCCACCATTCGTAGAGTACCTACCACAACTTCAACAGGGCTTTTTATTCTGTTAAATGCCGACTGCTTAAAATAATCAGAGTTGAAAAGTTTCCTCAAAACCGGCTTTATTTCGTAACTGGAAGCAACAAGTTCTTTGGAAAGTTCATCTATAGCTTCAGGATTGTTGGGCTCTTCTATATTCCAAGCCGGGACTTGTGGTTCATCTTCCACAAAAAAATTATATAAATGCCTTGCTATAAATCTTGAACAAGCTTCCTGCTCCAATATGATGTCGATGATGTCTTCCCCATCGAAATTACCAGTATGACCCAAGAAAGTTTTCTCAGAGTAATCATGGTCTTCCGGCCTAAACTTAAATTTCCATGGATGCCTACCATGAGGATAACGGGGCATTTTGGCATCTATAGTCCAGCCCGTGAAAGCCCGCGAGCACTCATATACATCCTCTTCCGTGTAATGCCCAACCCCTAGCGAGAACAGCTCCAGCAATTCCCGTCCCCAATTTTCATTAGGTGAACCCTTATGATTTTCATTATTATCCAACCAGAAAATCATTGCAGGATCTTTCGCTAATCCAATCAATAAATTTCTGTAATTCCCCATACCTTCGTCTCTGAACATTTGTATTTGGTCAAGAAGGTGATTGCAGTTGTCGACTTTAGCGTTTCCAGTAGCAAAAACATGATGCCAAAACAAAACCATCTTCTCCACCAAGGGGTTTGGTGTATTCAACATGTAATAGAGCCAGTTGGCCTGACCTGGTCCAACAGCACCACCTGGCACTTCAGTTATCGGGTGTCTTCGATAGAGGGAGTAATAATCTACAGAGGAATCCGAACTTGAATCCAGTAATTTCTCAACAGTTTCCTCATATCCCACATGTACAAATTCTTCTATGCGATCTATTGTAGCTCCGAAACCGGCTCTTCGCAGTAAATGAGCCATTTGAGCGATTTTGTCAATTCTTACCCGGTCTATGGTAGTCATACTACCCTCCCTATTTTGAGCCTAAAATCCACCGAATTACGGCCTAATATATCACACCACGTAATTACGTATATTCTCAGAACAAATCAGTGGTAGAAAGCCGTTACTATTGAACACATTTAAAAGGTTGGCTTAGAACTTAGAACGTGTTTTTAAAATATTTCGTGTGGGACTTCAGCTCATCTTGAAGAGCGATTCAATAGCATTGTTATGGTCAACTTAACCATAACAAGTAACTAAAAAAAACACGACCATTATTATTGGGGGTCTATAAATCTAACAATCCACAATTTTGGATTTCTCTCTCCAATTTCTCAACCTCGCCGATCTCTTCCTCTGATAATCCATCATAAATATCATCTATGATCCAACGAGGGTTTTCCGACGAACTATCAAAAAGGAGTTTACTCGCACACTTAAGTTGCTCATTATGGGTCATTTGTTCTCGGACAAGAGGTAACACAAAAGCTTCCTCATTTTCAAAATGGTCCCATTCAACTACTCGAAGAGCTAAAATTGATTGATGTAAATGCCTTATCGTCCTATTTGATGTCTTTTCCTCACCTAATGCATCCGCTATGACTAGCTTGAGATTTTCAACATTCTGCACTAATTCTTGGTGTTGCTCTTCTTCCGCTGCAAAAACAAGAGACTCTAATAAACTAGTCAACCCTGCTGTAGGACCGTTCGATAAAAATTCCTCCAACGCAATCTTCCCAGATCGGATTTCATCGTGTTCAATTACATTATCTCTCACTACCAATCTGCCGTCATGAAGTTCAAGTTCCTGTAACGGACCTGTCAGAAACATATCTTCTGTATCTACGTGGTAGGTAATATGTCTTAACCAATGGTCTATTACTGGCTTTAGTCTCTCAATATCGTCACTGGTTTTTAATAAACCTGACATAGTCTCAGCTTTTTTGGCATGTGACATAAAAGCCTTATGCATAAAAAACATCACATCAATTGGAGTTTCAATGAACAGAATTTCGTCGGTGAATGAAGCCATGAGGTCCCTTTATTAAAGAAATTTTATAGTCTTGCCTATCATGATATGTTTTATAATGAAGAACCCGAATCCCTATTTCTGGTAAATGAGTTGACGCTAAGTAACTACTATCTACCATCATTTTCATGCATCCATGAAGTCAACCAATCTGTCTCAGAATCGTTCTTCTGAGTAGAATTAAACCCTGTTAAACATTCTTTAACAGGGCAATCATCTAAATCACGATGGGTAAGATCGAAAATAAGGTTTGTATGATCCTCCATTAAATTTTTTAGACTCATTAGCTTCAACTCTAAGTGTCCTTTCACTCGTGGAATCAATATGCCCTTAGTAACTTCCTGCTGGAGCACTTCAAGAACTAATTCAACAGACTCCATCAATTTATCCAGATATTCATTAGAAATTTTGGTTTGGACATTCTGAGCCGAAAGAAAACTAAATTGGTCTGCCATGTAGCCGCTAGTAGCCCCAACTTGTAGTCTATATGAATCCGCATGGGCGAACTCTAGTTCGGAATAAATGGAAAACGCATTCACCCAACGGGTAAATTCCGTTTCAATCCCGTTGATGCTCTTTGATATTCCTACTTCATCCAAATCAACCATAATGGTATTCAGACGAGATACCATGGCGTTCACAAGATAAGGTAATTTACAAACCAAATGCATTCCCCATGTAAAAAATTATCAATTTCTAAAACACTGACATGTTTATTTTAACTGACCTACAGCACGGAACCTAATTTTTTGCACAAATTCTTACAGAGATTGTAATACAGCCAAAAGTCTGTAAACAGCATATGCCCAACATCCCAATTATCTTGCATTCAAACCTCATATCACACATTAATTGAAGGATAGAATAGGCAATCAATTATCCCTCTATCTCAAATGTTTGTCAGCGAGTTGAATTAACGGTAGTATGAGCTTGTTCAAATAGATATAAAAAATTAAGGAGGAATTTGGCTATGAGAGCCGTTGTCTATAAGAAACCATTCGAAGTTGCGGTTGAAACCGTGGAAGATCCAAAAATACTGCATCCTAACGATGTAATAGTGAAAATAACGTCCAGTTGTATATGCGGATCAGACCTCCATATGTATGAGGGAAGAACCGCTGCCGAACCCGGCATTATATTCGGACACGAGAACATGGGCATTGTTGAGGAATTAGGATCCGCAGTTAAATCATTAAATGTCGGTGATCGTGTAGTAATGCCGTTCAATGTTGCTTGTGGATTCTGCAAAAATTGCCAGCGTGGATTCACAGGATTCTGTACAGTTGTAAATCCAGGTTTCGCTGGAGGCGCATACGGATACGTAGCTATGGGCCCATGGAGGGGTGGGCAGGCTGAATACATGCAAGTCCCTTTTGCTGACTTCAATGCTCTACCCCTACCAAAAGGAGATGAATTTGAAGCTGATTTCGCGTTACTCGCAGACATATTCCCAACCGGATATCATGGTGCCGAGTTAGCCGATGTAAGCCCAGGAGAAAGTGTAGCTGTGTTCGGAGCCGGTCCAGTCGGACTCATGGCGGCATATAGTTGCCTAATTAGAGGAGCGGCAGAAGTTTACTGTATAGACCATGTCCAAGAAAGGTTAGACAAAGCTGAAAGCATAGGCGCAATTCCTATAAATTTTGATAACGGTAATCCTGTTCAGCAAATACAAGATATTCGCAAAGATACGGGAGTGGACAAGGGAATCGATGCAGTTGGGTATCAGGCTGCAGCTCAGGGCTCATCCGCAGCCGGAGGAGAGCAGGAAGAAATCCCAAATGTGGTTCTTAATCAGATGATTGACGTCGTAAAACCGACTGGGGCCCTAGGAATACCGGGGCTATATGTTCCATCAGACCCAGGTGGAGTGGATGAATCGGCCAAGAAAGGGTCGCTTCTTCTTAGCTTCGGAAGATTGTTTGAAAAAGGGCTGAGACTAGGGACTGGACAATGCAACGTTAAAAAATACAACGCCTACCTGAGAGATTTGATAATCGCTGGAAAGGCTTCTCCAAGTTTCGTAGTGTCACACGAAGTATCAATAGAAGAAGCACCAGACGCATACACCAAATTCGATCAAAGGGTGGAAGGATACACAAAAGTTATCTTACATCCGTAGTTCTAAGACCATGTAGGTTAAGCTTCATCATCGCGCTGAGCTTAACCTACATGCCATTATGGAAGTTAAATGAGCAATAAAGTAACAAATAATTACAACTGGATGGATGACTGGGGTCATCGTGATCAAACTGAGCAATCCCTGACTGGGTGGGCACATCCAGGCATGGCCACTACCTCTGACGGTAGGATTATTACATGTGACTCTGGACACTCAGAAATTCTAATATATTCACAGGAAGGAGACCTTCTTGAAAGTTGGTCTGGAAATTTTACCGATGCCCACGGCCTTACAATCTCTACATCAGAAGAAGGTGGAGAAGACGTATTATGGATAGCGGATAATGGCTCAAAAAGACTAGCAGAACATTCTTACGAATATCCGCCTGGGGCAGATTCACAATCAGGACGGGTTTTCAGATGTAATTTAAATGGCACCGAAACTCTTTCCTTATCACAACCAGACCATCCAGCTTATAAAAGTAGTAGATATTCCCCAACTTCCATAGCCATAAACGAAATATCAAAAGGTGGGAATGGCGATATATGGGTCGCTGATGGATACGGAGCTAGCATCGTTCATAGATTTTCAAAGGATGGTAATTATCTTGATTCAATTGACGGAACCAAAGGGTCAGGCCAATTTAACTGCCCACATGGGATCATCATTGACTGGAGAAAAAACAATCCTGAACTTTATGTCGCAGATAGAGCAAACGGAAGAATACAGGTTTTTGATCTAGATGGAAATCACTTGAGAACTTTCGGTAGCGATTTTATGACCACTCCAAGTGAATTTGTTTTATCTGGGACCAAATTGATTGTCGCAGAATTAGAAGCTCGGCTTACGGTATTAGATGAAGGCGATCAACCAATAGAATATCTGTTTCCAGACGATTCAGCCGCTGGTTCAGAAGGTTGGCCCAATGAGTTAAGTGATTCTGGAATATCTAAGCGGCCTTCATCAAGGCTAACGCCCCAAAAATTCAATAGCCCCCATGGGATAACTACAGATGAGCACGGGAATATTTATGTAGCTGAATGGTTGATAGGCGGAAGATTTACAAAACTCAAAATTACCTGATTTCTGGATTAAGTTTTTTAAAAAAGGTGAAAATTTGCAAGTAGGAAACCACTCTCACAATTATTCATGGAATGAAAAATGGGCAACTGTACCTGATACGGAAAGTGCCCGAGAAGGTTGGGCACACCATGGGATAGTTGTAAGTAAAACAGGAAATATAGTTTCATTTCATCAAGGGGAACCCAAAGTTGTAACATTCGATCCCGATGGGGTTATGGTTGATTCATGGGATACTACCGTAGAAAATGCCCATGGGATGACGTTGGTCGAAGAAGACCAAGAATATATATGGCTAGCAGACAATTTAACTGGTCAAGTTGTAAAAACCACTCTAAACGGCACCGTGGTAATGACAATAGAACAACCTGACACTGAAATTTACAGATCAGGTGGTAAATATGCCCCTACCGAAGTGGCTGTGTTTGAGGAGAAAAATGGTGGCAATGGTGAAATCATCGTTACAGACGGGTATGGTTCCAGTTGTATTCACTATTATGATAAAAATGGCAAATATGAGGGTAGCATAGATGGTTCAGAAGGAGATGGAGGAAGGCTTGCAACCCCTCATGGTATATGGGTAGATACTAGAAAACCGGTTCCAGAACTCTATATAGCTGATAGAAGCAACGGTCAAATTCAGGTATACGACTTATCCGGAAACTTCAAAAGAGCTTTTGGCACAGCTCCAGGAGCAAACTGGCTACATAGCCCAAGTGGTTTCGCTGGTTGGAACGAATACCTCATTGTTGCAGAACTTAGAGGTTCTAGAGTAACAATCCTTGACGAAAATGACGAATTAGTCGCGTATGTAGGTGAAAATACAGGGGCATTTGTATTTAATGAAGGCTGGCCCAACGTCCCTCATGAAACCCTTATACCCGGAAAGTTCAACAGCCCTCACGGTATAACTGCCGATGTAGAAGGCAATATTTTTGTGGCTGAATGGTTAATTGGTGGCAGAATCAACAAACTTGAAAGGACAACGTAAGATTCTGAACCAATATTTGGTTATCTAAGGCGAAATCTGAATCGAATACAACGACCCGCCTTGAGTTACAACATAGATGTAACCATTTGAATATACAGGGGATTGAACAATCGGTTCACCAAAGTCATGTGATGATAATGAGTCTCCAGTTTCAAGATCAACTGCGTGTAATAGACCAGACCCGTCTCCAATTAGCGCCACATTGTTTAATATCAAAGGTGCCTCAGTAAAAAATGCGCCATTTCTAGATCTGTCGGTCTGATATGTCCAATTAAGGCTCAAATCATCATATTTGATCGAATGCAATCTACCTAAAGACCCAAAAGCACATTTTTTATCCAGAGCCGTTCTAGGGTTTTCTCGAACAATGTATGAATTAATATCACATTTATGTAAAGGGATCGACAAAGCAAATAAAGAATCCTGATTCGATGAAATAGAACTACTGAAATTAATATCTTCGAAATAAGAAACACGATCCAATCCTCTTGGTGGACCCAATGGACCGATTGCCCCCCAAGCCCATAGTTGCAACTTTATCCATCTAAATGCCCGCTCAAATGGGTAAGCTCTATTATCAATATCAATTTCGTATATATAACCCCTATTATCACCCACAACGACCTTTTCATTCAAAATAAATGGAGCTCCTGAAACACCTTGTACTTTCACAAAAAACTTTCTTTTGCCGGACTTTATATCAATCACATTGACATAGCCTTTAGCTGTATTAAGGACGACCACATCTTTAACAAGCGCGACCCCTCCAACTATTAGATCTCCAGCGTCATATTTCCATAATACTTGTCCATTCTCCGCATCGAGTGCATACAATTTATTGTCTCCCGAAGCAGCAAATACAATTCCGGAGTGAAGAGACAACGGATATGTTTTATATCCCTCAGACTTATGTACCCATTTCTCTTCACCTGTCTCAGAATCAACTGATATCACACTTCCATCGCGCAGACCCCAGAACGCCTGTCCAGAAACTACTATTGGGGACTGATCAATAGGTCCCCTGTTATTAAACTCCCATTTTTTTGTGAAATCTTTTTTATCTATCGCAATTACATAGCCAGCCTTTGAAGACAAATATATGTTATTAATATCAATAACAGGGGATGATAAAGCTTCCGTCGACTGATAAACCTCAAAAATCCTTCCATCAAAGTCACTTAGCCTTTCATCAGTATAATTACTGTTATATATATCCCGGAATTTTTTTGCCCAATTATCATCATCAACAAATGTTGACAAACTACCAGATGGAGTTGGACTTAAAGCGTAAGGAAACATAAATTCTTTAACTAGAAACAAAGAAACAAATACAAATACAATGGTGATGAGGCTTGTTTTTATTATCCGTTTACGTTTTTTTTTAAGTGCAATTGAAGCTTGCAACTCTAAAGCCTCTTCCACAGACAGCGCTGTGGAAACATCAATTCTCGAAAGGCAGTTTTTGCAGTATTTACTCTCTGGAGAGTTTGTGACTCCACATATATGGCAACCAATTAGGTCAATGCTTTCAATCATGAGAATTAGGCATCTATACTTACTATCTTAATTAATTTAGTTGGTGTGTTCGAAACTGGAATACTATGTTTTTCCTCTGAGTCGGGGATCGAATTCGTCCCTTAATCCATCACCCAATAAATTAAATGCGAGAACCATTATGGTTATGATGGCTCCTGGGAAAAACACATGCCACCAGAGCGGATAAAGTAGCTGCGAGGCCTCCCCGAGCATAGTACCCCATGATGCCGTGGGAGGTGCTACGCCTAGACCGAGGTAGCTAAGTGAAGCCTCTGTAATTATGACTGCCCCTAGCTGAATCGTAAATAAAACCAAAAATGGAGCAAAAGTTTGAGGGGCGATGTGCCTAAACATAACTCTGAACTCACTCGCACCTATACTTCTAGCAGCGTCTATATACATGTTCTGGGATGTAGTTAGCGCAACAGACCTAATCACTCTAGTTGCTAACGGAATCCGAGTAAAGGCGATAGACAATATAAGACTCCACACATTTGCGCCCATGATCAAAACAATCAGAAATGCTAAAATCAATCCAGGGAGAGCTAGCATGATTTCTACAACCCTCTGACTTATCAGGTCCGTCTTTCCCCCAAGATATCCACTTACTACACCCCAAACCGCACCAACAGAATTACCTAAAAGAACAGAACATATTGAAACAAAAAGAGAAACCCGAGCACCGTATAAGAGCCTTGTATAGAGGTCCCTACCAATAGAGTCCGTACCCATTATGTTTTTTGAATCTGGCGGGGCCTGCATTTTACTCAGATCTATAGCAAATGGATCATAGGGCGTGAGTAAAGGAGCAAAAACAGCAGCCAAAATCACTAATAAAGCAACAAATCCCCACCAAAAAGCCCAGGGGCTTTTCCGAGCAAAATAAAGTATCGTTTGTGATGTGCTACTTATTAAATTCATATTCATTATCGAGCTACATATTCTCCAATCACTGTACTCTCAGTCTAGGATCGAGATATCCATACATCAAATCAACAGCTAAAGTTACGGCGATGAAAACTAATCCATATATAAAAGTTAAGTTCTGAACAACATTTAAATCTCTATCAATGGCTGCTGTTACCAATGCCTTTCCTAATCCAGGAGTCGTAAAAGCCTGTTCAATCGCAACAGACCCACCCAGTACAAACCCAAGAAGGACTCCACTAAGAGTGATAACGGGCAACAATGCATTTGGCAATGCATGTCTAACCATAGTCAGTCGCTCGGAAAGACCTTTGGATCTCGCGGTTCGAACAAAATCTTCTCTTAGCACCTCGAACAAAGACGACCTAGCCATACGAGCCACCTGAGCTGCCATGCCTATACCAAGAACAATTGCCGGCATTATAATAATTTCCATGTTGCCAATAGGATTTTCCCAAATCTGAACAGAAACAATTGGCGATTTATACTGCCAAAATTTTATCTGGGCAACAACTACAAGCATCGCCAACCAGAATCCTGGTATAGCGAGAAAAAGCACTGTGAAAAAACTAGCGATTTTATCCCATATTGTGTTTGGTTTTACCGCACTTAGGATTCCAACCGGAAGACCAATAATCCACGAGATTACGATTGATAACACCCCTATTTGGGCGCTAATCGGCCCTCGCAGCAATATCATATCGGCTACATTATCACCGCGTAAAAAAGACTTCCCTAAGCTGCCAGTCAAGAGGTCTCCCATCCAAGAAGCATACTGCACATACAATGGCCTATCCAAACCTAGGTCTGCCATGAGTTTATCCTTCTGTGCATCTGTGAATCTTTCCATTGATTCCATGCTATAGAAGGCTCCTAATGGATCTCCTGGCAGGATCCGCATTATCCCAAATATTAATATTGTCAACCCAATCAACGTTGGGATGGCAAATAGGATTCTCTGTGCGACGTATTTTTTCACTTAATAAATCTCTTAAGTTATCTGACAGGTCTTTACCTGATATATCGAGTATCTTTTAACACTTAAAGGGAGGCTCGGCGCTGTGGCCGAGCCTCCCAATCACGAATCTACATATACAGAAACTCTCTAGCCTCTATCCAGCCAAATTGCATCCCATTTGTGGAATTCGTAGTTTGTATAGAAGTCACTGCCTGCGGGCATTAGACCTTTAACATCGTCGTTGTAACCCCAGTATGTGATCTCTGTTGTATCGAGTGGTACTGATGGCATCTCCTCATTGATAAAATCCCAGAACTCTCTCGACAACTGGAACTGTTTATCCGGATCAGTCTCTTGATCAAACTTTGTTATCCAAGCATCAAAGTCAGGATTCTGATATCCGACGAAGTTTCCGGAACAAGGAGCATCACCACAAGTTCCAAATAGCTGTTTGTGTATGTAAGTTCCTGGCAGGAATGCCCATGCCCCACCTTCTGGAGCAATGTGGAAATTACCAACACGTAATTCTTCACCATGCTGAGAGGAGTCGTATATTTTTATTTCTGTCTCTATTCCTAGATGGTTTTTAAGCAACGCCTGAATTGCTGGCGCTCTCATTGTTTGGTTAATAAGTTCCCTAGTGGTCATATCCAACTTAGGTATTCCCTCACCATTTGGATAACCGGCATCAGCCATTAATTGTTTGGCCTCAGCAATATCTTCAGGGGTGGGACTTCTAAAATATTTATAATCTTTTAATTGATCAGCAGGAACTCCAAACTTTGTCCCATCAGTGAACCAGCCGCCACCAAACAATGTGGCTTTCACATCTTTGGTGATGTCAAGTAACGCTTGCTGGTCTAGTACAAGTGCCACAGCCTGTCTCACTCTCTTGTCATCGAAAGGTGGCTTAGCATTGTTCAATGGAATGACATGCTTAATGAGCAAGTGTTGACTGATGCTATTGAACCCAGGTTTGGCGTTCAAGGTTTTTGCGTCTTTTGGAGCAACCCACATATTCCAATCCGTGCGCCCACCCAATAGGGCCGCTGTATTCGCAGGACTCCAGGCTTTTAACCAAATATGCTCTATACGGTCAACATATGGTGCATCAGGATTCCAATAATTCGGATTAGCATCCTGTATCCAGTGGTCATCAGTTCTTTCCACGTACATAAATGGACCGGTACCAGGCAGATTATCGTGTTCTTTCAGGTCTCCGCCAGTCTCATCCAAAGTTTCTTTAGAAGATATGAGGTCCCATTGAGTTGAGAAAGCAGTCAGCATAACTTCCGCTGATCTCGGCTCACTCATCTTGAACTCAATCGTGTGGTCGTCAACTATGTTAATTGCCTCGACTGTTGGGAACAAACCTTTCCTCAGGCTCACCAACCCATCAGCAGGGAAAATTACTCTTTCGAAGGTTGCTTTCACGTCTTCAGCACCAAAAGTGGATCCGTCATGGAAAGTAACACCATCTCTTAGATGGAATGTATACGTTAGAGAGTCATCAGATATATCCCACGCATAAGCCAAGTCAGGAATTATGGGGGCATCTGGAGTTCGATGGTCTCGCCTAAGTAGAGCATCGTATCTTGGAGCCGTAACTCCTAGGTTAGCTATTGAACCTCCAGCATACCAATCAAAGTGAGCCGGTGGACCATGAGCGCCCAAATATAGAGTTCCGCCTCTTTTTGGGAATGGATCAAGTGGTTTCATTTGAAAGCGATCCGTCCCTGTAGGCGTCGCTATTACGATTTTCTCTTCGTATCGTTTAACGATTTTTTCAACTGGAACTTCTTTAATAACTTCTTTCGGTACTTCCTTCACAACTTCCTTAACGACCTCTTGAGTGACGATTTTTTCAACCGGCACTTCCTTGATTACCTCCACTTCTTTTGTACAGGCCACTAGAGCCAGAGCTACAAAAAGAGTACCGAGGATCGAAGTTCCCAATTTCTTAGGACTAAATAGACTCATATTTCTCCTCCAAACTTTTAAGGATTTCAGAAATTTCTATTGCCGAGGATTACAAAAACGAATAACATCTATCGTAACTGTTCNNCAANGGCACATTAGTATCACACATTTGTGCTTGTTTGCAATATAATNCAANAAACAAAGAGATTAATGCCTCTCATCTGCACGATGGAGAGGAAATTAANNGAATAGNTAAAANATTAACCNTNNTAAATTNNGTNAAAANCCTGAAAATTAGAGNGGAAAATTAGATAGGAGGCGAAAAGTGTCAAAAGAGAAAAACCTTGTGGTCATACAACTGTCTGGGGGAAACGATGCGCTCAATACCGTTGTCCCGTACAACGACGANCTGTACTATGANAACAGGCCTCAGGTGCACATCGACCCAGAACAAAGCCTAAAACTAGACAACGAATTGGCTATGAACCCTAGCATGGCAGCAATCAAAAGACTTTGGGACGANGGCAAAGTGGCCGTTCTGAACGGAATTGGNTATCCTGAGCCAAATCGNTCACACTTCAGGTCGATGGATATTTGGCACACCGCAGAACCCACCAAAGTTCTTACTGAAGGATGGATAGGCCGAACGCTTCGGGAACTAGACTCTAAAGGGGAAAATGTTCTTGGCGGCATAAATTTCGGGAGAGGACTGCCAAGGGCTATGTCTTGCCCCGGTGTTCCTGTTGCCTCAGTGGGNAANTTAGACACATACGGGTTGTTTCCATCTATTGCGAGTGACCAAGATAGAANCGATATTTTGAACGTATTCAGTCAAATGTATGGAACNGGTGTAGGAAGAGATGCGGTATCAGAATTNCTTAGTCAGACTGGGGAAGATGCCTTGGTAGGCGCAGACATACTCAGACAAGCACCAGCCAAATACAAATCAAGCGTCGAATATGCTGCAAACCCTCTGGCCAATAGTATGAAAGACATGGCTCGAGTAATGTTTGCTGACGTGGGAACAAGATTTTTCTACACTCAACACGGAAGTTTTGATACTCACGGAGGAGAACTTCCCGTTCATTCCAATTTGTGGAATACGGTTTCAACCAGCATTGGGGACTTCATGGACGATGTGAGAGAACATGGCTATGGAGACGACACTGCAATCCTCGTATTTTCTGAATTCGGNAGAAGAATAAAAGATAACGGATCTGGTACAGATCACGGATCAGGCGGAGTGGCATTCTTGATCGGAGACTCTGTCNAAGGTGGGTTGTATGGGGACTATCCTTCCCTGGATGAAAAAGACCAGCTCAATGGAGATCTTCATGCAAACAATGATTTCCGGTCTCTTTATACAAATATATTGGAAGATTGGATCGGTGTCGACGCAAAACCCATAGTCAATGGTACCTTCGAAAAATTTGATATCTTCAATCGATCTGTTTAGTTCATCAAAAAGAAAATTTTCAAATAACAGGAGACTTTCTAAATGGTAACNACTGTAAAACCAACCAATAAACGGGCCTTAATGGCCCACCTAATGCGCAGAGCTGGATTTGGGGCCACGCAAGACGAATTAGATGCTTTGGAAGCACGTGATTACGATGAAGTGGTAGATGAAATTCTCAGCCCAGGAGCTTCGAACCATATGACGGACGAAGTTGTGATGAGGTATCACACTGAAGTACACGAACAACGTGGTGGACCTTGGTCAGCCAANCAATGGTTATACAGAATGGTGACAACTGAAACTCCCATAATTGAGAAAATGGCATTGTTCTGGCACGGGATATTTGCTACAGGTTACGCAAAAACAAACCAAGCTAGAGCTTTAGCTGTTCAAATCGATATGTTCAGAAGGTTTGGGCTAGGAAGATTTGACGATTTACTCGTGGAACTTTCCAAGGATCCCGCAATGATCATCTGGCTGGATAATCAGGACAATCACAAAGACGCCATAAATGAGAATTTCGGTCGTGAAATTCTAGAGCTATTTTCAATGGGAATCGGAAACTACACAGAAGACGACATCAAAGAATGCTCACGAGCATTCACCGGTTGGACATTGAAAAATGCAGAATATATGTCAGTACGGGCTATGAAGGACTCCATATGGCCTTACGGCAGAATATCNTGGCATTATGAATACCGTGATCATGATCATGATCAAGGTGAAAAGACCTTCCTAGGTGAGAAGGGTAATTTCAATGGTGATGACATAGTACGGATAATCGCAAAGCAACGAGCAACGGCGGAGTTTATTTCTAGACACCTTTACGATTTCTTCGTCGCTGATGAAGAACCCGTACCTCAATGGGCATACACCCCACCTAAAGATCAAGAAGCTATTAGATTCATGGCAGACACTTATATCTCCAGCGGGTATGACATTAAAGAAGTTTTAAGGGAAATGTTCAAATCAGATTTCTTCAAAAACTCTGGTTACGAAAGAGTGAAATGCCCTGCAGAATATGTAGCAGGTTGTCTCCGCGTTAGTGGCGTCATAACCAGGCCAACACTACTGATGAATGACGCAGTGGACGTAATGGAATATATGGGCCAAACACTACTGAACCCTCCATCAGTTGAGGGTTGGCATGAAGGAACAGAATGGATTAACAGTGGATCTATCGTAGAGAGAGTCAATTTCTCTTTTGATGTCTGGAGCAACAATAATGCTCCCGAAGTTTTGGCCATCACCNACAGACTCGCAATCCATGGAACAAGCGACCCGGAAACTGTTGTAGAGCAATGCTTGGACCTAATGGGTCCTTTGGCTCTTACTGAAGAGGGGTCAAAGGAAGCAATAATCCAACACGTTGAGAAAGGCGGCCCGGTTAACTACGGAGATGGTGGATCAGAATCCCGAGATGTAGCAAGTAAAAGAGTTGCCGAAATACTAGCGCTAATATCAGCTTCAAAAGAGTATCAAAGAGGATAAAANATTAGGCACTCTCATCTCACTCTCAGATGAAATGTCATAATTTAATACGAGCAAACACATGACCAGTAATACAGAAAACAANACTAGAGCAAAATACCATAAAACCATTGGCATAGTTAACAACAACCCTCTAGGTAGAGGATTTGCTCATCCGGTAGACATATCCATTCAGGATCAGGAATTATACGTACTTAACAAACACCCAGGTTTTACTAGAGTCGGCGTCTGCACTTATGAAGAAGATTATTTAAGAGAGTTTGGGAGCTATGGACGCGGGGACGGTCAGTTCTGGCTACCGACTGGGTTAACCAACTCAGGTGAAAAGGTATTGGTATGCGATGAATACCACAACAACGTTTCCGTTTTTAACAAAGACGGAACATTCATAAGNAACTGGGGGACTCATGGATCTGACCTTGGCCAGATTGACGGGCCATCTGGAATAGTTTCGGATGGATCAGGAAACGTATATGTGTCTGACCAAAACAACCACCGAATACAAAAATTCACTGATGAAGGGGATTTAATAAATTCCTTCGGCAAACATGGAAATGGTCCTGGNGAAATGATACAACCGTGGGGATTGACCATTGGTTCTGACAGNTCAGTTTATGTATCTGACTGGGGTAACAATAGAATACAAAGATTTGACTCAGATGGAANGTTTATTGAAACAATCGGTGGCCCGGAANCAGAAAAAGGATCTCTTCACAGNCCTTCTAAACCAGCTGTGGACTCAAAAGGATACGTTTACGTTTCNGATTGGGGCAATGAGTCTGTNAANATATTNGNGCCGAACACGACTTTCATACAAAAACTCCGTGGTGAGGCAACACTGTCAAAATGGGCTCAAGATTTCCTAGACGCCAACCCTGACGAAAACAATGAAAGAGTTAAATCAGATTTGATGCCAGAATTACCAGAACATTTCAATACGCCCTATCTGATATCTACGCAGATAGAGTCCTATTTTTGGGGCCCCACGTCGGTAGGAATTGATGATTTAAATAGACTATATGTTGTCGAATCCTCTAGGCATCGAATACAAATATACGACCTTATCTAAATCAACTGAAGGTANTGTNGATTCAAATCGATTAACATTAACCNGTNAAATCAGTCCAGAAACGAAAAAACGGGCTGTTATCGAAGATGTTAGTTATCGGTGAAACGTCACTTTCAAAAACATTTCCAAATATAAGGNAGAAACGCATATATTTCCGTTATTACAATTGCTATGGTGGATTTATAAGCGCATATCAGAAACTTCAGATCAATTCCGCAATTAGGAGGAACTTTATGATACCCATCATAAAGATAGTTAGGCAATACGAAAGACTAGCAGTTTTCACGCTCGGAAAATTCAATGAGAAGAAAGGACTAACTAAACCTGGACTCAGAATTTTATTTTGGCCTATTCAAACCTCGACCACCGTCGATCTCCGAGAAGAAGTTATAGATATACCAAGACAAACAAACATTACAAGTGACAACGCTCCTTTGAATATCGATTTTCTAGTATTCATGAGACCAATAGAAAATGAAGCTCAAAAACTCGTTCTGGACGTTGTTAATTATCATCAAGCTGTCATAGGGATGGCTACCACTATACTAAGAGCAGTAATAGGTGAAATGACCGTAGACGATGTTTTGTCCCAGCGTGAACGAATAAATGAAGAGTTACGGATAAAACTCGACGAAATAACAGCAAGATGGGGAATAAGTGTCACACAAGTTGAAATAAAAGAAATAGAACCAGCAGCTGAAATCCAAGAAGCAATGAATCGACAAATGTCAGCTGAAAGAATAAGAAGAGCGGAAGTCACCGAAGCAGAAGGCAAAAAACAAGCTGCAATAACTGTCGCAGAAGGTCAAAAACAATCCGAAATTCTAAAAGCTGAGGGAAATCGGCAGTCCGANATCCTAACAGCTGANGGGGACCAACAAGCTGCTATCCTTAGAGCGGAAGGATTCAGCCTAGCTCTAGAAAAAATNCACTCAATTGCTAAAGATGTGGACACTAACACAATAAATTTACAATATTTTGAAACTCTTAAAGAAATGGGTCAAGGAGAGTCTACAAAAATAGTCGTACCTATGGAATTGACGAATCTCATTGCACCCTTTGCTGCAGCAATATCTGCGGCAAATGAAGCNAAAAACTAGACCATAAAACTATATAAAAGAATAAATCACTGCATACTATGCAATGTTTATTAGATGGTAGATCCTTGAATCCGCTTTTCCTGTCCTGCCCATTCTTTTTCTCTCAGAATGTATTTTTGAATTTTCCCCGTGGCCGTTTTAGGAAGTTCTCCAAACTCTATATATTTAGGAGCTTTNAAATGTGCAATGCGCTCACGAGTGAATTCAATGATTTCTGATTCTTCGACGGACGAGCCAGTTCGACGCATTATGAAAGCTTTAGGCACTTCTCCCCAACGCTCATCCGGAACCCCTACCACACTTACTTCAAGAACTCCTTCATGTTCCATTATGACTTTTTCCACCTCCTGGCTTGAAATATTCTCTCCTCCCGAAATAATCACATCTTTTGCCCTATCTTGAAGTTCTATATAACCATCAGCGTGCCAAACAGCTATATCACCGGAATGAAACCAGCCACCCTCAAAAGCTGTTTCACTTGCTTCGGCATCCTCAAAATATCCTGACATGACATTGTTACCTCTCATGACAACTTCCCCCATCTGCTGGCCATTCCTTTCGACATCCATCATGTTTTCATCCACGACTCTGAGACCTGTATCCGCAATTATGTAAGGCACCCCTTGTTTAGATTTCATTTGGGCTACTTCTTCACGTGTCATCCCGTCCCATTCAGGCTGAATAGCGCATATAGTGTGAGGACCATATGTCTCTGTAAGCCCATATGTGTGAAGAATATGTGCACCCATCTCTTCCATACTTCTTATTACTTGAGGTGCAGGTGGTGCACCTGCAGTCATAATCGTGACCTTTGAAAGGTCTTGACCTGATGATGAAGGATCTGAGTACATAGAAGTCAAAATGGTTGGAGCACAACACATATGACTTATGTTTTNTGTTTCAATCAGATCGTAAATTTTAGATGGATCCACTCTTCTTAAACAAACATGGGTGGCCCCAACAGCGGTTACTCCCCATGTAAAACACCAACCATTGCAATGAAACATCGGTAACGTCCATAGATAACTAGATCTGAAATTCATCCCAATTTCCAATATTTCACCAAGAGCTGCTAAGTAAGCCCCTCTCGAATGATATTGAACTCCTTTCGGTAGCCCTGTTGTTCCAGATGTGTAATTGATAGTAATAGGATCAGACTCAGAATCCAAAGGCTCCCTATGTTCCTCATCACTAGCAGAATTAAGAAATTTTTCGTACTCAATGTGTTTTAAGCTTTCATCTAAAGGTACTTCGTCTGTAACTTGAACATACTGTGTAATACCTGGAACNTCTACAGATATATTTTTCACGATTTCTGAATATTCTGAATCGTATACGAGTACCTTTGATCCTGAATGATTAAGTATGTAGGTAATCTCACGCGCAGATAACCTAATATTGATTGCCACTAAGACGGCGCCTATCTTTAGTGGACCGTAATGCCCTTCCAGCATAGCCGGAATATTAGGCACCAAAAATGCAACTCTGTCTCCTTTCTTAACACCACAATTTTTGAGAGCGCCAGCCAATTTATTAACTCGCTGATAGAACTGGGCATAGGTAATGGTCCTATCTCCATAAATAATTGCCGGTTTATCAGGGTAAACGTAAGCACTCCGATCCAAAAAAGAAACCGGACTCAAATTTTTGAAAAACACATTGTCTACCATATATCACCTTCCTTAACCCATTAAATGAAGATATTGATTTTCATAGCAGTTTGTATTTAAAGTAATCACATTGCAGATCAGTTTAAAATTCTGCTTGATTTAGAATGTGATTATCAAACAAATACGTAATCAAACTCAAGGGTCAGCAAATCTATAGAGATAAGAAAACCTAATCAAATATGGGAGTGACATTATGGTAGAGGTAGCTACGGGAATCGCAAGAATATTGAAAACAGAAGGAATTGAATGGGTCTCAACTTTTCCAGTGTGCAGAGTCAACAATGCTTTAGGGCAAGAAAAAATACCNATGATTATGATGAGGGATGACAGGTATGCCGTGGCTCTGGCAGATGCTTATTCCAGAATGACAGCGGGCAACAAAATTGGGGTGTGNACAGTGCAGGGAGGAGTAAACGCAGCGGGTCTACAAGTCGCCTATGCAGGTCTCGCTCAAGCTTTTGAAGACGGCTCTCCAGTACTATGCATAACCGATGGCGTTCCTATTGGAGGATCTGAAAACAGCCAGTTCGACGTGACNACTAGCCTTAAATCTGTTTCCAAATGGTANGGATACATTGATCACCCCANTAGAGTACCAGAATTCATGAGNCGCGCATTTACAATGTTAAGGAATGGGATCAAAGGCCCTGTGGTAATAGCAGTTCCAAATCCATCAGCAGAATATGATGAAAATTTGGATCCTTATGAGCCAGTAAAAAGCTATAAATTCGGGCCTGACCCGTTGGATGTACAAAAAGCTTTAGATATGATCAATGAATCTAAAAAACCATTGATATATGCTGGTGAAGGTGTGATTTATGCGGATGCATCTAAGGAACTTCTAACTTTCGCAGAATCCACCAATATACCAGTGGCCACGACATTAAAGGCCAAAGGAGTATTCCCNGAAAACCATCCTCTTTCTGTCGGGGTGAGNGGAGATCACACCGCAAAGTTCATCGAGGAAAGTGATCTCATATTAGCCATAGGTACAAGTCTGTCACCAGGCAGATTCTCTCACAGTATTCCTAACGCAACGAAAAAGAAAATCATTCAATGTAACCTGAATGAATTACACGTAAACAGAATATTCCCAACTGCGCACTGCGTTCTGGGAGATGCAAAATTCACATTGCGCGCATTNATTGATGTNAACCCCANCNGCNCACAAAAAGATAGTAATTCTATTCGAAATCAAATCGATACTGAGCGCAAGAAAGACACCTCAAAATATAGGCNGGCAATGGAATCATCAGAAACGCCAATAAATCCTTATAGAGTTTATGCTGATATGATGAAAGTATTGGACCCTAACAATTCGTTTGTAACTCATGATTCAGGTAACACTAGAGACCAATTAAGCACCATATACGAAACCCACNTACCTAGAGGGTTTTTGGGATGGGGTAACGTTTCAACACTTGGNTTCAGTCTCCCCGCGGCAATGGCNGCAAAGCTTGCTTACCCAGAAAGAGACTGCATAGCAGTAAGCGGGGAAGCTGGTATTGGCTACATGCTAGGTAACTTAGAAGTTCCAGTGAGAGAAAAAATTGGCATCACAGTCGTTCATATCAGCAACGGGGGATTTTCAGGATATGGTCCAGGTTTCTGGGGAGAAGGCCATGATCCATATACGCATACCGTATTGGGATACAACGAAATTGACATGTCTAAAATGATAGGAGAAATCGGAATTCATACAGAAAGGGTTTCTGATCCTTCANAAATAGTANCTGCACTAAACAGAGCTCTAGATGCGAATAAAAAGGGAATCCCATCTTATNTCGAATTCATATGCAGCCAATACCCAGTATACGGNGGTTGGATTAGTGGATCCCACGGTGAGTAATAAATTCAATCAATTTGTGGAGGTTTAAATAAATGCAATTTTCAGAAAAAATTGCAGTCATAACNGGCGGAGCTAGTGGGCTCGGTCTGGGTATAGCTGAGGTTCTTGGAAAACGAGGAGCAACCCTTGCCCTTATAGATATTAACCATGAAAACGTTTTGAAAGCGTCAGAATCATTATCAAAAAACGGGTTAAAAGTAGCCGCATTCCAAGGGGATGTTACTGATAATAATATTGAGTCTTGTATAAACTCAATTGAACAAGAAATTGGCGCAATNGATATATTAGTAAATAGCGCGGGAGTAATCGCTGANTCCGGATTTGAAAATTCTCAAGAATCTTCAGTGGAAGACTGGGACATAACTTACGCTGTAAACGTAAAGGGTACATTCATAGTTTCTTCTGTGGTGGCTGAGAAAATGAAAAGCCGTAACTCTGGCAAGATAGTTAATATATCCTCTCATGCTAGTAGAGTTGGAGGACCAGGCCAAAGTGCTTATGGAGCATCAAAAGCCGCCGTNCTGCATCTTACTCAATCTCAAGCAATGCAATACGCCCCATTTAACATAAACGTTAATGTGATATGCCCAGGGACAATATGGACTCCCATGTGGGAAAGGATAGCGGAAAGAAGTCGTCGAAACGACCCAAGTAAATCTCACATGACAGGAAGACAAATCTTTCTTGAGCAGATAGAAGCNGTATGCCCTTTGAAACGCGAGCANACAGCTGAAGATATAGGAAATGCTGTTGCTTTTTTTGCATCACAAGATGCAATTAATATCACTGGGCAATCCCTAAATGTAAATGGGGGCACTAGAATGAACTGATTCCNNANTTTTCAGTNACNAAGNAAATAAATGACCGCGATTATTGATTACTAACACCTTTCTAAGCTTCAAAACAGCAAATTACAGGTTTCTATGGATTTCAGACTCACTCCTAAATTGGGCGGAGTACATGGAGCTTGTGGTTCTATCTTGGTTTATCCTACAGGAATCGAATTCCCCTATCGTCGTTGGCATTTATGGAGCCTTGAGATTTACAGGCACTCTGTTTGCTCCCTTTATTGGTGGGTTGGCAGACAGAACAAACCGGAGAAACCTACTNTTAATTATTAGAGCGTCTTATTTGATCAATGGATCCGTAATCCTGATNTTTATATTTTTCAATCAGATAAATCCATGGATCATCCTGATAATGACTTTTTTATTTGGGCTATCTAAAACTTCAGATTTTGTTATCAAACAAGCAATAATCCCTAATGTNGCAGGACGGGACAATATCAATAATTCAGTTGCGTTATTTAGNGCNGGNAATGATGTTACNCANATGATAGGNCCAGCAATAGGAGGAATAATACTTTCTGCCTTTGACATAGAAATCAGTTACATAGTAATTATTCTATTCTATCTATCCTCCCTCATAACTCTATCAAAAATCGACAAACATGCCATAGCAAATGTATCAACGGGAAATCCGATTCTAGCGGATTTGAAACAAAGCACCGTTTACGCAATCAAAACCCCTATTATTCTTGGACTACTCGTTTTGGCCGTTATTGTTAATTTAACTGCATTCCCTACATATTTCGGATTGATGTCCGTGCTCGCAAAATCCACATTCCAAACTAATGCCTCTAATTTAGGGTTTATGCTTGGAATCTATTCATTAGGGGCAGTAATGGGTTCAATATTTATAGGAGGCTTCAGGAATGAGTCCTATCTTGGCAAAATATTAATCATTGGTACCGCAGTCTGGCATATAGGCATAATCGCGCTCTCTCAGGTTGGNAAAATAACATTTGCATGGCCAATACTTTTCTTCACTGGCCTAGGGCAATCCTTATGTGTTGTGACTATGGCTTCAATGTTATTAACTCTAACTCCTAATGAAATGNTAGGGCGGATAATAGGGCTAAGNCAATTAGCAGTTTATGCATTACCNATCGGACTACCAATCGCTGGAATTATGGCAGAAACAATGTCTGTACAGACCGCATTAGCTCTCGATGGNATTTTCGGGACTGTTTTATTGATTGGGGCTGTATTAATATGGCCGAGNCTGTACAAAAGCACGCCGACAAATATTCAAAAGTAAAATAATTNGCGACAAAAATNCAAAGGAACAATATGACTTTAAAAGTAGGCGACAAACTACCTTCAATTTATCTATACAACTCAAATAAGGAAAGAAAAAATCTTGAAGACATGATCAAAGGAAAAACTATTATTGCTTTTCTTCCAGGAGCATACACTGACGTATGTACAGAAGAGATCTGTAAATTAGAATCACACCTTGCAGATTTGGAACAACTACAAAGTAATGTTATAGGTATAACCACCGACTCNCCATATGTTCTTCATGNATGGGGATCCANTAATCAAATCACCTTTCCTCTAATGAGTGATTTTGANAAAACTTGTATACAAAAATTTGGAAGCGAGTTTCAAAATCTTGGCGGATTGGAAGGATACATCTGTGCNAACAGATCCATTTANATAGTGGATTCAAANAAAACAATAACCTATGTTTGGCATGCNCCNAACCCTGGCGTACAGCCGAATTACGAAGACATTATTGAACACCTTAATTCATGAAACAATCTCAAAAAAACAATTGAGGCAATCAAATCTTAACCCGAATAGAACAAGCTAATCACAATGGTTTTTCCTAAGCTGTTTACAATAGAAGCAGAATTATAAAATATCGTTATTTTGGTAAAACTCATGAAAAAGGACCCAGTTTAATTGTGACCAATTCACAACCGGCTTTGGATGGATTCAAAGTTTTAGACTTAACGGATGGTTATTCTGGAGGCTATTGCACAAAAATACTCAGAGATCTCGGAGCCGAAGTTATAAAAGTAGAAAAACCGATATTTGGAGATATCACAAGATCGATAGGACCGCACCTGAACAATCAAGAAAATATCGAAACAAGCGCTCCGTTTCTTTACCTAAACGCCGGTAAAAAAAGTGTCACACTAAATGTGTTTGATAGCTCAACCAAACACATTTTAGCGGACTTAATTTCACGCTCTGACATCGTTGTTGATAATTTCCAGCCTGACATTAGGCACAGATTAGGACTCAGATACGACCAAATATCAAACGACCGTCCAAGTTTAATAACTGCTTCATTAACGTATTTTGGTCAGACCGGCCCATATAGCAAATTTCACGGATCTGATCTAGTTTCATTTGCAATGAGCGGGTATATGTACTTAACAGGAGATGAAGATAAAGAACCACTGAAATCAGGTGGCAGACAGGCAGAATACCAATGTGGCCTATCCGGTGCCATGGCCATCCTTGCATCCCTAATAGGTAGAAACCTAACTGGAATAGGCCAACACATAGACGTATCATCGACTGAAGCNCTCACAAGTACATTTGATGGAGTAGGGTACTTTCATTCTTATAACAACACAAAAACAGAACCAATTCGCGCAGGAACACGATTAATT
Organism: Chloroflexota bacterium; assembly: GCA_002717465.1. GTDB lineage: Bacteria > Chloroflexota > Dehalococcoidia > Lucifugimonadales > UBA826. Next base: position 48,988 of record PBDQ01000019.1, read on the forward strand.
AGTAGAGAGCCTGAAAGTCCCTATCCTTCTACCTTATTACCATGTAAAGACGGATGGGTCCACGTTCATTATTCCCCTAGCAACCCAGAAGGTATCGCATTCCTTACTCAGAATGAAAGGCTCGCCGAGGATGAAGTATTAGGAAAAATGAGAGAACATGCTGACGAAATCGATGAACTAATATCTCGATGGTTAAAGACTCACACGAGAAAAGAAATTCAAACNTTGGCACAAGAGATAAGAGTTCCTTTCACGATGGTGCAAAATATCGAAGAGACTATGTCAGATCCACAAAATTCCCATAGAAATTTTTTTGTAGATTTAACTCACCCTGTTGCTGGGACTATGAAATATCCAACCTCTCCATTCAGGTTAAAGTCGGCGAACTGGCAAACAGATGCAGCTCCACTCCTCGGACAACACAATGATGAGGTTTACAAAGAACGTTTAGGATTAACTAATCATGATCTTCATTTTTTAGACCAAAAAGGAATCATGTAAATGCTCAACACACCTTTGTCGGGTATCAGAATCGCCGACCTTACAAATGTAATAGCTGGTCCTGTAGCAACACGAGTACTAGCNCATTTAGGTGCAGAGGTCGTTAAAGTGGAATTACCCTGGGGAAGAGCAATAGGCAATATCGCAATGCATGGTGACACTGGATCAGATCGACCTTATGACGTCGTCACATCATTCAATGAAGTAAACAGATCCAAGAAAAGCATAGCAATCGATCTAACGCACTCTGATGGAAAAGAAATTTTCAAAGAGATCGTATCTATCAGTGACATAGTCATTCAAAATTACAGTCCAAGAGTTATGAGTAACCTTGGACTAACGTACGATATACTCAGGACAATTCGCCCTGACTTAATCATGGTATCNATGCCTGCTCTAGGCTTGGAAGGTCCTTGGAGCGATTATATTTCTTTTGGGCCAGGAACCGATGCCTTAGGGGGGTTATCTTCCATAACAGGATACAAAGGAGACCGACCACATAAACCAGGTAATTTCTATGCTGACCATAANTCTGCATTTCATGTTGCCACAGGCATAATGAGTTCGATTCTCAANAGACAAACCAATGGATTTGGAGAACACTTAGAGATAGTGCTTCGTGAAGCCACAATGTCCGTTATAGGAGAATATTTCCTTGAATTTCAACTAACGGGGACAGAACCAGNAAGGACAGGAAANGANCATCATANATACTATCCACATGGTATTTANAAATGNAAAGGTATTGACAGCTGGCTCGCCATCACAATTGAAAACAATCGCGAATGGATAGCACTGTGTTCCACAATAGGAGCAAAAGACTTTATTCAAAACCCAAAATTAAACGATATTGACAATAGACGGAATGTTAGGATTTCAATAGACCATAAAATAGCAGAATGGACGAGTAGTATAACTAATAAAGAGGCTATGATGCTCCTGCAAAGCGCAGGTGTGAAAGCTGGTATCGTTTCTAAAGCTTCAGATCTAATCAGCGATCCACAATTTAATGAAAGAAATTATCTAGACGAAGTAACCCATCCTGATGCCGGGCCTTCCATGAGTCCCGGATTGCCTTTTAAATTTTCAAACCTAGATACTAATCTTGGCAATAGAGCACCTCTCTACAGCGAGCATACGGAACATATTCTCAATAACCTATTAGGCCTAGACAGGTCATTTGTGCAAAAAGTCATTCATCAGGGCACCACCCCTTTGAAACCATTAGACCGAATTTACCAATAAATGATTATTCCTCACAGATAATAAAATAACGGAGAAATTTAATGGCTCTTATATTTGAGGTCAAAAACCATATCGCATACATAACAATCAACAGGCCTGAAGTTATGAATGCCATGGATCCCGAAACCTATCAAGAACTATCTCAGTCATGGATAGAAGTTAGAGATAATCCTGATATCTGGTGCGCTATTGTAACTGGTTCTGGGGACAAGTCATTTTCTGCAGGAGCTGACTTAAAAAAAACCATTCCCAGAGAACCTGACAGATGGGAATTATGGCAAACTCAAAGCGAACAAATTCTCAACCGAGGCCTTGAAGTATGGAAACCCGTAATTGCAGCAGTTAATGGTTACTGTCTGGCAGGCGGAATGACACTACTACTAGCAACCGATATAAGAATATCAGTGGCACATGCTCAATTTGGGCTCTCGGAAGTCAAGCGCGGGATATTACCTGCTAATGGAGGCACTCAAAGAACCTTGAGACAGCTCCCGTACCCGATTGCTATGTGGCTATTAATGAGTGGAGAAACTATGTCAGCTGAAGAAGCCTTGAAATATGGTCTCATTAACGAAATAGTTCCAACTAATAAATTGATGGAAGAAGCAGAAAAAAGAGCTTCAATAATATGCCAAAATGGACCACTAGCAGTCAGAGCAATAAAGGAATTGGCAGTTAAAAGTCAATATATGCCTTTAGAGCAGGGCCTCCGAATGGAATATATGATGCAATCACTTTTGAAAACCACAGAGGATGCTATTGAAGGGCCAAAAGCGTTTGCTGAAAAAAGAACCGCACAATTTAAAGGAAAATAATCAAGGAAATCTCATCAGAATGAACGAGCGTTATGAACTACCAGAAGAGTTAAGACTAGCAAGAAATCTTGTTCGAGAATTCAACAAAAATGAAATACTTCCCTTAGAACAAATTATCCCTCACGATTCAATAACAATTCCAGATGATGACTTCAATCGTTTATCTCAAAAAACTAAAGAAATGGGATTATGGTGCATGACTGTACCAGAAAAATACGGTGGCTCCGGATTATCAGAATTTGCAAATGCGGTTTTAACGGAAGAAATGGTCCAACACGCTGCGGGGCTTTATTGCCCTGCTTATGGGACAATGGGAGACGCACCTCCAGAAATAATATGGGCAGGTAGTGATTACCAAATTGAAACCTACGGGATACCCACGGTTGAGCACAAAAAGAAAGGTTGGTTTGCTATTACAGAACCGAGTGGAGGCTCCGACCCCGCTCGAGCGATTCAGACTCACGCAAGAAGAGATGGGAATGATTGGGTTATCAACGGGAGCAAAATATATATCAGTGGGTCCCCGTGGGGGGACTGGGGAATAGTTTTTGCCCGTACAGATCCAGATAGTAGACGAGGATTAACTGCTTTCATTGTGGAAAACGAATGGGATGGGTTAACGGTTGAACCAGTTCCTGTAATGAGAGCATACTATCCAGGCCAATTGTTTTTCGACGACCTTCGAGTACCAAATAAAAACATACTTGGTGAAGTTGATAGAGCTTGGGATCTTTTAGCAAATAAACTGCTTGCTCGCGCACGGATCCCGTATTCTGCTTCCAACCTTGGAGTAGCTGTAGCCGCTCATAACATGGCAGTTGAATATTCAAAAACGCGAGAGACTTTTGGCGCACCTCTTGCAACTAGACAAGCAATCCAATGGATGCTAGTTGACAATGAAATTGACATACGTGCCTGTAGGTGGTTAATCTGGGAAGCAGCTTGGCAATTTGATAACAATGAAGACTTTAGGCAAGCAGCTTCTGTTGCCAAAATTCATTCCGCAGAAACTTTGGGGAAAGTTGTGGACCGTTCTATACAAATTCATGGTGGAATGGGAGTTACAGAATGGCTTCCGCTGGAGCGTTGGTATCGTGAGGCAAGAATAAGAAGAATCGGAGAAGGTCCCACCGAAGTACAAAAAATGGTAATAGCTAGAGAAATAATCAGTCCGGGTGGCACCCCGCAAACATAAACGAACATTGAACATATATTTTGACACTGACTATACGATAATAGGAGTTGACGGATCCCTTAGACCTGGAGCGAGAAAGCTTTTCAACAACCTTATACAGTCGGGAGACCATATATTCATTTGGTCTGGCAATGGCATCAGGTGGAAAGACTTAGATCGCCACAAACTTAGCCATTTCGTAACAGAATGCCTAGAAAAACCTCTGGCTAATTTCCAATCAGCGACTGAAGAAATACCTAAAAACTCAAAACCAGATCTAGTCATCGACGACAATCTTGAAATAGTTGCCGCTCTGGGAGGGGTATGGGTGAACAGATATTACTTCCCAAACTTAGAAGATAACGAACTTGATATTGTTGGTGAGATTATAGAGGAAGTGAAATCAAGAGGGATTTCTCTAAACCCTCGATATCGTAAAACACCGATATTTTAAAGGGATGATTGAAATTCAATAGTAAACTTTTTTATTTAAAAAATCCAAGACTATTGAATTAAAAGTTTCGGGGTCTTCATAGTATGTAGAATGCCCAACATTGTGCATTGTGAATAGCTCTGCCCCCCTAACAAGAGAAGCAGCTATTTCAATAGTACGTGGAGCCACCAAAGTATCCTTCATTCCAACTATAAAAATAATGGGAATACCCAATGCGTCGAGTTTTTCGTGGGTTGAACAACCAATCAAATGAGCAGGCACCTTCAAAAAGTCTGATGGATGTTTTGGGTTTAACCGCATAATTTGCCTGTGTAGGAAACTTTTTTGAGGTTCTGTCTCATGAAAATCTACAGACAGTGACCTCATCATTCCCTTCGGCAAGTCAGGAGGATTATTCTTATGAAACTTACGAACAGCCCGAGATTCCTGATTATCACATCCTCCGTTGGCACTTGAAATCACCAATCCTTTTACTCTTCCAGCATTTCTCAATGAAAACCCTACGGCAGCCCTCGCACCCATAGAATGCGCAACAATAGAACATGAATCTATTTTCAAATATTCCAATAACGCTTCCAAATCATTAGCAAATTCACTTTTACCTCTCGGATTATCAATATCATCAGACGTTGACCCAAATGATCTTTGGTCATAAGTTAAGCAAGTAAAATACTTTGAAAATTCCGGAATTTGCTGCCACCACGACAACAAATTACCTCCGAAGCCATGAATAAAAATCAAAACTGGTCCTGATCCGTGAATCTGATAATTAACAGATATTCCGTTAACATTGGCAGTTGACACTTAATTCACCATGAGAATTTATCCGAGTATAATTTTTTCATCTCGGAATGTATGGCTGTCACTTCTTACAGCCCTTTCCACTTGTAACCTGAGCCATCAGATACGATGCGACCAAAATGTTCTTTTGGATGAAAATGGCCAGCAGCTAAAACGAATTTTTCATCGTGAGATTTCTGGATTAGTTTGCGTCTGTTTCGCTCGCTCGCTTCTTTGTCTGTATCTACCCCTACACACCAAGATGGTTCTTGTATTTGCACTTTACTATGAATCGCATCTCCCAAAATAGCACCTTTTTCTCCAGCGGAATTTATTAAAAAAACCATATGCCCTGGCGTATGACCAGGGGTCATGAAGGCCGTAATCTCATCAGTTACATTAAACCCGTCTTCAAACAAATCCATCAGTGATAAACTCTTCAATGGAGTAACATTTTCTTCAATCCACGGAGATACTTTCAAATTTTCAGGTGTGGTGAAATGATTCCAATCGACAGAAGGTACTAAATATCTGGCGTTAGGGAAATAAGGTCTGGGAGTTTCGCCTGACCAATCAATGTTCCAACCAACATGATCAAAATGCAGATGACTATGTATCACGCTATCCACTTGTGTTGGATCAATTCCGACTCTACTCAACTCACTAAGTAGTTTACCCTCTAAACCACCTCTAGTCACATGTGGACCAGGTCCAATTCCAGTGTCCACCATAATAATCTGATCTGAAGATCTCACTAAAAAACATCCGTAATATAATTGAATCNATCCAGAATCCAACACTTCATTCTCNTAGCTCTTCCAAAGGTNCNGNTCGACGTCAGGGAAAAAGTCTTTTGGTNNCCTAGGTGGTGGCACCATATCTAACAATGCAATGATTTCAACATTTCCAATTTTTACTCTCTCTTGCATTTTTTCTCCTAAATTAACAACTACAAATTATTCCAGCAATTAAAAAGACTATTAGAAATCTGATCCATCGATATAGTTGATTTATAAAAATTCAAACCTGACTGAGATACATACTTATATACTTATAAGACAATAACCGTCAACTTCTGAAAANCTCTCATAGATAGGTGNATTTTATGAAAAATATAAACATAGGATTTATNGGNCTAGGTAACATGGGATCGAGAATGTGCCTCAACATAATCCGGAATTCATACAACGTTACTGTCCACGATATAAACAGAGAATCCGCTTTTACTGCTCTGGAGATGGGAGCTTCCTGGGCTGAATCACCCAAAGAACTATCTGAAAAATGTGACATTGTGTTTACCTGTCTTCCTGGACCAACTGAAGTGGAGGCAGTTGCAATTGGAGAAGATGGGTTATTGGAAGGAGCNAGTAAGAGCACTGTGTGGGTAGATTTGAGTACNAGTTCCCCCCAACTTATCCGAAAACTGCATAAAATATTTTCAGCAAAAAANGCCCGCGTACTAGACGCTCCCGTTAGTGGGGGAGTACCGGGAGCAGAAAAAGGATTGTTAGCCATTATGGTGGGTGGAGATAAAGACACTTTCATAGATTTAGAACCGATTTTCGGTGCATTTGGCGATAAGATCATCTACGCAGGACCAATAGGGTCAGGAAGCATATGTAAACTTATGCACAATACTGTGGGATATGGAATGGAAATGATATTGTCAGAATGCCTCACCCTAGGAGTAAAAGCAGGCNTTAGCGCTGAGACATTAGTGGAATGTATTCGGAATGGCGGCGTCGGAAGAGGTNGNTTACTAAATGNCNNTCTTCCAGAAACAGTTTTTCAAGGAAANTTTGNNCCACCTAATTTCACTCTCAAAGGAGCNAAAAANGACATGGCTCTAGCACTTGAACTNGCTCGAGATTTTGGGGTCCCAATGGAAGCAGCAACTCATGCTTACAATGAGTTAACATCAGCAGTAAATAGAGGATGGGGTCATCTAGACGCAAGGATAAGTTTCTTGCTACAGGAAGAAAGAGCAGGCAACATAGAAGTTAGAATTCCAGGGAACAATTAAACCCGTGNACCCCTCGACTTTCCAATTTTGATTCTAATTATACTAAGCTTGCTCTTTGCAATTTTAAGTTATTAATATTTAGTTTTAGTTAGAGAAAAACAATCAATTATTGAAATCCTACCCAGAAAACACCAATACCTTNGAAATTCTAATCCAAATAACTGGCGATTTTATCTGGCTTTAACTGAAAAACAACCACGTCAGAGTTATTATATTTATATCCTTCTGCGAAATCTCTACCATCTTTTTCCCCATAGTATCTCACCGCCATACCATAAACTAAATCATAGATGGGTCGATTAATCTTTTCTATGTGGCCTGAAATAATTACCGACTTATACGGAGGAATACGCCAGTCAACGCAAAGCGATGCATAAGGAATTTTAGATAAATTTATCCACTTCCTAGTTTTAGAACCAGTAAACATGACAGCCGATTTATTTTCCCAAGTAAACCATATCGGAGCAACACAAGGTAANCCATCATCATCAACTGTGGATAAAACAGCCACTAGGGTTTGACTTAAAAAATTATCTATTCTCTTATCTATTATCATTACAATTACCCTTTAAATAATCATACGTCCCCAGTTACTTGGTCACTAGTCTCACCTAAGCACATCAATATTATTCTGTTGTTTGATTACCTATCCTGGACAGATCCATCAAATCCTATAGGGGTATCGAGGACTTTTACGTTCTCTGGATAACTGAGCGCATCGTCATTAATTTCGACTCCCAACCCAGGTCCTTCTGGCACTTCAAGATATCCGTTGACTAACTTCAGTGGGTTAATGAAAATNTCGCTTTTAGGAGGTTGATCTTCTCCTGTAAACTCCTGGAGAGCAAAATTCGGNATTGCTGCGTCTAACTGCACACAGGCAGCCGTACTGACAGGGGAAAGAGGATTATGAGGAATAACCTTCACATGGCTGGCCTCTGCCATGGCTGCAACTTTCTTACATCCTGATAACCCTCCNCACAAACAAAGGTCCGGTCTCACATAAGACGCGGCNTTGGCTTCCAATAGTTGTTGATATTCAAATATTGTTGTNAATCTCTCACCTGTAGCTATTGGTATATTGCATCGAGAAGCCAATTCACCCATTACCGATGGGCTGTCCGGCAACATAGGATCTTCATAAAAAAACGGGTTAAACTCTTCGAGTCTTCTGCCCAAAGAAATACTTTCCGATGGAGCCATTTGGCGATGTATTTCCACACATATATCAACATCAGGTCCTACAGACTCTCGTACTGCAGCCACTCGGGCCACTGCTTCATTAGCCCACTCACTGTACGACTTATGTAGATAATAATCGTCTGGGAATGGGGAGAATCTCACGGCCGTGTAACCCATATTCGCAGCCTTCAGAGCGTCTGATGCTAACGCTTCTAATGATCCGTTCTCACCAGAACTAACATGCATATA
>PBDQ01000020.1 GCA_002717465.1 Chloroflexota bacterium
AAGCATGATGACCATGATGACCATGATGAAGATGATGAGCATGACGAGCATGATGACCATGACGAGCATGATGAAGATGATGAGCATGATGACCATGACGAGCATGATGAGGACGATGATCATGACGAGCATGATGAAGATGATAAGCACGATGACCATGACGAGCATGATGAAGATGATGATCATGACGAGCATGACGATCACGAAGGCCATGATGACCACGATGATCACGAAGGCCATGACCATAGCCAAGGAAACCCACATTACTGGTTTGATCCAATGAGAGTAGTAAAAGTTGTTGACTTAATAGCTTCAACTCTCTCAGAAATAGACCCTGGGTCTGCTGAGGTATACTCAAAAAACGCTGATGAATATAAAGAAATGCTTATTCAGCTAGACAAAGATATAATTGAACAAATCAACACTATTCCGGAAGCTGATAGAAAAATCATGACCGAACATGACTCAATGATTTATTTCACTAAAACATACGGATTAGAATCCATCAAATCCGTGATCCCACGAACAAGTTCTGAAACCGGTCCTACGCCAAAGGATCTAAAAAGGGCGATCGAAGCTGTTGAAGAACATAATTTGAAGGTGTTATTTGTCGAGGCAGAAACAAACAAGGCTGCTGCCCAGAGGGTCGCTGAGGAAACCGGACTAGCACTATCTGAGGAATTACAAGTAGAAACCCTTAAAGAAGGTCAAACCTACGAAGAATTCATGAGGAACAATTTGAGAATCATAGTCTCGAGTTTGACCAATTAAATTTAACTATATGTAAGAATAAGATGTAAGAATAAGAACAATGAATTGCCCTTGCGATAAAAATAGATGTAAGTGCTGCATCAAGGTTAACGCTGCGTGCGTACAATTCGGTAAGGAACTGGTTCTGGACGACGTGACCTTTTCCGTAAAACCGGGAGTTCTCACTGGAGTGGTAGGACCGAATGGCGGGGGCAAGACTACTCTTTTTAACGCCCTAGTAGGCTTACAGTCAATAGCACATGGGGAAATCTTAATCAACAATCGGGCCCCCACATATAGGAACGGCTCCTTAAGCTATGTTCCGCAAAGGGAGCAGGTCAACTGGCGTTTCCCCTTGTCCGTTCTTGATGTGGCTAAACTCGGCCTTATCAGCAGAGGCTTCAGTTGGCGGAACTTCTGGTTTAATAATGATCCTTCCGTAGAGCAGGCGTTAAGAAGGGTTGGAATGTGGAAGGATAAGGAACAGCTTGTCTCAACACTCTCTGGGGGTCAACGGCAGCGAACCTTTATTGCGAGGGCCCTAGTACAGAAAGCGGAAATTTTGATATTGGATGAAGCGTTTAGTGGTGTTGACTTTGCCTCACAAGAGGGTGTTTTGGACGTTTTAAGAGAACTTCGCGATGAGGGCAAGACTATCATGGTTGCAACGCATGACCTTAACACCTTATCGGATAGGTTCGATGAAGTGCTTTGTATTAACGGGCACATATGCGCCCATGGAGAACCCCAAAAGGTTTTTACTGAAGATGTATTAACCGAGTTATATGGAACTCATGCAAATATGTTTACTGGTCCTGAAGCGCATGGACATCATCATGTTACATGATTTATTAATCGAACCTTTTCAATTTTCCTTTATGCTAAGGGCACTGATCATATGTGTTTGCGTGGGAATAATATGCCCATTTTTGGGTGCCCACGTCATAAACAGACAAATGGGATTTATGGGTGATGCGTTAGCACACGCTGTAATGCCAGGGGTCGTGGCTTCATATATTATAGGTGTGAGCCCTTTCATTGGCGGCATACCAATGGCAATCGCAGTAGCACTTTTAGTTGGTTATCTGGTTCGCACCACCAAAATTTCCAATGACACATCAATTGGTATTTTGTTTACTGGATTATTCGCATTAGGGCTTGTTTTGATATCACTCCTTGGTGGTACGCAGATTAATGTAGAAGATTTACTTCTAGGGCAAGTAACGAGCACCTCTAAAACAGATCTTTATGTGACCTTAGCCCTAACAGCTTCAGTTTTGTTTGTGATGTGTTTGTTATACAAACACATGATATTCACAGGATTTGACTTCGACGGAGCGACAGTAGTTGGACTTAACGCCAATTTTATAGACTACTTATTGTTGTCTATATTATCTGTGGTCATTGTTGTCACATTACAAGCCGTCGGCATCATACTGGTAGTCGGCATGCTAATAACCCCGGCTGCCGCCGCTAGCATCGTGACAAACAGATTCTGGAAACTGGTCGTTGTTGGGATGGTTTTCGGTATCGTGTCCGCAATAGGTGGTCTGTACTCGTCATATCATTTTGACTTACCGTCTGGCCCATCAATCGCAATATTTTCCACAATGATATTTGCTGTAGCGTTTTTGAAAAATCAACTTCAATTATTGACTAAAAAGGTTCCAATGACTAATTGATCATTTACTTTAATGAAAGGCTCAATATCTATTTGCTTGCTACTCTTTCCTCCTAACAGGCCTTTCCCCCTCTCTCACACTATACGGTCCCAGTAGAAATGTGAGGGAGGGTTTTTAGTTTCGGGATTATGTTCATTATAATAACTGAAGGTAAAAGCACAATTCTCTTGAATGTTCCATAAAGAATAAATCATGACAAAGTGGGAAAGATATTTTTTGGAAGTTTTCCCATTCTTTCAGCCAATTTACTCAAAGATCGTTCAAAGAAGCATGCCATACCGGTGTGTATATCGTCATTAAATGGAACAAGCCATTTGTCATCTAAATATCCAGGTCCAAAATATGCACCCAACAGTGAACCAGCTGTCGCCCCAAAACTATCTGTATCAGCACCTTGACTGACCTGGATGCTAATACCGTGACCAACATCTTGAGCATACTTCATTGTGTTTATTAACATACCTATTTCTTGGTATATCCTACAGTGCCCATATATTCCATAAATATCGTTTATCTTTTTGTACCCTTCTTCCCAAGATTGTGCATCTGACACTAATTCCAAACAAATGTTTATTCTCTCGTAAAAACGACTTTTAGTCGGCACAAATTTTAACGCTGTATTAAAAATTTCCATTGTGTCATTTGAGATTTGTGCCATCGAAATTGCGGAGGCAAGAAACATCGTGGCGTATATTCCGGTCCGATTATGAGTAAAACTTGCATCCATCCAGGCAAATTCCGCTGCTTTTTGAGGGTAACCAGGACAAGCATACCCGTAGGCATCCGCTCTGATGGCAGCACCACAGAGTTCATCACCTGGATTAAGTAATTGGTTTAGGGCATTCTCCCCACGAAAAGGTGTAGGTTTGTAACCGCCTTCTTCAGATGCCACACCTCCAGTCTCACCATAACTATCTAAGTTCATCCTACCTAATGATTCGAGTCCGGATTTAACCAACATACTTCTTTCGGGCCCGAATGTAATGTCCAATGGAAGGTGTTTGATCCATAATTCCCTGATATTTTCATGGTTAAAATTAGAGCCGAATTCCTCTAAAATCAACATGCCCATTATCGTATAGTTAATATCATCATCTGGAGCAACAAATTTTATTTTTTCTCTGACAGTTTCGTCAAAAGACCTATGAACAGTAGGTAAAACCGTCTTAATGTCTTGTGAAATATAGTCTGACAATGGCCAATCACCAATCTTCGTCAAAGCAGCTTTGATTTCGTGTCCAGTTAATCTGACTTCTATTGGTTTGCCCAAGACACAGCCAGCCACTGATCCGAGGAAAGCCTGTTCCACTCTACTTGAACTGTCGTCAAGATCGACTGATTTGTATGCTTTGGTAGGCCTGCTTGGATCAGATTGAGCCCATATTTCATTGATCCCCTCTGGTTCAACGTATCGCCAATCGCTCCTCATAGGTAGTTCAGAAAGACTAGTTACGAATTTAGCAAGGGCATCATAACTGTCTGGCAAATCATATAATTTTTCTACCGCTCCTTCNACCTCATGACCCTGCGCCGATTTATTCAAAATCACACCGTGTATNCGCTCTCTAAGAATTNCGAGATCAATCAACATTTTTTACTCCATACCAAATTCTAGAAATCAAAAAAGTTATCTATATCTATTTTATACAGATTGAAAACATACCTACGCGGTGTTTACGGGTCAACTGAAATATGTTCCAATCTACTGACAGTTAAGGAGTGGTCTATACTCTAAACAACAAAGTAAATGACCGCACAATTTCTCTGTCATTTTGTATACAGCCCTCATAAGTTAAGTGAACTTATTAATGAAAATTGGAGCATTGTATGACATCTTCACAGAATCATATAAATACCTTGAAGGAAGATAAAGTTTCGGTAATAACTATTGAGGATGAAAAGTCCTTTAATTCTCTATCTTATGCAGTACTTGATGAACTTTTTCATTCCATGAAAGCTGCTGACATGGATTCCTCAACAAGGGTGATAATTCTTAAAGGAGGAGGAAAAGGTTTTAGTGCTGGACATAATTTAAAAGAAATAGAAGAAAATGATAATGAGGATTATTACCGTAAATTAATGAACGCTTCCAAGAATGTAATGTCATTACCACCAAATTTAAACAAACCTGTTATAGCCGAAGTGCATGGGGTTGCAACTGCTGCTGGCTGTCAATTAGCCGCAGCTTGCGACCTTGCTTATGCGAGCTCTGAAGCTCAATTNGCTACTCCTGGCGTGAATATAGGTCTTTTTTGCCACACTCCCTTGGTATCNGTTTCTAGATCAATTGGCATAAAACATTCCATGGAAATGTTACTAATGGGGGAGCTTATTGATTCCGATACAGCAAAACGATTTGGCNTAATCAATGACTTTTTTGACCCTGGCACTTTGCATGAAGAAGTGTTGGAAAGAGCAAAACTTATTGCATCTAAATCACCATTTGTCGTGCAAAGTGGAAAGAAAACATTTTATGATCAACTAGACATGAACCTTACTGAAGCATATGAATACAGCTCAGATCGAATGATTAATAACTTATTAGCCGAAGATGCAAAAGAAGGAATAAATGCGTTTTTAACAAAAAGAGACCCAAAATGGAAAAGTTNTTGAATACTTATGAGGGTTTTGATCAATCTTGTAGAAAGGTCAAATACATTAGCGNCGTCAGGTAACCATTAATTTGTGTGGAAANCTNTCAATAGTATGATTCAAACTGAATTCAATAAAAAATACGGAGATAAATTATGACATCAGTTTANGTCTTAGGTGCGGGAACCCCAACCCCAACCCCTGAAAGGTTTGGGTCGGCTTTTGCACTTCAAATCGGAAATGACCTTGTCATGATAGATTGTGGACCTGCGGCAACCCATAAATTAGTAAAAGCTGGTTTATGGCCAACAAAAGTANATTACCTTTTTTTTACGCATCATCATTTTGATCACGATATTGACTACCCTTGTTTTTTACTCTGTCGCTGGGATCAGAGCACCGGAAAAGAGAAAACTTTACAAGTGTTTGGACCAAGCCCAACAGTAAAAATAACACACGGGATATTAGACGAAAATGAAGGTTTATTTGCTCACGACTGGATTGCCAGGGTTAACCATCCTCTAAGCCAGCAGATTCATGTAAATCGAGGTGGTAATCTCCCTCGGAATCCGCCTTCAGTTAAAGCAAAAGATATAGGAGTTGGCAAAGTGTTTTCAGCCGATAAGTGGCACGTCACTACTGCACCCGCAAAGCATGTTCAACCTTATTTGGACTCGCTCGCTTATAGGTTCGACACACCTAATGGAAGCGTGGTNTTCACGGGTGATACAGAGCCCTGTGACAGTGTAATTGAACTTGCAAAAGACGCTGATTTAATGCTTTGCATGTGTTGGGATGAACAAAGCGTTATGAATAAAACTGGTGAACAAAGCGGGCAATGTGGAACNTCTGGAGCCGCTAGGATGGCAGCTCAGGCAAATGTGAAAAAATTAGCACTTGTTCATATAGGTCCCAATTTGTCTAAATCGACAGTTATGGATCGCGCATCGCGAGACTTGAAAGATATTTATGATGGCGAAATTGTTTTTGCAAATGAACTTGATAAGATAAACTTGTAAAGACTGAACTATCCTGGATCACCATTGGCAAAAGTGATTAATATTAAGTTACAAATGATTATTAAATGTTAAACAAGACANCTTTGATATNTATACCCATATCCATTTTGTTATTTTTAGTTTTTTTGGNTGCTTGCAATAAAACTGCACCAATCACTAATGAAGACTTAGATTTGATGCCAAAGATTTCTCTAACAACAGAAGCAGGNATNATCAGTTCAGAAAAATTCCTAGATGACGANAAAGGAGAATTCCTGTTATTCATATCCCCTAATTGAGGAACATGTATTTCCGAGTTACGGAAACTAGCGAAATCAGATCAAGGTCTATCAGACCTAGCCAATATATATATCATTGGAATGAACCCCGGATATTCAATCCAGCAGTTAAAAAACATGTCTGACAANCCAANCCATTGGGTTTATGCCTTNCCAATAGATACTGATACTTTGTCGGAATTGTCTGGGCTTACAAGGTCAACAAAGATACTTATTGGATCTCGTAACGAAATTTTGGGAAGATACCGTATGGGCCAATGGAATCTTAGTGAATGGATTTCAATTTTNGATGATGCTTAAATAAATAAATTTAAGCTATAAATATCCTTCAGTAAATTAAGCACTTTTATAATGATTAAAAAGGGATNACCNATGAATTCTTTTAAGATAACGAACTTGAAAGCATTCAATGTTTCACTCGGGAATGAGTCGTCATATTGGGAGAATTATAAAAAAGATCAAAACCAACTAAAAACAAANCGCTTCACTTTGAAAGAGGGATGGCAAACTATTTACTCTAATAATGTGAATAGTGTCATTATTAGATGTGAACTTGATGACGGTTCAGTCGGTTGGGGAGAGCCAAATACCCCCATAGCCCCTGAAGTCGTCGCCNTCCTGATCAATGATGTCTTATCTGAAGTAATTTCTCTGAGAGAATTTGGAACCATACAGGAGGTATCNGAGTTTATTTATAAACTTCAAAGCGGGAGGGGATATTTTTCAGGGTATTGGCAGGACATGATAGCAGCACTAGACATTGCACTTTGGGACGCNGTCGGTAAAAGAGACAAATTTAGAGTATTCGAAGCTTTAGAATTTCAACCCCAAGAGAAATTTCCGGTATATCTGTCTGGACTGCGACAAGAAACTTTGCAGAAAAGACAAAATAAATTAACGNAAATGATGGACAATGGGTTGAGCGGCGTCAAAATATTTTTGAGTGGAAGCACGNATGATTGTTTAGATGAATTAAAAGCATTGCAATCAGTCGGGAAGCNCATCACCGATTTTATGGTGGATATGCTGTGGTCTTGTGATTATGAAGAAGCCCGAAGATTAAAAGAGACCTTAGGGACATTAAATGTCAAATTCTTAGAGTGCCCACTTCAGCCTGAGGACTTGGAGGATCACCAAAAATTGGTNAGAGAACCTGGAACTAAAATTGCATTAGGCGAACATTTC
Source organism: Chloroflexota bacterium (assembly GCA_002717465.1). Taxonomy (GTDB): domain Bacteria; phylum Chloroflexota; class Dehalococcoidia; order Lucifugimonadales; family UBA826. The sequence goes on from PBDQ01000020.1 coordinate 7,507, forward strand.
AGAAATTTAGNTCAAATTATCCCTTGGTTGNAAAATAAAGCGGTAGATGTATTGCANCCAGATATAGGTAGAACAGGGATAACAGGATTTATTGNTATAAAAAGCGAATGTGATAAATACGGTNTTCCTGTTGCCATACACATGGGCAANGGATTGAGCGTTTTTCAAGCGGCAACTCTGAGCTGCGCNGCATCATATGAACAAACCTATTTACAGGAATTTCAAGAAGGACTAGCAAATCAATTCAGTAATCACGACCAAGGCAAATGGAAATACNAAGAAGGGAATATCATTAGNACAGACTCGTATGGAATTGGAGTAGATGACTCTAGTGTGACCGAAATGATTGGAATTTTATCCTCAACCCGTTAAAAGAACCAATGATTTAGTCTATCAAGAATTCTATCTGCCTCTATTTGGTCAAATTTATCCATTTTCTTAATTGGATCGCGAGTGATATTAGTTCTGATAATACCTCTCTTCCAAAAAAAATATTTATAAGCGCTAACACTAAATAAGAATTCAAATGTCAGCGACTCTAACATTTTATTCCACGTCTCTATAGCATCTTTTCTAATGTTGCCATCTTTTGACAATAAAAGNTGATCCCAAAGGANTCTGTGCGCTTCCACCATATGTCCAGATGGCATAATTCCGTTGGAGCCTCTTCGGTACTCATCTATTATGAATCTTCCACCTGAACCACCCATTATTGCCTTTAAATTCTCTCCACAATTCTCCTTAATAAATGTATGCATATGACCTGAATTAGCACTTTCTTCTTTAAGGTAGTCAACTCGGTTAAGCTCGTTCAATATTTTAGATAACACTGTTGGGGGTATCGATGGGCAAGCNGGAGGTTTATTGTTTTGAACCCATATATCTNCGGANGTATTTTCGGATANCGCNGCATAGAAATTAAAAAAATCANCTTCAGATGAAAAACCCAACGGAGGCATACACATCACAGATTCAATCCCAATATCCTCTGCTTTTTTAGCCCTTTCAATTACATGNTCAGTAGAAANTCCTGTTATGCCGGCAATTAAAGGAACCTCTCCATCAATCACATTTACNGCTGTTTGTAATACGAGATCTTTCTCTTTATCAGATAATCGAGAAGCTTCTGATACGTTTACGGGCANTACAATCCCGTCAGAACCTTTTTCCACCAAAAATTCCAAACAGTTATTCAAAGATTCCAGATCAATACTCTTATCTTCGTTGAAGGGAGTTACAGGGATTGAATATACNCCAGNATAGGTCGAAGTNGNCATTTTAATTTCCTTATTTCNTTAAATANATATNGGTGATATTACTGACCTAGAATAACAAATTTCTAAGAGTCGTAGTNAATCTCTTACANAATTTATTTTTGTTACAAATATTAAAAATTGTNAGAGCTTTGTCAGGAAGTGAAAACAGTGNTATTTTAAGCNTTGAATAGATTAAAACAGTNAATTTNATATAAAGGAGATGAATTCAGTTTCTATAAATTACTNAATTTATTTATTATGGAAAACGAGGTTAATCTAATGACGAAATATTACACAAGCTTTATTAGGGTATTTAAACCTGGACTTGGTACTGCTAAAGAAGTCATAGAAGAATTTGAAAGTCTAGAATTAGACGCTCCAGGAGTTGTAACNGGAACTCCTTTTGCTCCAACCGAAGGTGGAATCACATTTGTATTGAGTAGGGTCTTTAACGATGCAAGCGGAATAGATAAGTACAACCAGGCAATCATGGGAGCGAGTGAAGCTNGNCAACAGTTAGTAAACCGTCTTTCTGAAAAATGTATTAATACCACCATGAGAATCTCCAGAGAAATAAGTCCCCCTACTTACAGAGGTGCGAAACCACCTACATGTTTAGTTAGAAATTTCATTAAGGTGAAAAGGGGGCATTTGGATGAAGCTATTGATTTACTTACCTCTAACTTTAGTGAAATTCCCGAAGATAGAACTAAACCNCTTTTGACTGAAAACACAACCGGTCGTTCTAACTTGCTGGTTATCACAACGCCTTATGAAAATTTTGAGACAGCTGAGGAAGGTTGGCTAAGGGTACGAGGCATGTCAGGAACTTCTCGAGGTCGCAGGCTTGCCGAAATTACTCAGGAGAGTATGAGAATTCCTACTTTAGTCCTGCACCGGACATTGCAAAATTAGATAGACAATTACTCTTAGTTGAGGTTAGATACGGCGCGAGAAAGAGATGATAAATTATCTTTCTTCTCGCGCAGTATCTAACTAAATCAAAGGATAAAATTNCTGTAACGATAACAATGTTTGAACTGTGTTATGAATTACCATATGATTTAAGTTCTTGCTTTTAAGGCAATTGAAATTTTCAAACTTTAAATTCCAACTCGCCAGGTTTCTATAAGTAAGACTTCTATCAGAATAAAACGAAGGGCCTAANTTTGNACACAAAACAATTTGTCCACCTACTCACAGTGTTCATAGTGTTTGCTATCACAGGTCTGTCNATCACTCAAATAAGCCCNTTCATATTAAAAGGTATCTTAAATCTCGAAGGAGGATTTATAGCTGGTCCTTGGGAATACAGATTCCTTTATATTCTGACTATACCTCCTGTTTATTATGGGTTACTGATTGTTGTAGGTACGCTCTTTGGAAAAGGTCAATATTTTAGGAACAGAATCAGACAAACCTTTCTAGGACTGTGNTATTTAATTCGCTTGAAAAAGCCTCAAACACCCGGTAAAAGCTAAAGTTGTAGTTGAACTATCTAAGTTTAAGTTCTTTATAACCCGACGATGCCACTTCATCGCATCTGGTTCTATATGATTGTGCGGTGCCACTGTAACGAGCAACTATACGTTGACTTCTGCCTTNAAGATTCAAATTAACTCCGGTCATCCATGAGTCAACATCATTAGACAGTAATCCCTCACCCATCTCTGCAACGTATTTCGCCCAACTGTCTACCGATTCTTCTGTAGCTTCAACCCGGGTTTTATTATTTTTTTCCATGTAATTNAGAAGNTCNNTTATCCATTCCACATTATATTCAATACTTCTAGGATTATTACCTAACAAAGCATGAGGTCCCATTACCATGAACATATTAGGGAAATTTGANACTTGNAGTCCTAAAAATGTTTTTAATTCTTCTTCCCATTGATCTCTCAGGGTTTTTCCTTCAACTCCNTTAAATTCAATCTGGTTGTAGCTTCCNACAATAGCATCAAATCCAGTCGCGTAAATNATTATGTCTACNTCATAATTATGCGTTGCTGTGGAGATTCCTTGATGGGTAATTTCTATTATTGGAGACTCACTTATATCAATTAATTTCACATTTGGTTGGTTATAACATTCATAATAATGCGTTTCCAATGGAACTCTTCTGGTTCCAAACCCATGATCCTTCGGTATGAGCTTTTCCGCCGTATAAGGGTCTATAACACGATCTCTAATCTTGTTTGCCACGAAATCTGACATTTCCTTATTGGCTTTCGGATCCGTTAGGACATCTTTAAAATTTCCTTGCCAAATTCCAAATCCNCGACTTGCATAAAGGTCCTCCCAGAATTGATACCGCTCCTGAGAAGTGACTTCAAAAGCACTTCTGGGATCTACGCTGTGTAGAAACCCTGCAACAGTATCTTTACATCGCTGGAATATATCTGAATATGATGCTCTTATTTCCTGCATTTCATTTTCTGAAATTCGACTATTGTGAAGGGGGGCACACCAATTAGGCCTTCGTTGGAAAACGGTTAAATTTTTTACATCTTTCGCCAGCTCTTGTATAGTCTGCACTCCGCTGGCACCAGTACCAATAATACCTACTTTTTTATCCTTGTAANCGATACCATCGTGTGGCCACCTGGCTGTGTGAAATTCANGTCCATTAAATGTGCCAACCCCTTTAATTTTTGGCATCACAGGTTCAGATAAGAGTCCGATCGCTGTTATTAAATATTGACCTNTGTAGGNACGCCCATCTTCCAACTCTATTTGCCAACCTTGCAAATCTTCANTATAGGTTGCCGNTTTAACTGNACTATTAAATTGAATATCCTTAACAAGATCAAATTTTTGGGCAACATATCTCAAATAACTCAGGATTTCTGGCTGAGAAGCAAAATGCTCCTTCCAATCCCATTCGTCAAGCAGTTCTTTCGAAAAAGAATAACCGTAAGAATAACTTTCCGAATCAAATCTGGCCCCTGGGTACCTATTCCAATACCAAGTACCCCCTACATCCCCACCCGAATCAAATATTCTGACATTAAAACCGGATTCTCTCAATTTGTACAATTGATAGAGTCCACCAATTCCGGCACCAATAATGATGGCCTGGAAATCGAAGTTAGATTTTGAATCTGCTGAATTAACCTTNGTGTTAATTTTAGTCATTACATTAACTTTTCTTAATTACCAACAATTTAGTACATGTTATCAAATCGGGATCATGCAAAACATTCAAAGCGTAAATCAAATACAGAATTGCTATAATCATTTGAATATTTTGTACTAGAAGTTGTTCAATAAATATGGTGTAGATATGGATTACGTTAGTTCTGAAGAGATTTTCATCAAGGCGAAGCAAATTTGCCCAATCTCAAATGACGAACTAAAAAGACTACTTCCGTTGGTTATGGGAGTTAAAGAATCCACCACATTGTTGGAAAATTTGATCCAACCATTACACGAAGAAATCAACATTGATAGCTGTTCTAANACAGTAAACGGGGATGNGGTATGACAGAAGCCACTCATTTNCAAAGTCTTAGCCAACAGGTAAAGCTATTTAAAGACGGTAAATTTACAGCAACCGAACTGGTACAGAACCACCTAGATGTTATTAAGGAGTANAACCCGAAATTTAACTCCTATATCACAGTTGATNGCAAGGCAGCCCTAAACGCAGCAAGAATCTTAGATGCAACTAAAGCGAAGGGCGAACCTTTGGGTTCTCTTTCAGGTGCAGTTATTTCTGTCAAAGACTCGATTCCTACAAAAGACCTAAAAACAACTAATAATTCTCGTCTGTTAGAGGATTGGATTCCAGAGACAGATGCATCAGTGGTCGCACGGTTGCGTTCTGCGGGCGCAATTATTATTGGTAAGACAAATTTAAATGAATTTGGTTGGTCCATCCCCTCTGAGTCTGATCTGAATCCTCCTCCGTGGAACCCATGGAACCCCGATTTCATGTCTGTAGGTTCCAGCAGCGGTTCAGGTGCTTCTGTCACTGCACGAATGGCAAGCGCCGCAATTGGTACTGACGGTGGTGGAAGTGCCAGATTACCTGCAGGGGCCCATAACTTGTTTGCTATAAAACCAACACATGGATTGGTCAGCAGGTACGGTATGGACCATAATGGCCATTCTGAAATTTCTCCCCTTGCCCGTACAGCTTTAGATACCGCGATTATGCTAGAGGCGATGGCTGGTTACGAAAGAAATGATGACATGAGTTGGCCTATGCCTGTACCGGAATACAGTAGGAATTTAGACGCAGATATCTCTGGTTGGAAAATAGGGATTCCAAGNAGGTTTATAGAGTCTGCCCCAAACGANCCTGAGGTACTAGAAGCATTCCATAANTTTGTCAATGTGTTAAAGGGAATAGGGTGCTCCATTATAGATGTAGAGCTTACTGGCATGGCAGAAGCTCGGGCTGCTAATTTCATAGTCTTAAACTCTGAGGCCTACCAAAGTCATCAAGTGACTTTGGAATCGGATTGGCATAAATACGGGGAAATGACTCGGGTGTATTTGTTACAAGGTGCTTTTTTATCAGCAAGTGACTTTCTCAATGCAAACGAAGTCGGTCGTGCTTTTAGAAGTAACTTTTCGAAAATGTTACGCCTCAACGACATTAAGGGAATAGTAACGCCAACTTCCCCATTTGCAACTGCTGAGAGATCGAGGCGACCAGGCGAACATTCGAGGGGCATAAATGCTTGTTACACAGCACCATTTAACATAAGTGGACATCCGTCTATGAATTTACCAGCAGGATTTGGCGAAGCAGGAATACCGGTAGGCGCAATGATTACAGGGGAACTGCATGATGATCTGTCCTTACTACAAATAGCCAGCGCATATGACGAAGCCACAAATTGGGACACACTATTGCCGTATTATGAACTTTAGAATCACTCAAACAATCAGCACCAGGAAGTTCTCACTGAAAATAGTCCCTTAAAGCTGACTGTTAGAGTGATTAACTTAAAAAGCTAGTCTACATTTCTCCTAAAGCAGTCAACTTTTCAACACACATTTGCCCAACAACTTCATCTTCAACGACTGGATCCAAAGTGATATCCATCAAATCGTTCCATTTCATAGTCCATCTCATAGCGGCTTCTACAGTATCAGACTCAATAATAGCAACTCCAGAAGTGGTTGCAGCATTGTGATATCTACCAATAAGTTTAGTCCCTTCTGGCATTTCCGCCTCCGGATCACCACTAGTAAATCGTTTCATGGCCGCTATCAGATTTTCGGGCTTTATGTTGTAGTAGGAAATGAATATCATATAGACTCCTTTATTTATTAAGAACGATCTAAATATATTAAAATTTATCCGATTGTTTAGTCAAATTAAAAAAATAAACCAGAACTACTTACCGNCGCAAATCACCCCAATACCACCTGAATCTTATTTGTGGATTCAATGTGTATTATGTAGAGAACAATCTATTCCCGGCGTCGCCTAGTCCTGGAAGAATATATCCATGTTCATTAATCACAGGGTCTATAGCAGCCAGACGTATCTTTACATCGGGATGTTTTTCCCTAAGACGATATACTCCAATTTTGGACCCTAAAATCCCGACATACACAATTTGTTTTGCCGCCGATTTTTTAAGCACTTCACATGCTGCAATAGCCGTACCACCTGTTGCCAACATAGGATCCAATAGGAAAATTATCCCAGAGTGGTTCTTCGGCAAATTTGGAGACAAATACATTTTTGGTTTGAGGGTTGTTTCATCACGAGCAAAACCTAAATGCGCAATTGTGGAATCAGGTAATAATTCACTCGCAGCCTCCGCCATAATCAACCCAGCCCTTAAAACTGGTACCAAAACAATTCTGTCTATTAACTTCCCGGATTGCATTTCTTCCAGAGGAGTATTTATAGTTGTTAATTTCATTGNGAGATCAGATGTTGCTTCGTAAATTAATAACTGCGTGATTTGCTTACAAAGGCTCCTGAATTTTTTGGGCTCTGTCGAATTCTTTCTTAGATCTGTTAATTTATCAGTTATGAGAGAGTGCCCAGTACATAAGTCGTAACCATTATTTTGGGTATTCATGATGCCATTATAATCAATAAAAACCTCAAAGAGATTCGAACTTAAATTATTTTGTATCTAAGCGAATCCTACTGACAACCAAAAATACAGACCTGCTTATCACTTAGAAGACAGTATGAAGGTTGCAATCCTCTCCCCTATCATCATAGTTGGGACATTGGTATTTGCCCTAACACAGTCATACATAATAGAAGCATCCCCTATCCTTAATCCTTCAATGCCGTGCACCCTTCCATATTGATCCACCACAGAGTTAGGATCTGATTCTGTGCCCATCCGACAAGTGCTTGTAATGTGATGGCTCGTTCTGGCATTTTCCTTGAGCCATTGATCCAACTCATCATCATTTTCCAACTGTTTATCCGTTGGTTGAATACGGTGAGAAACAATATCAGAATAGGACTCCCCCGCCCCAACTTCTGCACAAAATCTAACACATTCCCTCATTCTCCGAAGATCTTCTTCTTCTCTGAAATAATTATAATTGAGATTAGGCTGTTCATTTGGATCATTTGACCGAAGTTTCAATTCCCCAGTACCTTTTGCTAAATACAAGCAAGCTGTCATCCCAACACCTTGGTACATCTCTTCCTCATCTCCTACGAAGTACATATTGGGAAATAAAATTGAGGTTTGGTGAATCAACATGTCGTTATGTAGGTCTGAACCGCCTGCAGTGTAACGTATGCCAACGGTAATGACTCTTTTATAGCCATCTCTATCATGTTTATAGGAATCTTTGGTCTTCCAAGTAACATTCACCTGAGGATGGTCCCTAAGGTTTTGGCCAACACCTGGCAGATCTTTGATTACATTTATTCCAAGAGATTCCAAATGGCCTGCAGGGCCAATCCCGGACAACATTAGTAATTGAGGNGAACCAATTGCCCCACTACTCAAAATAACCTCATTNCCATATATTTCAAACAACTCTCCTTCACTTTCCACCAAAACACCCACTGCTGTTTTATTTTCAAATAAGACTTTCTGAACAGTACAATCACCACGCAAAGTTAAATTAAGTCTATGCCGTACCGGGTTCAGATAACCAAGAGCCGTACTCTGCCGAATTCTATCAACTGTGTTAAAGGGAATGGGACCGACTCCTGTAGAGTCAGGATCATTGTGGTCTTCAGTAACAGGAAAGCCAAGCTCTTGAAATCCTTGATGAAAAGCTAGTCCGTCTTCAGTCCATTCTTGAATTGGATGACGCCTAGCACTGATAGGACCTTCACTTCCATGAAAATCACCCTTAAAATCGGTATCATTTTCTAGCTTAATGAACGCATTAAGGCATTTATCAAAACTCCATTCATCATTCCCATTCTCTGCCCAGGTATCATAATCTTCTGGGTCTCCTCTAAGAAAAATTTGGGCATTTACGGCACTTGAGCCACCCATCGCCTTACCTCTAGGAACAAGCATTGGCTGATCTTGTTCCTCCGTCGCCTGGGCCTCGAAAAGCCACCTTTTAACATCCCCGGGATTTAACCACCAGCCAAAATCTCTTTCGGGTCCATAACCATATTTAAATTGGTCCGGAAGATCGTCCACGTTAGGATAATCACTACCAGATTCCAAAAGCAACACAGATATNTTCGGGTCTTCACTTAACCTTGCCGCAATAATTGCTCCTGCAGAACCAGCACCTACAACTATATAATCATATTCCATAAATCCACTTCCACCTTTTGAGAAAGTTAATAGAGTTCGGTTTAATATAATGTCAAAGTCCTATTAGTTTATTGAGGTATCACCTCATACAATTTATTCGCTAAGTACTCGACCAGTGCGCGATCAGTCAGAGATTGTTTCCAAGTTTCTGGTATCCCAGAATAACCATAATACGCACCAGCCAATTGACCAAATACCGCCGCCGTCGTGTCAGCATCATCGCCAAGGTTAACGGCACGTAAGGCTCCTTCCCCATAGGAAGAAGTACCCTCAAATGCCCACAACGCGGCTTCAATGCAATCCACAATATCAAGAGTACCTTTAATCTCAGTCGGTTCCTTTTGTTTGTACGAACCTTTTGCCACCAAGNCGATGGATCGATCCAGCGGATTTTCATCCCAAAGTTTCTGATCAAAGGACAACACTGATTGCTTATCTGAGCCCCCAATAGCCTTCACTATCAACGAACCGTAAAGTCGGCANGCGTCAATACAAATTCTATTATCATGTGTAGATTTAGAACTTTCACCAGACATTTTTATAGCTTTAGAAATATCATCACAGTAAAATACTGGTATCGGTGCAAGCCGCATTAATGCACCGTTCGTTGTTTCGTTTTTGACTGGTGACGGAACTCCCTTTTCTTTGAAACCGGAAATTGCTACTCTCGCNGTCGGACNGCAACCATAGGCCCATTCGTGGCAACTCAGGTAACCTTCATATAGCCAACGAGCATACCTGCTAAGTTGATCTTCAATGTTAAAACCATTAACTGAAACAAGACTATCTAATAGACAAAGTGCCTGNGCTGTGTCATCAGTCCAAAAAGAATTAATTGGCATATCACGTACTCTGTCAAAACTACCAGGGGTTTTACCTTCTGTTAAGGCTCCTAGTTGATCGCCCACAGCAAGCCCCACTATCGCCCCTAAAGCCTTGTCTGCGTTTATCATTTAACTCCTCTGTTTTTGCAGGGTTTTTCAAATCAAAATTGTAGTTAAATCTCTCAATTCACAACCNGAGACGTCACACTTTAGCCGGGCTNAGGCGCTGTACAGAATCCGCTTCAGTTTCAATTATTGTCTGAGAATAGTACATAGGGATAGTCTCTACCTTAGACCATATCTTTCCTTGATCAGAATAGTGTGAACTACCCGGATGCCCAGATGCCCCCAAAGGGACTATCCATCTTGAATTATCCCATGAAGATAAATCAAAAACATATCGCGCTACTGAAGTGCCCGTCATTACAAATGGTTCTGANANACCAAAACTCCCAGCTTGAGGGGTATCTCCGTCCCCGCCAAGTGACACAGAAGGTGGATTCAATAGCAGCGAAGAATTTGGGAAATAATTTGACAGAGTGTGTATCGGGCGCGTTTTATGTATCATCCCCCAATGCCACTTATTTGTATCCGAACCATATTTATCTTTCATGAACTCTATGCCTTCATGAAATGCCTTACTTACAATAGAATCCCAATTTTCTCCATTAGGTAAAAGAGCCAAATCATTATTTTCCGCTGCGCTAACAAATCTTGTAGAAAGATTATTTATNTGACTCGGAGCCCCTCTCCCACCAGAACCTAGAGCTTTCTCCGATAACGGGCCAAATATATTCGTCAGTAATCTGTTATGCAACTTCAACCGAAATGCTGAGTATATACTAGCCGCAATAGAATCAGGATCCATGTGAAAGTCCCAAACTGATAAAATTTTTAAAGATTCGGTTTCCAAGCTATTTTCTGGATTTATTTNTGTCATCATGGGGACATATATCGACGCAGGAATTGACATACGTTCAGAATGAATTTGTAGCATGTCCTCCACTGTTGCAGAATTAAGTTCGGAAACATGTTCCAATATTCTTTTCGCCCTATACTCCGGAGCATAGTCCAAAGATAAGTAATAGGGATATTCATTACTGACTATCTTATTGTTGGCCGTAACTATATATCCGTTGGCTGGATCCATTACACGAGGTAATTCCTTGAAAGGGATATGTCCCTGCCAATCATGCTTCCCATCCCAACCTGGGACGGGCAACCATGCGTTTTGGTAGGAACGTATCGGCATAAGTCCTCTATTCAAATAACCAATATCGCCGCCGATATCTGCATACATATAGTTATTGCAAGGGTCGACCCATCCCTTCATAGCTTCATCTGCTTCAGAAGCAGACTGAGCACACATTTGAGGCAAAAAAGTTTCAAACCCCAAATTATCACCTAATGTAGATGTGTAACTGAACGCTAACCCAACGGTACCGTCTTCGCTTTCAGCAATCACTGGGCCATGGCGAGTTGACCGAAGAGTTAATTCCACATCTCTACCACCCTTCACCTTTATAGTTTCGTTAAAAATCATCGAATTAACAAATGCGTCTTCATATAAATATTTTGTCAAATCATCTGAATCAAATTTTTCAATAAATAAATCCTGGTAATCAGCCATTGCATGAGTAACACACCAGGCAACCTTTTCATTATGTCCAAAGTGTGGGAATCCAGGACATCCAGGAAACGACAACCCAATGACATCAAAATCTTCACAGGCTAGATGGTTTTGATAATAGCAATTAGGAGTATCTAGGCCTCTATGGGGATCTCCTGCTAGAAGTGGCAGTCCAGATTTCGTCCGGGACCCGTGCAATACCCAACTATTGCTACCAGCCTCAGGTACCTCTTGAATCAACTCTATAGATTTCAAGCCTTTCTGCAGTTCCTCGACAGCATTTAATTCAGGGCCCTGAAAAATATCTGACGGCGGAACTATTAGTAAATGCCCGGGCTGATATCCCCTTAAGAGTTCAGCAGTTCTATCAGGTCCAAACTCCTTTAATAATTGAGACCTCCACAACTTACCTTCAAACACCCCCATCATGATGTGTCGAACTTTATACACCGCAATTGAATCTACCGGTTCCCATTCCTCTGGAATTGAATTGGTCATTGTGAATTCAATTGGTAACCGTGAAGTGGATCTTATAAATGCATTAACCCCTGCTGAATAGGATTCAAACATCTGAGTTGTTTCCCTATTGCATGCTTTCAGGTCTTTAAGACTTGATTCTCTAATCTGAAATTTCCGCATCATAATGTCGGATTCTATCTCTTGAACACCGACTAGTTCGGCCCAACGTCCGTATGCACGTCGCCTGTCGGATTCCATATGCCAAAGCCTATCCTGGGCGGTGGCAAACCCCTGCCCAAAAAAAGCATCATCCACACTTTTCGCTCTAACATGAGGAATCCCGTAATTATCACGAATGATAATTATCTCCTCATCGATTCCGGACAATGACATGGTAGACGTCAAATCAGGAAGCGAGTTTTCAAGATCCGCTGTTGTGATGGAAACTGCCATAAGAAACTTCCTCTATTTAATTTTAGGACCCATATAAATTCCCTGAAGGCTAAGGCCTATTTAAAAGTTATGCAAGGTTGTGGTAATAAGGAATGCTCAACCATGTGAAAACACTGCAAGAAATCAGTTTAATTATTCGTATCTAAGAGCCTCAGCGGGATACGTCTTGCTTGCTTCATTAGCTGGTATAACGCTGGCAACCAAGGAAGCAATCATAGTAACAGCAATCAGCGCTCCAACCTCCAGGAAAGGAATAACAAATTCCGCGCCTTCAAGTTCTTTAGATATTTCCAGATAAATCAACCAAGATTGCAATATCCCTAGGCAAATGCCCACAAAAATCCCAAGGAACGTAATAAACGAGGATTCAATCAGAAATTGAGCCCGAATCATACTGGATCTAAATCCTATTGCTCTTAGTACCCCAATTGATTGCCTTCTTTCAACGACAGATCTAACAGAAAGTACTCCAATCGCAGCGACCCCAACTACCAACCCTAAGCCACTAAAACCTTGGAAAAGTTTATTAAAAGCGTTTCCCGTTGCCCTCTCTTGTTCCAATTCGTCTATGAGGCTGACTGCATTCATTCCATTGGAAAGAAATGTTCTCTCTAATTTTTGAGCGTAATCAGAGGCACTCTCACCACCATTTAATTTGAAATAATATGTATCTTCAGGAACATCAGTCTGCGCTATCTCACTTGCCAGACCTGATTTAGCATAAAAAGTTGCGGACTGAGCAGTAAAGCCAGTTCCTGAAGCCAACCTTTCAATCACACCAATCACAATAAGTGTGTTTGGTTTAGCGTCACTTCGCTGTTTACGTACCTCTATTTCAAAAGCACTCATCTCCATATCATCTCCTGAAGATATGTATGAAGTCTTGAAACTTCTATCAGGTGGACCAAATGGATCTCCAGAAGGAATTATAGTTGCGTTGGCAATTATTAGCTGAGGATTTTTTAATACAGCTTCCCAAATTTCACGATCGTTGTTCCCATAGGCTGAGTCATAATGAGTCATCCTCCATTCTGTAGACTTAATGAATTTATCCCCCAAAGAGACTAGCTTAGCTTCCTTGTAGGTATTATTTTCTCCAGAAATTTCCCTTACTTCAGTTGGGACGCTAGAAGAAGAAGTGACCACCGAAAAATTGTACCCATCAAGATAGTCGTCGATATAACCTTTTATAGGTAATTCCTGACTAATGGTAGCTTTGATATCATAGCCACCCGTCACTCTTTCCGGTTCTTTGGACGTGACATTGTCTATCCCATTTAAAACGGAGAAAATCATTAGCGTGAAAATGATTAACGCAAACATCGCCACCGTCAATCCTGTCCTGAATTTCGCAGCCATCGGGTAGCTAACAGCTGTTTTTGAAACCGCTTTTAATCCTGAAAATCTGGACAGAATTAAATTTAATATCCCAATTAAAATACGAGTATTGGACATTAATAACCATACGGCCGCTGCGGTAGAGACAGCTCCGCCAATGGGCCAAAACCATGGGCCTGGTTCAGAAAATTCGCCAAGCCATCCTTCAAAAATATCGAAAGGTAAGGAATTGCATAACAAGACTAACCCTCCCTCTAACGTACCCGCTACTTGATTCACAGTTTCCGAATCATTTGTAAATTTGGATGACAAAAACCTAACGAATAAGCCAAGAGCAAGTGCCATTCCTGTCAACCCAATAGCAAAACTGGCTCCAGTTCCATTTGCGATGCCAGTGACAAAAAGGAATAAAAACAAGATGCCTAAAAGCAAATAGGAATGCCTTCCAAAAAGTTTAAAAAGCGAAATGATGAAGCAGAGTGGCCATGAAAAAGGGAATATCAATAAAACCAAAAAGTTTCTAACTCTGCCACCGTTCCCTTTGAATATATTCCATAATTGTTTAATAGGGAATATTAAGTCCCAAATCATGTTTACAATTCTTCTCTTGAAAGTATCTGGTGCCTTCTTTACAAATTCATCTTTCAATCCCCGAATTGCCACAACGATATTTAAGTTACTTGCTCGATACGCAGAAAACACAACTGTAATGAATGTCAGAATTAATCCACTTGAAAAAGAAATCACTAATGAAACAATTGAGTAATATGGAGTGATTGTAAAATCATCGGAGTCAATTAGGTCTTGAAGAATAAAAACAAGTCCAAAACTTAAGCCCACACCAATTGCAGTTCCTACAATTGCAGCGAGGAAAGCATAAATTGTGCCTTCATACGTAAACAACTGAATAAGATCTCTACGTTTCAATCCAACTGCTCTTGCCATCCCGAGTTCTGTAGACCTTGCAGCCGCAAGAAGTACAAAAACCAGAAATATCAAAAGCATACCAACCATAATGGAAAAGGAACCAAATATTGAAAATATAGTCGTTACTCCTGTTGCCACTAATTCAGCGAGTCTGACTCTTTGGTTTTTTGTATCCTCAACTTCTAATATGGTGAGCTCAGGCAACAATGATGTTAATTTAATAGCCTCTGCCTGTAATCCCGATTTTTCAAGAATACCAAGCAATGCTAGTTGTGTTTGGTATTCAGTGATTTCCTCTATAAAATTATCGTTATAACTTTCATCCCTCAAATTTAACGCCAAACTTTGTAAAGACTCAGATAAATCTCTGTCATCTTCTTTTGATAGTTCGGACTCCTTTTGCAAAATACTCGGAATATTATTAGTTCCGAGTGTGGTAAATATAGATGATGCAACGTCCGGATCAACAAGTTGTGATCTTAAGAAATTAGTAACACTATCTGATAACTCAAGTGATTTTTCCCCCGAGCCTTTGTTTGAGACATAAATGGCAGTTAAGTGATCTTCTTTACCCAATAATTTTTGCAATTCTGGTAATGCAAAAAGTACGAAAGGATTACCCCCACCTCCAGCCAAACCTCCATTCCTTAAGATATTGACTACTTTAAAATCTGATCCTCCAGATTGCGTATAAATCGTTATCTGATTNCCTGCACCCATATTTAAGACTTTAGCTGCCGTATTATTCAGATATACTTCTTTAGACCCTAAGTCTTCTATCCTTACAAGTGAATTATCTTGATCACGTAATTCATCAAAGGCATCGGAGTATTTCCCATCTATTCCCCGAATTCTCATACTGCTTTCTGCTAGGCCTGAAGTTTCATTGGAAGCAGGCAGACGAATTTCAATGAGGGGCATCAAGTGTTCTATTTCTTTATTGTTCTCAACAACTTGTTCAAGTCGGGTGAATTGTGAATAGGGGAAATATTCTTCACCGTAGAGCTGCCTGCCTGGGCCTTCAATAATCTCATCTGTCGGACCTAAAAAGTCCAATGCTACCGACCTAACAGAGTGTCGGACTGTATCACCAATACCTAATGATGTAGCGATAATTGCCGAACTGAGCATTAGACCGACCACAATCAGAAAACTTTGAGCTTTCCTTCTTGGAATGTTTCTGCCACCCATCTTAAACAAAATAAACCTTCGGCTAGCACCTATCGCGACTAGCACCAGAATACATATAAGCACGATTGCCATTCCAAACGCCAATTCTGTGGCAGGGAAACCAAATATTTTTTCCATTAATTAAACGATTTCCCCATCTTTCATACTTATTATTCGATCAGCTCGTCCCCCCACATAATCAGAGTGAGTCACAATGACAAACGTTTGATTATTTTCTTTATTCAACTGTATTAATAAATCCATTATGAGTCTTTCATTCTCGCTATCTAGATTTCCTGTGGGCTCATCGGCCCAGACGATAGCAGGATCATTTACCAAAGCTCTTGCAAGTGTGACTCTTTGTCTTTGACCTCCAGACAATTCACCTGGTAAATGATGCTGCCATTGTTCCAGTTCAACTTCAGATAATTTTTCTAAAGCTTTGATCCTAGCGGCTTTACCTGAATATCCCGATACTAACAATGGCAACTCAACATTCTCCACAGCAGTGAGAACCGGCAACAAATTATAGGTTTGAAAAACAAATCCCATCTTCTTGGCTCTCAACTCACTCAGTTGGTCATCATTCAAATCGGTAAGGGTGTTCCCTTGTATTAAAATATTGCCTTCATCAATCGAATCTAAACCTGACAAACAATTAAGCAAGGTTGTTTTCCCACAGCCACTAGGTCCCATGACACCGACTACCTCGCCCTCTTTTATAGATATATTCACTCCTCTTAAGGCATGAACTTGTTGATCTCGACTTCCATAGTATTTGTGTAAATTATCAGTTGAAATGACGATTTCCGGCATGATGCTTCCTAATTGTTTTCGACTCGAATCATATTAAAATCTATCGTTACATTTTCGCTTATAAAATTCAGAATAAGAAGATGTAACCGACACTAATTTTGTAATTTGTAAATTTTGAAGTTTTAAACTTCAATAGTTAATAATCAGTTACGATAACAAATAAACGTAATGCCGGCATTCATGNAGTCGGATTAAATTGGAACCGGAAGGACCCGTTTCCATATTTTTGAATTAATTCATTAGTAATCTTGTCTTCTCCCTAAAAGGAGTCTTCAAATCTATGGGATATAAATATTTTATATGTGATGTCTTCACAAAGGAACGATTTACAGGTAATCAACTGGCAGTGGTTCCTGAAGCTAGCGGTTTATCTAGCAAACAAATGCAAGCTATCGCGCATGAATTCAATTTTTCAGAAACCGTATTTATCATGCCTCCGGAAAACTTTAAAACCAGAAAATTAAAAATATACACTCCCACCGTGGAAGTTCCATTTGCCGGTCATCCAAATATTGGCGCAGCATTTATATTAGNNANAGC
The DNA here is from genome assembly GCA_002717465.1 of Chloroflexota bacterium. Taxonomy (GTDB): domain Bacteria; phylum Chloroflexota; class Dehalococcoidia; order Lucifugimonadales; family UBA826. Next base: position 24,644 of record PBDQ01000020.1, read on the forward strand.
CGGNTACCTNGGAAATATNNAACCTCCTGTTNAGNTGACCTTTGAAGAGAAAGCAGGGGAGGTGGATGTGGAAATAAAAACTGACTCTGACGGGGCGATTTACTGTGAAGTAGCCGCACCTCAACCGCTTTCCATATCTAATACCATAAACACCAATTTGATAGCATCAGTATTAACAATCGATAATTCAGAAATAGTCACAACAACCCATGAACCTGTTGTTGCTTCTGTAGGCCTCCCTTTTATTTTCGTGGAAATAGCATCATCTAATTCCTTATCCAATGCGCAAATTGACATTTCCGCTCTCAGGACATTATTAACCCATGAATCAACATCATATATACACGTATACACAAAAGACGTGGAAGACTTTGACCTAAGGGCACGTATGTTTGCTCCTCTGGATGGAGTCATTGAAGACCCTGCGACTGGTAGCGCAAGCTGCGCTTTGGCATCTCTACTTGGGCATATCAACCCAGTTCCTCAGCTAGACACTAAGTTTCTCATTAGTCAAGGTACGGAAATCGGTCGACCCAGTATAATCACGGCACGAGTTATCAAGAGAAATGGGCAAGTGAAAAACTCATTTGTGGGAGGCAACAGTGTTTTGATTTCTGAAGGAATTATTTCAATATAAATCAAATATGAAAATATTCGTACAGAGATAATTCATCAGGATTTTATTTTATGACCTAACCTGACGATTACACTTGAACCACGGCAAAAAAATACAGAATGTGGATGTTGTTCAGTTAAACTTGAAAAGTTCTCTCCATAAACACTACCAAAGTCAACCTTAACTCTGTACTCAGAAACCTCTGTCACAGGCCAGACAGAATGCTCTACCTCATATTCCGTGGTCAAATCCCCACCCTTTGAGGCGTATCCCCAATAATGTTCAGTTATATATGACTCAAAAGAATTTACTCCCGGAGATGAAGCTTTTGCGTCCACAAGAGCAGAAATGGTATTCAAATTTGATGAATCCTCGAATTCAAATTTCACATTTTTGACTGAAGGCGTATTTCCCCTGATATTGCTATTCATCTTTTTACGCTCATAATTTTCCCCGTAAAGCCAGTTAGCTATTTTACTCACTAAATAACTCGGCACAATTTCCTTAATAAACACCACCCCGGACTTACTAGACTCATATCCGAATCTTTTTACATAGAAACGGAGGTTTATTTCATCGAAATTTCTCCAACCATAAACTGGGATTTGGAATATTCGAGTATTTTTGAATTGAAATGCAACTAGACTTAAATAACATCTCCCATTCCAGAGATCCAATTTATTTCCACTTGGAAGATATGGCTCCAGTAGAGATGAATCTACTTCGTAATTAATAAATACCAGATTCTCCCAATTTGCCCTGAGAAAAGAACGTTTTTTATTTTGCCTTGCGTCAGTTAATAAACTTTTTAACTTCATCACTCGTTGGAATCCTGCATGAGTCTAAACGTCCAAACCACTTAATTCTTCTCTTAGCTACAAAATCATATAAAGAATCTCTGATAAATTTCGGTAAGAAATTGCAGAGGGACAGGAAACGATAACCCCCACCTAGTTTAAGCATAATTTCGAGAACAGCGTCGGATTTTAATAAAACCTTTCCTTGGTTGATGACAATTATAGTATCTTGAGCCTTTAACTCATTGATATTGAATCCTTTGGCACGCAATAAAGTTTTAGTTTTATCCGACTGTAAAGTACTGAAGTAAAAATCGTTATTTTTATCAATCCTGATTAAAAAATCAACGAATTTATTACACAGTATGCAATGACCGTCAAAACAGATAATAAAGGAGGGATGATTCAAGAAAATTTATTTACTTCTACAATCTTTATTCCACAAATTATTTAACACTAGACACTCCTAAAATATGATTTGCATTTTACCTAAATTGAATACCTTTAAACTTTTTGGAGTTCTGTGGTTACAAATGAATTTACTTATTCCGTGACTCTCCCTCAATTGAAATGTTNGGAAGCCACTCTAACCATTTCGGTAAATACCAAGCGCTACTGCCCAAAAGTTTCATCACACTCGGTACGAGTATTGAGCGAACGACCGTTGCATCTATCAGAACAGCTGCCCCTAATCCGAAGCCCATCGATTGGAAGAAAGTGATCTCACCTAGAGCAAATCCTCCAAAAACAGCGACCATGATCAATGCAGCCCCTGTGATGATGCTAGCTGTTCGCCTCAAACCGAAGGCTACCGATTCAGAAGGTGATCCTGTCTCATCAAAATTTTCCTTAATTCTGCTCAACATAAATACGTGATAATCCATAGAAAGACCAAATAAAATACTGAACATAAAAAGCGGCAGCCAAAATTCGAGTTGATCGACTTGTTCAAATCCAAAAAGATCAATTAAAAACCCATTCTGAAAAACCAAAACTAACAGTCCATATGACGCTGCAACTGAAAGCAAGTTCATTAGAATAGAAATAATGGATATGGTTATCGACCTAAACGCAAACAACAAAAGAAGGAAACTTAATGCTAAAACCATCCCCAAAACCAATGGAAAGTATTCATCCGTCATTTCAACAGAATCGACCACCTCTGCTGTTGAGCCACCCACATATAACTGGTATTCATTTGCTTTAATATCACTAAATGCCCTCGGGATGAGTTCAGATCTTAGCCTTCGAATTGAGTCCAAGGCCAATTGATCTTGTGGATCACCAGATAATTTTGCAGTTATTTCAACAAATGCGACCTCAGGGTAAAGATTGACCATTGGATCTACAAACCCAGAGTCTTGTTCTAGTTGGCTTTTTAACGTTTCCACCGCTACCGCAATTTCTTCAGACCTGATGTCAGCGTCAATAACTATACTTGCGGGCTCATTTGAACCAAAACCATATTTTTCGTCTAAAACCATAAACCCAATTTTTGCTGATTGATCATCAGGTAGTACTGATATTCCACTTGTGCCCTTTTCTAGGTCAAAATAGAAGTAGCCAAGCAGCAATAGCAACCCAGTGACGAATAACATGCTGACAACAGGCCATTTCATGACTTGGACTGTGATGGCATTCCAAAACCCACCCTCGGACGCATCTGTCTTTCCCTCGGTGGAAAGAAACTTGAAGTTCAATCCAGCAGTCCGAGAGATAGCTAAAACTACTAAGACACCCATTGCTGCCCCTGAAGCTATCAACAATTTAGGCCCAACAGATTGAGTGAGAGCGATTACCAAAAATCCGACCATATAAATTACGATCGTGATTTTTTTATGAACATATATTTGATTTACCTTATCTCCTAGAACTCCAACGATTGAAGGCAACAACGTAACACCCGCCATGACCGCAACAAACACTACCAATATAGCCCCAACCCCAAAAGCTTGAAACGTTTTTTCAGGGATGACAAACATTCCCAGTAAAGCTAAAACAACGGTAAGTCCACTAAACAAAACCGCTCTGCCAGCTGAAGCATTGGTTCTAACAATAGCTGCAACTTTATCTAGACCACTTTCTCTTTCTTCTCTATATCTAGACAAGATAAAAAGGCAATAATCTATACCTACTGCCAAGCCCATCATAGTCATAATGTTTGGGACAAAGTCATTAAGATCTACAAACTGGCCAATGATGGTAGTTAGTCCTACTGAAATGAATATGGAAACTACCGCCAATATAACGGGTATAACAGCAGATACAACTGATCCAAATACCAGTGCCAAGATTATGATTGCCACAGAAATACCGATAGTCTCTCCAGTCAACAAATCCTTTTCGGCAAGTTCCTGGAAGGCTAATTCTAGAGCGGGCAATCCTACAAAATAATATCCAAAATCAGCGTTAGAATATTCTTCAGACAAATGCACAAGTGATTGGAGTAGTTCCGGTTGCAGAAATGGAGCTGGAATCATTACAGTGGAAGCATCAGGCGAAGGGTTTATTGAATAGTCTTGAATTGTCCCCACGTCCCTATCTATATCTTTGTTGTTGTCGATTTCTCTTTGAATCTCTGCAAGAAAACCATTTAGCGAGTTGAGATATTCATCAGAAGGAAATGAATATTTATCTGACGTTACAACGAGAATGCTTTCATTTTCCTCATCACTGTTTCCCTCCCCTACTTGCTCTGTTGACTGTCCTGACCTTTGATTCAATAAAGTTAATTTTTTGTCTTTTAATTTGCTTGCTAATGCAAACTCAAGATCCTTGGTTGGACCTTGTCCGCCTTTCAAAGCATCTTCGAGATATGTTTGAGAAAGCACCCCTGAAATAACAACCAAAAGTATCCAGAATCCGATAACGTAATATGGGCGAACTGCGCAAAAATAACCGATATTTTTCAATGACATTAGGTAATCCCTAAACACCTTAATTGATTTCTTAAAATATAATACCCATCCATCGTACAGCGTTGTTAACTTAGTTGTCATTGCTTTTTTTTGATTACATTGCAATAGGAAAAACGATCCGGGTTTCATAAGGGCATCCGTTAGGTTTCATCCCCGGAGTTCAAACTTTAAAAATACCCACCTTTTTATCAATTGATAGAAGTGCGAGATTTATTTAAAGTAGAGCCGATTATTTGAATTGAAATTAGTGATATTGTTAAATTTTCGGAAACGTAAGTTAATGGCCAATTGCAATCGGAAAAATTTATATGCAACCCAAAACATGGCAGATGAATATGTAAATTTCTATAACTCCGACTTGCTAAGAAACGAATCTGACAAATTAAACTCATATTACTGTGGTTTACATAGAGGGTGGCACGTGGGCCATCAGAAACTCCCGTCTCAAATGAGCAAATCAGAGCGTATCAATCGACTCCTGGATGCTGGGCTTTAAAAGTTATNGAAATCAAATCCCGTTAACTATGGGNTATTGTTGAACGATCATATTCAATCTTCTCGAACCAATTTTCCAGATCTCGAAGAAGTTTTTTAACTCGTTCAGGTTCTATATTTGCAAGATTGTGACGTTCTTCNGGNTCTTCCAATAAGTTATAAAGCTCCGGATGGGGCGGTGGGGGTACTTCCCTAGAAGGATACGGCTCAGAAAAAATCCCATTCTCAATAAAGTACTCGGGATTATACATAGATACTTTGAGATTAGATCTATCCGGAACGACCATTGTCTCTTGGATACGTGGCCTTACGAGTTTCCAATCACCATCTATAACGGCAGCGTTACTAGTGACATCTGGAGTAAATCTGTTCCATTGCCAGAATCTCTGTATCTTGTTAGGTTCCTCTTCTCCCGACATCACTGGCCATAAATTTAGACCATCAATATCCAATTCAATAGGAACTTCGATCCCTGAGGCCGCAAGTAGAGTAGGAAACCAGTCAGTAAAATGTGACATATGGGACATCTTTCGCCCACCTTTTAACCCAGCGGGCCACTTAATCAGGAAAGGGACCCTAATACCTCCTTCATAAGTTAAAGTTTTAGCACCATTAAAATTACAATTAAACCGATCCAATTCCCATTTGGCCAATTCCGCGCCCATTAAATCTACATCTGTAAATGGATTACCAAATTGTGGTCCATTATCACTTGTAAAGATAAAAATCGTATTCTCTGTTAGTCCTTCCGAGTCCAGAACATCGAGAATTTGGGAAATTCCAGAATCCATGTGTTTGATCATCCCGTACACAGTACTGACCCCGTGATTTAAACCTTTAGCCAGGAAGGGAGATATATCTTCCTCAGGAGCTTGAAGCGGGGTGTGAGGAGCGTTGTAATGAACCTGTAGGTAAAAATTTTCCGATGGGTCACGGCGCTTAATAAAATTTATGGCTTCTTCTGTCCAAACGTCTGTGAGATATCTTCCATCTGCTCGTTTTATACAGTCCCCATACTCGATTCTCCAATCATAGTAGTCATGCATTCCTCCACGAAAACAAACCGTTTCATCGAATCCTCGGTTTAAAGGATGGTATCTAGAATCAAAGGATCCCAAGTGCCATTTACCTATATGTCCTGTTATGTAACCAGCGGATTTAAATATTTCGGCAATCGTAGTTTCTCTTAGAGCTAAACGTTCCAAACCCCACCATTCAAGAGTATCTATCGACCCAGTCCGGTGCGGATACTTCCCAGTCATTAATGAAGCTCGGGAAGGATTACAGACTGGAGAGGCAGAATACTGGTGGGTAAGGCATACGGAGTCATTAATGAGGGAATCGAGAGTAGGGGTGGAGGAAAGACCTCCATTAAAGGCAGAAAGGTCACCATAACCCAAGTCATCAGCTAATATAAATACAACATTAGGAGAGTTACTTGATGAATTTCTAGTTTCCATAAGCCAGAATTATACAATGAGCTATTGAACACGACCGAATAATCAAGGGCACTTCATAAACAAAAAAAGTAGTTCAGAAAAACCAAACTTGATTTTTCAACAGAGATATACCCGTACGAAAGCTTTCAGATTAGTCTATGTTACTTCTAACGTCGGGTTTCTCATTGGGGCAGCAAACTGGGTTTCATCAAGTTCTATGTAATCTTTTTTGTAAACCTGTACCCTGTATGATTCATAGTCTGGGATCCACAACCTGAATTCAGAATCAACCCTCACTGATCTTGGTCTCCTAAGGTATTTTTCGCTTTCCAGTTTTCCTGCTTCACGCAACCTATTTGAGACAGCGTTGGTTAACATGTAGTTGCGTGCAACTTTTGAAAGCACCGCATCACCTCTGAAACTCCATATGTAGTCACCAAATTGATTGAACATAAGGACTCTATTGTTTCCCCAATCCGAGACGTAGATATCGCCATGATTATCTACTGCGATTCCAGTTGGCCGATTAAATTGTCCGTCACCTGATCCAGCTTCGCCGACTGTGAACTTGAGTTCGCCGTCCCGAGAGTAAACCTGGAATCTGTGATTTCCCCAGTCTGAAACATAAATATCGTTATTTTCATCGACGTGGATCCCCCAGGGCATGTTTAACTGGCCGGGCTCGGATCCATATTCTCCAAATCCTCCCAAATACTCACCATTTTTTGTGAACTTTTGAATGCGATGATTTTTGGTGTCTGCTACGACTAGATTTGAGTCACTATCGAATGCTATCCCTGAGGGAGAATTAATTTCCCCAGTTCCTGAGCCTTCTATCCCGAATTTCCACAGAAATTCACCGTTTCTGTCCAAGCATGTTATTCGGTGAGTAGCTTCATCACTAATGAAAAATTTACCCGAGTCGTCCCTGATTATATTGACAGGCCAAATAAATTGGCCATCATCTGACCCATAACTGCCGAATCCTTTCAGGTCGTCGGTGAGGGCCTCCATGTCATCTATTGACCATATGCGTATTGTAGCAACACCTTCTGATCTCAATAATACAAAGACGTCTCCGTTATCTCCCAGAGCTACATCAGCTGGAAAATTAGTTACTCTTCTCATACCCAATGTAGTTAAATGTGGATATCCGGCTCTAAGTATTCCGTGTGGTCTAGTCATCTAAAAATCCTCTATTAATTATGGAATGGCTTTATCTGCTCGAAATCCCCTTTAACAATGGGTCTAGCATCAACCTGCAGCCACTGTTCGAGCATCGTTGCGTATATTCCTCGGAAATCGATGGTATGTTTGAGATCTTCCCCATGTTCCCAGTCTGAAGGATCGAGAGAAGGATATTCAGAGTACAACCCCCCCTTAACGTTCTTACCAAAAATGAAAGCTCCTCCACCTGAGCCATGATCAGTACCACTACCGTTATCTCTCATACGGCGTCCAAATTCAGTGAAAACCAAAACGGCGACATTATCAGAGGCCCCATGCTCTTCCAGGTCATCTAGAAAATCAGAAATCGCTCCAGATAAGTCAGACATTAGTTTTGGGTGAGTCGGCATTTCATTAGCATGCGTGTCATAGCCACCATGGTTTGCGTAAAATATTCTAGTTCCAAGATTAGCGATATGAATTCTGGCTACATCTCTAAGACTCTTAGCTATCGCATTGTCGCCATATTCGACGTTTGAGCTGTAATTGGACGCTACATTGGACAACATATCAGCACCTTTCAAAACATCTAACCCAGTGTTACCTATATATTCAGCGACCGGCCCAGTTCCAATTGCTTGCCCATATATATCCTTGAACGCCTGAAGTGCTTTATCTCTCAACTTCTCTTGCTCAATTTTCTTCATTACCCCATAACCTTCCAGATCGCCTACGGATGTCACCGGAACCCCAGCAACAGTCATTGCTCTGGGAAGCCCTTCCCCGATATTGACACCTGTCAGTACATTTTCAGACCTTACATCCAACTCCTTTATTGCAAGCCCAAGCCATCCTTCGCTCCCTACTTTATCGGGTTCGCATGTATGCCAAATGTCCATTCCTCTGAAGTGAGACCGATTGGAATTTGGATATCCAATACCTTGTATGACGGCCATTTTTCCTTCATCGTATAAGCGCTTAAAAGAATGAGCGTTTTTATTGATAGCCAGTGTATCGTTTATAGGTAAAACGTTATCTTGAGATATCACTATTTTTTTTCGAGCATCGAAATAATGTCCATTAGTGTATGGGACTATAGTATTCATAAAGTCATTGCCACCGGTCAGTTGTATTACTACCAATGTTTTCTCTGTGTTCGGACTGACAGTTACCATTTTAATTCTCTCCTAAATTTCTTGAGGTTTAGGCAAATTGATAGTCAACAGTAGAGGTTACCATTTGGATAAGGTGATGAATTCCGCTGGTGTCCTTCATGTCTTGTAATTCTTTCGCATATTTAACGAGACTGGCTCGGGTTTCATCCTTAACATTCAAGCCACCAAGAATATCTAAACACCTGTCCACTAGCGTCTCGGGGTCCGTATCTAAAGAACCTACTCTCTCTATTATTTCCTTTACGCCAGGTTTGTTGGGATCAGAAAACTGTTTTTCAACAAATCCAATCCTTTCGCTAAGAGTTCCCGAATTAATCCATTCAAAACCTGTGTGCCANCCTTCTACGGTTGGNGGGTTCATAAGCCGTTGGCCCATTATNGCAAGCGGNCCTTCAAANGGNGACCCGTTTANACTCGTCACAGCAAACTCATGTATNCCNGGGGTGGGATTGTNAAACTCACCAGTTTGCTTTATTACACCTACTACTAATTCCGTAGGACTCTTAACTTTGGGTTTATCAAAGGCATTTTTAAAGGATTCAGAATTAAATAATACCTTTAGGACTTCTCTCATATCACCTTCATACTGTAGAAAAGTATCAGACAATAATCCAATAAGCTGTGGGTCTTTTGGATCCACAGTTTCCCATGAAGGTACCTGAACTTCATCTTCAATGAAAAAATTGTATAAATGCCTAGACACAAATGTTGCAGTGGCGGGTTCAGACACGATAATTTCGATTATATCTTCGCCATTGAAATTACCCTTATGACCTAAAAAGGTTTTCTCTTCATAGTCGTGGTCATTCTCATCAAATACGAAGTCTGCTTCATGATGCCCATACGGGTACAGGGATAATGGTTGCTTGAACGTCCACCCAGTAAATGCTCTCGCTGCATTCTTTATGTCATCTTCAGTGTAGTTACCCACACCCATAGAAAACAATTCCAATAATTCTCTACCATAGTTTTCATTTATTTCATCTTTATGGTTTTCATTATTATCGAGCCAGAACAACATTGCGGGATCTTTAGAAAGTTCAGTCAAAATATTTTTGAAGTTTGTTAACCCTACCTTTCGAAACATGTCAATTTCTCGATAAATTGATGGTCCATGTTCACTTTTGCCCCAGGCAACTGGGAAAATCTGGTGTAAAAAAAGAGACATTTTCTCTTCCAGCGGGCGCTCACTATTTGCCATCCTATATAACCATTTACCTACATGGATGGCCACTGCCTCGCCACCGTAATACCTTTCAACAAATGACATGTCAATTTCGTCAAATTTTTCTGGGTTCACCAAATCATCAACGATTTCTTCATAGCTTTTATTCTCTGTTAGGTAATTAAGTTGGGCAGGTGTAGCACCAAAACCGGCTCTCCGGAGAAGATGCGCTACCGTTGTTCTGTCGGATTTCATTTCCCATTCCTCCGTCGGATATATTTAAACAGTTCCTATGTACGGCGATGCCAATAGTTGAGGCCATTATATACAAGAAATAACCGTTGTGAATTTCGAAACTCTTTCAATTAAAAACATTAACTAATACTTAAATAATTACTTGAAAGTTCGTTGACTAAAAATCCTGAAACTATCTGACTTTTATCAGTTCTACCTCAAACACCAAGGTACTATTTCCTGGTATAGGTCCAACTCCAGCGGCTCCATAGCCCAACTCAGGTGGAACGGTCAAACGCCATTTGTCGCCTTCCTTCATCATTTGTAGGGCTTCTTGCCAACCAGCAATAACTCCATTTACTGGTAGATCAATAGGTTCTCCACGATCTACCGAACTATCAAATACACGACCATCTTCAAATGTTCCATGATAATGAGCCGAAACGGTATCTGTTGGCCCTGGAGTTGCCCCAGTACCTTCAATTAGAACTTCGTATTTCAATCCCGATGCCGTGGTGATCGTTTCTCCCATTTTTTCTCCCTTAGTTTTNAAACAATTCTTNCTTANTAAATAGATNTTCAAGTCTACAGCAAAAGCTTAAGGNTAANTCAGTCAAAATTTAAATTTGCCCNAAACGNAATAATGATANTCGCNNAATCANTCATNATTAAATTNATATAANTATATCGAATATCAATGTTCNCACATATGAATAGTGTAGTATTTGGCNAAGTCTCATTTGAGGTCNATATTCTTNTTGAAAACAACNATAAAACGCCTTTACCAAGGTTTTGAANAACTAAAAANNCAAAAGCAAGGAGATGAANTTGGTAAGACAAAATTGGTTCAAAGGGAACCTNCACACTCATACAACAGAATCNGATGGGGATGCGGACCCAGAATGGGTNGCTAACTGGTACAAAGAACATGGGTATGATTTTCTTGTCCTGAGTGATCACAANCATCGAACTATNCTTGAGCAAGATATAGATGGGTTATTGATGGTTCCAGGAGAGGAAATAACAGCCCAAATCAANATGGGGGAAACCCCAATCCACATNAACGGTATCGGAGTTACTCGCGTCGTGGAACCAATAGATGCNAACGATATAGTAAGTACNTTACAGNCCAANATAGANTCCATAANTGACGCTGGAGGAATAGCGCAAATTAACCATCCAAATTTCAGATGGGCTTTCGACCATACTCATATTTCNCAAGTCCATGGGGCAAGTTTAATNGAAGTTCATAATTCCCANCCTGGAACNAACATTTATGGCGCNCCAGGGAAACCAGGGGATGAAGAAATATGGGATCGGGTACTTAGCTCCGGTCGTGTTCTCTTTGGAACAGCAACGGATGATTCTCACAATTANCAGGATTGGCTTCCTAGTCTGAGTAACCCCGGAAGAGGCTGGGTCATGGTCTCAGCAGACGAACTCTCTGTCAGTTCAATTGTGGAAGGTTTGGCGGCTGGTGAATTTTATTCTTCAACCGGAGTCACTTTAGCCTCTTATGNAGCTAAANNTAATGAAGTAACNCTTAAAATAACTCAGGAGAAAGATTACCTCTATAAAACCATTTTTACTGGTTTGAATGGNGATGTATTGTCACAGTCAGTTGGACTGTCAGCAAATTATCAATTNACTGGTGACGAGACTTATGTAAGAGCTACTGTTTATTCATCGACCGGACAGAAAGCGTGGACCCAACCGGTCTTCANGTCACAGTAGACAGGCTTGCACTGATTTACCAGCGATATGGCGAATAGTTCTTAGGTTAAGANGAGGGAGTTTTACTTATGACATTCAAATTTGGTGCAGGTGATTATCAATACGAACTGGTAGAAGGTTGGGGCCAATGGCCAATCGATGGAGTTGCATCTGACATAGCAACNACCTCTGATGGAAATGTTTATGTTGCNGTTCGAACAACATATGCCGGCCTTTACACGAAAGAAATAGACAATCCTAATACAGGGGTAATCCTAGTTTTTGACAGGGACGGAAACTTCCTGTCTCNATGGGGAGAAGAATATTTCGCCACCCCTCACGGACTTTGGATCAGTCCTGAGGATGAGATATTTCATGCAGATTCTGGCAATCACACAGTGACTCGTTTCAACGCAAAAGGGGAATTGCTTATGTTAATGGGAGTTCAAGATAAGCTTGGGCCTCAAGGAGAACCTTTCAGATCGCCTACTAGAGCTGTTCAGTCCTCCAGCGGTGAAATATTTGTNTCTGACGGATACTGGCAAAACAGAGTTCATAAATTCACAAATGACGGTGACCTAATCTGTTCATGGGGAGGAGGAGAGCCTGTCTTTAAACAGGAAGCCTGGGATTTATACAAAAAAGAGGACAATCCAAACGCGACAGGAGATCCCGGGACCGGTCCTGGAGAATTCAATTTACCCCATGATGTAACTGTAGACGCAAACAATAACGTATACATTATGGATAGAGAGAACAAGAGGTGCCAGATCTTTGACACTGATGGCAATTTCTTAAGACANTGGNATGACATTAGAGGCCCTAATGACGCAGTTATTGACGAAAACGAAATAATGCATATTGCAGAGGGTATTGGGTCCGTTTTAATAACTACTCTGCAGGGGGAAATCATTGGACGCTGGGGAAAGCGAGGAGAAGAGGAAGGTGATTTTAAGGGCTATCCACACGGCATCTGGATAGACAATAACGCAGATATGTACATATCCGAGGTCGGAACAACAAAAGGTTTGCAAAAGTTCGCCAGGATTTAGAATTCGATGAGGCTACTGCATTATAATNTTGAATTTNAATCCACTATTTATTCTCTGGGAATATATTAATTGTTCAAAGGCTCTAAAAAATATTATTTCNTCTTAATNCTCTTACCAGTATTTCTTTATATATCCCTTTCAGTATTTTCTTCGGTTGCAACTTTTAGAGTTTCCAATGAAGAGTCATCGTTAAATCCATTATCCGTTGGTTTGGAATTTCAAGAGTTAAAAATCATTTCAAATAACAAAACTGTATCTTCGTGGTGGATTCCCAACGATACAGATAGAACCCTACTTGTGTTACACGGTCTTCGCGGGCAAAAAGGTGATGAACTAATTTTGAATTTNGTTAAAGAGTTCCATAAATTAGGTTTTTCCATAATTGCAATTGACTTTAGAAACCATGGAGCATCTTCAAAAGGTGATTTCACTTTTGGTCTAGATGAGATTAACGATGTGTACACAACACTAGATTATTACTATGAATCCAAAGGGATAAAACATGTGGGAATTTGGGGATTTAGTTATGGTGCAACAACGGCTATTTTTTCAGGGCAACAATACGGTCAACANGACGTTNAAACTGAAATTGTGGGAATATTTTCTGATACCCCCTATTTCAGTCTGACGGATATGATCAGTACCCAAATTTCCAGGAGGACTCCACTAAATTTGTTCATGGCTAATTTATTAAAGCCAGGNATTTTGATTTTTACTAATTTGTTTTATGGGTTTGATTTCAACGCTATAGAACAAAATTACATCGAAAATTCCGGAATAAATATCCCTACTATAATCATAGGATGTACTGGTGATAAAACCGTGCCATTAGAGCAATCACAAAAGGTCCACAAATCATTAGGTGAAAACAGTACCCTGATTGAATTTGAAAACTGTCGTGTACACGGAGAAGCTTTTGACAGTGATCCTTCAAGATATTTACAGGAATTCGAAAAACATTTTATTGATTTGTTTTAACTATTTCCCGATTTGTTCCTATCCATCCATTAAATTCAAACAAAAAAACAGTTCTCTCTGGTTCCCCNAAATGGATTACTTGACTATCTGCCAACAANAATAGCGCACGAGAAGATTNATTACAGAATCATGAATCGTCNGTTGGAGTTGTCGCTCCACAATCAGGACAACCTAGCAATCTCAAATCACGTCTAGGTATGCACTGGCNCCCTGCGNNATTCATCGGACANGGATTGCATCAACCACGCTTTGTCCTACCTCTTGACCTTAATCGCACGCCTTATTCTTTTCTCAGCATCTGGCNTATTAATGAACCAGAACGTATCGTATTTTGTATGGGGTATATTACCTTCACGAACCCATTTATCTACTTGCCGTTTTGTGTATCCAGTTAGTTCAGCCACCTCACCTGGTGTTAGCGTATCTTGAACGCTTGTTCTCTACCTTTTAATAATCATTTTAAGCGTGATTACAATTTCTGAATCTTAAATTACCTCTATTGAGTTCGTTTATATTAGTACAACCCATAAGTTTCATATCTCGCTCTAAAGCAGTTTTGTAAAGGCTCAGAGCCCTTTCAACTCCTTCTTGACCGGCTGCCGCTAACGCATACAGGTATAGTCTTCCGCCGGCCACAGCTTTAGCCCCTATTGATAACGCTTTTAGCATGTGCGTTGATCTTTGTATTCCCCCTTCACAAATAACATCCACCTTATCTCCGACAGCATCNACTATTTCTGCTAATTGATCAAAGTTTGATCTTTGTCCATCTAACTGGCGTCCCCCATGGTTAGACACTATAATTCCTGTGCAACCTATATCTACTGCTCTTTTCGCGTCCTCAACATTCATCACTCCTTTGAGAGCAAAATGCCCACCCCAATCAGACGCAAGTTTTTCTGCGTCATCCCAATTCATTGATTGATCAAGCATTGTAGAAAAATAACTCCCAATAGAAGTTGAGACATTAGANAGTGCGGACACATTATCTTTCAACAGAGGTAATTCATGTTTTTCTCTAAACACATAATTCAATCCCCACATCGGTTTAGANATNAAGCTAAATAAACTAGACAAGGTTAGTTGAGGTGGNGATTTAAATCCTGTTCTAAGGTCCCTTTCTCTATTTCCAGCTGTTATTGTGTCAACCGTTAGTGCTAGCACATCAAAAGTGGAAGCCTTCACTTNTTCCATAATAGAATCATTTATGCCACGATCTTTGTGATAATAGAATTGAAACATTTTCGGAGTATTTACGATATTGAGCTCTTCAATAGGAACTGTGCCCACCGTAGAAAGTCCGAACATTGTCTTGTACTTCTCAGCTGCCTTCGCGACCGCTCTTTCTCCGTCATAGTGAAAAAGGCGTTGCAGTGCTGTCGGTGATAAATAAAAGGGTAAATCTAATTTTTTACCGAAAATTGTAGTTGAAAGATCTATATTCTCAACGCCCCTTAAAACATTTGGAACTAAATCTACATCACTATAGGCACTTGTATTTCTTTGGTGAGTTGTCTCATCTTCCGCCGCTCCATCTATATAATGAAATATAGGGGATGGTATCTTCTTCCTAGCAAGCTTCCTAAAATCGTGAAAATTATGGCAGTCTTTTAATTTCATATTAGAACCTCAAGCCACAGAAATAATACATAAAATCATCATGTGACCGAAATCATTTTACTCTCTAACCCTGCACTTGCAAAGCGATTTAGATAGGTCCCATCTTATATAAACATCTGGTTTCTAAGGCCCAAATCAAATGCCAAGTGACGATGAATATGCCACAACCTACGTAATTGAACCACTTGAAAGGGTGCCAGTTTCAAATGAAGGGTAGAAAAATTGGTCATTTGTTGATCATTTCATGTTTCCAATGGGTTTCTAAATAGCGTACATTGGTTTAGAAACCCTTTGTTTAGGCACAAAATGGTTGGTGATCCGCCTCGGACTTGAACCGAGAACCTACTGATTAAGAGTTGTTCTACATCGTTATATCTACGGTCGTTTAGCTACGAATAAGGTAATTTGAAGTCGACCTTGTCTACGGATAAACAATGACATCCTCATAAATGTTTGTGTCGAGTTTGATCTGTATCCAAAGCGTTCAAAATATCTGTGAATCGGAAAGTACGCTCGTCAAGTTCTGGACCTGGCAGGGCAACATATTTTCCAGATACATCTTCGGATAACAATTTCTCAGGAATATTCGGATA
>PBDQ01000021.1 GCA_002717465.1 Chloroflexota bacterium
CGAACCAATCACGGATGACTGAAATCAAAAACCTGTCCCAACCCGATTGGCAAATTTTCTTTGAACGATTAAATGCGACAGCAAACGGAACAGTTAACCTAGTAAGACTACGGGAAGATCTACTGAAATATCGTAAATCACACCCGGAATTTCTAAGAATGGACGTCAGTTTATTGTCTCTATTCAAAACATTGTTCAACCCAGGATATCTGGTAATGGAACCAATCGATTGGACCACTCCAGCTACCGTACTTGAGAAGATAATCGCCTACGAGGCCGTACACGAAATAAGTTCATGGGACGAACTAAGGTCAAGATTAGCTCCAGCCGATAGAAAATGTTTTGCATTTTTCCACCTCGCNATGCCTGATGAACCACTAATTTTCGTAGAGGTTGCATTAACTAATGAAATACCACACTCAATCCAAAACATTCTCTCTGAAGACCGTGATTATTTAACAGAAGACGCTACAGATACCGCTGTTTTTTACTCAATATCCAACTGCCAAAGTGGGTTAGTNGGTGTCTCATTCGGGAATCTACTTCTTAAGCAGGTAGTTCAGCNACTNCAGTCTGAAATNCCTTCTCTGAACACATTTGTTACCTTATCTCCCGTCCCNGGATTTATGAGATGGTTAAGTAAATNCGAACCAGATTTATCAANTCTAATCAGNGAAGATAATTGGATTAAATCTGCAANTAANCACCGTAATAANCTTGAAAGCGCAATGGCCAAATATACTCTNATATCCGATAGAAAAGACAANGCTGCAAATGACCCTGTCGCGCGTTTCCATNTAGGAAATGGTGCAACTGTACACAGGTTTAACTATCTAGGTGATATTTCTGAAAACGGGATAACCCAATCTGCTGGAATTATGATCAATTACCTTTACGAATTGACAACTATTGATAGAAATCACGAAAATTATGCTAACACTAAAGAAATTCTAGCCTCTGAAGCTATACACAAGTTGAATGTATAACCAAAACTCCAATTACTCTTCTAAACTTAAATACCTATGNNACATATCTTTTNCGNTCAGTTCGACTAACCTAATCCCTGACGGATCCGATCCTAAAGTGTAACCAACTGACCCAGACGAAATTAGNTCTATCTGACCGTACTTTGCATAATTATTACGATGAAGATGGCCAGAATAAATTGCCCTAACATTATGTTTTTCTATGATATTTAGTAATTCTTTCCTGTTTTTTGTGGGAATAGTGTGTGACGAGTCCTCCTCTTCTGCCTTTTCTAAAAAAAGTGGATGATGCATAAATAAAATTGCGCCATTAGAACTATATAAATCAGATTTATGAAGCTCGGAACTTAAGAACTTTTTTAATGNTAACCATTCTTCTTGCACATTTGAAGGATCGAAGCATATTGCACTATTAACAACAATAAAATAATGGTCTGCTTTATTAAATGAATAGTTATCCGCACCGTAGTTATTTCTATACTTGGCNAGAGAATCTTTTGTAGGAACACTTCCAACATCATGGTTACCAGGTACCCAATGCAAATCAATTTTCTCATTTAAACGTCTGGATAACCTAAGCACCTCGCTCCTTTGTTCCAACGAGTCTTGATCATGAGTCATATCTCCACAGATAACAACAAATAAAGGTTCTAGCCGATTAGTTATTTCTATCGCTCTGCTAAAAAGCCGGGTTTCATTCTCAGTACCATGGATTATATTTTCAATGAATCTTAACTTCATCCCACTTTCTATCCTCTCATTTTTCTGTTCTTCATTGAGTTTACTAAAAGCCGAAAACATTCCGAACTGAGGATCGGCCATTTGAACAAATCTAATACTCATGTTTATCATCCTTAAACGCAGGGGTTTTTTCGTTAAGATACGAAATACGTCGTAAATAATCCAATTTAAGTATTCACTAAAAAGTTGGTTATCAATTTATATAATTGACGATAATATTCGTTCAACAAAATAAGTAGAGTCAATATTAAAGAAACAATCCCCCACTTTAAGGCGATTGAAGTCATTACTCCCACAAGTTTTTCTGTTGAATTTCCCAACATTGAGAACAGATTGTCGCTAACCAAAACCAAAGGANGATACTGAACCTTATCGGCCGCGTTCACCTTGATATCATAAATCCAATCGATAAGATTGGCTGTAATGGAAATGCCGCCAATTCCTTCCCATAAAATGTATACAAGAAAACAGGATATAGACAATGCGAATAAAGCTGCAATGATTCTTTCTTTCCATCTACTTCGTGCAAGACACCCAAAAAGAAAAGCGAAACCTAGGGAAATTACTAACGGCAAATATTCAAGCATTCTTAAAATCGAAAGNCCGTCTCTTATATTTTTCANATTTATGATGCCCGATATGTCATCTTTCAAATCGTGTTGATCATATACAATCCCATTATTCAGANTAGTCCTGATTTCAACAAAATTTTCCCATAGAAAACCTTCACTATCGTACATCTNAAATACTTTTTTTAAATCCCGATTTCCCCATCTAAATTCATCCCTGAGCTTTGCTCTCAACTCTTTAATTGAGATTTGTTCATCGGCAGAAAACAAATCGTTCATTTCGAGCAATAAGGTGTGTGGCAATTCAACTATTGCTGTCTGGTTCAATTGATTGTTTAAAATAGAGTTAGCATTTACTTGTAACTTACCGAGTTGGGTGGTCGNATTATTATTCTTATTACAATCCGCTATGCCTAATAAGTTTGAATGTTTTTTCTGATCTACATTGCCACATTTGACTAGCAACGTTAACTTATTTTCAGGCTTAGAAATAATTCTTGTCTGAAGTATGGTGTCTATCGACTTGTTCATTTCTCGAAGATCTAATTCAACTTCCAAGTAATCAATTTCAGCGACCAAATAAGAGACAAAAACTTCAACAAACGTATTTGACATAGATTGCAACAATTCCGATGATAGAGAGTTACCTATTGCCTCNTCTATATCTCTATCATTAATCTGGATAGCCCAGTCAANATTTTCCTTATACAGAGAAAATAGATTTAAAAATTTTGAAGAAACNATCCCCATGATATATTCATCAATATTATTAGCTACNATATCGTTGAGACTGTTTTTGATGGGTTCCCTTACTTTCTCAGGGGGAATATAAAACTCCCATTCATCTTCCTCTCCAGATAAATATCTGAAAAAAGAATCTCCGGCCTTATTAATTTGTTGGCTAACAAATTCTTCAGAAAAATGTTCTTCCAAAACCATCACCAATTCGGATTCCGTGGGATAAGGGTTACCAGGAAAATTTATGCTTTCATCAACTATTCTCTTTGCGATGGAATTGATAAAGAATTCATAAACATCGCTGGACTCCACTAATTCATATNTCTCTCTTGAAAAATTGGATATTAGCGGCTGAAACTGAATATGTATTGCGAATTCGTTATCAATTCCATTCAAATAACTCAGTACAGATGGGCCATTATTTTCTACCAATCCCTGCAGCCAAAGTGGGTCNATGATTTTTCCCAAGGATTGAGATATTTCTTCATCGGACAAACCAACCTCATCAAAAACTTCAGAATNCTCTTTACCTTGTCTAGTCTGTTTCCATTCGCTATATAGAGAATTTATGAATTCAATCGCAATAAAATCATATATTTCTTCTTCTTTGAGGGTTTCCAAATAAAAGTCAGAATCTTGTAATGGATTGGATAACACATGCAAAAGGGCGGNACATTGGACACTGACGAACANTATGACAAACCCAAAAATTGATAGCGCCCATCTAATCCAAACCAATTACAGCCCCAACTTTTATTTGGAAACGATTATGATCAGTCATTAAACTTTGAATCAAGCTGTTTTCTCTGAAGGGTGTATAGGTTTCCTTGCAAACATCAATAGTAAACTCCCCGCGAAACCTGCTCCCGCAATTACTAGAAACCCTATGAAATAATCTCCANATTTATCGTAGAACTGTGCAGCAATAATTGGGGTAATCATCTGCATTAGCATCATTGGCATTGCTGATATTCCAACTATTTTCCCAAGCGATTTTCTCCCAAAATATTCCCCCCTTATTGCCATAGTTATTACCCCCCGCGCTCCGAACCCAAANCCATANACTATTGCAAATATANTCGCCATAGGAATCGAGTCAACAAANACNGCGAAAGCCACNCCTATAGATTGTAAGCACCCAAACAAAGTTATAGTAACAACTTTNTTGACTCTATCACCAATTATTCCACCTAGTAGCATTGAAGCACCACCNATACCCATTGTTATTCCCCACATTAAAGCACTATTTTCNAGTGATATACCTTGGTCCCTGAAAGCTAATATTAGATGCACCATCATTGTAGAAGTTAGCATAGCGGAAGCACCATGCCCAACGGCCAATATCCAAAACGTTTTCTCTCGTAAAGCTTCTGACAAAGTAAAATCCTTTGGCAACGGAGAATTAATAGTTGAATAGTTTTTATTGTCTGAGTCTACTTTTTCGTTTATACGCCCATCTGGAATTTCGCCAATTTCCTCTGGGTTGTTTCTCAAAATCTTAAATTCAGGTATTAGTAAAAGCACAAANACAAATACCAATATAAAGGCTGTGCCCCGCCAACCGATAAGNTTCGGATTTACCAAAAANGCCAAAATAGGGACAATAGCAAAAGTCCCGACCGCAAAACCTACTGAACCAACCGATAAAGCCANACTTCTAAATTTGTTAAACCAACTATTCAAAATCACGCTCGTTGGAATCCACGAACCAAGTGAAACCCCAACCATAATTACCACATACGCAATGTAAAAAATCAAAGGATCAAACCAGTTCGATATTTCATTAGATATNGGTCTAGTCTGACTCATGATTAAGAATCCAAAAGCAGCAAAAACAGCTCCTATCATGATCGTTNTTTTACCACCAAATCTATCAATCAAAAANCCTACCAGTGGGGCAGCTAAACTGCCTTCAAGCTGGCCAATAGAAAAAGCNATCGATAATTGAGTGCGACTCCAGCCATATTCATTTTCCAAAGAATTGACCCACAAACCTGCACCACCATATACTGGACCAGATATCATTGCGTTAATAAACATGGCTAATAGAGCTATCCACCAACCATAATATATGGGTCTATTAAACAATAACCGCTCGACTACGTATTAGCTCAATATTCATAGTTTGAATTTATTTTCCACAAAAACCATTTTTTCCAAATTGATGATATGCACCAGCCGATTTATGGATATATAGGTAAAATCATCCGGCAATTAAAATATTACTTAATTATTACACCAAAATACCGTTCCGATAATTCAGTGTTTCAGAGTAATATTTTCTAGGAGAATATTATGCCTGTAAGAATGCTACAACAATTTTTTCGTTTACAATCAGCCGGCGGTATACTTTTGGTCGTCGCTGCTGTTATAGCTATATTCTTAAACAATTCACCTTTTGAAAACAACTATCACGATATATTGCACTCTGCCATTATTGTTCAAATTGGCGATTTTTCAATCGATAAAGACTTGCACCATTGGATTAATGATGGGCTCATGGCAATATTTTTCCTTCTTGTGACATTGGAGATTAAACGGGAAGTCTTGGATGGTCAGTTGTCGAGTAGAGCTCAAATTAGCTTACCTGCCATCGCCGCCTTGGGCGGTCTCGCCTTGCCGGCAGTGATATATGCAGCGATCAATTGGGGCGACGCAGACACCTTACGGGGTTGGGCAATCCCAGCAGCCACAGACATCGCCTTTGCACTAGGCATTATCACTCTTTTGGGTAACAGAGTTCCAGAATCGTTAAAATTAACTCTAGTCTCAATTGCGATAATTGACGATTTAGCGGCAATTCTTATTATTGCCCTATTCTACACAGAAAACTTAGCCGTTTTACCTCTTGTCGGAGCAGCAGTATGCATCTTCCTACTTCTAATATTAAATAGGAAAAAAATCAAACGGTTGTCTCCATACATGCTCCTCGNCGCAATTTTGTGGGTGTGTATTTTGAAATCTGGTCTTCATGCTACCCTCGCAGGAGTATTGGTAGCCATATTNATTCCGTCCAAAANCAAAGATGAANCTGNCAGCACGGGTCATATTTNTGAGTCTGTNACATTGACAGAAACTGGTGTCNACACTGGGATATTCNGNGGAACTATTGATGACAGATTATACNTGGAGTTAGTGGATGNAGACCTTAATAGTAGCGCTACAGAAGTTAATANNGGTGAAGTAACAATTACTACTCNCACTGAACAGGATCCACTATATAGGTTAGAACATGGGTTACACATATGGGTAGCATTTATAATCCTTCCGGTTTTTGCATTAGCGAACGCCGGAGTATCTTTAGCAGGATTGTCCATAGATTTATTTTCTGAACCAGTGACTTTGGGAGTCGGATTGGGACTGCTGGTAGGTAAACAGGTGGGGGTAATGGCATTTACTTATNTGGGAGTCTTATCAGGAATATGCAAGTTACCAAATGATGTTACNTGGACACAATATTATGGNCTTGCACTTCTCTGCGGTATAGGTTTCACAATGAGTCTNTTTATAGGGGGCCTGGCTTTTGACTCTGAAGGATTACAGACACTGGTAAGACTAGGTGTAATATCAGCATCTCTCATATCAGGCATACTTGGATATTCAACTTTAAGAATCACTGGTAGCAAAGTGAAAAAATTATGACGTCGGTCGATATAATTCACAAGTTATGCAATTTGTAAAACTCATTCAGTTGAGTCCTACTACTGATCTCTAGAACAGGAATATCTTCTGAAATTAATGGTAAGAAAATATCGTTCCTATTTATGTATTGTCTTCTTTGACGAATAAGGTAAAGAAGCAACGAATCCCTACTGAACAACTGTTTCCAGGANTCGAAATTNTTGCCGCAGACCTGTTCNTTTGAGATNGCTCTTTTAACGCATCTTATGGCAGTTCTCCAGAATATCACGCGCCANGGAAGATTTAACCATATAACNAGATCACACTGGTNTANTACAANGTCATCTAATTTAGAGGTGTANTTGCCGTCNGTTACCCATGATNTACCAGCCTCTTCNATAGCTTGNGNAGTTTTTGCCNTAAATCCAATNTNTGACTCGGCTTGCCACCCTGGATTCCAATGAAGAGAATCTAGTTCTATATGCTTGTGTCCATATTTTTCAGAAATCGCTCTTGCTAAAGTAGTCTTCCCGCCACCACCNCAAATATTTATGCGATTNCCCAGAGGTATATTAATATTTTGATTCTTCATAATTCAACGGAACCCTAAAAATATCAGTCAGAATTTGCAGCAGGAACAGGCGTTGCAGTCGCATCCCGTGTAACTACAACTTCTTTTACAACTTCTTTTACAACTTCAACTACAACTTCTTTTACAACTTCAACTTCAACTACTTTTTCAACTTCAACTACTTTTTCAGTTTCTAACACATCCACTCGATCACAACCATCCGGAACTGGTACAGGTGTTGGAGTCAGTGTTGGAGTCGGTGTTGGAGTCGGTGTTGGAGTCGGTGTTGGAGTCGGTGTTGGAGTCGGTGTATGCGTAGGAGAACCACCAACTACATTTATAACTTCTTTTAAAACTTCTTTTACAACTTCAACTTCAACTTCAACTTCAACTACTTTTTGAACTACAACTTCTTTTACAACTTCAACTTCAACTACTTTTTCAACTTCAACTTCACAAACCATCACCCCTTCAGAGTCTCTATAAGGTTCCTTAGGAGTATTTAAAAAAATTGGTAATACAGATACGCTACCTAAATTTCCTTCAGCAATAATGCTGGATAATTCAGGTCTGCTTTCTGTTCTGTGGCAGGTTAAATCACCAGTTTTTAATCCATTAACAACAAACTTACCATCGCTGTCGGAAGTTATTGACGGTAAAATTGCATTAGTTCTGTCAGGTAATATTCCTTCGAACACCAAATTTATAGATTCAGAAGGTCTGAATCCTGAACCTAACAAACTGAGTGAAGTGTCAGTTTCATTGCAAGAAATAGAGTTTACAGTTGGCCTTAAATTACTACTGACCAACACTATTTCTGGATTTTTTGGGTTTACTATAGATCCGGCCACTAAAGAATATACAGAACTCCCAATCCTCTTTCTAGGAACCATCTCTGCTTCAGTACCAATTTTGACCCCGATCCACAATTGTGAATGAGACACCATATTAGGTGTAATAAGATTATATCCACCAAGGTTTGTTACAAATACTCCATCCTTCGTGGTCAAATTTTGCGTCTCTGTCCATACAGCACTACCTCCGCTAGATGCACTATAAAGCGAAAACGTGATCTCATATTCTCTGTCAGGCACAGCATTTCCAGTCTCTTTGTCGGTCAAAGATCCCTGGAACGGTATTATTCCCGGCACTTCCACAAATTCAGAATCAGAGGAGGTAACCTTAGAAACAACATCGGCCACAGCATCCTTGTACAACCATCCCGTTAGCACAACAACCGCTACCAGAACACAAATAATAATTTTAGCCATGTGCTGATCCTCCATTGTTTCGTCTTGACGATCTTCTTACAATTACACACCCTCCAGCAAGTATCAAAATTACCAACAAAGCACCAGCCAAAATCAGGTACATGCCCATGGAGGAATCATCTACATGATCTTCTGATCCTTGATCGGTTGGCTCATTTCCTTTTTCTTTATCAAGTATTTCTTTGATTCCTTGATCAACAGGGGTACTTAATATCTCTGGAATCACTACGGTGACTTGCTGTCGATCGACTCGTATTTCATAGTGGCCAGCAGGCTTGGACAAAGTGAATCCAATTGGAGACTCTTCATTAGCAGGCAATAGGAAATCCTTACTTATTTCAAGAGAGTTATCTAGCCATAAATTTGCTGAGTATGTAGCGTCTCTGTCAGTCAAGTTCTTGGCAATGGCTGTAATATTCAGTTCCCCGCTCTCATTTTGGGCTTCGTCCAAAATGATATCCATAGACAAATCAAATATTTCAAACTTGGATTCAGGTAATGCTCGACACCCAGTTATGGCCAGTGTAGAGAAGTTGGATAACCCCAAACTATAATAAATGTTATTCTCATCTTCCCCTGTCCTCTTGGACGGGAATTCAGTCCATATACCTGTTTCTTTATTAAGGCTTTGACCTTGAATAGACCATTTGTGGATGAGATTATCAGCCATCCATTCTTTCTCAACGTATACTTGCATATGGCCAGTACGAATATCGTCCTGTTTAGCGTTTTCTATATTAATATCAAAAACTGAATAGACAGCAAATCCATCACAGCTACTCGGTATGATGTAATCATCCGCCCTATGTATAGTCACTACAACAGACACTCCAGCTAGTTCCTCATTAAACCTTGCCATAACTTGATCTATAGGCTTAGGGCTACCAACCATTTTTGTCCAGGCTCGAGAACTAGTCTTCTCAATTGAATAGCCTGTCGAATTTTCCGATATTGTTTCAGCTGTAGGCTCAGATGTATTCGGGTCCATTTTAGGTGTGATTTCTGAGATTAATTGCTCCACAGAAACATTAGGTAATGCCTTAAGAAGAACTTCAGGTGATACTTTGAACATATTCTCTGCCCCCATCTCAGGCAATTTTTCTATTAGCTTGTCTTCCTTCATTTCGGTAACAACGTCACTAACCTTTTCAGTTGTCACCTGATCCAGTATCGCTCCAACTTTACTATTTCTAACTTCTGACAAAATTGCTACGGTTTTTTTAATTTCCACCTTTTCAACTACTTCTGCAGCCTTCTTACTTTCTACCTCACCAACTATTTCAGCGGCCTTAGTTGTCTCAACTTTCTCCACTATTGCTGCAGCTTTCGTTGTCTCAACTTTTTCAACCACCTCTGCAGCCTTTTTGCTTTCCACATTGCCGACTATCTCAGCGGCCTTTGTGCTCTCCACATTGCCAACTATTTCAGCAGCCTTCTTACTCTCCACCTCACCAACTATCTCGGCCGCTTTCTTGCTTTCTACCTCACCAACTATTTCAGCGGCTTTCTTACTCTCCACATTGCCAACTATTTCAGCAGCCTTCTTACTTTCCACATTGCCGACTATTTCAGCAGCCTTCTTACTTTCTACCTCACCAACTATTTCAGCGGCTTTCTTACTTTCCACATTGCCGACTATTTCAGCAGCCTTCTTACTTTCTACCTCACCTACTATTTCAGCGGCTTTCTTACTCTCCACATTGCCGACTATCTCCGCAGCCCTCTTACTTTCTACCTCACCTACTATTTCAGCGGCTTTCTTACTTTCCACATTGCCGACCATCTCCGCAGCTTGCGAAACATCTGTACCAGTTAATATTTCAACCCCAACCGACACAGACGAATCTCTTAGCATATTCGCTTCGACAACCCCATTTTTGCCCTTCTCAGTCTTGTTTTCTTTATCATCCTCATCACCAATGGGCGTTGGTAGAAAACGAGAAAAATCATCTTTAATCGCGGAATCCTCCAACGCAGTCGGTGTGAGTATGGACATCGGAGTAGCTGTCGGAGTAGCTGTTGGCGTACGCGTTGATGTCGGAATCATTCTTACAACTCTTCCACCTCCTCCACCACCGCCGCCGCTAGAAGCAATTATTCTTGGCGTGGGAGTAAGTGTCGGTAATACAGGAAATCTTGATGAACTTAATGCCTTTAAATGATTGATATCTAATTCCATAGTCAATTCATATTTAGAATCAGTCATAGTTCCGACCATAATCTGATCTGATATCACGGCACTCAACACAAAGGAGGAAGATTCCATACGTGCTGTGTAAGAATGAAAATTTACGGAAGATAATATGGGCACAATAACCGGAGTGGGCATCAACGATGCTGAAGAAATAAATGGAAACGAGACATCGAATTCAACAACTCTTACAGAAGAGGCATACTCTAAAAGATATTTTTCGTTTGAACCCTCAATATCATCGAAATGTAAAATCAACTCCTTGCCGTAGTAGGAAGAATCGGGAATTGATACCGATACAACGTATCTTCCATTCGATATGACACCTGGAACAGACTTATAGGAACCTGCTTGCGCCACGATGCAGTTGTTTTTACAAATTATGACACCGTTCTCTTCAGTAACAACACTATCGGCGGGAATAAATCCATTAATCTTTACGGACCCTTCAAGAATAAGAAGAGAAGGAGGAGAATCACCCACGAACTGGCCGATTACGGGTGTGGGTGTGACAGTAGGAATTAATTCTCCGCCCCCTCCACCTCCTGAAGCTATTGGAGTTACGGAATCCAAATTAGGAAACTCTAAATGCATAGTTTTCAAAGTTAAACTTGGACTTAGGTTAAATAATGGCCTTTGCTCTGCGTAAACTTTATTATCTAGGGAAAAAATAATCTCTTTGCCAGAATAGGATTGGTCCGGCGGTCCTACCACCACCGCATAGTTGCCGTTGCTCACGACCCCGGGATATGATTGATAAGAGCCTATTTTTGCAATAATACAATTGGAAATACATACAATCCTACTTCCTTGTAAATCCGTTTCACTGTCCGCCGGGGTCAGTCCACCAAAAGTAATCGGCCCACGATATATCGTAGGCGAAACCAGCATATTCCTCTGTACAATTGTTGGTGTTGCTGTTGGTACATCTCCCCCCACTGGCATCGCTCCGCCACCTCCCCCTTGAAACACAGGCACGGGTGTAGGATCAGAAGTCGTCTTACAAGCCCACGTGTTGGCATCTGCCACTACCTCTGAACCAGTACCTGTAACCAAATCAACTGTCAAAGCACCTCCTCGATTAAACGTAATCCCTGTCTGGACCCCATCCACATAACTTGTGGCAAGAATTCCGTCTATATAAAAAGAGATGACGTCCCCTGGTTGGCCTCCCTCGATGGGAGAACTTGCCGGATCATCTGCACAAACTTGAAAGCTTTCACTGGAACCGAAATTATATGAACGTGACCCAACTGTAACAACTTGATGAGTTTTATTATCCATTGCTGAATTGAGACCACCGTCATATAAACGGAAGGCATAATTAACATTTCCGATTCTGGCTTCGATCCGCACACCAGAAGCAACTGGGTCACCGCTACCGTCGCGAATCATTCCAAACATAACGTGAGGAGCCTTCGGCTCAGCCAACAGTATAGAGTCCATGAACATATAACTACCGGCTGTTATAAAAACAGCCAGGAGTATATATGCGACGGGTCTATATATTTTCAAATACCTAGTCCTTCATCTCAAAACAACCATAGAAGATTTATATACAGGTTCACGGGTACTGGCTATATAAATTTTTATCACTACGGCACCAGTGTGCCGGCCTTGTTTAAAAACAACCAGTAACCTTTATTCAACAACAGCTTTGAAGAGGAGTCGGTTGGGGAAATGTCTGTCCAATCTTTCCCTTGCGCATCCCATCCCTTTAACCGAACCCAGTCCAGCCCCACTAAATAATCACGAGCTTCTGGAGAACTACCACCACCCAGTGATATAACCGGGATGAGATTCCAACCTTGAACCAAACTGATTGCAGGCGGTACTTGAGAAACACCACCAATGACTCCCGGAATATCTACGGATATAGGTTCATCGTTGGATTGAAATACCCAGTAGCCATAATATGAATTAATCGAGCCAAGATTACCCAGAAATTCGCCGTTGGCTTGCCTAACTGCAACGAGCCATCCACCTGGCACGGTAGGATCATATGTGCCTACCACGGTAACCAATGGATTGGTGAAAATGGCACCCAGTCTGCCATCAGAAGGATTTCCCGGAAAAGATATTAAGTTCCAACCTGAAGCCATACTGATAGTATGTTTTTGTTTTTCTCTGACCTCAAAAATTGAGTATGTTTCAGAACTCCTGTTGCCCAGTTTGTCCTCAGCCATAGTCTTAAAAACGTACCTTCCTACAGACAATTCAGAGGTGGGTCTGTAGTAAAAACTCTTATTATCTGTCGTCGTTAATTCGTTCAAAACGTTTTGCTCAGTCCCATCTGGACCTTCCAACTCTGCTTTAACTATCGATACGGTAGTATTAGAGTCTCCTGGAAATTCGTCATCTGTGTATACAACTGAAACGGATGGAGTCGTATCGTAGATTACACTTCCTGTAGTGGGAGTATATTCAGGCTGTCCTGGAGCAGCTTTGTCGACCTCAATGCGGTAATCATCAGAAGAGTGATAATAATTGACTAACAAAGTACCTGCATCGAGGTGGTAAGTCGAAGAAAAAGATGCATCTGAGTATGCTACTGCTGTTATCTTTTCATCAACTCCAGCACCAGCACTAACCACTTTCATATAGATGGTTTTACCGTTATGAAGAGCAGTTACGGAGTCATCGATAGATCCATCACCGTCATGGTCAGCCAAGGGCCATTTTTGTAACTTAAACGTAACCTGAGAACCAGAGGTAGTTCCTTGGTCATATATCAGTTGGCCTAGAGAATTGATTGCGTTATCGGTCACATTCTCGTGCTCTCTCCATGAATGGCCGATGACACTTTTATTTCCCGCGGTATCCATAGCGATGATAGTGACACCATAGACTCCATCTGTTGTGTTTTCTTTTTCATTAAATGAAAATTTGCCAGTAGTTGGGTCTCCAAGTTCTACTGAAATATTTTTAGTTGACATATTTCCAAATGGTCCACTTAGTGAAACACACGTACAGAAACCCACTGCACCGGATGTATTTGTAAGGTTCTCATTCGATCGAAAAGAAAAATCTGTTTGGCCATCATTATTCAATAATCTTTCAGTGACCGATAGCAGCGATATTGTAGGCGGTATTCCATCTGATGCTGTACCTAACAACTTGCCATTATTGCCAGAATTCACTTCTGAAGTCGTCGGCTTCAATTCATTGCCCGCTATATCAGACACAGAACCCCTCAGCACTACTTTAGGTCTGGAGTTCGGAGCAAGATCATCAACTAGGTCAATGTACACATACATGTTTTTTGAAGCACCTTCACCAGCAACTTTTACCGTCGCAATTGTTGGATTGGTCACTCCAGTTCCTTTTACTAAAAAATCACTTGTGGAGACCGACCCTGATTCAAGGCTTTCGTTAAAATGTATCTTTATGCTGCTGTTATCACG
>PBDQ01000022.1 GCA_002717465.1 Chloroflexota bacterium
TGTTTCCGGTTCATTGTGTAGTTGGAACAAAGGAGACGTTGGTGATTCCAGAGTTAAGAGCATATGCAAATAATATTATTCCAAAAACTAGGTATAGCGGTTTTTACGGCACGGGACTTGAACAGAGATTAAAGATTTTAAGACCAGATAAAATCATTATATGCGGCGTATGTACAGACATATGTGTTATGCATACTACGGCAGATGCACGAAACAGAGACTATAAAGTAGAGATTAAGGAGAGTACTGTGGCCTCTTTTGATGAGCGTGCACATGAAGTTGCATTGGAACATATGGAAAAGATTTTAGGCGCGGAGATCATACGTGATTTATAATTGGTGGCAAAGTGCTAAATCTATTTAAATGGCATTTAGAGAGATAAGATAATGACTAGTCCACAATTTGAAATTCGCCCTTCCATGATAAAAGGAGATCCTGCAGATGCGTATCTCCATTGGACAAAAGAGGTAATGCGGCTTGAGTCCTTGAATCCTGTAGTTACCATGGATTTTTATGCTTCTAATGATGGTGTGTTGTGCGGTGTTGAAGAAGTGAAAGCATTACTTAAAAGTGTTCTACCTCAAAATGATTCTGAAAGTTCTGTCGAAACTCTTGAAAATGATGTTCAGGTTTGGACTCTTCGAGAGGGGGAAAGTTTCGTTGCTGGAGAACCTCTTCTTAGAGTGATTGCCAGATACGCTGCTTTCAGCTTATATGAGACTAGTATTTGCGGTATTCTCGCGTCCTGTATTGGATGGGCTACAGCTGCTAGGCAGTGTGTTAGGGCGGCTGGAGATACTACGGTTATTGGTTATGGGGCTCGGCATATACATCCTAATGTTGCTCATATTTTGGATTATGCTTCAGTCGTCGGAGGGTGTTCTTCAGCTTCCACATTGATGGGTTCAAGGCAAGCTGGACGAAACCCCCTGGGGAATATGCCTCACAGCCTGCCTCTCATATTCGGGGATACTGTATCTGCGGCACAAGCATTTGATAAACATATAAGTATGGAGGTTCAGAGAATAGTACTGGTTGATACATTTAAAGATGAAATTGAAGAAGCAATGAACGTTGCTCAAGTTATGCGTGACCGTTTAAGAGGAGTAAGAATAGATACTCCTAAAGAAAGAGGAGGTGTTACTCCGATGATGGTTAAAGAAATGAGAGCTAAGCTAGACTACATGAATTTTCGTCATGTTGAAATTTATGTAAGTGGAGGATTGAATCCAAATAGAATTTCTGAATTTAGAGAAAATTCCAGTCCAGTTAATGGGTATCTTGTTGGGAGTTATATATCTGGGGCTTCACCTAATGACGTTACTGCTGATATATTGGAAATAGAGGGTAGGCCTGTTGCGAAAAGAGGTAGGTTGCCTGGAAAACTTGATGGTCCTAGATTGGATAGAATCATTTAATCACGTCTCTAGTGAATTGAATTATGATAGCTTTTCCTGTATTGGTGTGTTTAGCCCATTCTGAAACTCTATGACCGACAATCCAGCAAATGCCTTGATTTGAAACTACTATAGGTATCTGATCACGTAAGTTTCTAGGTATTTTTTCGTCGACCATGAAATCTTGAATTTTTTTGGAATGTTTCATTCCTACAGGTTGAAAACGGTCACCGTTCATTCTATTTCTTACATATAGTTTGTCTCCGATTGCTGCTTCACTCAAGTGGGCTATCAATGCGGTTGGTCTAGGTAGGATTCCATCGGGTTTTATTGTGGATATGTTCGTTTTGATTTGCCAGCCATTTATTTTGGTTAGTCCGGGAATAGCGATTTCAGTTTTATCTACAGCGGATTCGGAAGATGAATGCTTATTTTTTTTGAATAAGAATATATTTCCATACTGTTTTTTTACTAAAATAGACCTTGGCAAAGTTAATGTTTTTCCTGAAGGTCCCAGTATCAGTGAAGTAAAGGATTTTGTGTGAGACATGGAAATATCAGGAGGGTTTTCTGAAATAATGTGGACTGCACGTTTTAATATCCGGTGATGTATAGACATGTGCTCAGTAGTTAGCCTGTGAGTATTAATTCTGACCATGTTTTTTGAGACGCACACTTCTGAATCCCATATTTCCTCTGATATTCGTTCGATTAATTCATCATCTGATATTGCTGCTTCTGACAGGCGTGCCATGGCCTCGTGTAAGGATGGGTTAGCTTCCATAAGAGTTGGGATGACGTTTAATCTGAGATTATTTCTGGTATATTCGCTTTTCAGATTTGTTGAATCTGTAACAAAGGTAATTTCATTTGTGGCACAGTATTCTTCAATTTCACGTTTAAGATGATCTAGCAAGGGACGGAACAATGTAATCTCTTGTCCTTCTATTGATAAGCTAGATAAAGCTTGCATTCCTCGTAACCCTTTTAAACCTGTTCCCCTGATGATATGCATAAGTATTGTTTCAGTCTGGTCATTTGAATTGTGACCTAGGCAAATTGCTGAGGCCCTGTATTTTAGGCAAGTCTGCGAAAGGAACTTTAACCTTTCAATTCTTGCAATCGTCTCAATGGAGTTTTTTGTTTCAATTGATAATTGAGGAATGTTAATTGACGCTATTTCGTAGGGAATGTTAAGGTGATCAAAAGTGTTAGTGACAAAATTTTGATCTGAATCGGATTCTTTACCTCGTATATTGTGGTTCATATGCGCCCCGACAATGGTAAGATTGAGTTCATCAGAAATTTGATTCAGTATATGTAGCATCGCCATTGAGTCAGATCCCCCGGAGACGGCAACCACTAAAGTGGTGTTCTTTAACCCTGAGAACCCAATGAGTTTTTTAACTTTATTGATCACGGTTTTATTATTAGCGGTGTTCAAAATTTGTCTTAATCATGTAATGTCAAGGTGGGAAGTTTCACTGATATTAATGATTGATTTCTTGTCTTGCTCAATTCGTACTGTAGTCAAGGATCCTAATTCAATCTTGAAATTTTTATAGTTGTTGGAGTGCATGCCGGCTATATTGCATAAAATACCTTGTATTGGGAATAGATGCGACACAGCCAAAATATGTTCATTCCTATGGTATTCAGATAATAACAATACAGAATCCCATGTTCTTTTATGAACTTCTTCCATTGTGTCACCACCAGGCGGTCTGGCGGTACTGGGATCTAAATCCCATTTTTGCATGTATTCGGGATATTTGATTCTCATTTCATCCATTTTGATACCTTCCATCTCACCAGAATCCATTTCTCGAAGCCCATCAAGTTCGATTGCTGGCATTCCGGTTTCCTCAGTAACGTATGAAGCGGTTTGAGTCGTACGAAGAAATGGGCTACAGTAAATGGCGCTGATTGAAAGTTGCGCGATTCTTTTAGCAGCTTTAATTGATTGTTGAATGCCAATTTTTGTAAGGGGAACAGTGTTTGTTCCTAAAACTAGACTGTCTCGGTTGGCGCGCGTTTCACCATGCCTAAGTAATGTTAGCTTCAAAGTTATCTTCTGTGATGGGGAATTTGTCTGGTGATCCATCTGAAATTGATTCTGGCTTTTTTATGATCAAGATAGACTCAATTCGAAATCTGTCCATCTCGACAATCTTAAAAGAAAGATTTTGAAATTCAAATTCTTGTCCAACTTCAGGTATTTCACCTAATTGGGCCAGTACAAATCCTGCTATTGTTTCATACCCGCCGGCAGGTAATTCTAGTTCCATTTCATCATTTGCTTCACTTATGTCCATTCCTCCTTCGATTTGAAAAACATTCGGGCGAATGTTTTCATATTCTTCCTCAGGAGATTTTCCTTCTTCTCCAACTCTACCAACAATTGACTCTGTCAATCGTTTTAAAGTTACAAGGCCAGCAACACCTCCGTATTCATCAAGGCAGATCGCTAATTGATTTCCACTATTTCTCAATTCTTCAAACAGTTCAGAAGCTAATTTCGTCTCAGGTACAAAATAGGCATCTCTTATCGTATCTGATATTGGATCTTGTAAATTCATTCTCTTTGATGAAAGGATTCGTAGAATATCTTTGGCAGAGATTAATCCGATAATGTTGTCACTAGAATCTTTATGCACGGGGAACCGTGTGTGAGAGTGAATAGAATATATTTCTAGGAAATGTTCTAATGTTGATGCTTTATTAATGCTAATGATTTCTGTTCGGGGAGTCATGACTTCTTTAGCTTGCCTGTCACTAAACCTAAATACATTTTCAAGCATTTCCGCTTCAGCCGGTTCCACAGTTCCACCAGCCTCACCAAGGTCTATCATTGATAGGATTTCCCCTTCTGTTACAACTTCATCTTGGTTTTCGTCGTTGCCTATTAATGATTGAGTAGTATTTGATAACCATTGAAGGAATAGGACGACTGGATATAGACAGAACTCCATAATTTTTAATGGTTTTGCATAAAGAAAAGAAATTCTTTCAGACTTTCTTACAGCGACGCTTTTAGGAATAATTTCTCCGAATACTAGAAGTAAGGCTGTACCTATAACAGTAGCAACAAAGATGGAGGTTGCTCCTTCCCCAAATATTGACACTGATAACGCAGTAATAACTGCAGTAAAGGCAACGTTAACCAAGTTATTTCCCAAGAGAATCGTGGCTAGAAGCCTCTCAACGTTAGAAATCATGTTTGATATAAGCTCTGCGCCGGGTACTTTGGAATTTACCAAATATGATAGTCTGCTGCGTTGGAAGGAGAGAAAAGCAGCTTCAGAACTAGAGAAAAAAGCCGACAAAAAAAGAAATAACCCTATTAGGATCAAACTTCCAACTATATCTGCCGTCAATTACTACCTCCCGTATATGGGGATAGACACTTCACATTTCACTCATGTAAAGGTATTTTAGCATCCATATTAAGGGCACGCCATTTGTTGTCAATTAATTGCTGAAAGCTAGTTGTTATTTCTGTTTGTCCAAGCTTCACACGTGACTTTTTGTATAAGGTGTATGTTGAAACCTTTCCTGAGTAAGTGATTGGTAAGTTTTTTATTAAATTGGTCTTTTGATAGATGGCGAATTGATCTAGATTTCTTGTGTGTTGCCTTTATGATATTTTGTTCGTCGCTTATTGATTGGATGGCAGCAGTTGATATTTCTCGATTAATACCTTTTTCCATAAGTTCCCGCTTTATTAGGAAAATACTTTTTGGATTGGAATTTGAGCGACTTTCAACCCATAGGGTGGCAAATTGATGATCATTTAAAAGGTTGTTTTCATAGCATCTAGTGATGGTATTTTCTACAACCTTGGATTGAAAGTTACTTTTCAGAAGCTTTGTCCTAGTTTCATGTTCTGTTCGAGGTCGATAAGATATGTATTTAATTGCCTCTAGAAAAGCCCTTTCCGTAGTTTTATTTGGATCATAAGAAGTAGTCATTTATTCTGTGACGCCATCTGCAGGTATTATCACATCTTCTAATGGTTCGGGATTCGTTGCTGCTCGTACAAGATCCTCAATCTCATCTGTTAGGACTGGATTTGATTTTAGAAAGGTTTTAGCGTTTTCTCTTCCGCGTCCAATTTGTATTTCCCCAAAGGAATAAAAAGCACCGCTCTTTTTTACAATTTGATGCGCAACAGAAAGATCAAGAAGGTCTCCTTCGCGGCTGATTCCTTCATTGAACATGATGTCAAATTCGGCTGTTCTAAATGGAGCGGCAACTTTGTTTTTTACTACGCGGGCTCTGACTTTGCTTCCCACGATGTCAGTTCCTTGCTTTAAGGACTCTATTTTTCTCAAATCAATTCTTACCGAGCTGTAAAATTTTAATGCCTTACCTCCAGGAGTTGTTTCTGGGCTGCCCCAGAAGACCCCAACTTTTTCACGAATTTGATTTATGAAGATTACAGCTGTATTTGATTTACTTATTGAGGCCGTTAGTTTTCGTAAAGCTTGGGACATTAGCCGTGCTTGAAGACCGATATGCGAATCACCCATGTCTCCTTCGAGTTCTGCTTTAGGAACCATTGCGGCCACGCTGTCTATAACTACTATATCCACCGCACTGCTCTTGACTAAGTATTCTGCAATTTCTAAAGCTTGTTCAGCAGTGTCTGGTTGCGAAACCAATAAATTTTCCACATCTACTCCACATCTTGCAGCGTATCCCGGATCTAAGGCATGTTCAGCATCAATATATGCAGCTGTACCCTCATTACGTTGTGCATCTGCCATTACGTGATATGTAAGTGTGGACTTTCCAGATGACTCAGCTCCATAAATTTCAGTGACTCTACCTTTAGGAATACCACCGATTCCAAGAGCAAAGTCTAAAGAGGGGGAGCCGGTTGATATTGTGTCCACCTTGACGTCTTGAGAATCTCCAAGCTTCATCAAAGTGCCTTTACCAAAGTGTTTGTCAATTTGGTCAATG
Source organism: Chloroflexota bacterium (assembly GCA_002717465.1). Classification (GTDB taxonomy): domain Bacteria; phylum Chloroflexota; class Dehalococcoidia; order Lucifugimonadales; family UBA826. The sequence continues at coordinate 6,366 of PBDQ01000022.1, forward strand.
GCTAGTTCAAGGGCTTTTACTTTCTCTATATTTGGCATGTTATTCTCCTTGAAATTACGAAAAACTTAAATAATTATGATTTTAATATCAGTTGGATTTTCAAAAAGAATAGCATTAAAATGTGCCTATGTAAACACATATGTTCTAAATTATTACCCGACTTAGTTTATGCCTTAGTAGTATTTTGAAGAATGACTAGAGCAGGGCTTCTTTTAAGGTTTTTCCTATACTTCCAGGACTTGGAATGATTGAAACTCCAGCGGAGGCTAAGGCTTTGACTTTTTCCGACGCTTTCCCTGCAGATCCTGTGATTATTGCTCCTGCATGGCCCATTCGTTTGCCAGGAGGGGCACTTTGTCCGACGATAAGAGCCGCGATAGGTTTACTAAAATGATGCTTGATATATTCGGCAGCTTCTTGTTCTTTGGATCCNCCGATTTCACCGATCAGAACGACACTGTCGGTTTCAGGGTCTTGTTCGAACTTACTGAGAATATCTACGAAAGTGACTCCTGAGACAGGGTCGCCGCCTATTCCAACACAGGTNGATTGTCCGATAGANAGGTCAGTTAACTGACTGACNGCTTCATAGGTTAATGTTCCACTTCTAGAAACAACCCCTGTTTTTCCAGGAGTATGAATGTGGCCAGGCATAATACCCATTTTGAAATTTTCACCCGGTGAAATAATTCCGGGACAATTAGGTCCAATTAAAGTCACGTTTTTGTCCTTAATGTAGCGTACGACTTTTATACTGTCCTGTACAGGAATACCTTCCGTGATACACGCTATAACCTCTATNCCGGCGTCTACTGCTTCTACTATAGCGTCTGCTGCGAATGCCGGNGGTACAAAGATAAGAGAAGCATTTGCGTTGGTTTCTTCAATCGCACGGTCAACAGTGTCATAAATTGGAACGTTTTCCATAAAGGTTTGGCCACCTTTACCTGGTGTTACACCAGCTACAAGATTTGCCCCATATTCCGCCGAACGCTGTGCGTGGTAACTACCTTCTTTACCAGTAATTCCTTGGACGAGCAAACGTGTATTCCTATCGACTAAAATACTCATTTAATACTCCATATTTTGGGCTTTGTATTTTGTGTGTACAAATTCATCTTGTTATTTCTTGAATTTTATCTGCGGCTTCGTCTAGTGTTTCGACTAAATTTATGCTCAAACCTGATTTTGAAAGTATTTCTCTTCCTTCCTCTGAATTTGTNCCTAGCATCCTAACTACCATTGGNCNGATAGCCTCAGGCATTTCTTGAGCAGCAAGAACAAAACCTCTAGCAGCGACATCACATCTTAATATGCCGCCAAATAGATTTACCAATACTGCTTTGACACTCTTATCAGTTAATACGATTTTTAAAGCTTTACTGACTTTTTCCTCATCGGCACCACCACCTATATCTAGAAAATTGGCGGGTGCAGCGCCAGCGGCNCTGGTAACGTCCATTGTTGCCATTGCCAAACCAGCTCCATTTACAATACAACCGACGTTTCCNTCTAGTTTTACATAATTTATATCGNATAATTTTGCCTCTATTTCAAGAGGATCCTCTTGAGATGGGTCAGCCATATTAGCAATATTTTTTTGTCTAAAAATGGCATCATCGTCAACGTCCAGTTTTGCATCTGCTGCGATAATTTCATCATCGCTTGTTATCACAAGTGGGTTGATTTCTATTAGAGAAGCGTCAGATTGGGTAAAGACCTTGTATAAATTTTGGATGATTCCTGTCATGGGCCGGATGAGAGTTTGAGGGAAATTTAGTTCATATGCGATTTTACGACCGATAAANGGTTGCACTCCGATTATCGGGTCTATGGGAACCTGAATAATTTTTTCTGGCGCGATTTCNGCAATTTCTTCTATGTNCATCCCTCCTGNTTCACTTGCTATAATTACGACTCCCTTAGAGGCTCCATCTATCACCATTCCCAGGTATATTTCTTTGNTNATGCTTAAGGCNTCTTCGATTAACAATGTTCCAACTGGTACTCCNTCAGGGCCTGTTTGAAAAGTGACTAAATGACTACCCAACATTTCTTTGGCTGNGGATTCAGCAGCTCCTGGGCTGTCCACGATCTTGATTCCTCCCCCCTTTCCTCGACCACCGGCATGTACCTGNGCNTTAACTACAACTTTGCCGCCAATATCGAACGCAGCTGTAGCGGCCTCGCTTGNCGTTNTAGCAATATGGCCTTCAGGNACAGGTATACCGGCCTTTTTAANNATTTGTTTAGTCTGATACTCATGAAGTTTCATTTGGGTTNCCTATGATTTATTTATTTAATTAACAGTGATTCCCTTGAGTGTGANCGTTGTTTGATATGTGTTGNGTAAANTAATCATTTGAAGACATCGTTTGATTATATTGCAGTGGTTATTTCCAGAATTAATAGTAATTCNGATTTCATATTTGTTATTGTAACTAAGTTTTGTNCGGTAGTATAAAAGGATTGATTATTTGAAGCGACATGTGATTTGTCCTTGGTGACAAAAAGAGCTTTTCCAAAAATCACCAACCATGTATTTTGACAGTCTATGATTGTTTCGACATTAATAGATTGATTGGGGTTCACTAAGAGTTTTTTGATGGTCNACTCTGGTGAATCATCTAGAACCGTTATTTCTCCAGATGTTGATTTTTCAGTTANCGCATCGATTGTAGATTTATGNNGACTGAGTTCCAGTGTTTTGAAAATTTCCCCNATCCTATGTGAGTGNTTTTTTGTTCCGACAAGTAAAGCATCTGGAGTGTCTACAATTANCATGTTATCGATCCCGACTGTCCCTATAGTACGCTTATCTCCTAAAATGACTGAATCGGACGTTTCTATTGGTACTATATTTCCTTTTAGATTGTTGTTATTTGTATCTTTATGAAATAGCGTTCCATAGGTTGCCCAATTTCCGACATCGTTCCAACCTGATAAACCTGAAACAACCGANACTTTGGTGCTCTTTTCCATTACGGCGTAATCGAAGGAGTCGGCAGGGACTTCTTTAAATTTGNCCGAATCCAAGAGAAACTCACCATTNTTATTTGAAAAATCGGTTTCATCAATGCATTGNTGGGCGGCCNTCANTATNNNTGGGCAATGGATTTCCATTTCAGAGAGGACAGCATTAACTGAGAAGCAAAAAATCCCTGAATTCCAAAGGAAATTNCCTTCTGATATATATTCACCTGCGCGATTTAAGTCTGGTTTCTCTACAAATCGTTTNACATCTGTTNCGTGATGTTGTATGTATCCGTATCCTGTATCTGGGCGATCCGGCTTTACACCAAATGTTACTAGCTTTGATTCTTGTGTCATGGAAATAGCCCGTTCTACNNCTTGAACAAATTTACTGTGATCGTCTATTACGTGGTCCGCAGGGAGGATAATCATTATGGNCTCAGTAGAGTGAGTGCGTGAGAGGTATAAAGCGGCTATAGCAATAGCTGCTGCCGTATTTCTNCCCTCAGGTTCAAGTATGAANGNTGTTTTCATTCCTTGAATATTTACATTACTGTATGCATCTTTGGTTTTCTTAAGTAAATTTTTATTAGTTACTGTAAGTATTTCGTTTACACCATTTATCAATGCTGAGCGTAAGAATGTCTCTTGAATAAGGCTATTTCCATTTGGAAGAGCCATAAAAGGTTTGGGGCTTAGTTTTCTTGATGCTGGCCAGAGCCTAGTACCNAGNCCCCCAGATAAAATTGTAGGAATAATTGTTGGNTTGATCTGATTGGTANTGTTAATCAAAGTAATTCCTCAATTGACTCGTATAGGTTCCNGTCTTAGAGAANGTTCTGAAATAAAGAGTATTTTTCATTTATCCNGAGTGTATATTTGAGGAAAGTAGTTACTTTTTCCATATATGGCGGAGGGTGTGGGATTCGAACCCACGATACCCGTGAAGGTATGCCAGTTTTCAAGACTGGTGCATTCGTCCACTCTGCCAACCCTCCTATTTAAAAGTTCATTNCAACGATCGTTCCTAGCAAGNGANGTTATTTTATTGCTTTATATGGCNGGTCAGCAATATTCNTTTTATGGAACGCATGCATTATTCTATACGAAAGGCCAAGGCACATCTCTATTGGGATCCAATATTGGTATTGTAGGATTGTTGATAATGGTATCAAGTCTGTTGGCAAGAGCTTCAATTTCAATGATAGATGTGAGGGATAATAGCTCTTCGTAGAGGTTACTTTTATCATGTAATAGGTCTTTGACAGTGTCTATCCCTTTTAATAAGTCAGAGTTGATTTTCTGNCCNCAATACTCCAACATTACTGTTCTTAGTTTGAATGTGGGGTGAAAAGTTAGGCCGTGGTCAATAGACCAAATCGTTTTGTTTTTATCTAATAAACAGTGTCCAGCCTTCCGGTCTGCATTGTTTGTCAGTAGGTCAAATGTAGCAATTGGGGCCAATTTATCTTCCAAAGTGTCACGCATTTCAAAATAGGTTATTCGAGGATCGCAATCGACGTATAGTTGGACGGAGCCGATACCATATGGGCCGTTTCGAATAATTGTTAATGGCACATTAGGCCACCCGAGTTCTTTGCTCAATATGTATGTAGCTCGTTCCCTTTGGTATAAAGTGCCATTTGGGAAGTCATGCAAAGGGCGTTCTCCGTCACGGGGTTTGTAAATCGCCCTAATACACTTACCTTCCTCAGTCGATAGCCAAATCATGAAAGTGTAATTGGACCCCCATGGCATGGTATGCCCACCGATGAANTCACCATTATTTAGAATGTCTTCTGCTGCTTCGCTTGTAGGATCGATGATTTCAGCTTCAGGAGTAGGGAAATAAATTCTTGGGTCTCTATCTTGATTGGACGTCATATTAGATTTGAAACCTAACTANGGTTTATGTGTTTTTTTATGTTTAATTAAAGAATGTTCTGAGAGTTTTTAGAGTGTCCATTTTGCCTTGGGCATGAGTGTCCTTCTACGTCCATTGGACGGGAGCATAAAGGACAAATTGGCCTCCCTGAGGCAACAATTTCTAGACCACTGTTTGCGAAGCTGGTAATCATTTCCCTCGATAACCATATCCTTACGGACGGTTCCTCGTCATCGTCATCTGGNTCATGGGCATCTACGATAAACATTCCAGTATTTGGATTATGGCCGAAAGCCAGTCTCGTGGCTTTAAATTCAAGGTTGGTTAGCCCGTCAGCTTCTAAATGAATAGGGGGNTCATNTANAGAATNATCATTGTCAGGTGTTTCTTTCGNTAGTTGATTCATGGCCATACAAAGTTCCGCCAATTGCTCTTTTTCAAGCCACACCTTTGCGATGCTACTTCCGCTTTCGGCATTGAGACGAAATGTCCTCATNCCTGGTTCGCCAAACGTTTCAGGTATGAACTTGGTTACTTGTGTAAATTCGTTTAGTGGGCCGGTCATTTATATACCTTAAAATTTGCGAAATATTTTGTAAAATCTTTGTACTAAAATTAGCATGCTGCTAGCCTGGTAATGTTAGTGGTAAGTGCAATATGGTGCAACCATACATGCATGGTATAAGACGTGAAACCTGTTAGTGCTTACTGACAGTTAAGCTATGATACAATTGGCTCCCGGATATTTAGTTCAGGTATTTTGGGTTGATTCTTATATTTATACGGTTTAAATTGAAAATGGCTAGGAGTTAGTGGTGGCTTACGTTACCTTAAGAGATGGAGAGGAAGGAGAAATTCTTCTCAAGAGATTCCAAACCCAGATGCAAAGATCGGGGATATTAAGAGAATTGCGTAACAGAAGATTTTTCAGATCTAAAGGCGAGCAGTTAAGGTTGGATAGACAGCGTAGCCTTAGGAGATTAAGACGGAGACGCGTGAAGCGTTAATTAAATATCTGGCTGTTCGTGGACTCTATGTTGATAATGACTACAGCAAGATCGTCCCACTGAGGTTTGTCAAATGAGTGTACTTTATGTCATGGCGGATGGTGAATCTGTTGGAAAAACTATGCTTTGCGCCTCTTTGGCAAATAACTTGATTCAAGATGGTTATGACGTAGTTGTTGCAAAGTTACATGGTGATTCCAATGGCGACATACAGCGATATAAAGAGAAGTTTTCATTCAATGTTGAACAACCAATCTCTGAATCAGTGGCTGACGCAAAAATTCTTATAGATAAATATAATGGCGAAGACAAAATTGCTATTATAGAGGGCTCATCTGAAATTTCAGCTGAGGAACATGTTGAGTTCCTTTCAGGAGTGGATGCTTCGATTCTTATTGTCACAACAGCAGATATTAATAAAGCTGAAAAAGTTGTTCCTGTAGCAGAAAAATTATCAAATAAGCTTAAAGGTGTGATTATCAACGGCGTGTCAATGTACCAAGGCACGTATGTATCAGAAGTTTTAGGTCCCTTTTATGAAAACGCAAATATTAGTGTTTTGGGCACCGTACCTGAGCAAAGAATTTTACTTTCTTTAAGCGTTAATCAGATCGCGGATAAGCTTAAAGGGCGTTTTCTTTCTAAAAATGGTGACACTGAAAGTTTGGTTGAAAGCTTCATGGTTGGAGGCTTCGGTATGGATCCTGGCCAATATTCATTTAGCACGAGGACCGGTAAGGCAGTTATAGTCAGAGGGGACCGCCCAGATGTGCAAATGTCCGCATTACAAACAGACATGAATGTTTTCATTATGACTTGTGGCTTAGAACCTACAGAATACGTTCAATATGAGTCTGCAGAAGAAAAAGTTCCAATTATAGTTGTTGATACAAACACATTGGATACTATGGAATCTGTGTCAGAATTACAGGCTAGTGCTCAATTTGACCATGTAAAGAAATTGAAACATTCTAGTCATATTATAAAAGGAAACGTTGAGATAATTTTGTAGAATATTTTCTGATTATTGTTGGTGCCTAGTTAGGCCCGGCAGCGTAAGCAGTATGGAAAGTATCTACTCCGCCCAAGTATCCGCTTTTGTCTCGTTTTATGGCTACAGGGCTGGCGAATTTTGCGAGGCCGGTTTGGGAATTGGCAGAACCTAATACTCTTATGTTGTGCCCCTTCTTTTTTAACTCGTTCACTATATTTTCACTTAGTTGAGAATCTACATCTGTGTATTGCGAACTGCAGTCAACCCTAGGGGAGTCTATAGCTACTTGTGGGTTCATATCAAAATCTATCATTTTTATCAGAAGAGATGTGACACAGTTAGTTATTCTCCTACCACCAGAGGCTCCTAGAGCCATTTCAATCCCATCTGGTCCAATAACCAGAGCTGGAGTCATGTTGTTCAAAGGGTATTTACCAGGAGCGATCGAATTGACTCTTCCTGGTATTGGGTCGTACCACATCATTCCATTGTTCATCACGATTCCGGTCCCTTTTGGGATTATCCCTGATCCGAATCCTGACATAATGGTGTTGGTTATTGATACGGCATTTCCCTCTGAGTCTATTACAGCTAAATGAGTTGTGCCGGCGTCAGGGGCAGGAGCACTGCTCTCCATCACTTTTGTAGGTGCCCGCCCTTCTTCATCCCATGGGTTTCCAGGTTCTATATTATGGATTTGATCCTTATTAATTAAGCTGGCACGTTTTCTCGAGTATTTGTCACTCATTAAACCATTCCATGGTACGTCAGCATGTTCCGGATCTGCGATGAATTTGAATCTGTCTGCATAGGCTAATCTTGCTGCCCATATATAAGTGTGTAACATCTCAGGTGAGTTATGGCCCATATTTTTAATATCGAAGTGGTTTAGTATTTTTAATGTCATCCCGCTGGTTATTCCAGCACATGCATATGGAGGAACCCTAATAATCTTTCCTCGATAGCTGAATTCCAGGCCGTTTTTCCAGATAAAAGGCCGGTATTTTTCAAAGTCATCCATAGATAGAATTCCTTCATTCTCCTGAATGTCTTTTACTATGGATTTTGCTATATCCCCTCTGTAGTATGCATCAGCACCATCTTTGCCAATAATTTCTAACACCTCTGCCAAATTCCTCTGTTTCAGTAAATAAGGGTTATCTATGCTTCCGTATGGTAAAGTTCCGTCAGGCATGAATGTCTTGCCCAATTCCTCATATCTCAACATCATTTCGGTAAGGCTGCCCAATTTGTATAGGGTGAACCATTCAGGGGAAAATCCTTCACGGGCTAACCTTGTTGCAGGGTATACCACATCGCTGAGCGGCAAAGTTCCATAGCGCTTATGAGCTTCAATGAGCCCCGCTACAGATCCAGGTACTGCTATTGACCGATAACCGTGTATGTTTTCGTCATTTACTACTCCTGCCCAACCGAAACTTCCGACAGCTGAATCTCCGGTCAGTTTGTACATATCTGGTTTGGCCCCAAATGGTCCTTTCATTGGAAATCCTATAACGCCTCCCTCATCTCGTACCTGAAACACCATATAACCACCACCGCCTATTCCGCTGGATTCTGGCTCAACGACTCCTACGGCTAAGCATGCCGCCACAGCTGCATCGATGGCATTTCCCCCGTTTTCGAGCATAGTTAATCCGGCTTCTGTAGAAAGTTGGTCTTTGGTTGCGACCATTCCTTTTTTTGAGTGAGCGGCGGTTTTTGAAATTGAAGTGACGGTATGGGTTTGCATTTTTGAGTACTCCTACGTTTGATGGAAACCATGTTTAGGTTAACAGAACCGAATAACGGCGTTAAATTTCAGTAAATTTGGAAATACAATTGGTTGATTTCAAAAGTTTAGTTTCTTAGGAGGCCATTATATTTCTGTAACCGATTTAACTTTATAGGATGTTGAGCTGTTGTGCGTGGTGTGCTGAAAATTATAAATGAGAGTGTTTTGAGAGTCGTGCTGTAAAAGTTCTTTGCAGAAGAAAATTCCTCCTGTGATGACGGATATTAGAATTAATGCTCCTGTGAGTGTCGCCGTTTTTGGACCTAAGATATTTGCAATGGTTCCGGCTACAAGACTTCCCACAGGTATTAGTCCCCACACCATCATATATAGCCCTGTAACTCTTGCTCTTACTTCGTTAGGTAGAAATCTCTGCAAAGTTGCGCTGGAAATAGAGAAATAGGCCATTATACAGCCCGAAAGTAGCATGAATGTAATAAGACCGACATAGTAATTACTGTTTTGAGACATCGCTATCATTAGCATTACTAAAAACGCAAATATTATGAAAATCACTTTTCCAGGTTTACGGATTTCTTTTAATGATGCGATGAAAACTGTCGAGATAAGTGATCCGACTCCAGCTGCTGAGAGTAGTAACCCCAATCTTTCAGGTCCTGAGTTGAAAATCTCAGCAGCATATACGGGCATGAGACCCTGCACAAATGGTATTACTAATATCATCATCAATAGAGTCGTGAAAGTTAATCCAATTATGAGAGGTTGCCGAGTGGCGAAAGATAGACCTAATTTAAGGTCAGGGTATAGATTCCTAATTGATTTTTTAAATGGTTCGCGATTCGCAGGCTTTTCTTTGACATTGATGAAGTATAAAACCGAACTTGCTGATAGGGTCAGCATCGATTGGACGATAAACAATGGTCCGACCCCAACCCATGCTATTAAAAGACCGCCAATTGCGGGCACGCATAATCTCATAATACTGAAAGCCATTGAATTTAAGGCAAAAGCATTAATCATTCCATCTTTGGGAATTATTGAAGCAAGAAGGGATATACGACTCGGATCATTTATTGTCCATGAAATACCCATCAAAAGTACAAAAATAAATAAACCCGATATACTCTCTTTGCCTGCTATAATCACTACTCCAAATATTAGAGAGAGTATTGCCTGATAAATATACACCCAAATAATCAATTTCTTCTTATCAAACTTCTCGCTTATCACGCCACCTAGTGGCGCTCCGAGTAAAATCGGAAGCGCATCTAGGCCCAAGACTATACTGGTTACCAGTGGTGATTGTGTCATGCTATATGCTAACCACCCAACAACTACTTGTTGTAGCCAGAATCCGCCACTAAATAAGGCTGTAGATGCCCATAAGAATCGGTAGTTTATAAATTCGAATGCTTTGAAAGTTTCAATTTTAACTGTTAAATGTTTTGGGGTTTTTATCTGCGCTGAGGTTCTAGCCGCTTTACAGGCCATTCCCGCTAAGTTGACATTCATACGATTTATTATCATGAGCTCGAAATGATTCAATCTATTTTTTAGAAGAAATAAATATTAGTGTTTCATGAAAAATAAAACAAGCATTTTAATTCATGAGTTTTATGGAATGGTCTGTGGCAAATCAGGGATCTCATTTAATAGGGGTCTATCTTGGCCCAAGTGGTATTTGAGATCATTTGTGAATGTAATTTATGGTTTTTGTTAAAGTGTAAAAGGGCTTAGGGGTTGGGTATGGGGATCTAGTTAAGTCTGGGTAAATTTGGGTGTTTTGAAAGATTTGATAATTTTTATATTAACGATCTAACATTATTGATTGGTTTAACGAAAAGCTTAATAAATTTTGGCACACGAGCATTTGAAGGACCTTTGTTTTAATGTATTCCTACTTTTTCAATTTAACCTCAGCGCCATAATAATTAAAATTGCCTGCTAGATTAAAAAGAAGGCGTATTTTTAACTATCACTAATGGATATTTGAGATACGATTAACCTTGTCTTTATATTTGCTCTTTTATGAAGACCTTGAAACGGCTTCCCTGATGACTCTGGATGTGTATACCTTAAGTAGGTGGGCTCGATATTCAGCTGATGCGTGCACATCTTCATTGAATTCAACGTTATTACCGGCCTGGGTTGCAGCTTCGCTTATATTGGCATCAGTGAGACTGGAACCCTCCAGTATGTTTTCGGAGTCTTCTGCTCTATAAGCAGTAGGTCCAGCCCCGCTAACACCAATACTGGCGGATATGCATTTTCCTTCTTTATCCGTTTCAATAACTGCTGCTACACCAACTATTGCGTAGTGGGATGCTTTATTCGCAAACTTTAAGTAAGCTGCTCCGCTGTTGGAAGGCTGTTCTTTAATAAATATTTCACTAAGAATTTCGTTCTCTGCTAAATCTGTAGTGAATAGATCTATGAAGAAATCATCAGCAGGTATGGTGCGATGTGTATTGCTTGAACTAGTTATGATTTCACCTTTCAGAGCGATAATGGCTGCTGGAAGGTCAGCAGCAGGGTCATTGTGAGATAGGCTGCCTCCAATGGTTCCCCTGTTTCTAACCTGAACATCAGCGACTGAACCTGCAGTTTCTGATAGCAAATATGGAACTGAGTTGGACGATTCTATCTCTGCATAAGTCGTCATTCCTCCAATAGCCACACCACCATCCCTTTCAGTTATGTAGTTCATGGAATTTATATTGCCTAGGTCGATTATGACTTGTGGGTCAGCTAATCTTAATTTCATCATCGGGATGAGGCTTTGACCACCTGCTAGAATTTTGGCGTTGCTTCCATGTGTTTCAAGTAGATCTATTGCATCAGCGACCGAACTCGGGGAATGATATTGAAAGGCTGCTGGAATCATCATTTATCTCCTTGCGTTTTGTAGAAGTATTGTTTCAGTCAATGTTGGGTATTTATGTCGCTTTAAGATTGCATTTTCTCAGCAGCGTATTGCACGGCCAGAACTATATTGTGATATCCAGTGCATCTGCATACGTTTCCAGCTAGTCCGTGGCGTATCTCTTTCTCTGATGGATCAGGATTGCTGTTTAGCAGTGAAACTGAGGACATAATCATTCCTGGTGTACAGAAGCCACACTGTAGACCGTGTTTCTCCCAAAACCCCTCTTGTACTGGATGAAGTTTATCTCCATCTGCTAGTCCTTCGATTGTGGTTATATCGCTACCATTTGCTTGAACTGCAAAAATTGTGCAAGACTTAATCGATTTTCCATCCATTATCACTGTACACGCCCCGCAGCTCGTCGTGTCGCATCCTATATGAGTACCTGTTAAATCAAGAACTTCTCTTAGATATTGAGCCAATAAGAGTCGAGGTTCAATTTCCGAGGACTTAGTTACTCCATTCACTGTAATACTTACTTCGGTACCCATGTTATCGTCCTCCTAATTGAATCAATACGGTTTGAATTCGGCATACATGCAAACTAACGTTGAATACTTACTATGTTGCGGGATTATAACAACAACAACAAAACATTGGTGCTACAAATCATTTTAAATGTTTTTATTAACGTCATTAGTCGTGAATCATGGTTTTTATGAAATCCGCACTTTCAGGTTAATTATTCTTATGGTTAATTTATACGTAATTTACTTGTGCCTGGTTTTAGCCCGTTGTGATAAACTTCCGGTGTGATTATTTATCGGATTTGTATGGTTGACCAAGATTAGTAGGTGGTCAAATTGACAGAAGCATACGCAATAAATTGGACAGCTGTTGTGTTAATCGGCGTTGTTGGATTCGGAGCTGTTTTAGGTATGTTTATTACTTCGAGGATTATTGCCCCCAGAAAATGGTCTGCTAGTAAAGATAGCCCTTATGAATGTGGTATTCCAGCAAGCCCATTTAGCTGGTCTCAAATTCAAATAAAATACTATGTGTTCGCCATATTTTTTGTAATATTCGATGTTGAGGCAGTCTTTCTTTTCCCTTGGGCATTAGTTTTTATGAAAGCAGTTCCTGCGGCGGTTTTCTATGAAATGATTATTTTCATTGCTATCTTATTTTTTGGAATATTGTATGGCTGGAAGAAAGGGGTATTACAGTGGCGATAGATCCTGATTCACTGAAGCGTTCTGAAATAATTACGCCAGATCAACTACTAGGTCAAGGCTATAGCTCAGGTGCAGGAAATAGCCCGGCAGACAGTGTGTTTAATAGAGTATTGCCAAATGCATTGACCGCCAAATCTGATGAGTTATTTGCCTTAGCCCGAAAGTCCTCTTTGTGGACATTGTCTTTTGGCCTAGCTTGTTGTGCAATTGAGATGATAAGTACTCATATGTCGCATCATGATTTAGATAGATTTGGAGTGGTCACATGGCCATCTCCTCGTCAAGCTGACGTAATGATTGTGGCCGGTACTGTGGTAAAAAAAATGGCAGATCCGATCAAATTACTGTATGAACAAATGCCTGACCCCAAATGGGTAATAGCAATGGGAAGTTGTGCAACTAATGGAGGGCCGTACTACAAGTCATATTCGGTGGTAATGGGAGTCGATCATTTAATTCCAGTAGATGTTTACGTGCCAGGGTGCCCGCCTAGACCAGAGGCTTTGATGTACGGGATTATGCAGCTACAGGAAAAGATTCAACTGGATGCNAAATCAGGTCAGAATTAAAGGTTGNTTTTGTAGGAATNNTTGAGATNTGATATGACTGAANCAAAGAATCCNAGACNTCAGAGGAAAGANCCGGCGAAGCCAGTNGNTGAGCCTAAGCTGGACANNGTAGGGCTAAATCTCGTGGAGTTATTGACTGAAACNATGCCNGCAGCTCTAAATGCTGATCTGCATGCCGAAATAGATATGGTNACAGTTNATTTTGATTCAGATAAATTAGTAGAACTTTGTAAATTCATGAAATCAAGCCCTGCTTTATCTTTCGATTACTTGTCGTGTTTAACGGTTGTTGATTACGAGGAAAGAAGTGGCGAATTTGAATTGATATACCACCTTGTGTCTATATCCGAAGGTTTCAAGGTTGCCTTAAAGACGTCGGTACCTCTCAGTAACTTGACTGTTGATACTGTTACGGGAATATGGAAATCGGCTAATTGGTACGAAAGAGAAGCTCATGACTTATTTGGAGTTGAATTTAAAGGGCATCCTAATTTGGTTCCTTTATTGCTTTATGAAGAATTTGAAGGATTTCCTGGTCGAAAAAGCTTTCCGTTTCATGAATATGATGAGTGGTAGTTAAGGAAACTGAATGGAAATCCAACAAAGACGCTCTGAAAATAATGCTATTGACATGATGATTAATATGGGTCCCCAACATCCGAGTACTCACGGAGTTTTTAGGTTGGTTATTTGGGTTGATGGGGAAAAAATTGTTGCGGCTGAACCACATATTGGCTATCTTCATAGAGGTTCTGAGAAGATTTCAGAAAGTGAAAATTATAATCAGGTTGTTACATTATTCGATAGGTTGGACTATGTTGGCAATCTTAACAATGAGCTTGCTTTTTGCATCGCTGTTGAGAAAATTATGAACCTCGACATTCCTGAAAGGGCCGAATTTATAAGGGTGATATTGTGTGAATTGAACAGGATTGCAAGCCATATGCTCTTTTATGGAGTATATGGACTTGACGCTGGGGCAATGACGCCAATTCTATACGGGTTTAGAGATAGAGAAAAAATTCAAGAATTGTTCGAGCACGTNACCGGTGCTCGATTAATGCATAATTACATCAGAATTGGAGGTGTTAAAGAGGATGTACCATCTGATTTCAACATCGGAGTTCGTTCTCTGCTGGATGAATTGAAGCGTGGAATAGATGAATGTGATGATTTACTATCGTATAACGAGATGTTCCTAGCTAGGACTAAGGGTGTTGGTGCAATTAATGCGCAGGATGCCATTGATTACGGGATTAGTGGGCCATCCTTAAGGGCTTCTGGTGTACCTGAAGATTTGAGAGTAAGTGATCCGTATTCCGTCTACGAGAGATTTGACTTTGGTATTCCGGTTGGGACGTACGGTGACTGTTGGGATCGTTATTATGTACGACTTCAAGAGATGAGAGAGTCGGTTAAAATTATAGAGCAAGCACTTAATATGATGCCTGATGGTGAACACATTGCAAACGTAAGGCGNTTAATAAGACCGCCGATAGGGGAATCGTTTGCGAGAACCGAATCTCCAAGAGGTGATTTAAGTGTATTTGTTGTTAGTGATGGGACTGATAAACCATATAGGGTGAAAGTGAGGGCCCCGTCATTTTCTAACCTTCAAGCAATTGAACATTTGTTGCGAGATGCCTATTTGGCTGATGCTGTGCTTATACTCGGATCTATAGACATTATATTAGGTGAAGTAGATAGATGAGCTTAATGGATGTTCTGAAGTATTTTGTGATATGTATAGGTCTTTTTGTAAGTTTATCTTTTGTTGTACTCGTTCTTATCTATGCAGAAAGGAAGTCACTAGCAAGAATTCAGCAAAGACTTGGGCCGACCCGAGTAGGATTTAAAGGCATACTGCAGCCGGTTGCTGATGCTTTGAAATTAATATCTAAGGAAGATGTCCTTCCTTCATGGGCCGATAAAGGAGTGTATTGGGTTTCNCCAATCGTTGTATTTGTGCCAGCTTTTATGGTTTGGGCCACGATTCCTATAGCGAAAGATGTAGTGGTAAGCAATCTTGATTTGGGCTTGTTCTATATAGTTGCTATCTCNGTACTGTCCGTTATGGGATTAGTAATGGCTGGATGGGGATCTGCAAATAAGTGGGCTATGATGGGCGGCCTTAGGGCTGCAGGACAGCTCGTTAGCTATGAAATACCTTTCATTATGTCTGTATTAACTATTGCTATATTAGCTCAGAGTCTGAATTTGGGAGAAATAGTCTACAAACAGTCCGTAGTTTCATATGTTTTGATTCAACCTATGGCATTTTTCATCTTTTTGACATCGGGTCTAGCTGAATTGGGGCGCACTCCGTTTGATATTCATCATGCGGAATCGGAAGTGGTAGGGGGGCCATTTGTGGAATACAGNGGAGCTCATTGGTCGGTATTTTACCTGGCCGAATATTTGAACACTTTTACTATTGCTGTTTTGTCTGTAATTTTGTTTTTGGGTGGCTGGATGTGGCCAACGATGCCCTTTTCTGGCTCATTGCATACCCTTCTATCAGTTGTGTTGTTCGTTTTTAAAACTTCATGTATTGTGTGGCTAATATTTTGGATACGAGGAACCTTCCCAAGAATCAGAATTGATCAATTGATGTCTTTTGGATGGAAATTACTTATTCCTATGTCTTTCATAAATATGATGGTTACGTCGGCGGTTTTGTTTTACGGATTGCATTTATCTGTACTTTCGATAATTTCGGTAGCGTTCTTGGTATTCACTATTTGGGTTATCAAGAAAAATTCAGGTAGTAAAATCGATCGAAATACGGTTCGAGTGATATCAGCACAAGAGCTAAGAAGAGCCAATACTCACGATCTAATTAATACGGACACCGCTTAGATGATGAACGTGCCATTTGTTGGGCTTATTGGTGGCCTTTTAGTCACAATAAAAACTACCTTTAGAAAGCCTGTGACAGCAGAGTATCCGGTCCAAAAGAAGCGTCTTTCTTTGGCTGACAAATATATGGGATTTCCTGCTCTAACATGGGATTTTGAAGTTGAAGAACCATATTGCACTGGGTGCATGGTTTGTGTGAGGCAATGTCCTACTCAGTGTATGAGTGCAAAAATGAAAGATAATTCTGCTTTCAGTGATGGTAAGAGTAGTAGGCGAAAAATAATAGAGCAATTTGAAATAAATCTCGGTAGGTGTATTTTATGCGGGATATGTGTGGACGTGTGTAATTTTGATGCGATAGAAATGTCTCATGAACATGAATTGAGCAAATATGAGAGAAATGGAAATCGAGTTGACTTAGAACAATTAATTCAGATGGGGAGCCAATATCAACGAAAAGTTAAATGGAGTCCCAAACAGCCTGAAAAAAATAGTGGGTTNCCAAAAACTAACAAAGATAAGACAAAGGATGTGGGTAATTAGGATTTTGGATCACAACGATATCAGTATAAAGTGTTCGGGTATTCATTAGGAAATGATTGATTCAACTGAAATACTGTTTTATTTCGTAGCCGGTATGATTTTGTTTGGTGCGGCTGGAGTNGTGTTAAGTAGAAACATTGTTTATGCGGCTGTGGGGCTTCTTTTTGCTATGCTGGGAACAGCNGGGTTATTTATTTTGGTGTTCGCCGAGTTTTTGGCGTTGGTTCAAGTTTTGATTTATGGTGGTGCTGTAGTTGTCCTGATCCTCTTTGCAATAATGCTGACGAAAGTAGAAGACTTCAGAACTTTGACAGATAATGGGCAACAGGTTGTTGCTTGTTTTCTGTCTCTGCTAGTCGCTGTCACTTTAGTTATGGCAACACTAACAACATCGATAGAACAAACCATATTGAGAGGATTAGGAATTCAGGAGTTGGGGATTGTTCTTTTTTCTGACTGGGCTGTCCCATTTGAGATAGCTTCTTTAGTATTGTTAATTGCTCTGATTGGATCAGTAGTTTTGGTGAAACGTGGGGAGGATAGGGACTGATGGAACTTATTCATTTTCAACTTTTGGCAGCGATTCTGTTTTCAATAGGACTGTATGGCGTGCTAGCTAGAAGAAGTGCGGTTTTGATTTTGATGTCAATAGAATTAATGTTGAATGCCGTTAACATTAATATCATTGGGTATGCTTCTTTCGGAAATTTTTCTAATTCTTTCAGTGCTTTTGGGCATGTATTGATTGTATTTGTCATAACCATTGCGGCCGCAGAATTGGCTTTAGCAATAGCTATTTTATTGCGGTTATATAGAAATAAGAGCACAGTCAACGTTGATGAAATCAATATTTTAAAGGGCTGAGGTTGATTACTCTATTACATACAACTGCAGAGTATGCTTGGGCATTGCCTTGTTTTAATGTGTTAGCGTTCATATTATCGATATTTTTACATCGTTATATTACTAAGAAAACTATAGTAATTTCCTTAGGGGCGATCGGGCTTAGTTTTGTTTGGTTCATGCTGATATTGATAGATTTCATATCTGGGGGTATGGACACAATACTGGTAGATTTTGATTGGATNCGGATAGGTGATTGGGTAATTACTTGGGGGTTTTCGGTCGATAGAATATCTATTGTTATGTTGGGGCTCATAACTTTAGTAAGCTTGCTTGTTCAAGCTTATTCCGTTGAGTACATGTCAGGGGATTCAGGGATTTCTTGGTATTTCGGTCTTCAATCTTTTTTTGTGGCAGCAATGTTACTACTGGTAATAGCGGACAATTTGCTTCTTTTATATTTCGCTTGGGAACTTGTTGGTCTAGGGTCTTATTTATTGATAGGGTTTTGGTATGACCGTTCTTCTGCTGCGGAGGCTGCTAAGAAAGCTTTCATAACCACGAGAATAGGCGACGTTGGATTATTGATAGGGATAATCCTACTGTTTAAAGCCACAGGTACTTTTCATATATCTTCCATAATTCATGCTGCAACCAACGGTGGGATTGGAGAAGGCACTATTTTGCTATCTTCTCTGTTGTTGTTTATAGGTGCTATGGGGAAATCAGCACAATTTCCACTTCATGTTTGGCTTCCTGATGCNATGGAGGGCCCTACCCCGGTATCGGCATTAATTCACGCTGCTACGATGGTTGCTGCTGGAGTCTATCTTGTCTCAAGGATGATGCCTTTGTTTGAACTTGTGCCTGCAGTTTTGATTGTGATTTCGTCAATTGGGCTTTTCACATTTGTGTTTGCTGGATCTATTGCTATGGTAATGACCGATATAAAGCGAATTCTTGCCTATTCAACTATTAGTCACCTTGGGTTGATGATTCTTGTATTAGGATTTGGTGGAGTGGCTGCAGGGTTGTTGCACTTAGTTGTTCACGGAATATCTAAAGCGTTACTTTTTTTGGGCGCTGGGAGTGTCATGCATGNAATGGAAGAAGAAACGAGATGTGAAAAAATGGGAGGGTTATTGCGAAAAATGCCCTTTACAGGAGTTACTTTTTTGATAGGTGCGTTATCGTTGTCAGGGATTGTGCCGTTGTCTGGGTTTTTCAGTAAAGATGAAATTTTAGTCGCCATTTTGGGGGCCGAAGTTAATGAATATTGGAAAATAACCTTTTTAATTGCCACTTTAGGAGGAGTTTTGTTGAGCTCACTCTATATGGCTAGGTTATATTTTTTGGTTTTTACAGGAGAGGCTAGGTCAGAACAAGCAGATAATGCACATGAATCGTCATTATTAATAACGGGGCCTTTAGTAATTTTGGCTTTGATAGCTGTCTTATTTGGTGCTTTGGTGTTTCCGGTACCTTTATGGGATGGGTATGCTGGGTTTGGTGACTTGATACATCAGGGACACCATTTACACTTTGTCATTTGGCTAACATTTATATCGTTATTCCTGGCTATTGCCGGATTTGCTTTAGGATGGCTGATGTATGGGAACGAGAAAATTTCTAAGATGTGGTTTTCTAAGAAAATTCCATGGGTGTACAGATTGCTATGCCAGAAATATTATGTTGACGAAGTATATCAGTGGGCGATAAATCGGATTGTGTTGCCTTTTGCTCGTATGGTGGCCCAATTTGATCGGGTAATCATCAATGATACCGGAATTGATGGATCTGGGATGTCAGTGATTTTTTCAGCAATTAAAATACGTGTCATACAAACCGGACGCCTATATAACTACGGTTTGGGCATGGCATTGGGAGGGTTATTGCTAATCATTGTTTGGTGGTGNTTGTAGTTTGTAATGGTTAATTTTTTTNCTGAATCACCCTTGCTAATATTGATACTTTTACCCGCTTTATCAGGCGTGGTGTTATGGGCTATTCCATCTGAGAAAAAGAATTGGATCAGATGGTTTGCAATATNAATATCATCAATAGTACTGGTTTTATCTGTTGGNATATTTGTAGTTTTTGATAGTGAAGTTGGGGGGATTCAGTTTCNAAGTTCCTACAATTGGCTAGATATGCCTGGGTCTTGGGGTGACGGTTCAGGAGCCTTTGCATTAAGCCTAGGGGTGGATGGTATCGCTGTAATGATGGTGCTATTGACCGGGATAGTGATGTTTACTGGAACGATAGTTTCGTGGACTATTGAGACAGACAGCAAAGATTTTTTTGTTTTATATTTTCTTTTACTTTCAGGAGTTTTTGGCGTTTTTGTTTCCCTGGATTTATTTTTCTTTTTCTTCTTTTATGAATTATCAGTGCTACCAATGTACATATTGATTGGGAAATGGGGAAGTAGCAGTGTTTTTCCTAGGTTCAGTAGATCCAAAGAATACAGCGCGATGAAGTTAACTTTAGTTTTGGTTGGAGGTAGTGTGCTTATATGGATCACTATTTTGGGCATATACGCACAATCTGGTGTGGGCACTTTTAATATTCTTGAGATTCAAAAAGTTGTGGAAGAAAATTTTTCACGTGAATTTCAGATCATATTTTTTCTATTTCTAATGATTGGATTTGGTATTTTGGCAGGATTATGGCCATTTCATACGTGGTCTCCCGATGGTCATGTTGCTGCCCCTACCGCGGTAAGCATGGTACATGCTGGCGTGCTCATGAAACTTGGAGCATTTGGGTTAATAAGAATCGGCATGGAATTACTTCCTGAAGGTGCAGCATTTTGGATGCCGTTATTGATTGGAATAGGAATGGTAAACGTCTTATATGGTGCTATGTCTGCAATGGGGCAGACAGATTTAAAATACGTCATAGGATATTCTTCGGTTAGCCATATGGGCTATGTTTTGATGGGTATAGGCACTCTACATATACTAGGACTAAACGGTGCTGTCCTTCAAATGTTTTCGCACGGTATTATGACGGCTCTATTTTTTTCGGTGGTTGGAATAATATATGAACGTACGCATACTAGAGATTCTTTGATACTGTCGGGGCTCGCAAAGAAAATGGGTGTCACTGCAGCTTTGTTTACTGTTGCCGGCTTAACTTCGTTAGGGTTACCCGGATTAAGTGGATTCGTGTCGGAATTATTAGTATTTATAGGTATATTCCAAAGTTATGGGATTTGGGGGATTGTTTTGGGGTCTTTAGCTGTACTTGGTGCCGCCCTCACAGCTATATACATTCTTCGTCTTATTGCTAAAGTGTTTTTTGGTCCGATTGATCCAGCTTGGGATGATCAAAAGGATTCTGGTTACAGGGAACGGTTTGCTACTGGGATTTTGGTTTTTGTCATCTTATTGGTTGGCTTATGGCCGTTTCCGTTTATTGAAGTTATAGAAAGCGGGGTTGCACCTATTATTGTCAACATACAAGGTCTTAGTTCATGAACCTACATGTTTTGATTCCAGAGTTACTGACAGTGGCCTTGGCCTTCGTTGTTTTAGCGGTAGATTTATTTATATCTAAATCTAAAAAATCGATATTACAGATAATCAGTGTCGTTGGGTTAATTGGTATCGCGGTTACCACAGTATTATTTTGTCAGAAAGGGCAGTTATATGATGGGTTATTGATCGTAGATGGATTTGCTCAGTTTTTTAGAGTGTTGGTTCTTCTGATAGGCGCCACCGTTATTTTAATGTCTGGGAAATTTACGACTCGNCAATCCGAGTTTCCTGGGGAATATTATGGGATTTTAATATTTACTGTTGTTGGCGGCATGTTATTGGGATCATCCGCAGAGCTGTTAACCGCATATATTAGCTTGGAGTTGATGAGTTTTGGATTCTACGTTTTGGTTGCTTTTGATCGGTATAATGATGCTTCAAATGAAGGTGGCGCCAAGTATATTTTGCTTGGGGCATTTTCATCGGCATTAATTTTATTTGGAATTAGTAACGTATATGGTTTGACTGGGTCAACTAGGTTTGAAGAAATATCGGAAGCTTTAAATTCAATTCCTAGTTTATCTCCCGGCTTGATAGTTGGGTTTAGCTTAATTTTTGCTGGGTTTGCCTTTAAATTGGCTGCTGTTCCATTTCATATGTGGGCCCCGGATGTATATGACGGAGCTCCTATTTCAGTAACCGCCTGGCTGGCTACAGGNTCTAAGATTGTCGTTGTGGCTTTACTGGTAAGATTTCTCTTGCAAGGATTACTCCCTGCTTTTTCGGAATGGCAAGTTATAGTGATCATATTGTCTGTAATGAGTATGTCTGTTGGTAATCTTCTTGCTTTGGTGCAAACGAATTTAAAAAGATTGATGGCTTATTCAGGTATTGGGCAAATGGGTTACGCACTTTTAGGAATTGCTGCCCTTGCTCTGGTGACAGATCAAGGATCATTTATATTGGATAACACTAATGCCGTTGTGAATGGGTTGATATTTCANATGGTTGCATACGGAATTAGTAGTTTGGCGTTTTTTTATTGTTTAATTGAGATCAATAGCCATACTGGGCGGGAGGATATTGCTTCTCTCGCCGGATTATCTAAAAGGCAACCGCTGATGGCGTTGGTTATGACTGTTTCTTTGTTCTCGATGGCGGGATTGCCGGTTTTCGTAGGCTTCACGAGTAAATTTTATCTGTTTAGCGCTGTGGCGAATCAGGATNTGCTATGGCTCGTAGGTATTGCGATAATTGCTAGCTTGGTCTCTTTATATTACTACTTGATGGTGATTAGGCAGATATATATAGAGAAACCAGATGAAAATAACTGTATAGGTATTTCTAAATTAAGTAAGTTGATACTTGGCGTATTTTTGGTGGTAATGACATTAGGTGGGATTTTTCCACAACCTGTGATGAATTTAATTCAAGTTGCTTCAGAAGCTGTTATAACAGTTGAGTCTGTTTTGAGTCTCATATGATCAAGTAGGCTATAGAATAGATTTAATATAAAAAATAAGAATCCGTTTTGGAAAGGAGATAAAATTGGCTCACTCACTTGATTGGCCTGAAGATTACAAAAGAGGATTGGTTGTTGTTGCTCATGCTGATGACGCTGAATATGGATGCTCTGGCACTGTTGCCCGTCTTGTGAGAGAAGGTTGGGATTTTGCCTATGTTTTGTGTACAGATGGCAGTAAGGGAAGTAGTGAACCAAACATGACAGAAAAGAAATTGGCGACCATCAGGCGGGAGGAACAACAAAAAGCAGGGGAAGTTCTTGGCTTATCAAATGTTACTTTCCTAGATTATCCTGATAGCTATCTTCAACCAACCTTAGAACTGCGTAAAGATATTGCCCGCGAAATAAGGCGACAGAAGCCAGATGTAGTAATCTGTCAATATCCAATGCGAATATTGGATGGAGGGTTCGGTTCTGGTCACCCAGACCATATGACTGCTGGTGACACTACCCTTTCTGCTATATTCCCTACGGCTAGAGACCATATGACTTTTCCTGAATTAGTTGAAGAAGGATTTGAGCCGCATAAAGTAGCCGAAGCTTGGATCATGGGTCATCCAGAACCAGACTTATGGGTTGATATCAGTGAACATATGGAAGTTTCTGTAAAGGCGTTGACTTGTCATGTGTCTCAAATGGGGGGGCAATCTTTTGAAGAGGTTTTGGAAAGGATGACTGAATGGAGNAGTGAGAGAGGTAAGGGGAAAGGCATGCCACAGGCGGATGCTTTTCGGAGAATTTATTATCGAAGGTGAAACATCTTGAGTGAAGGAGTATTGAACTTATGGAACCCATAATCAAAAACTACCGTGATCACGACAATCCTGTTCTGGATAAAAAAGACGGGGTACCCAATTATGTGATGCTTTATGTACAGCATGGTCCTGGAGAATCTAGCCCTCTTCACACTCATCCTTGGGAACATCAAGCATTTATTACTGAAGGCTCAGGCGTTTTGTATTATGGAGGAAAAGAGTTCCCCATTAAACAGGGAGACTGTGTTCATGTGCCAGGTGGTGTTGAGCACCAGTTTAGAAACACTGAGAATGTCCCTATGAATCGGGTGACAGTTAACCCAATAGAGTCAGTAGAATAGGGACTCGATTAATATTTAAGTGGGATCGAAATTTAATCCTACTCTAGTTATGATTGTTTTTAGTTCTTCTAAGGTGTCTCCGGCCAATTGAGCAGATGGATGCCTCACAGTACGTGATTTTATAAGTCCTCTTAGTTGGAGTCCGGCTTTTCTGATTGCTAATCCAATACCTTCCTGTTGTTCAAACTGAAGTAATGGTAAATATCGATAAAAAATATCTTCGGCATCATTAGTTTTTCCTTGTTCCATCAGTGTGCATATGTTGACCAATATTTCAGGATATGCAAACCCTGTCATCGCTCCTATTGAACCGCGTTTAAGTTCATCTAGAAGAAAGACTCCGCCTAGCCCGCCAAAAATACCTAACCGATCGCCGATGATTGATTTTATGGAGGTTATTTTTGTTGGTGTGGGCGGGTCCTCTAGTTTCAAATATTTTATGCCAGGTATATTCATGGCGGCCTCTTTAATGAAATCTACAGGCATATGGACACCAGACGTCTGTGGGTAGTCCTGCATGACGATTGGTATTGATATAGATTCAGAAATTCTTCGATAATAGTCCATGAGTACAGTTAAATTTGGTTTTGGCATATTAGGCGCTGAAACCATCACGGCAGAGGCCCCTAAAGTTTCGGCTTCTTTACTGCGTCTTATGGCTGCCATTGTCCCATTTGCTGTTGTCCCGATTGTTACTGGTAATCCGCCTGCGTGTGAGAGTATTGTTGAAGCGACTTNTGTTCTTTCTGTATCTGTGAGCCGAGCTTCTTCTCCCATAACTCCTAAACCNACAACGCCAGTACATCCAACGGATTTAGCTTGTTNCAATAGGTTTTTTATTGATTCATAATCTACTTCTTCTTGTGAGTTNAATGGAGTCGCTAGCATCCAGTGCATGCCGTAGAATTTGTCAGTCATTGATTCTCCTAATTNGTTTTGCCCCATGGCTTAATAATTCTTACACGATGGTTTTCGCTGTCGGCTACGTATATGTTCCCATCTCTATCAGAAATTGCCCCATGAGGGCGTGCCATTCCAGCTTCCAATGGGTCAGATCCATCACCGTGAGGGCCCTCGACTCCTCCCCCAATGGTATGGATGGTTCCGTTTGAAGTATTTACAATTCGTACAGAATGGTTTTCCGTATCAACAACTAAAATATTGCCATCATTGTCACACCTAATCGCTTTCGGACCATTAAATAGTGCTACATTTGCTGGGCCGTTATCTCCGCTGTAGCCTTTCTCCCCTGTTCCAGCTATTGTCGTTATAGTTCCGTTGATGTCTATTTTTCTGAGAGTATTTCCCTCTCTTTCACAAACATAGGTGTTACCCGATAGATCAACACAAATCGCTCTTGCTCCAAAAATACCAGCTTTAATAGCTGGGCCTCCATCGCCAGAATGCTCTTTTTTACCTGTGCCGGCAAATGTTTCTATGATTCCTGTTTGCAAATCGACTCTTCGGATTCTTTGATCTTGGATGTCAGCAACAAGTAGTCCCCCTTTTCCGTCAAGAACGCAGTCGTTCGGCTCAATCATTTCTGATTTTGTTGCCTGGATACCGTCAGCNCCAGATCCTGGGACTCCTGTACCTGCTATAGTCGTGATAATTCCTGTTTCTGCATCAATTTTTCTGATAGCAGGATTGAATCTCTGGCATATGTAAACATTCCCTGATTGGTCTACTTGTATGGCGTAAATTTCATCGATATTTGCTTCAATAGCTAGATTTCCATCTCCTGAATGACCTTGGACACCAGTTCCCGCGAAATTGGTTACGATACCAGTTGATAGGTGAACTTTCCTGACCGTGTAATTGAAGCAATCTGCAAAATACAAGTTTTCTTCACTTGAGTCCAATGCTACGTGAAATGGGTTATCCATCGTAGCTTCAAGAGCAGGGCCATTGTCGCCAGTGTGCCCTTTTTGTCCCGTTCCTACTACTGTATCTATTATGGCAACCATGTTCAGCTCCTACTTGTCAGATCAAGATTTTTAATCTAGTAAAGTCAATATTTTATACTACCTCTGTTTAGTGTCTATTGTCTGCGATTTTGAAGGAACAGGCCTTACAAAATTAGGGATCGAAAAATATAATTATCTTTTACACGACAATTAAATGATGATGTGAGTTTGTAAATATGAAAGTTTTGGTTGCATTGTTGATTTTGGTGCTGTTGAGTATTGGTGTTGGTTGTTCAAATGAAGATTTGGAATCAACTACTGAACCAATTTCAATTAAGAATAAGAAAGCTGATGTTTCTTCTTCTGTCCTGAACAATACACCTGTGAAATCGAGTTCAAATGCAGCAAGTGATAAATTAACTTCAGAGAAAAATAATGAACCCACTATGGTCGACACTCCAACGCCGATAGTTTTATCGAATTTACCTTCTGCCGCAGTTGGGGATGTTATTGAAAAATTGAAATCTAGATGGCTGGAAGGCTATGAAAGACGATCTGATCTGGATATTTCTATGGATCTTTCCATAACTGGTACGGATATAACTCAAAGCTTGCCATTGAAAATGCAAGGNAAAGTNGATAGGCAATCAAACTTTGAAGGTACGTTGGATAGTTGGGATTCAAACGGCCATCAATCAGTGCAACTTATTGCATTAGANGGTANTGCTTATTATAAATTTAGAGATGGGTCTTTTTGGTCAGAAATGCCGGATCCCGATACATTGCTGACTCCCAAAAGTATCGCTAGCATAGTTATCAATCATTTAGATGATGGCACATATATTAATGCTGAGATTATGGGAGGAATTCAAAGTTATCATTTGAAAGGGAAAGTGGAATCGAGGAAGTTTGGGACCGTGATAAAAGCCTTGGAAGGTTCTGCAGGCTTGTACGATGTGGATTTGTGGGTGGGAATAGACTCCTCACGCCTTGTTAATTTTGTAGCGGTTGGTGATTTAGTGGGAGGCCCAGATTTGAAAGGGCCAAACGGGGAAAAAGTTAAGGTTGAATCATCTATTAGATACGCTTCCTGGGATTCTGGCGATGAGGTTGTCATAGCTCGGCCTGATCTTCCTCCGANACCCAATAAATTGCAATGGGATAATCCTCCAAAATTAACAATTGATCTTCAGAAAGATTATCAAGCTGTCATCAAGATTTATAACGGTGGAGAAATATTGATCGATCTACTTGAAGACGAAGCTCCCGTTACTGTCAACAACTTTGTTTTTTTGGCTGAACAGGGTTTTTATGACGGCATAACGTTTCATAGAGTAATACCTGGGTTTATGGCCCAAACAGGTGACCCAACAGGTACGGGTAGAGGAGGGCCTGGGTATTCATTTGATAATGAATTCCATACTTCTGCACGGCACGACTCTGCTGGTGCCGTTTCAATGGCAAATGCAGGAATGCGTAATGGGGGAGGCACCAATGGTAGTCAGTTCTTTATCACGTATAGGGACACTTCACGGTTGGATGGGCTTTTGCCAAATGGTGACGAGAAAGATTGTGAAATACCTGGGACATCATGCCATTCTGTTTTTGGAAAAGTGCTTAAGGGAATGGAGGTTGTNGGTAATATTACTCCTAGAGATCCAAGNCAAAATGGACCACCGGGAGATATCATAGAGTCAGTCTCAATCATCACAAATTAATTTTGCCGTTTTATATATTGATTAACTTTGAGTGAGCATCAATNTCGTTAAGGTATGCTTGATCATTTTTNATTTGTAGCAGTTTTGTAGGNTAGCTCGGATTGTAATTGTGTTTGGAAATTTGTTTGACCCACAATCCAATATCATGCCATCTCCCAAGTTTAAATCCAGCTTTCTTGATTGTTCCTTCNTTTTTGAATCCNAATGATTCATGNAAATTAATACTAGTAGGGTTTGGGATTGTAATGATNCCTATACAGAGATTGAAATTTTGGATTGTAAGACAGTTTATAAGGGCTTTGTAAAGAGACGTACCTATTCCTAGCCCTTGTGCTGCTTCTTTTACGTAGATAGTGGTTTCTACAGTCCAATCGAAGGAATTTTTATCTCTAAATTGACCNCCACTGGCATACCCCAAAAGTTCACCGTTATGCTCACATACTAACCAAGGGTATATGGTCATAGATTTTGTGATTTTATCTGAGAAAACGCGTCCTTCAACTGGTAAGGTGTCAAAAGTTATCGCTGTATTGACTACGTAAGGATAGTAGATGGCTGCTATTTGCTCTGAATCAGTTTTGGGGTTTACTAAGCGTATAGAGGCCATCTACTATCTTGTATCTTTGAACTGCTTACTATTTGGGTGCCTGTGCTGGCGCTGGATTAACCATATCCATCCCAAGGGTGCCCCCAAACATAGCGTCAATTTCTTCAACGGTCCAACGTCCGTTTTTCCTCAATGTTCGTTCTTCCGTAGGGTTGCTCATAAGAGAAATCTGCCCGCCTTGGCAATGAAATACGTGGCCGTTGACGTCTTTTGCTTCATCTGAAGCTAACCAGGCAACCATAGGAGCTACGTCTTCAGGTTCTCGATTTAGTTCCAAAGGAGTTATGACAGATGCAGATGCTTGCATGCCACTTGCAGCTCTGATATCTCGAGCAGACTGAGGAACGGTTTGGGTCATACGTGAGTTAGCTCCCGGTGAGATACTATTTACTGTTACTCCATACCTGCCAAGGTCTCTAGCTACTGCTCTGGTGAAGCCAGCTATACCGTCTTTTGCCGCACCATAGTTTGCTTGGCCAGAATTTCCAAAAAGGCCCGATGTAGAAGAAAAAGTTATAATCCTTCCGCTACGCTGCTGCCTGAATAATATGGATGCCGCCTTGCATACTGTGAATGTTCCTTTAAGATGAACGCTGATTACTGCATCCCATTCTTCTTCGGTCATATTAAACAACATTCTGTCTCTTAAAATTCCAGCCACTGCAACAACAATGTCCAGTTGACCGTAGTTATCTAAGGCACTTTTAATTATATTTTCCCCTCCCTGCATTTCTGATACTGAATCATAGTTTGCTACAGCTTCGCCACCATTGGCTTTTATCTGATTTACCACTTCGTCTGCTGGAGTTGCCGAATCTCCTGTTCCGTCTACAGCACCACCGAGGTCATTGACTACAACTTTTGCTCCATTGTCAGCTAACAGTAAAGCAATTCCTCTTCCTATTCCTCTTCCTGATCCCGTGACTACTGCAACTTTGTTTTTTAAAAGGTCTCCCATTGTGTTCTCCTGGGTAATTTAAGTTATTGATGTGCAAGTATCTGTATTTATTTAGGTTGTTGAGGTGGTGATGGGTTTACAAGGTTTTGCGTTAAATGCTGAGGAGCAAGGGTTCTTAACTCTTCTACATCCCATCGACCCTGTTTGAATATGGTTCTGATTCTTCGCGGCAAGGATAATTTTGTTATTACCCCCCCATATACGAGAAAAGTTTGACCATTTACATCTGCCGCTTGATCACTTGCTAAATACGCTACAAAAGGAGCAATATCATCTGGTTCCATTTGGTCAATTGGTGGAGCAGCCTCTCTATCTTCAGGTCTGTCTGCTCTTAGTTGTCTAGAAGAATCTGGCACGGATTGAGTCATTCTAGTGTTCGCTCTAGGGCAGATGGAATTAGCGGTGACACCGTATCTACCGAGGTCTTTGGCAGCGACTTTCGTGAACCCTGCGATTCCTGATTTTGCAGCAGCGTAGTTTCCTTGCCCTGTGTTACCAATAAGACCAGATTCTGATGCGAAAGTTATTATCCTGCCACTTCTCTGTTGCCTGTATAGTATTGATGCGTATTTACATATAGTAAAGGTTCCCTTGAGATGAACTCGTATTACGTCATCCCATTCTTGCTCAGTCATATTGAAAATCATACGGTCTCTTAGGATTCCAGCTACTGTAACCACAATGTCCAGTTGCCCGTAGTTATCTAATGCAGATTGAACGATACTTTCACCACCTTCCATGGTCGAAATGTCAGTGAAATTTGGAAGCGCTTCTCCTCCGTCAGACCTAATTTCCTCAACTATTTGTTCTGCGGGAGTATTTGAAGTTCCGTCGCCATCCAACGATGCCCCTAGATCATTTACTATAACTTTAGCGCCTTCTGAAGCTAGTTGTTTAGCAACACCAGCGCCTATTCCTCGTCCTGCTCCAGTGACGATAGCTACTTTTCCATCCAAGTAATTTGCCATTCCTTATTCCCTCCTGAAATATATCGCGTTAATTCAAGTTGTTCATTTAGAGACTCTAATCGACAATTTTGCCATATTCCACTCATGGTTGTCATAGATACCTAATGATCTAGGAGTTTGGATTATAATTGACAGCGTGAAAGATTTTCAAAAGAACTTAGACTTACATATTATTCTGCATAATCCAGAAATTCCTTACAACACCGGGAATGTGATCCGGCTTTGCGCAAATATGGGATTTGAATTGCATCTCATCGAACCCATAGGATTTGAACTAACTGAATCCAAACTAAGAAGAGCTGCCCTTGATTATAGTGATTTGGCAATACTAAAAAAACACAAAACCATGGAGGAATATATTTCTTCATATCCTGGTAGGAGAATTTTTGCAGCGTCAGCCAAATGCAGGCGAATATATACAGATCCAAATTATAAAAATGGGGATTCATTTTTGTTTGGTTCTGAGTCTATGGGTTTACCTGATTCAATGTTTGATATGATTCCTAACGAAAATCAAATCTTGATCCCTATGAAACCGTCTAATCGATGCTTGAATTTGGCTAACTCAGTAGGGATAGTTGGGTATGAAGTATGGAGGCAATTGGATTTTTTGGGATGTGGCCCCCCACGCAATTAGTGAATACGTAAGAATTATTTTTGGAATACATGTTCGAAAAACAAAATAGAACAAGATCTTTAATTTCATGTTTTTGAGGTTTCCAATGGGAAGAGCGAATTGGCATTATGATCATCCCCCTGCTTGCACATGCGTCGCTTGTAGCGAGAGGAAAGACGTAAAATCTAAGGGGATCAAGGACCTTGTCAGGACTTTGATATATAGGATCACAGGGAGGAAAAGTGATCGACATAGCAAATGAACTTATCGCGGAAATGATAGAGCATTCAAAAACTGAAGACCCTAACGAATGTTGCGGGATTCTTGCCGGAATCGATGGTCATGTTACAAAGCTTTACAAAATCAGGAATTCTACTCCAAGCCCTTTCAGATATGTCATGGATCCCAATGAGCAATTAAAAGCAATGAAGGATGCTGATGAGCATTCTCTAGATCTTATGGCTTTTTATCACTCACATACCCATACTCCAGCTTATCCATCGGATACTGACGTAAGGATGGCAGTGGAATCGGGATGGGTGGATTTTTGCTATGTATTAATTTCGCTGGAAGATCAATCTAATCCGGACGTCCGTTTTTTTGATATCTCTCTTAAAGGACAGGTGACTGAGATGAACGTGAAAATTATTCAAGAGTAACACTTTGATTTTATTGAATCATTACTGGACCATGAGAGCTGAGGATTTCTCCGTTTTTCATCTCTAATGATATTCGCGTACCTGGGTTTGGGCTTCCCTCTGTTTCTCCCAATGGGAAAATATCAGCTTTAAAGTAATTTGGACGGAGTTCAAGAGTGCCAACTGTACCAAGACGAATTTCTTTGTGATGAGGGAAAGTAATACTTCCTGAATTTATCATTAGTGTTTTATCTCTGTACTCCAGCCTCTCTAGATGAGTATGTCCAGATATCATGATATCTACGGGGTGAGGAAACATTTTCTGCAAGTCTTTAATGGGTCTGAATTGACCTTCTAGGCTATGCACCATTCCTATTTTCCAGCCTTCTAATTCAAGTGTTTGAATTTCTTGCATTCGTGGGTCTGGTATTGGGTCATTGTTTCCCGTTGAACAAATTACTGGCGCATATTGCTCGCACCAGTCAAGGACTATGGGTGAAGTTAGATCTCCTCCATGCAATATTAGGTCAACAGATTTTAAAAATTCTGCTGGTAAAGGACCTAATTCGTCGAGCGTGCGGATTCTTCCGGGTAAATGTGTATCTGTAATAAGTCCTAATTTCATACTAACGACTATAAATATAGAAGTTCGTCAGCGCAACGGGGTTCAGTATTGTAAATATGTAAAATGACTTTGTTCTATCAGTAAGCAGTAAGGCGCCGATTGACGCTCGGAAGTGCGTATGCTAACTTGCGGATAGTGACAATAAATAAAAATTCATGATTAAGGAAAGGATTATGTCCCAAAAGAGGGAAGCAGCAATTGTTGGAATACATGAATACCCACTGAGAGTGGCTCCGGGAGTTAGTGCATTGCAAATTAAGGCGGCGTCTGCCTCGAAAGCCTTAGAAGATGCAGGCTTGTCATGGCAGGACGTGGATGCTGTATATGATACTGGGACACATCAAAACATTGGTGGTTTAGGAATATCTGAATATTTAGGGCTGAAACCTCGATTAATAGATACTACAGCTGTTGGAGGGTCTTCATATGAATTTCAAGCTCATCATGCTGCCGAGATGATTTCTGCTGGCAAAGCAAATGTAGCATTGTTGACCTACGGATCTACGTCTCATTCTGATAGGAGGGCGATAGGGACTGCCGGTGCTACGGGTCTAGGGTCCCCAACCCCATTTAACAACATGGAAGATCCTTGGGGCATGACACTCATATCGAACTATGGAATGGTTAAAGCAAGACACATGCACCAGTACGGGACCACGGATGAGCAATTTGCTCAGATTTCAGTTACGACGCGCTATCATGCTATGAGAAATCCTGAAGCTGTAAAGGCAATGACAGATCTGGAGTTTGTGGGTATCAATGAAATTACGACGCAAGATGTGTTAGATTCAAGAACTATAGCTTGGCCATTACATCTTTTGGAATGTTGCATGGTATCTGACGGAGGCGGTGCAGTTGTAATAGCATCTAAAGAAGTCGCAGCGAATTGTAGAAAAAAACCGGTTTGGATAATTGGTGGTGCTGAAGCGACGAAGTATCGTGAGAATGAGGGTGACATAACAGTGAGTGCTGGGGCACAGTCTGGTCCTAGGGCTTTTTCGGAGGCGGGTGTGAGGCCATCGGAAATTGATATCTTGATGGCATATGACTCTTTTTCAATTACAGTTATGTGCATGATCGAAGATTTGGGATTTTGTAGTAAGGGTGAGGGTGGAGATTATGTTAGTCAGGGTATATTGAAATTTGATGAAACTGGTGGCCCTGCTCTAAACACTGACGGGGGCGGACTTTCATCGAATCATCCAGGCGAGAGGGGTATATTTCTACTTTTGGAAGCTACGCGACAATTGAGAGGAGAGTCTACTTCCCAAGTTCAGGAGCCAAAATTGGCAGTCGCTGTTGGTAATGGTGGTGCTCTTGGATCACGACATTCAACAGCTGCAACTATACTTGCTGCTGATTGATATATAAGGAGTTTATTACATGACACAAAGACCACAGCCGAGGTTTCCGGAGCCAGATACTCAGCCGTTTTGGGATGCGACTAGAGAAAACAAACTTATGTATCAAGTTTGCAATGGATGTAGTGGGGTGATTTTTTACCCAAGGGCTCATTGTCCATCTTGTGGAGGACTCGAAAATACNTGGAAAGAATCTACGGGAAATGGGACTGTTTATACTTACAGCGTGGTAATGCAAAGTAGGCACCCTGCATTTAAAGATCTTGGTCCGTATGCAGTCGCTTATGTTGATTTGGATGAAGGATTTAGATTAATGACGAATATTGTTAACGTCAAAGATCCCATTCATGATATTAGTTGTGGAATGAAAGTTAAGGTTTTTTGGCATAAGCAGGGAGATGGGGAAATATCTCTACCCATGTTTGAACCTGCATAACACCAGTTAGTTTACAATCACCTAGATTATAAATTTTAAGATCCATATAAGGTTGTTGTAATGAAAGATATAGGAAAGTCAAACTTATCTCTCAAAGAAACTATGGCTTTGTTACCGCCTTTATGGGATGAAAATTTATTGCCTCAAATTCAGGAGGAAATCAAACAATTTCCCACCGAAGTNTTTGTTTTGGATGATGACCCTACAGGGGCACAAACAGTGAGAGATGTTGCTGTGCTTACTGATTGGTCCCTAGATGCCCTTTTAAGAGAGTTTGACACCCCTGAAAAAGCCACCTTCGTTCTTACAAATTCAAGATCAAAACCAGTGGATGAGGCTTGTAATATAAATAGAGCGGTTGGCATCAATCTACTGAGTGTTTCACACAGCAAAAAGAAACCGATAACGGTTATATCTCGCTCTGATTCAACCTTAAGAGGTCATTTTCCTGAAGAAGTTGACGCTTTATCAGAAGCTATGGGGTCTGAATATGATGTGCTTCTTTTTATTCCATATTTTGCGGAAGGGGGCAGATACACTATCAATAATATTCAATATGTTTTAGAGGAAGATACGTTAATACCTGCCGGAGATACGCCATATGCTAAAGACTCTGCATTTGGATACAAATCCTCAGACCTTTGTGAATGGATTGAAGAAAAGACTAAAAAAGATATTAAAGCGACTGAAGTAGCAACGATATCAATCGATGAGATTCGCCTTAAGGGGCCTGAGTTCGTTGAACAAAAATTAAAAAGTTTGCCAAAGGGCTCAGTGTGTGTGGTGAATGCTGCCGATATGACTGATCTTCATGTAGTCGCTTTGGGGGTTATTAGAGCTGAAAAGGGTGGTAGGATTTTTTTGACAAGGTCATCAGCATCATTTGTGAAAGCTCGAATTGGGCAAGGAGATTACGATCTACTAACTAGGTCAGAAATGTCCGAGTCAGAAGTCGGGGGTGCCTTAATTTTGGTAGGATCACATGTTCCAGGTAGCACTCGCCAATTGGAGGAAGTGTTAAAAATCCCAGGTATGAACGGAATAGAACTGAAAGTTTCTGAAGTGGTTGACGGATTCGATGTTGTTAGTCCTATAGTAGCGGAAGTTGATTTGTTGCTCGAGCGCTCTAAGGATGTAACTATTTATACCAGTAGAGAGGTTTTAACGGGAAAGACCCCTGAAGACTATTTGGAAATTGGAGCCCGCGTTACAGACGCTATGACGGATATTGTTAGACGGCTTACAGTTCAACCGCGATATATAGTATCTAAAGGTGGGATGACGTCATCAAATGTCACCACTAACGGCTTGGGTATGATTAGGTCTTTGGTTCCTGGACAAATCCTTCCTGGAGTGCTTGTGTTACAAATGGGTCCTGAATCTAAGTATCCTGACTCGAGGTTGGTATTATTTCCTGGAAATGTTGGAGGAGCAACAGCTATAGCAGATGTCATCGGCATCATGAACTCCCCAGAGAATTGAAAAATATATGATAGCGAATACCTCAGACATTCTTTTTGAAGCGTCCTCAGCTGGATATGCTGTAGGCGCCTTCAATGTATATAACATGGAAGGTGCATTAGCTGTTATTGAAGCATCTGAAGATGCTAATATCCCTGCGATTATCCAATTGCACCCAGGTTCTCTGGAAAAAGGTGGGGATGTTTTGATTAATCTTTGCTTGAGTGCAGCACAGTCAGCCTCGACTAATGTGTCTGTACATTTAGATCATTGTGACGATCCAACTAGTATTGATAGGGCATTATATTTAGGGATGAATTCCATAATGGCTGATGGATCAAGTATGAGATATCTAGATAATATTAACTTCACCAAAAATATTGCTAATCAAATCCATAACGTAGGTGGGTTTGTAGAAGCTGAATTAGGCAGACTTTCGGGTACAGAAGATGGACTTACAATTCCTGAGTATCAAGCAAAATTAACTGATCCATTACAAGCAGTAGAATTTGTTCGAGATACAGGTATCGACGCGCTAGCGGTGTGCATAGGGAATGTGCACGGGAAATATGCAAGAGAACCTGTTTTAGACTTTGAAAGACTAGAAACTATTAATAGAAATTTGAACGTACCCCTTGTCATTCATGGCGGTTCTGGTTTACCTGAGTGGATGGTAAACAGATGCATTCAATTAGGGGTGCGAAAGTTCAATGTGAATACAGAAATTAGAACCGCGTATTTAGAAACAGTTCAGGCATTAACTACGTCTTCAAGCGTAGAGTTGACTAGTTTAATATCAGAATCTATACGTGCAATGCGCGATGTGATTTATTTGAAGATTAAGCAATTTGCTTATGTGAGATAGAAAGTGAGAGTTGTCTTTAAGGGCTATCATGTACTATATCTGTTAAATTTTAACCTTAAAACCCGCGTCACTTATTTATAACAGCTGCTGCCGCGACTAAGATCGTTGGTATTACATAAACGATGCTCGGCGCTCCTATACTTGACCAAAGTAGCCCTAAAAATATAATCATGATTGCAGTAGACGCCCACGAATATGATCTCCATCGCCATAATATTTGCTTTTTATCGTCTTTGGTACTTCGGCCCATCATACAAGAGATAGTTGTTACCAATGTTATTACCCAGGGTAATATAACGATAAAAAAGGCATCGGTTCCGTAAGCTTCAAATAATGTTAATTTAGAACTTACACCCTGTGAAAATTGAGGTTGAGAAGTTGTATTCAATACCGTATTAATAGTAGGAATAAGAATTAAAATGATCGCTGATAATACAGTGCTGATGTGTGCGACTACGGCTATTAAGATTGATCTATTAATCGATGTGCTCAATGTTTACTGAAGGCCTAATTTTTGTGTAAGATCAGGGATTGTATGGCTCGTTTGTCCTCTGATAATTATGTCTGCCATTTTTGATAAAGATGTTGTTGATGGGTTTAATTCTATAATTTTACCTCCATTGTTCTTTATTTTTTGTGGAATTGATGCAGCTGGATATACAGTCGCGGAGGTTCCAATAACTAGAATGCAATCAGATTTACTCGCTTGATTCATGCATTCTTCTAGCACTGAATTGGGTATAGATTCTCCAAACATTACTGTGTCAGGTTTTATTATTCCTCCACATTCATTGCAAGTTGGAGGGAGTAATTTTATTTTTTCTGAGCTGGGATGCTTTTCCAATAGCATTTCTATGTTTTGTCTTGGAATTCTGGTTTCACAGTCAATACATCTCATTTGATGTCTACTACCATGAATTTCAGTGACATTTCTAGAGCCAGCTATATAGTGTAGCCCGTCCACGTTTTGAGTTATTTGATGTTTCAAGATTCCTACAAATTCCATTTTAGATAACGCACGATGCCCCTTATTAGGTTTGGAATTATCTATTGCTTTTCTGAATTTTGTTCTCTCAGGATCAAATTTTTCATTTATGTTATTTATCCACCAAGATTTGGGGTCCTTTAAAAATGTTTTATATTGATTAGGTCCAGGTTCTCCATTTTTCATCCAAAGACCACCTTTACCTCTGAAAGTTGGGATGCCGCTTTCCGCCGATAATCCTGCCCCAACCAGTGCTATAACATAGCTAGCAGATAAAATTGTGTTTGAAGCAGATTCTA
Source organism: Chloroflexota bacterium (assembly GCA_002717465.1). Taxonomy (GTDB): domain Bacteria; phylum Chloroflexota; class Dehalococcoidia; order Lucifugimonadales; family UBA826. Next base: position 43,443 of record PBDQ01000022.1, read on the forward strand.
TCGATTCCTCATATGGTATATTCATTAGCTTTGGTATGTATTCTTCGTTACCAAGATATTGCCCCTTGGTTAATTCGGTAGGTATTGGAATTCTCAAACAAGGAACTTGGTATAGAGTCTGGCTCTGCTGAAGTTATGATGCACTGTTCATAATGCCGTATTGTTTCCACTATTTTTTCTCTTCTTACGAAATCTAGTTCTGATAAAATATCATCCAATAGTAAAACTGGACTGCTTAAACGAGACTCTTTCAAAAACTGTGCTTCTGCTAGCTTCAATGATAGTATCGCGGTTCTAGATTGGCCGCGAGAAGCATACCTATTTGCGTCAGATTTATTTATTCGAATTATTAGATCGTCTCTATGTGGGCCGAATGTAGTTGAACCTAAGGCAATGTCTCTCGAGAGACATTGCCTTAGGGTTTCTTTAAATGTTTTTTGATCAATTTTTTTACATTTTAATGATTCTTTTTGAGTTTTGATTTGATATATGCAATCTAATGTTTCATTTATCCCACTCATATCTCTATGAATTGGTTCTGAGATTTCTGTCAACTTTTTCACCATTTCTATTCTTTTGTTGATCAAGTAACTGCCATAGAGTGATAGCTTATCGTCCCAGAATTCCATTTCAGCCGGAGATATGTGTTGATTCCTCTTAAGTTTCAATAAATGATTTCTTTGAGTGGTTATTTTTGAATATTCTCGGAGAAATTTAAGGTATTCTTTGTCAACTTGTGATATTAGAATGTCTAGATATTTGCGGCGGTCTGAGGGGCGTCCGTAAATAATGTCTAGGTCGTTAACAGTAAATATGACCGCGTTTAGTATGCCAATTAAATCTGATGATTTTTTAGGAGAATTATTAACTCGGATATATTTTTGAGCTGTAAATCCGTCTGAATTATCAGATCTGGTGCATTGGTAGTGAATTTCTAGCTTTGTGGAGTCATTGTTTTCTTTGACAACGCTGCTAATTTTTGAGTAAGAAATATCGCTGATTGATTCTTTTCGAATAAGATCTCGCTCCGTTATTGATCTTTGAGATTTGGCGATAGCTAACATGTATATTGCTTCTAATAGGTTACTTTTGCCATGACCATTTTGGCCATGAACTAAAGTTGCTCCAGTAGGAAACTCTATATCTAGCTGTGAATAGTTTCTGAAATTAGTTAGGGATAATGAGGAGATAAAAATGGCAATTTCCTCTTTGTAAGAATAGGAAGTACTTCATTTTGAATTCTAGCATGTTAAATTACAGAATCTTAATCAGTGATATGTCAGTTAAACTGTATAGAGTGAATTCATTCAAATCAGTGAGATTATAACGTTCAATCGGGATAGAAAATGATTACAGTTTTTGCAGGCGGAGTTGGCGGAGCAAAATTAGTGTTGGGTTTTGCAAATTTACTTAACCCAGAAGAATTAACTGTGGTTGTTAACACTGGTGACGACGAAGAATTTTATGGTTTGTATGTATCACCTGATATAGACACAGTAATATATACATTAGCCGGGTTATCCAACGAAGCTACAGGGTGGGGTATTACAGGCGAATCCTTTAGAACTTTGGGACGTCTCAAAGAGTATGGAATGGATACTTGGTTTAATCTAGGGGATTTAGATTTTGCTACTCATATAACTCGTACTAAACTTTTGAAAGATGGACTAAGTTTAAGTGAGGTTTCACAGCATATAGCTAAATCTGTAGGTGTTCAGCATTCAGTTTTGCCCATGACAAATGATGATGCCAAAACGATTGTGCACACAGCGGACGGCAAAATGAGTTTTCAGGAATATTTTGTTAAGAATAAATGTGAACCCGTTGTAGAATACTTGGAATTTGGCGGAAAGAAAGGAGTTTTACCATCCGGAGAAGTTTTACATGCTTTAAAAAACTCGACTTCTATAATATTCTCTCCCTCCAATCCGTATTTAAGCATCAATCCTATCCTTGCTTTATCAGGACTCAGGGGAGCCATTAGTAATTTTAAAGGGAAGAAAATAGCTGTTAGTCCTATAGTTGGTGGAAAAGCGCTAAAAGGCCCCGCAGCTAAGTTGTTGAAAGAGATGGGAGCTGATGTTTCTGCTGTAGGTGTGGCTAAGCAATACGCAGATATATGTGATGTATTTGTAATTGATAGTGAGGATGCTGGATTGGCTTCTGATATAGAAGCTTTGGGTATGAGCGTCGCAATTACAGATACTGTCATGAATTCTAAGTTAGATAAAGTAAGTCTTGCAGAATTCATTTTAGAGTTATGTGAGTGAAATAGTTTGAATAAATTTGCTGCTTTAATTCCAATGAAGGATTTGAATTTAGGTAANTCTCGTTTGTCTTCGTCTTTAAATNCNGTCGAACGATCAAAATTGGTNATGAATATGTTTATAAGAGTTCTTAGAGCTTCTTTAGAATCTTCGTGTTCAAAAGTTTTTGTTGTTGGTCAGGATGAAGGAATCAAAAGTGTAGCAGAGTCAATGGGAGCAGATTGGATTGAAGCTGCTGGATCGAATTTGAATTCTGATTTATTNTACGCGATTAGATCTATTCAGATNCAGGGATATTCTTTGATTTGTATACCNGGAGATTTACCNTTCGTCACTGTATCTGACATAGATNTGGTTATAGANGAAGTGAGTGCAAAGGAAACAGTGGGATTGGTATCTTCGCTTTCTGATGGTGGTACAAATTGTTTGGCAATACCAAGTGACAATTANTTTCAACCAAGTTTTGGTTTGAATAGTTTTGAAAGGCATCAAGNTCAAGGTATAAAAAGAGGAATAGAGACAATTGTTATTGATGCAGCGAGTATGTTTTTGGATGTAGACACGGAGGTTGATTTGAAGGAATGTGAAAATATTGAACCAGGATTTACGGATAGGCTTGGGGCGAGTGTAGACAATTAAGGCATCAAATCTGGAGAGAAGTTTTATGGGTAATGGACCTACTGTAAAGAAAAGATTNGGAATATTGCTGCCAACTCGCGGCATTCTGATGAAAGGTNCTCAGCCTGAAAATATAAACGGTATTTTAAAAATGGCCAAATCTGTTGAGGAAGCAGGTCTCGACTCCGTCTGGGTTGGTGATAGCTTGACCGCCAAACCTAGATTAGAGCCTTTAACAGTATTGTCTGCTATTTCACAAGTAACCTCAAAAGTTCGCNTGGGTACAGCGGTANTATTGGCACCTCTTAGNCATCCAGTTGCTCTCGCTCAAGCGGCGACCACTGTTGATTTGATTTCTGGAGGCAGATTGGTTTTGGGTATGGGGGTTGGGGGTGCTTTCAACGAAGAGCAAAGGAAAGAATGGGAAAATATTGGTGTTCAACCACGTCATCGTGCGGGGAGGTTTGAAGAATTACTAAAAATATTTAAACCATTGACGCGAGGAGAATTAGTTACGTTTAAAGGGAAGCATTTTTCTGTTGATAACGTGTCTATAATGCCTGTGTCTCCGCAGGAAAATGGGGTACCTGTAATGGTGGCCGCTCACGGGAGACTTAATTCGGAAAGGCAGTATAGACGAGTGTTGTTGGGAGATGGGTCCATATCCATTTCAGATTATCCCGATGAATACAACCGATCAATATTGAATATCAGTTCTATGATAGAAAATGAACCGAATCGATCTCTCAGAGAAACTGAAAAAATCTATTATATGACTGTCAATTTGAATTTGAATTCATCAGAAGCTAGAAGCGAGNCCGATGAGTTTCTTAAGCTATATTACGGTATAAATATTTGGGANGAAAGATGGGGACCATGGGGGTCATGCACGGAAACTGTAAGCAGGATTAAGAAATACTATGAGGCTGGGGCAGACACTGTAATTGTGAGGTTCGCTTCTTTTGATCAAGAAAGTAATCTAGATACATTCCTTTCGGAAGTGGTCCCATTTTTATAAGTATATTTGTTTGTGGGTAGTTATTCCCCTATTAATTNTATGAATTCTTGTTCAGAAAGTATTTNTACTTTCTGGTCGTTTGCGTCTTTAATTTTGGATCCCGGATTATCTCCAGAAATTAANTAATCTGTTCGACTTGATANGGAGCTACTTATCAACCCACCTAGATTTCGAATTTTNGCCTGTATTTCNACTCTACTGTAGTTGATCAGTGTACCTGTAATAACAAACCTGATTCCCTCGAGAATTTGCTCATCTTGGAGCGCTTCTGGTTGATGAGTAGTGTTAACTCCGGCGTCCTGTAACCTTTTTAATGTTTGTTGATTTTTATGGTCCTTGAAATAATCCACTAAGCTTTTGCCTAAAATGGGTCCGATGGAATGAATCGTATTTAAATCATCTATNGAGGCCGATTTGATTTTTTCTAATGTGTTGAATCTNGTAGCCAATATTTCTGAAGTTTCAGATCCAATGTTTGGGATTCCTAAGGCATTAATCAATCTTGCTAGCGGTCTGNTTTTNCTATTCTCNATTGCATTTAGTATGTTTTCGACGCTTTTTTCGCCCATTCTTTCGATATTAAGTAGCAAGTNTTTATTAAGATANTAGATGTCGGATATNTCTCGAATGTGACCTTTACCTATCAATGCNAGAGCGAGTTTAATTCCAAATCCGTCTATGTCCATCCCTGGTTTGCTTACGAAATGTTCTACCAGGCGTTCTAGCTGAGCAGGACAGGAGATATTGATACAAAATATTGCGACTTCATCCNNTTTTTTCTNAAGAGGCTCGTTGCATCTGGGGCATTCGCTAGGCATTTCGAAGGTGATTTCATTNCCGGTACGNAAAGATGGATCACTGCTTATGACTTGAGGTATTACTTCACCAGCTCGCTCTACAAGAACGGAATCCCCAATTCTCAGATCTTTTTCNTTTATATAATCTCGGTTATGTAGTGTTGCTTGTCGAACAGTTACTCCGCTAACTTCTACGGGCTGTAAAACAGCGTATGGGTTAATGGTTCCTGTACGGCCAACATTTAGTCGGATGTCCAATAGCTTTGTAATTGCTCGGTCTGATGGAAATTTATATGCAATTGCCCATCTTGGTTCACGACCGACGTTACCAAGCTGTATTTGACTTTCAATTGAGTTTGATTTTACTACTATCCCGTCACAATCATAATCAATATTATTTAAATTTGAGACCCAATAGTCATAATATTCTAGTACGTCTTCTACGCTAAACGCCAAATAATTATGAGGGTTAACTTTAAAACCNAACCCACTTAAAAATTCGAGATTACCCAAATGAGTAGNACTCATTCCATCACTTGATTCCGTAAGGCTATATATGAATATATCCAAAGGNCTTTCGGCGGTAATTGCNGGATCAANCTGCCTGAGAGAACCAGCAGCAGTATTGCGTGGATTTGCATACACAGTTAAGTTATTTCGAAGTCTATATTCATTGAATACTTGAAACTCCGATTTTGGGAAATAAACTTCGCCTCTTACTTCAAATATTTGAGGACAATTCTGGCTAATTCTTAAAGGGATACTTTTTATAGTTTTTAAGTTTGCAGTTATGTCTTCACCTACCATGCCGTTGCCCCTGGTAGAACCTCTNGTAAAAATNCCATTTTCATAAATAAGAGATACAGCAAGGCCATCGTATTTAAGCTCGCAGGACAGTTCAAAATTACTAGCTGATAGCATTTTTGAAATTCTGGAATGCCAATGATNTATGTCTTTATTATCAAAGGCGTTGCCTAGACTCAACATAGGAGTGCTATGTGTAATCTGGTTAAATCCACCGACNAGTTTTTCTCCTATTCTNTGGGTAGGTGATTCAGCTGTGATTAAATCTGGCCTATCTTCTTCATATTTNNTTAGTTTGNTCATTAGNTGGTCAAATTGCTTATCGGTTATTTCTGGGCGAGACAAAACAAAATATGAGTGATTGTGTTTATCAATTGCTTCACGTAGNTGTAGAATTTCTTTTTCTATCATAATTAGCCTGTGCTCATAAAGTTNTGTGAATGCCTAAANCCATACTAACGCTGCTGATANTAGGTCTCAAGTATTTTAATATTTAAGTCATTGGTATTTGTTTTTGTTCTCAATGTGGACTGAAATTTAAAAGACGATATATACTCAAGTAAAAGTGTCTACTTAGANTTCTGTAAAAGTTAATGTGAAAGGTTTAAATTTTAATAGTGCCATACGCTAATGAAATACAAAAATTTGTCGATTGTTATCCACAACTCTCAGCTATAGGAAATACACCTTTAGTTAAACTTGACATGTCTTGGGATATTGGAGATGCGGAGATATATGCTAAATATGAGCAATTGAATCCTGGAGGTTCAATAAAAGACAGGCCTGTATTACGGATGTTGGCTGAAGCAGTTATAACAGGTAAATTGACAGAAGACAAAACTATTTTGGATGCAACATCTGGTAATGCTGGTATTGCATATGCAATGATTGGAGCTATTTTAGGTTATCGCGTTGAATTGGTGATGCCTGAGAACGCCAGTGAGGAGAGAAAAAAGAGATTGGTTGCCCATGGAGCTGATTTAGTTTTTACGGATGCTCAATTAGGCTACGACGAGGCTCTGTACGAAGTTAAAAGAAGATTTAATTCGGACCCGGAAAAGTATTTTTATTGCGATCAATATAGCAATGAGAATAATCCTCAGGCACATTATGAAACAACAGCTGTGGAGCTGCTACAGCAGGCTCCATTTATCACTCATTTTATAGGAGGAGTCGGTACAGGCGGAACTATAAGTGGGATTGGCAGAAGACTGAAAGAGTCAAATCCCGATATTAAGATTGTATGTATAGATTTTGAAGAATGGCCAGGAGTTGAGGGTTTAAAGCCACTTGGGGAAGGGCATATAATTCCTGAAACATTTGATAGTGATGTTGTGGATATCATGTTGGAAGTGGATGTATTAAAAGGTTATGAGTTGTCAAAGGAATTGGCACAGAAAGGAATTTTTGTGGGTCAGTCCTCAGGAGCTTATTTGCTCGGGGCAAAAATGGTTGCGGAAGAAGAACGTAATGGACACATTGTTACGATATTCAATGATATTGGAGAGAGGTATTTTTCAACATCATTGTGGTCTTAAACGTCCAAGTTTGCGACGTCTAAGGCGTGAGTCTGTATGAATCTTCTTCTCGGTTCCACATCATCTCCCATCAGTTCAGAGAATGTATCGTCCGCTAGTGTTTCGCTTTCTATGTCTACTTGAAGCAAAGTCCTAGTTTCAGGATTCATTGTGGTATCCCACAGTTGATCGTGATTCATTTCTCCAAGGCCTTTGTATCTCTGGATATGTACGTTGCGTTTATTGCCTAGCTGCTCTAGTAGTTCGTCTCTTTCAGCGTCGGTATACACGTATTGGTCTTTTCTACCTACTGAAATTTTATACAGTGGTGGTTGGGCAATATACAAATGACCATGTTCAACTAGTTGAGGCATGTGCCTATAGAAGAAAGTGAGCAGTAGCGTACGTATATGAGATCCATCTACATCTGCATCACACATGATTATTATTCGATGGTAACGTAGTTTTTCAAGGTCAAAATCTTCGTCTAAGCCTGCTCCTATGGCGGTTATCATCGAACGTATTGCATCGTGCTGTACGATCTTATCCGCTCTAGCTTTCTCAACATTCAGTATTTTTCCCCACAAAGGCAATATGGCCTGAAATCTTCTGTCTCTACCCATTTTCGCTGTCCCGCCTGCAGAGTCCCCCTCGACCAAATATATCTCACACAGTTCGGGATTTTTCTCTGAACAATCTGCCAGTTTTCCTGGCAATCCACCACCATCCATAGCATTTTTTCTGATTATTAATTCTCTGGCTTTTCTGGCAGCTTCTCTAGCTCTTTGAGAAGTCATGCATTTATCTATTATTGCTTTTGCATCCCGTGGGTTATCTTCTAGAAATATCTGTAACGCTTCCCCTAAAACGGTTTCCACTTGAGTTCGAGCTTCCGCATTCCCAAGTTTGTTTTTTGTTTGACCTTCAAACTGCGGATCCTGCAACTTGACACTTATTACTGCTGTGAGACCTTCTCGGGTATCCTCGCCTGCTAAGTTAGGTTCGTTATCTTTTATTAGTTTTTGTTTCCTTCCGTAATCATTGATCACTCTCGTTAACGCAGACCTAAATCCAGTAACATGAGTACCGCCATCTTCTGTGTTTATGCAGTTTGCGAAAGCGTATACGAATTCACTAAACGAGTCGTTGTATTGAAGGGCAACTTCAACTTTCGTCCCCTCAAAGTNTTTTTCTACATAAATTGGATTTTCATGTACTACGCCTCGNTTNTGATTTAATCCCCTTACAAAACTGGAGATACCTCCATCGAAATAATATGTCACTTCATTATTTGGCCATCTGCTTTGGTGCCACTCNCTTCTGAAAGTGATCTTTAGGCCTTTGTTTAAATATGCCATTTCTTTAAATCGATTTGAGAGTATTGAAAAATCATATACGAGGTCCCCAAATATTTCTGAGTCGGGCATGAATTCAATGGCNGTTCCCGTTTCATTACTACGAGAAGCAGGAGCTTCTTCCATTGTCATTTCTGTTTGGGTTCTACCTTTTGCATATTCTTGCCTGTGAATTTTGTTGTCTCTAGTTACTGCTACTTTCACCCAGGTGGACAACGCATTTACTACNGAAGCTCCAACNCCGTGTAANCCGCCAGAAACTGCGTAAGCCTTGCCTCCAAATTTGCCTCCTGCATGTAGCGTAGTCATAACTGTTTCAACCGCTGTCATGCCAGTTGTAGGATGCNTGTCTACAGGAATACCTCTTCCGTTGTCCTCTATTTTGACTGAACCGTCTTGNCTGACAACGATTTCTACATTTGAGCAATAGCCAGCCATAAATTCATCTACGCTGTTATCTACAATTTCGTATATCAGATGATGTAGTCCCCTTTGGTCNGTACTACCTATATACATACCCGGTCTTTTCCGCACGGCTTCCATTCCTTCAAGTACTTGAATGTCACTTGCTGAATATTCGTCTTCCTGTTTTGATCGTAACGTCGCCATTTTTGACCCTCCAAGGAGGTTGCTGGATCTTGCTATAAATGATGGTTGAAAGGACTAATTAATTTAATCACGTTGCCCATGAATTTATTTTCTATGGACTCCACAAGACCGTCCTGTGTTTAGTAGAAAAGAACCATAATGTAATGTTGGTATTTACATGGTTAAAAAGCAAGCTTTTCATGCACATAATTTTATCAAATTCTGACAAATCAATCAAACCTAATTTGTGCCTGAATCCAACCAAAATATTAGACGTTGTTTTGAAGATGTTGGTTGGACATAAGTATAATATTTTTTTCGCTAAATATAATGTGTGATACACCACCAGATTTAGAGTTAGTTTAACTTTTTTATTAAACTGTTAAAATTACAATCCGCAGCCAATCTCAGATGGGATGGTGAGCGTAATTAGGTTTAGTGGAAAATTTACCAANTTTTCTACTACTTTAATTATTTCAGAAGCTCTTGTCCCGTCAAAGCAGGAGCTTATATGTGACTAATTTACGGAATGACATTATTGATGTGCCAGGAATAAAGGTTGGCCATTGGACTGATCTGGAATCTGCGACTGGTTGCACTGTGGTTATATGCCCTTCTCATGNAGTTGGTGGGGTGGATGTTAGAGGGGCTTCTCCAGGAACCCGGGAGACCGATTTACTCAGACCTGAAAATAGTATTCAGGAAATACATGCGGTACTTTTGGGGGGAGGAAGCGCATTNGGGTTAGCTGCCTCGGATGGTGTAATGAAATATTTAGAGGAAAAATCGTTAGGATTTCGGGCTGGAGACCAAATTATTCCTATCGTGCCTGGTGCCATACTATTTGATTTGGGTCTGGGTAATTCTAGTGTTCGTCCAGATAAAATCTCTGGTTATGAAGCATGCTTAGATAGTGAAACAGCTACCCTTTTGCAGGGAAGTGTAGGAGCAGGCACAGGCGCGACAGTTGGTAAAACATCCCATATTAAGAACAGCTTCAAAGGGGGGATTGGTTCATCTAGTAGGTATGTTGGGGGTGGTATCGTGGTGGGTGCTTTAATGGCGGTCAATTCAGTGGGTAGTATTCATGATCCTGTAGATGGAACTTTGATTGCAGGTCCTAGAAATAAACATGGAGTAATGGTTTCTGCTGAAGAAGATTTAATGAAAAATCAAATTCCCAGTGAAAAACAAGAGAGTTTTAACACAACAATTGGTGTTATTGCCACCAATGCCAGATTAACCAAAAGTCAAACCTCACGGCTTGCTACTATAGGTCATGATGGGATAGCTTTATCAGTAAGGCCAGCTCATTTGAGTGGAGATGGGGATACAGTATTTGCTTTAGCCTCTAATGTAATGTCTGATGTAGGAATTGACCTGACACCAATATATGGAATGGACCAAATACTCGTTTCAGCAGTTTCATGCGTTTCTGAGGCTATAGTGAAGGCTGTAAAAAATGCGAAAGGAGTAGCTGGAATTCCGGGTTTGGGAGATTAAAGTTGACGTATTTTAGTAAGAATTCGCCAATAGGTGTGATAGGTGCTGGAAATGTGGGTACGGCACTAGCTGTGGCTTTGGATAAATCCGGATATGATGTTGTTTCGGTTGCTAGCCGCACATTTGCGTCAGCCGTGAAACTATCGGATAGGGTCAGTAATTCTAAACCAGAGCTAGATACGCAAAAAACAGTAGATGCCTCTAAGGTGGTTTTTGTTACCACTCCAGATGACTCCATACTTCCGGTGTTAAATGCCTTAAAGTTCCGACAAGGCCAACTCATAATTCATTGTTCAGGAGTGTCGTCTCTTCGTTTATTTGAGGATGCTAATTTGCCTAATGGTGTCTTCCGAGCTTGCTTCCACCCAATACAATCATTTGCTTCTATCAATTATGATGATGATTGTTTTGAGCATATTACCATCGGTATTGAGGGAACTTCGTATATAAAGGAATTCCTTCAAAAGATTTGTGCTGATTTTGGCGCGAATTTTGTTGAACTTAGACCTGAAGATAAGTCTATCTACCACCTTTCAGGAGTTTTGATGGGAGGACTACTAAGTGAGTATGTGGCAATGTGTGCTGAATTGTGGGTATCTTTTGGTTTGTCCCGTGAGCAAGGGGTTAAGGCATTATTACCGATGATGAAACAGGTTTCTAACAATATTGAAAAATATGGGATTCCGAATGCTGTAGCAGGTCCTTTTGCTCGAGGAGACGTGGGAACCATTAGTAAACACATTGAGGCTATTTCCAAATATAAACCTGATTTGCTTCCGTTTTATTGCCATTTGTCCATGCAGGGCCTTCAGTTTGTTGAAGAAAAGAATCAATTAGATAGCGACGTCATACATCAGATGAGGAATATGTTAGAAGAAAAGTTAGAGGATAGACAGATAATTTAAGAATAAAGAAATGATGCGAATTACTATTAAAGACATCCATAAAATGAAGCAAGAAGGCCTGAAAATCCCAATGATTACGGCTTATGATTACACCAGTGCGAATTTGGTAGCTAGGGCAGACATACCACTAATTCTTGTTGGTGACAGTCTTGGGCAAGTGATTCTTGGTCATGATTCTACTCTACCCGTAACTATGGATGATATGGTCAGGCATACTCAAATGGTGGTGCGGGCGACAGCCATGCAGCACATCGTATCTGATATGCCATTTATGAGTTANCAGATTGATGAGGTGCAGGCCCTTCGNAATGCAGGACGGTTGATGAAGGAGGGAGGATGCCAGTCGNTCAAATTAGAAGGTGGTGCAATCGTCGCTGAAACGATACGCCGAATNGTCGCATCCGGANTTCCGGTAATGGGCCATTTGGGTTTAACTCCACAGTCAGTTAACCAGTTAGGGGGATATCGTGTGCAAGGTAGAGATGTAGAATCTGCGGCTCGGTTGATTAAAGATTCATTGTTGGTTCAGGAAGCAGGGGCATACGCCTTGGTTTTGGAGTTAGTACCAAAAGAANTGGCTTTGGAGATAACTCGGAATTTGGATATACCAACAATAGGAATTGGTTCAGGTATTGGTTGTAGTGGCCAAGTTCAAGTGTTTCATGATTTGCTGGGGTTGATTGAAAATTTTTCACCGAAGCATTCAAAAAAATATATGANCTTATTTGAAGAAATAGTTAATGGGATAATGAACTATAAACATGAAGTTGAAGAAAATAAGTTTCCAACAACAGATGAAAGNTTTAGTATTGATCAGGATTTGTTGGAAAGAGCAATAAAGCTTTTAGACTAACATTATGGAGACCATAACAACTGTTNGCGGCTTCCGTCAGGTATGGNCTAGTATTCCAAAGCCAATTGGATTAGTGCCCACAATGGGTTCTCTACATGCTGGTCACATTTCGCTCCTCAGGAGAGCCCGTACTGAAAATGAAACAGTGGTAGCGTCACTTTTTGTTAATCCTACTCAGTTTGGGAATGATGAAGACTTTGACGATTATCCAAGGGATGTAGAATCAGATATGGGTATTTTGCAGTCAGAAGGTGTGGATATTGTTTTTATACCTACCGCTGAGGAGATGTATCCTGAGGGATTCACTTCGTCTGTNAATGTTGGCAACTTAGGGAGTATTTTAGAAGGTCAATTTAGGCCTGGGCATTTTACAGGGGTTGCCACAATCGTTTCAAAACTGATGTCTATTTGTCGGCCTGATCGATCGTATTTTGGCCAGAAAGATGCCCAACAATGTGCAGTAATAAAACGTATGGTTGATGATTTGAATCTAGGTACTGAAGTGATGGTNTGTCCAATTGTTCGTAATGAAGATGGAGTGGCTTTAAGCAGTAGGAATAGTTATTTGTCTGCAGATGAATATGAATCTGCGAAATTGTTGAGTTCGTCATTGTTCCATGCTAGAAGCGTATGGAGTTCTCAGCAAAAAAAACTAGATCAAATAAAAGAAATTATAAAGTCCANGTTNGAATGCGACTCTAAAATATTGATTGAATATATAAGTTTTAATGATATTGATACGTTTGCNGNGGTGAGGGAATCGAAAGATAAAATGGTTGTATGTATCGCCGTNAAAATAGGAAAGACTAGGCTGATAGATAACTTGANATTTGAATAATCTATGAACAGTCCCANACTGTAATATGTAAATGGATTTGGTGTTTTTAGTGGCAATGATAAATCAGATATGTCGNAATATATGGAATTAACATAGAATCAAAAANTGGAAATTTTAGGAATGGGATTTTTGNATGAACATACTTCTTACTAATGACGATGGTATACATTCNCCAGGGTTATGGGCTATTGCTGAGGAATTAGCCGGTATTGCTACCGTGACAGTGGTTGTGCCAGATAGAGATCAAAGTGGTATGGGTGCCTCTATGACCTTGNTGAAACCTNTATCCTATGAGCGTGTTGAGTCGCCTACNACAAGGGTTGAATGCGCATATACNGTACAAGGTACACCAGGCGATTGCGTTATTATGGCNACGGAGCATATTCTTGAATCAGAGCCTGATTTAATTGTTTCAGGTATAAACCAAGGTGCCAATTTAGGCCTAGACGTATTCAATTCTGGAACGTTTGGAGCGGCGCTGCATGGTTATTTCAGAGGGATTGATTCTTTAGCTGTGTCGGTATTGTATAAAGAGGATGTAATTTACGGCCCGTCCGCGGTTGTTGGGACGATTTTGGCGCAATGTATGCTGGATTGGAATTCCAATGAGAAATTGTTACTTAATTTGAATTTGCCAGCTTGTGAAATGGAAGATATCGTAGCTTTTGATCTGACCAAATTGGGACCTAAGGCTTTTTTAGAAAACGTGGAAAGTGTACAAAATGGTAGGCGTACATTTTTCTGGATTAAACATAATAAACCNGTNTATAAAAATAACATTGAAGGTACAGATGTNTGGTCTGTNAATAATGACAGNATATCACTTACCTTTGTCAATCCGTTTCTTTCNGATNTGAATGNAGTTGAACCGGCAAATNTTTTCACTAATNTTATTGAAAAACGATTAAATTTAATATGAACANGTGANGCANTTTTAAAGATAGATTNCCGATTTACGGTGTTNTTGCTGACCTNGAAAGCTTATATGTTTTCTGCATAAATTTATTTACTTNTTTCTCATTCTTGTATTTGTGNTTATTNGATTTCTGAATATGCCCAAGATTTAATGAGGTGGTGCGCTATTGCTATTTGCATGGGGACTTTTAGGATATCACTTTGAGAGTCAAGTGATTTGATNACTTCGTNTNTTGNGAACCACTTCACGTCAGTCATTTCTTCTGGGTCCATTTTGATTTCTGTTGTGACTGCTTCAGCGTGACATCCAATCATCAGNGAATAAGGGAGAGGCCATGGTTGAGATGAGTGGTATTTAACGTTTTTTACTAATATGCCTGCTTCCTCCATTACTTCTCTTGCAACAGCTTCTTCAATGGATTCGCCCTGATCAACAAATCCGGCGAGAGCAGAGTANGTATTGGTGTTTTGCAAGCGTCCACGCGATTGGCCTAGTAAACATCTGTCCCCATCGTGAACAACAACGATGATGACCGGATCTGTTCTAGGAAAATGATCTGAATTACAACTCGAGCATTTTCGGGCTTGCCCACCACGTTTTGTTAAGTTTTGTGCTCCACATACAGAGCAAAATTTATGTTTCTGATGCCAGAGTATTTGCATTCTAGACTGAGCGGCTATACCTGATTCACTTGGACTTAGTAGTTCTCCACAGGTTCGTATATCTAGGTATCTTACATTTGGCTCAGATTCTAAAGATTTATCCGAATATTCTTTGTTGGATACTTCAACGGCATAACGATATCTGTTGTCATAAATTCCAAGAAAAATTGGAGATGCAGAGGCAGATCGTGAAGTTAATTCATTTTGGTCGACCCATACAAGATTGGGCTGTTCATTTGTATCTACAAGGAAATTTAGGTTTCTAACAGGCAGGAATAAAGAAGAAGGATCTTTTGTCCTTTGTATTAAGTGAGGTTCATTCCGCCTTTCTTTTTCCCCTCGGTCTAAAGGGTTCTGTGAGAAAACGTGTCCGTATCCTTGAAGACTCATTTGGAACTCCTGCTGAATTCGCATTGCTTAGTACATAANTTGACTNAAATTTGTTGCTTTGAGNAGCATACTTTGCTTTTTGGTGATTATTNCTTTAATTGACACTTTTCGGATTGCAGATCAGAATTACTACTCACACTTATTGTACAGGAGATATCTAATGATTTATGAAACGCGGATATATGAGACACATCCAGGTCGGCTTCCTGCTTTAAATGAAAGATTCAGGAGCCATACAATGAGGATTTTTGAAAAATATGGGATAAAAAATATAGGCTATTGGACGTCAGAAGTAGGGGAATATAGCGATAGGCTCACCTACATCATTGCTTTNGAAGATCTAGGGCATAGAGAAAAATCCTGGGCAGCTTTTAAGAANGATCCTGAGTGGAATAAAGTTAGAGAAGCTTCAGAGGAAGATGGGCCAATTGTTAAGAGAGTATTTAACAATCTGCTAGCACCAACTGATTATTCTCCTTTGCAATGAGAGTGGAGTCTAATTTTAATTCGGNAAAGANNGATTTATTTACGTGATTCNTAAAGNGTGGCGTACATCTCTACAGTACTCGGATTTTAGAGTGCTTTCGTTAGCNTCAGCGTTACATTCCGTTGGTTTTGGTATGGATAATGTCGTATTGGGGTGGTTGGTTTTTGAATTGACAGACTCNCCNGTCATGGTAGGTTTATCTGCCGCTTTGAGGATGGTACCTCTTTTTCTGTTNGGGGTTTTTTCCGGTGTATTGGCAGATAGTAATGACAGACGATTACATCTTTGGATTGTGACATTTTCAGGTGGCCTCATAATGCTGTGCCTTGGATTTATTCTCCTTGTTGGGCTGGTTAATGTATGGCTTGTAATTGGATTTACTATGCTTGGGGGAGTTACTTTTGCATTTTTATTAACGTTACGACAAGCTTACACTTACGATATTGTNGGGNCGGATAATTCATTATCNGGTTTGTCTATNTTACAAATGGCTACACAAATAGGAGGGGTGTTTGGAGCTATTTTTTCAGGTGTATTGATTTCCGAATTTGGTTCAGGATGGNTGTTTATAATTATCGGAGGATTTTATTTTGGCTCTGNCNTAGTTTTAATGAAAACCAAGGAGTCGGGTGATTCTGCTCCGCAGCTTAAACCCATAANTAANAATCTTAAAGAAAGCTTTAAGATTTATGTAAATTTATTACGTGATTACCCCGTTCTTTTATCCTTGATGATATTGGCTTCCGCCATTGAAATATTTGGATTCAGTCACATGAGCCTTATTCCCGTTTTTGCCAAAGATGTGCTTGGCCTAGGTGCTGTTGGTTTGGGGGTTCTTACAGGAATAAGACAAGTAGGCGGTGTTTTCGGATTAATGTCTTTAGCAGTTTTGGGGAATATCACATTTAAAGGTTATTTGATGTTTGGAATCATGATAGCTTTTGGGCTGACGCAAATGTCCTTGTATATATCAGAAAATTTGTATGTGGCAGCAATAGGAATATTTTTGATTAATGGTTGCGCTATGGCCGTTGATGTTCTTATCAAAACATTAATGCAGCTAAACGTACCCAATGAGCATAGAGGATCGGCAATGGGGTCTTGGGTATTTAGTATAGGTACAGGCCCTATAGGTCATGTTGGAATTGGGTCAGTTGCTAGTAGGTTTGGTTCCTCTATAGCTTTCCTAGTCAATGGAACAATATTATCGTCAATAGGAATATTTACGATGGGCTTTGTACCATTTATTAGACGCCTCAAATAGCCAATGGATGTTTTATAAAACTAAGCCTAGAGGGTTTTCTAAGAGCCCTTTTACTGCTATCAGGAATTCGGCTCCTTCCGCACCATCCACTATTCTATGGTCTGCTGATAGGGTTGCTGTCATTATTTGCCCTATGGTGATTTCACCTGATTTCACAACCGGTTTCTCAGACACTGTTCCAACCGCTAAGACAGCACTTTGTGGAGGATGAATTATGGCCACAAAACTAGACACATCGAACATCCCTAGGTTGCTTATTGCGAATGTTCCTCCTGTATATTCTTGGGGGCTGAGACTACCATCACTTGATCTTTTTGCGAGATCTTTAACCATTTCTGATATTTGCTTTAGCGATTTGTTGCCGCAATCCAAGATCGCCGGCACGATTAATCCTTCCTCTTCGGCGATTGCAACAGCAATGTTAATTGCTTCATTTTCTTGTATTCCATCTTCCTCATAATAAGAATTGAACTTCGGGTATTTTTTTAGTGCATCTACACAGGCTTTAATAATTAGATCATTTACTGTGACTCTTACTCCCTGTTCAGAAAGTTGCTCATTAATTTGTCTCCTAAGCTCCATCGCATGGCTCATGTCAATTTCTGCTGATACGTAAAAGTGAGGCTTTTCAGATTTGCTTTTGACTGTAACCCTTGCGATTTGTTGCCTCATTCTACTTAACGGAACCTTGTTATTAGGTGGAATGGGTGCGGTAGTTGAGGCTCGGGGTTCTGATTCAGATTTGATTTGACCCAATTTTGATTGTGCACTTCCTTCACTTTTGTCTTCAATTTGACTTGGATCAAAAGTTTCTATGTCTCTTTTAGTTATTCTTCCGCCAGGGCCAGTTCCAACTACGTTAGACAGAATAATGCCCATTTCGTCGGCCATACGTCGTGCGATTGGTGTNGCTATTACCCTGNTCNCAACATNTTTATTATCTGATGGNGTTGAATCTTGTTGAATATNAAATTCCGGTGGAATAGGTTGCTTTTGTTCAGGCTCACCATGNTCANNATCATCTGTTGAATCTGTNGTTTCTTGACNGATNTGTTCCCCAGATTCACCAATAACTGCTATTGTTTCGCCGACAGGAACTATNGTTCCNTCAGGNGCAACTATGCTGATTAGAATTCCCTCAGATTCNGATTCAAATTCAACTACNGCTTTGTCAGTTTCGATTTCTGCTACAGCTTCATTTTTACCAACAGNAGCCCCNTCTTCTTTAAGCCACCTGACAACAGTCCCCTCTTCCATGTCATAGCCCATCTGGGGCATCTTAAGTTCTGTAGCCATTTTATTGCTCCTAAGTTACAGCCCGAAGTTATATGTGATGCTATCTATTAGCCAGTCCGCGCTAGGGATCATGGCTTGTTCGATGTTGCGAGCGTATGGTGCGGGTACATCTGGTGCATTGATCCTTAGTACTGGACCGTCCAGATCGTCGAAAGCAGCTTCTTGGATTTCGCTTGCAATTGTTCCAGAAAATCCACCTGTCTTCCAGGTTTCTTCAATCACTGCAGCACGATTAGTTTTTCGGACGGATTCTACAACAGTGTCCATGTCTAAGGGACTAAGCGTTCTCAAATCTATGATCTCTGCGGAAATGTTTTTCTCATCTAATATTTTTGCGGCCTCTTCGGCGACTCTTACCATTCCTGAATACGCAATAATCGTCACATCTGTGCCTGGTTTGACGATATTAGCTTTACCAAATGGGATTTCATAATAATCTTCCGGCACTTCTCCTCTAACTCTGTAAAGTAGCGAATGTTCGGCAAATATGACAGGATTATTGTCTTTTCGAGATGTTCTTAGTAATCCTAGGGCATCGTATGGATTTGATGGGACAACTACTCGTAACCCAGGTACAGAAGCATACCAATTTTCAAAACTTTGTGAATGTGTAGCTGCGAGTTGCCCGCCACCACCGGTGACAGTTCGAATTATTAGAGGTATTTTTAATTGTCCATTGGACATGTAACTGAGTTTTGCAGCGTGGTTCACGATTTGGTCTATCGCTACTAAAGTGAAATTTATCGTCATCACTTCGACTATTGGACGTAATCCAATCATCGCGGCTCCGACCCCTGCTCCAACAAAAACAGATTCGGAGATTGGTGTGTCTTTTATTCGGTCTTCCCCATATTCTTCCAAGAACCCCCTTGTTACCGCGTATGCCCCCCCATAAGCGCCTATGTCTTCTCCCATCAGGAATACTCTGTCGTCTGAATCAAGAGCCTCCCTAAGACCATTAGCTACCGCGTCACGTAGCATAATTTCCGGCATGTTAATTCACCTCCGGACTAGCATATATATGGGAATATAGATCAGATTCATTTGGCTCAGGACTGTTCTCAGCGAATTCTCGTGCTTCTTGGACTATTGCGTCAACTTGTTCATCTAACTCTGAAATCTCTTCTTGTGACAATATATTCGCTTCCATACATAAAGTTCTAAATCTATCTATTGGGTCTCTGACCATCTGTTCTTTCACTTCTTCGGTTTCTCTGTAATTTGAAGGGTCAGCCATGGAATGCCCGTGAAATCTGTATGCCATACATTCGATAAACACCGGGCCATGGTCCTTTTCCCTAACTTTTTGTATTCCTTCTTTCACAGTCTCTATAACGGCCATTATATCCATTCCATCAATTTGGACTGCAGGTATAAGATATGGGTCTGCGGCTCCATATATGTTTGCTCCTCCGGCCCGCGATCTGTTAACGCCTGTTCCCATTCCATATAAGTTGTTTTCTAACATGAAAATGACAGGCAATTTCCATAATGAAGCCAGGTTCATAGCTTCATGGAATTCACCTTCATTAACTGCGCCATCTCCGAAAAAGCACATGACTACGCTGTCCAATTCTTGTTGTTTTATCCCTAAAGCCATACCAACGGCTAGTGGTAACTGGCCTCCTACGATAGCGTGGCCTCCCATAAAGTGTTTTTCAACATCGAATAGATGCATGGATCCTCCCTTTCCGCCACTGCAACCAGTGCTTTTTCCGCATAGTTCTGCCATGGCTGATTTAGGGTCCATCCCTCTGGCTAGAGCATGTCCGTGGTCCCTGTAATGACTTATCACATAATCGTCATCCCTTAACAAAGGTACAGCCCCGACAGCTATTGCTTCCTCACCAATGTAAGTATGTAAAAAGCCTCTGATCATACCTCTTCGATACAGGCGTTCGCTTTCCTCTTCAAATCTTCTGATAAGAAGCATTTTGCTATAAAGCTCAACAGCCTGTTGCTTTTCCAGATTCGCAGTTACAGTCATAAAATTTCTCTATTCATTCAAATGTGTATTGCTTCACCGAAAGTATCTAGGGCAGCTTCTTTTAATGTCTCAGATATTGTCGGGTGTGGATGTACAAGCCATCCAAGTTCTGTTGAGGTTCCTTCTAGGAGCCGAACCATAGATAGTTCCCCCAGTAACTCAGTTACTTCAGAACCAATCATATGTGCTCCAATTATTTCACCTATCTCGTCATCGACGATAAGTTTTATGAGCCCATCTGTTTCTGCTAAAGCTATCGCCTTGCCGCTGGCAGCAAAAGGGAATTTTCCAATTTTAATTGATATTCCTTGATCGTTAGCTTGTGTTTCCGTAAGACCGAAGCTGGCTATTTGTGGTTCGCAGTAAATGGCTTTGGGCATCAACCCATAATCTAAGTGGGGAGGATTTAATCCCCCTATATATTCTGCTGCAGTAACTGCTTGGGCGGAAGCAACGTGAGCTAGTAGCATCTGGCCTGTAACGTCTCCTATGGCATAAATACCTGTGACATTGGTTTCCATATTGGGCCCAACTGAAATGAATCCTTTGTCCGTTACGACGCCAGTATTTTCTAGCCCTATGCCGTCTGTATTTGCTTGAACTCCCACGGCTACCAGTACCTTGTCACAATTTATGGAACTTGTGCCTGTTTCTGACTGAATGTTAACAGTAGCTTGCCCCATGTAAGTTTCAATTGATTCAACGCTGGCACCAATAATAGACTGTATACCTTTGTCGTTGAAACTTTTTTGCAATTCAGCACTGATTTCTTCGTCTTCGTTTGGTACTATGCGATCCATCAATTCAATTAAAACAACTTCGACCCCATAGGAGTTGTATATGTGACTAAATTCAACTCCGGTAGCTCCTGCGCCGATTATCACTATTTTCTCTGGTAAATTTCTCAAATTCAGTGCGTCTTTGCTTGTTATGACGGTTTCGTGGTCTATCGGCATCGACGGTAATGATCTTTGTCTGGCACCAGTAGCAATTATCACATTGTCTGTTGTTAGTGACCGGTTCGATTCCGCTATAGAAATCGTTCTTGAATCTTCTAATACGGCGTTCCCTTTTATGAGTTCCACGGAGTTTTTCTTCAGAAGATATTCAACCCCTGTTGTTAGTCTTGATACTACTTGTCTGCTTCTATCTATTGCACTATTGAAGTCGATACTTAAATTGTCATACTGGATGCCGAATGCTTTGGCATTCTTCACCGTATTCAGTACTTGTGCGTTTCTCAATAGTGATTTACTGGGTATGCATCCCCAGTTCAGGCATACTCCTCCTACCGCATCACGTTCAATTATGGCGGTGTTCAAGCCGAGTTGCGCCGCTCTGATAGCCGCGACATAACCTCCTGGTCCTGCACCTATTACTACTAAATCAAAATCTGCCAATGTTTACCCCTGGTAACTAACGGTCCTGTTATCCATCGCCGTGTAGCGATATGTGTTAACGTACCCTAGTAAATACGTCGGTATTTGAGCGAATATTGTACACCATATCCACTACTCTAATGCAGTGCTGAGTAACGGATATGTTTTGGTTTTCTCGTATGCTTCACCATTAAGATGAAAAGGGTGGGGGTATTCAGCCTTGAAACCCCTTGAATTTCTTGACACTTAAAGTGGCGAGAAATAACATGTAGACTCGGTTCGTTGTGGGCCGAGGTAGCTCAGTCGGTAGAGCACAGCACTGAAAATGCTGGTGTCGCCAGTTCGATTCTGGCCCTCGGCACATTCAGTCAGATGGAAATACCACCGGAAGTGGCTCAGTGGTAGAGCATCTCCTTGCCAAGGAGAAGGCCGCGGGTTCGAATCCCGTCTTCCGGTCCATTTGCATCACACCCTTTTTTNGTCCTGTNNNGCGATANTANGCTAGTTTAAATTAACTGTNATCTGATTTTCTNCANTTNCCCTGGGCTTTTCAATCATTTTGATTTGATCATNCCGACAGCTATAACTCTGGGNCCNGCNTGCGTGCCGATTACAGGTCCAACTCTCGCTATCATTGGGGATTCANTTCCTGGGAGAATNCTAGTGAGCTCTTGCGATAATTTGAGTGCNTCTTCTTCTTCGGTACTGTAAGCAACAACCAGACTCTCTAAGTTCCCGGCATTTTGGCATACTTCTTTTAGTTTTTGGATTCCTGATTGCCTAGATCGTACTTTTCCAAATTCACCAACTTCTCCATCCATTATCGTTATAAGAGGTTTTATTTTTAGTAGCCCTCCGACTAAGGCTCTTGCTTTTCCTATTCTGCCACCTTTTTCGAGGTATTCCAGTGTGTCCAAAAGGGCNNATAACTCAGCTCTATCTGAGGTAGATTTAGCTAAATCTACAACTTCTTGAAATACTTTACCNTCCAAGACTGCTTTGGCCGCAGCCATTGCTGTTAATCCCACGGTCAATGAGGCTTGTAGTGTGTCCACCACTGCTATATTNCCATCGNCTTTCAATTGTTCCGCNGCTTGTATTGCTGAGTTTGTTGTTCCGCTTAACTTTGAAGAGATATGGATTGAAATTATTTCGTCGCCTTTTTCTATGATGGGCTTATAAGCTTCCATAAAATCTCCAATTGAAGGTTGAGATGTTGATGGAAAGTGAGGTCCTTGAATTAATTTATCGAAGAAATTATCGGTTGTCAGATCAATTCCATCTTTAAATGTGCTCTGTCCGAAATGTACGTTTAGCGGTACAACTTTAATGTTTAGTTTATTGGCTNTTTCAACTGGTATNTCCGCCGTGCTGTCTGTAACGATTCTGATTGACATAGAAAGAATCTCCTTTTTCAGAATTTTGTTCATTTTATACCACTATNACCTAATTTATGGTCCAACTGAAACGACTATNCTCTTTGAATTGTCATGNNANTTTTANAATGATAAAATGCAAATATTAAACTAATTTACGCAANNAAANNNATAAATAATGCAAGATTTAAAATATGAGCAATGAAACAAAAATTTCTAAGGCATTAGAGTTGTCGGTTAAAGGTTTATCAGCAACTAAAATTAAGAATGTTATAGAAGATAATTGTGGNTANCCAAGNCTGAGAACAGTTCAATACTGGTTATCCAAAATCAATAAGCTNCCTTTCGAAACTATCCAAGAAGATTCCCCAATTAAATGGCATTTGTTAGATCGCCTAGGATTTGATTGGGAAGTAGGTAATCTGCTGTATCAATTAGCTAACGAAGATGGTGAAANTCCTTCAATACGGTATGTGCGTTGGTGTACTAGGATACGAGCCGCTCGACCTGATGCACCTATAAAATTTATTGAAAAAATCGCACGGNAATGTGTCATTAATGACCATGCTGAAATCCTTGGNTTTAGTAAATTTGATCGTGANGATATTTGGAGAATTATCNCGGAAGCANAATTTCCTGNGGGTATAGGNGTTGAATTGAATGGGATATATATGTTGGTTTTTCTTGAGAAAGAGCAGCCTCTTCCTGATTGGATTAGGGGAGGTGGATTGCTTTCCATCGTTAGGGACGATCATGGAACGACGGTTGTGTGCGCCCAAAATGATGCTTATTTAAAAGAAGCGAAAGAGATAAATTTAACCGCTTGGAAGTTGAACAATACAGATATCTCAACTTTTGGTACGGACAGAGGAATCCCGGTACACCTTACATCTACGGACCAATTTTGCTATTTGTTGACGAAAAGACCGACTTAAATTGGAACTTTTCTGTTTGTATAAACGGTGCTTTAGTTAACAATGTAGAATGTTAATCTTGATGGTTTTCATCCGACTCTTCAGATATACCAGGCAGATCTGCGTAATTCTCAATATGTTCAGTNAATTCAGTATAGTTTTGTATATATGACAACTTTGCTAATCTTCTATCATCGAAGATAATGTTTATTTCCCCGTAGCCTAGAGTTCTTCCGAACATTCCGTGTTTCACTTCCATTTGAGCCATGGTGTCAAATGATACTTTGTATGTTCGGCTTTTTTGTAAGATTGGTATTCCGGCTGTGGTTAGGAAAAGCGAATCAGTTGAAAGGCTATAGACGGTATTTTTCCACCTTAAATANCTNGGGGCTGCTATAACNGGAGCCAAGATGAATGGCAAAATTCCCATTGTTAANAAGTCAAATTGGGAAAGCACGAATAAAAGTATCACCCAGAAGGCNGAGGGCATAATCCATGCGAAATGGGATTGTCTGAANTCNAGNGCTCCGNCGGGAACAGTTATTTCTTCTGGGGNTTCTGGNTTTTTGTCACTGTCAGCGCTCAANCATTCCCTCCAATGGGTTTGAATTTTAATGTTTATANTCTTCAGAATATTTATCNNGAGTTCAAAATGGCTCCGCAGGCTGGATTCGAACCAGCGACCGATCGGTTAACAGCCGATTGCTCTACCACTGAGCTACTGCGGATTACAAAATTAGCATTGAATCTTTGATTCCAAAAATTCAGAGCTACNTCAAAACCAGATGACATCCATTNTCTTTTATGGTTGCTGACTAGTCAAGGAGCTTAATCGTTTTTTTNACTCTGTGAAAGTATCTTCAATTTTGTAAAATGTGAACCTTAATCGAACCNGTGGATTTATCGTAAGCAGTCTTAAAACCNTCTTCTATGTTTTCGAGAGGATAGGTATGGGTGACAATTTCTTCTAGATTAACTGATCGTTTACTGAGCATGTTGATNGCTACCTCGAAATCATGGGTACCGTTGNTTATTCCGTAGCAGATGGATCCCTGNATTCTTTGTTCTTTCAGTACCGGTCCTTTCCAGTCTATNGGCANTTCTCCATAAAATACACCGAGTATGACTATATTTCCTTGTCGTCTCGTTACTTCGATAGCTTGATCTACAGTGTCTTTGCGGCTTCCTCCAACGGTTTCTATGGCTAGATCTGCNCCCCTGCCATCCGTATATTCTTGTACTAAATTTTCAAATTCGCCATTTTCTGGATTTCCAGTAGCATCTGCCCCCAGTTTAATTGCCATATCGGCTTGATGTTTATGTCTGGCAGACACCAATATCTTTCCTGCTCCTAGTTCCCTTGCAGCTGTTACCGCAGTTAATCCGATCGTGCCAGATCCTAGTATTGNCACGGTGTCACCGCCTTTAATNTTCCCAATTCTCGCACCATGTACAGACACAGCTAGTGGTTCAACTAAGGCTCCTTGAGACCACGTGATGTCCGAAGACAATTCGTAACACCCTTTTGATTTCCTACAAATATATTCAGCAAAACCACCACTACTCGTCACCGATTTGTTTTGACAATGCGTATACTGTCCTTGTCTGCAATACCAGCACGAATAACACGATTTTCCACTGCCTAATACTTCTACAGCTACTCTTTTCCCTATCATCGAGGAATCAACTCCCTCACCTATCTCCACAATCTCACCAGCGACTTCGTGGCCCGCCGGTTCTTTATCCGCTTCGGATTTNGACTTGTTCATGTTAAGGTCTGATCCGCAAATGCCCGTTGCCTTTAGTTTGATTAAAACTTCGTCATTTCCTGGGACTGGAGTTTCAAATTCCCTGACCTCCATTTCNCCCATTCCGTTATAAAATGCAGCNTTCATATTAATCTCTACAGTTTGATTAGTTAAAGTGGTTTTAGTAGTTAATCGGTTCTGGTATCAAAAAATTATGTCAGACGAAACAAAAAGAATATAAGTAAAAATCCTAAAATAAAGGGTAGCAAGCATCCCAAGCATCCACCCTGCCATCTTAGACGAAAGCCTGACATATCACCATCGAGGTTATGTGGNCTTTGATTTCTTCCCCTAATTATTTNACCTGTTAATGGATCGGGTCTGTCATTGTTATTTTCTGTGTNTTTATTCGTCATGAGATGAGCTATGGAATGAATAGTATTTTCATAGAACGGTAATTGTTTTGTTTTCGATTAGTTTGGATATTTCAAAATCTTGATAATTTAAATCCTTTTTCAGAATTGATTCGGTGTGTTCTCCTATCAATGGGGCTCTACTTGCTGACCATTCTGTGCCTTTAAATCTGTATGGCCTGCCAACATATTTGTATGACACCCCTTCACCAAATTCAGGATGTTCTATATCTATGAACATGTTTCTGTCTTGGGAGAAATGTGGGTCTGTGAGATTCTCTTCTGGAGATCGAACTGGCCCCCATGGGAATCTTCGTTCTTGAGCACCTCTGTATATTTCTTCAGCTGTGTGAGCAGCTACAAATTGCTTAACCACTTTGAAAGCGTGTTTTGAATCCTCTGTAACCTCTCGGCTCCTATTNCGAGCCATTTCTTTGAATCTTTCATGTTCGAGATCCTCAGCCATTCCTTCCTCCGCCATCCATTTCACAAGAGATAGCCAGGAATTAAGGTTACTGAATAACTGGAAAACGATGACATATTTTCCATCAGAAGTTTCACATAAAGTTTTTGGGGTTGTATCTGCTGCTGCATGTCTCCCGGTTTGTCTGNATACAAATTTATTTAGATACAGATATGAAGGTAATGCGGCTTCGGTTGTTGATGAGCAAGCTTCATGTGCAGATACGTCTATATACTGCCCTTCCCCTGTGAAGTCTCNGTGAAACAAAGCAGAGAGAGTCCCAACTAATGCGTAGTGCGAGGAAATGTAGTTGCCATGGTCACCACTNGGNCTTATAGGAGGCGAATTGGGNATGTCATCATATCCGCAAGAGTGCATAATGCCTCCCAAGGCTAGAGACACTATATCTGATGATACATAATCTCGNTATGGCCCGTCCTGNCCAAAACCAGTTAATGAAGTCATAATTAACGATGAGTTCTTTGACGACAATTTTTCGTAGCTAAGGTCAATAGAATTTAGGTAACCAGGTGCAAAATCTTCTAATACTACGTCCGCTTTCATTGCTAAAGAATTTATTATTTTATTTCCAGCTTCNGATTCTATGTCCAGAGACAGACTTTCTTTAGAAGTATTGTTCGCCCAAAAATATAGACTTTGGTTTGGGTTTGGGTTGTCGTCTTTGAAAGGTCCGAAGTTTCTTTCCTGAGATCCATTTATGGGTTCGATTTTTATGACTCTTGCTCCCATGTCACCCATTAGCTTACCTATGAGTTGCCCTCTTTCTCCGCACATTTCAATGACTGTTAATCCTGATAATGCTGTCATGTGATTCCTTCCTCATAAAAAGTAGCCAGATCATCAGGTGAAACTCCTAATAGGTCTAGATATATTTCTGGAGTATGTTCACCAAGTAAAGGTGATGCACTTTTCATCTGCCACGGTGTTTTAGACATTTTCATTGGCATGGATTCTACTTTAGTTGTTCCCAATTCAGCGTGCTCGGCTTCAGCAAGAAAACCTCTGTGCTCTAATTGTGGGTCGTTGTGTACTCGGTCAATCGGATTTTGAACGACTCCTGATGCAATCCCTTCGCTCTGTAGTAGCTTCATCACGTCATAATTGGTGAGAGTTTTTGTCCAGTTTTTGATGTTAGCGTCTAGTTCGTCTTGATTTTCAAACCTGGATTCCATAGATCTGAACTGTTCTTTTGAAGCCCATAATGGATTTCCCATCACCTTCACAAATGATTTCCATTGAGATTCTGTAGAAATTGATATTACACACCATTTATCCTCCCCCAAGCACTGGTAAGAGTTGTGAGGTGCCATTTTTTTGTCTGGAGATCTATTTCCAGGTGGCATGTCTGGTCTTCTGAAATTGCGATTGTTTACTGTCTTGTCAAGTATTGCCGTCCCAGTCAACCCTATTCCTGCCTCGACTTGTGATAAATCGAGATGCTGACCTTCTCCGGTTTTATTTCTGTGTTTTAACGCCATGAGAATAGCCAGTGCTCCGTAAAATCCCCCTGTATGGTCCATATAAGAAAATCCCCAGCCAGCTGATTCCTCGCCAGGTAATCCTGACATATACGTCAAGCCTGAAATAGCCTGTGCTGTAGGACCCCATGTGACGTAGTCTCGGTCTCTACCACTGTGTCCGAAACCAGACATACTACAGTAGATAATGTCTGGTCTTATTTTTTTTTGCTCTTCATAGCCGAGCCCCCATCTTTCCAAGACCCTTGAGCTAAAGTTTTCTATTACGACATCAGAAATGGAAATCAGCTCTTTTAACTGCTCCATGCCAGTCGGGTGCATGGCATTCAGCATCAAGCTTCGCTTATTTCTGTTTAAAGTGTTAAACATTCCACTTAAATTGGGGGAATTACCAGATCCAGGTATTATGTGTCTGGCATAGTCCATATTAGATTCATTTTCAATTTTAATGACATCAGCACCAAAGTCAGCAAGAATTCTGGTGCATTGAGGACCTGCGACTATCCAAGAAAAATCAATAACTCTGACACCTTCTAGGGCATTTTGTCTTTGTTTGAGTATTTTTCCCCCACAGTTCATCCATTACCTCCATGGCGTTTATTCTAGGCGCTTACTTGATTCGCATTATACCGTGGTCTGTATCTTTTCAGTTGAATTCTAAGTTTTAATGTCTCTCCGTCGCTAGTGTATAATTCGCTCCCACAGTGATTGAATTGTGATTAACCCTAGGAACCTTCTGTGTAATAGGCGAATAACTTATGAGAATTGGTGAGTTTGAACTGGTTGAACCACTACCAGAAATGAAAAATACTATTGCGATAGGTATGTTAAGACCTTGGGTTGATGTCGGTAGAGTTGGTACTTTATGTCTCAGAAAGATACAGCAATATCTTGGGGCGAAAGAAATTGGTAGGCTTGCTAGGCCAGGAAAGTTCTTTGACTTTACCCGTTATAGACCAAGGATGCGAATCGTAAATGGGAATAGGGTTTTTACCAAACCAAACACCATAATTCATCATGCGCATGATCAATACTCAGACAAAGACTATTTATTTATACATGTTCGAGAGCCACATAATTTTGGTGAGGATTATACAGAGGCTATAGTAGAAGTATTACAGCATTGTAATGTCGTCGAGTATTGCAGAGTTGGAGGCATGTATGATTCCGTTCCACACACAAGGCCACTTTTAGTTACCGGTTCTATGACGGAAGAGCAGGAAGAAAGAGCTGGTAAGTTTTTAAACCCTAGAAAAAGTACATATCAGGGCCCAACATCGATAATAAATCAAGTGAATGAAGATTTGACAGAACTGAATGTTAACAATTCAACTTTAATGGCTCATCTTCCCCAATATGTTCAGCTAGATGAGGACCATTTGGGAGCTGCTAGATTACTAGATGTTCTTTGTTCCGTTTATGGATTTCCAAGTGACTTGGCTGACAAAAGCAGGGGTGACCAGCAGTACAAAGATATAAATGGTGCCATCGATTACAAGGGCGAGTTTGGTACTCTGATAAAACAACTAGAAACGTACTATGACAGAGTTTTGTCACGTCCTGAGGATAGACCGAGTAATCTAGAGGATGAATTAGATTCCGAAACATTGGAAGAAATAATATTGCCTCCAGGGGTGGAAGATTTTCTTAACCAAATGGGAGAACGGTTTGAAGGTGATTCTGAGATAGAGGATGATGAAGACCGAGGCGATTTATCTTAAACAGTCAGTTTGATGACTGGTTATGTATCGCAAATTCTATGAGATCTCTTAAGCCTTGATTTAACTGTATCGCAGCTTTAGCGTTTTCCAATATCCTTTCGGGTCTTGAGGTCGCAGGTATCGCTGAGGTGATAGTGGGGTTAGAAACCACCCAGGTTAAACACGCTTGAGCCCACGTTTCAATACCTACGGACGTTAATTCAGTTAGATTGAGGCGTGGCGATATGTTGTGAACAATTTCACCTTTGCCTAAGGGTTCCATGGCGAGTACCCCGATTCCAAGATCTTTGCAAATACCCAATATATTTTTCTCGACAAATTTATTTTTGACGTTATAAGGAATTTGAATACTGTCTATACTCTCTGTTTCCATAATTTTGATTAGTAGAGGATAATCATGAGGATTCATGCAGCTAAGCCCTATTAATCCTATCCTTTTCTCTGATTTAAGCCGTCTTAAGGTTGGTAAATGTGATTTCCAATCAAGAAGGTTGTGTATTTGTAATAAGTGTATATATTTCGTATCAAGTAACTTAAAAGATTTTTCTATCTGTCTTATTCCTTCACGTTCACCCTTTGTCCATACCTTGGTGGCAAATTTAAAATGTTCTTTGAAATTTTTGGTTGTTTGCCCAACAATATTTTCAGATTCTCCGTACATTGGTGAAGAGTCAATTAGATTAACACCTGAAGCAACGCAATTTTTTATAATGCTTTGCCGTACAGTGAGGTCAGACTGTGATGAAACGTCGAAGGTCTTCCAGGTACCCATTCCAATAATTGAAAATTCTATTTTATTGATTTCTCTGTATAACAAAGTGATTATCTAAATTGAGGTTTTCTTAAATAATACGTGTCTTCTGTTGAATGTGTGTGGACGTATATTTGTTGACCATCTTCCTTTGTCGACTGATTGAGCCCAACCATCCGATAGTAACACTTCAGGACTTTCAATTTCATACACAGCTGTATGCTTTGGTTGCCCTTCTATCACTATCTCTTTTTCCTCTCCACCTAGAATCATTTTGAGAGGTTGTGTTGTGAAACGTGCAATTGAAATAACTCCAGGGACATCAGTTAAATATGGGATATGCTCCTTTTCGTAAATATCATTAAATTCTTCTTCTTTGCTTTCAGCTATGTCCATTGCAGCAGTGAAAAAATATCGCGAACTCATAGTAAATATCCCTTTGTATAACTTGGCTAACTATCCGAAAATCTGTCTCCCACTTTAGCATTAGTTTTAGCAACGTATTCCCTTGCAGTAATTTTAGGCCCCTTACCAATTTTCATCCGTTGTACGCTTATGCTTCCATCAAAAGTGGCAATTGAAATATCTGTTTCGGATATATTGGTTATAGAACCAGGTTGTGCATTGGATTTTTCGCTCAATACATTGGCGTTAAAAAATGATATTTGATCACCTTTAAACATGGAATTTGCACCGGGGCTTGGGTCTGATCCTCTGATCAGATTGAATATCTGTCTGGTATTTTGTTCCCAGTTTACCTTCACTTCATTAGATGAACACCAGCCTTGATAAGTTGCTTGGGAATGATCCTGATTTACCTTAGGAGCTTGACCCTTCTTGACTAGATTAACTGCTTCACACATTGCATTAACCCCTACTGGAAATAATTTTTCGAAATATAGAGACCCTAAGGTGTCATCAGGGTTAATAGAAACAGTTTTTTGAAGCAAAATTGGACCTGTATCCAATCCTTCATCCGGCCAAAATATTGTTAAACCTGTTTTTGTGTCCCCGTTGATTATGGGCCAGTTAATAGAACTAGGTCCTCTGTATTTTGGAAGTAGTGATGGATGGTATTGAATTGTTCCGAGTGTAGGAGATTTCAGAATTTCATTAGGCACAATGTCTGTTACAAATGCCATTACGCAAAGGTCTATGTTAAGTGAAACGAATTTTTCTATTGCTTCTGCAGATCGCATTTTAGGATATTGCAAGACAGGTATGTTGTTCTCTAACGCTGCTGTTTTTAGTGGGTCAATTTTCTCAGGTGATCTGTCAGGTGGGCATATAACAGTGGTTACATCTTCTTTTTGGGCTATCAGCGAACTTAGTACATCTTTTCCAAATGCAGCTTGGCCAATTATCGCAATTTTCATTTATTAATAGTCCTTGTCTTTATGGTATGTGAGAATGAGCGGAATATACCACAACCACAGGGAGTCACCCGAAAAAGTAACGATAAATTTAAGCAGTTTGACCAAACAAAATCACCAAAATAACATGGAAAGCGAACTTAACGGTTAAAAATGAAATTTGATCTATCCATTGAAATATTAAGGCAGAGAATTAATGTTGGAATCACAAAATGTTATGTCTCCTTTATCCGATATTAGGGTTTTGGGGGTAACAGTATATTTGGCTGGGCCTTTTACTTTGATGAATCTTGCTCGATTGGGCGCTGAAGCCATAAAAATAGAAAGGCCAGGTACCGGAGACCCAACTCGTTCGAATGGGCCGTTTGCCAGTTCATCTGGGTATTCTGATACACAGGTAGACTCTTCCTATTTATCGACCAGGTTTCTGAAACGTTCGCAAGGATTGAAAAGCGTAACACTAAATTTAAAGAGTGATAGAGGTAGGAAGATATTCTTGGAGCTCGCTGAAAAATCCGATGTCATTGTAGAAAACTTATCCCCGGGCGCTATGAAGAGATTAGGGCTGTCATATGATGACCTGAAGTCTGTTAACCCTGCAATCGTATATGCCTCAATTTCTGGATACGGTCAAACTGGTAAACATTCTGGAAGAAAGGCTCATGATCCCCAAATCCAAGGTATGAGCGGAATAATGGATGTAAATGGGGCTGAAGATGGACCACCTACTAGGGTGGGGTTTTATATAGGTGACTTAGTAACTCCCGTATTTGCTTGCTACTCCATTTTGGCGGCATTGAGAGAGAGAGACAGGACTGGAAATGGCCAGTATCTTGATGTGTCGATGATGGATACTCTCGCTTCATTAATGTTTATGGAAAATTTGGAAGAAGCTATTTTGAATGATGAACCTATTCGCCAAGGTAATAATAGTAGAAGTGGTCCAATGGGTCTTTACCACGCAAGGGATGGAGACATAACAATTACAGTTGCTAGTGATGAGCAATGGGAACGGTTGTCCGTTGCTTTAGGTGCACCTTATTTAATCAACCACCCCAAATTCCAAACTTTTTTGGATCGAGGAAAAAATGTTTTAGAGGCTAGACATGTGATTCAAGAATTAATTAGTAAATACACTAAGTCTGATGCTATTGAGATTTTAGAAGCAAATAATGTTCCTTGTGGTTTAGTGCGAACGGTGAATGAGGTCATAGAGGATAACCATTTTTGGGAAAGGGGGACTTTCCGTGAAATGAAAAGCGCGGCATTTGATGTTCCTGTGCCTGGAATCGCATCTGGTTTTCCAGTAAGTTTTTCAGGCGGATCATTGCCAGAGAATAGAGGAGCTCCAATGTTAGGTATGGACAATTCAGAAGTTTATTCTAAGGTTATTTCCATGAGTCAAACTGATTTAGAAGGTTTGAAATCAGATGGAATAATTTAAATCTTAATGAAAGGAAGTATGTTTTGAGAGACTTTGCAAAGCCTTTAAGAACCATGTTGTATGTACCAGCTAATAAGGAGGATTGGGTAAGAAAAGCCCCTAAATATGGAGCGGATGCACTCATTCTTGATTTAGAGGATTCTGTGCCTGTGCCTGAGAAGGAAACAGCAAGGAGAATAGTTTCTCGATTAGTACCGGAGCTGTTTGCTGAAAGTGTGACTGTTTTTGTCCGTGTGAATTCGCTAGATACGGGTTTAACAGGGGAAGATATTAAGTTTGCTATGAGTAAATGTTTATATGCGATAACTTTACCAATGGTTCGAGGGCCACAAGATATTGTTGAAGTAGACAAAATGTTAACAGATGCGGAAAAACTAAATGGAGTTCCGGAAGGTTCAGTTCTTATAGATCCAGGACTTGAAACAGCTACTGGTTTAAGGGATGCGTACGAGATTGGAAGGGCTTCTGAGAGAGTAGCTCATATGGGAGCTGGTGGTGGTCGGGGTGGTGATATAGCTCGTGCGGTCGGTTATCGATGGACACCAGAAATGACAGAAACTTTGTTTTTGAGGTCTAAAGTTCTATTAGATGCGAGAGCCTCAGGTAGTCCATATCCGGTAACAGGGCTTTGGCAGGACATACATGACCATGAAGGGCTGAGAAAATTTGCATTAAATTCAAGAAACCTCGGTTACACTGGAATGACTGTTATACATCCTTCTCATGTGCCGATAGTAAATGATATTTTTTCGCCTTCGAAAGAAGAGATTGAAGAATGGAAAGGCTTGATTACTGCAATGGATCAGGTACGATCTGTCGGTGGGGCTGCAGTTTCATATCAAGGTGAAATGGTTGATATTGCTCACGAGAAAACAGCAATTCAGATGCTCGATATGGCACGCAAACTTGGATTGATTGTCGATTAGTTTAATAGGAAATCTAATTCTTTCACCGAATTGTTTATCAACTCAATAATTCCCGGGCTCGGGGAACCGTCCTCTTTGAATTGGCTGCTCCAAGCGTAAATTGTGTTTGTCAAAACTGTGGCTCCTAAGCTTCTCATCACTGGAGTAATACCATGCTCAATCGTGAGTGAATGATCTGATGACCCTCCGGTCTGTATGGGCAGAACTAATTTTTCAGATAATGACTCCTGAGGTAATAAGTCCAAAAATACTTTTAATAGTCCCGTATAGGTTGCTCTGTAAGTTGGTGAAGCAGTAATGATCAGGTCAGATTGCACAACGGATTTCAAAACTTTGTCTAGTTTTTCATCTTCATTTCGGATTAATAAAGATTCTGCGTCTATTTTAGATAGATCTATAACATCAGTTTCCCAACTATTGTCTCGTAATCTTTGAAGGACCAACTCCACGATTTTTTCTGATGTTGATTTTGGAAATGGACTTCCTAAAATCGCTGAAGCACGCTTATTGTTTACTGACATTTAGTAGTCCTTGTTTTGATTAGAATAATTTTTTATTTTTTCTCTTAACAAAGGGATCAGCTCTTTGCCCCAATATACGGCATCGTTGAAAGGGTCAAAACCACGAATAAGTAGAGTAGAACAACCGATTTTATAATAATTTAATAAAGAATCAGACACTTGGTCTGCTGTTCCTACGAGTGCAGTAGTGTTTCCTGATCCACCCGTGGCAGCTGCGATGGGCATATATAACCTATCGTCTAAGATGTCTCCTTGTTTGGCAAAGTCAACAAGGTTTTTTGCTCCTACTGACTGGAGGCGTTCTTTTCCGGACCCATGCATTGACCTTTGGTTAGTTTTGAGCACGCCATCGAGTATTTCATGTGCCATATCCCAAGCTTCTTTCTCACTTTCCGCAACAATAGGACGTGTTGAAACCGAAAATTTAATATCATTTTTGTTTCGACCATTGGCTTTCATTCGTGTTTTTATGGCATCAATTTTTGCTGATACTGCTCCCAATGGCTCACCCCACATTGCAAAAACATCACATTGCCTCGTTGCTACGTCAAGAGCGATTTCTGACGCTCCACCAAAATAGAGTGGAACGTGCGGTGTTTGGAAGCAGTTGATATCACTTTTTGCCTGTATGAACTTGTAATACTCGCCAGAGTGGTCGATTTCGCTGCTAGACATCCATAGTTTTTTTAGTATTTCCATGAACTCTTCTGATCGATTGTATCTTTCGGTGTGATTGAGAAAGTCTCCGTCTCTTTGCTGCTCAGAATCTCCGCCACCACTAATTATATGAAGCGCTATCCTTCCTTTAGTTAAATGATCAAGCGTGGCTACCTTCCTCGCTAGTACGGTCGGACTGACAAATCCCGGTCTATGTGCTATTAAGTATCCTAGTTTCGTCGTGTTTGCAGCAGCATGTAAAGCTATAAGGAACCCATCAGCGGAAGACGATGAGTAACCCACAAGTACCTTATCAAATCCACTATCCTCGTGGGCTTTAGAGAAGGCTGCTATATAATCAGGATCTATACCGCCGCCTATGACATGCACTTCTCTTCCTTTTGAGACGCTTTCGTCAGATTTTGGACCGATCATTCCTATTATTTCAGGCTTCATCATAATACTCGTGAATGTGGATTGACTATCTTATTTGCATATATTTTATTTGTACTGTGGCATTATATATTTCGTAAATAAATCGATCGATTTTATGGCTGTATCGTGACTTAAATTGCCCCATTGAAATGAGCACATGAAATAATTGGCGCCAGTTTCAATGTATTCTTCCATATATCTTCGGACCGAGTCTGGAGAACCGGCTAAGGCAACCCCGCCGAGCCTCGTTGGGTCATTTTCTTTTGACTGTTGGTCGAACCTTTCTATCTCGGCTTCAATATCTTTTCTGGTTTCTCTGTTGGGTAGATTTTTGGGTCTGTCACCAACAAAACCAAATGAGCCATCCGAACTTTTTTGGAATTGTGTAAGACCTCTTTTTTCAGCTTCTATTCTTCTAGGCGCTGCGAGATTCCATCGGTATTGCTCCCATGCAGGAGTGGCCAATTCAATTGCTTTTTCATCCGTTTCCGCTATGACCATATGAACTACTAGCCCGACTTTTGGATCTGTTCCTTGATCGGTTTTACTATTTGTTCCATGAGTTGATTCCCAAACTCTTTTATACCTGTGGGTTTCTGCTTTTAGGCTTTCGAGCGTCCCTACAACTACAGTGTTCATTTTTTCTATTGCGGCAGTTTCAGCATTTCTCATATACCACATAGGTGGGTATGGCTTTTGTATAGGATTTAACCTCATAGGCAACTCGTCAAAATGGTTGAATTTTCCTTTAAATGTCAGAAGTTTTTTATCCAGACTGGTTTTTAGGATTTCGAGAGTTTCTAGGTATCTTTGATAATTTGTTTCTGAGTCTGCTTCTTGTCCCCAAAAATATGCTTCCATGACACCACCCCTCCCTACACCAATTTCAATCCTGCCTCCGCTGAGATGGTCTAGCATACTAATTTCCTCTATCAACCTTAAAGGGTGATGCAGAGGTAGAACGTATACGCATGGAGCTAGTTTCAATTGACTGGTTCTTTGTGATGCAGCTGCTAAAAACACATTTTGGGAAGGTGCCAAACTGTGTACGGCCGGGCTATGATGTTCTGCCAGATGATATGCGTAAAATCCATTTTCATCGAATATTTCGAGTTGCTGGAGTCTTAGTTCATATATTTGATTGAGAGTTAGATTTTCAACAGGCTCGATGTGGTCGAAAACTCCGAATTCCACGGGTCAAGGTCCTTTTATAGATATTTATCTGTAGAAAGATGATTATTCTACACTTTATGACTTGCAATGTATGAATGCTTTGGAATGAATATCAAATATGAATTGAGTATAATTCTTTATAGCGACATGAATTGTTAAAGGAACTAAGGAGTATTGAATGTCTGACTCCCCACGAGATAAGGAATATAGGGAAAAGCTGTCTCCTCTACAGTATGAGGTAACTCAGAATAAGGCTACAGAAAGAGCCTTTACTGGGGAGTACTGGAATACTTTTAATGATGGTGTTTACGTTTGCATCTGTTGTGGTGAGAATTTATTTGAATCTGATGCAAAATTTGAGTCTATGTGTGGTTGGCCTAGTTTTTACAAGCCAATGGTTGAAGATCAAATATTAGAAGATGAGGACACTTCTTTTGGTATGGTTCGTACCGAGGTTATGTGTAATTCCTGTGGAGCTCATCTTGGCCATGTGTTTCCAGATGGGCCTGAACCAACTGGCTTAAGGTATTGCATAAATTCTGCCTCTATTGACTTGAGGACTCGAGATTAGCAACATCAAAGCTTGTTTTAATGTTTCAGCGTGATTAAGGAACCATTTGGGTAAAGATCGGCTTTAATTTCGTTCTAGCATTACGTTGCTCATCCGAATCTTCAGATTGATAGATCGGTAGGTCTTCGTCTAGATCGTTTTGCAGGTCGTAGAGTTCTCCTGTTTCGTATAGCTTCCATTTGTGGTCCCTAATAAATCTTATTTGTCCAATATTGTTACGTCTGTTCATTGGTTCAAAATGGAAAAACATCCATTCTCTTGGGTTGCCTTTTCTACCAGTAAGTTGTGGATAAAATGAACGACCGTCGATGATGTATCCTTCAGGAAAATTCAAGCCAGCCGCCTCGAAAATTGTGGGAAGAAAATCTGTTGACTCTATGAGATCTTCAAGTACTTCGCCTGATGGTATGGTTCCAGGCATGCTGCATATTAAAGGTACGTGAGTTCCTCTATCGTTAGTTTTCCCTTTACCACCACAAATTTCGTTGTGTTCATGAACCATAGAGCATACGTCTTCAGGACTACCATTATCCCCTAGATAAATAATGAGAGTCTCCTCTCTAATTCCTACATTGTCTATGTGATCAATGAGTCTTCCTATTACCTTATCGTGATATTCAACCATATCTCGATAGAATTTGGGGTCGTCTTTCCAAGATCCATCCTCCAGTGTTGACCATGTTTTTGCACCCAGACTCTTGTTTGATGGGGGGTCGAAGTCATCCCATTCCGGGCTGTCTGGAGTAGGTTCATGGGGTTTATGTGTTGCTGCCATTGGCCAGTAAACAAAGAAGGGATCTTCTTTGTCTTTTTTTCTGTTTATGAAATCTATAATGTAATCGCAAAATATGTCTTCGCCATATTTATTGTCGGTGTCATTTCTAAATTCCCCATTTTCGTAAATGACGGGGTTCTTGTACCTAGACCCTTTATCCTCTGTCTGGTGAGCGTGCCAG
Source organism: Chloroflexota bacterium (assembly GCA_002717465.1). Lineage (GTDB taxonomy): Bacteria > Chloroflexota > Dehalococcoidia > Lucifugimonadales > UBA826. Next base: position 81,828 of record PBDQ01000022.1, read on the forward strand.
ACACAAAACTCATCAAACCCAGCATCTTCAATTAGTTGCCCTTTTGAGCGTTCTTCAGGGAATTGGTCCGGGGGATTGTATGAATACAGTTGCCATTTACCAGATATACAGGTGTTGTATCCGGCATCAGATAATAGATGCCCAAAAGTGATTTCTTTCGGATTCATGAGTCCAAATCCAAGGTAGTTTCGAAAATTATATTTGCCTGTCATAAGCGCTATTCTAGTTGGCGTGCAAAGTGGCATAACATGAGCGTTTTCAAAACGTATACCTTGTTTAGACAGCCCATTCAGCCGTGGGGTTTTATATGAGGTTCCACCATTTGCTTCTAACACTTCGTATCCCAAATCATCAGACATCACTAATATGATATTCGGCTGTTTTTTCATTTCAAAATCCTTTCTGTAAGAAGTGATAATTCACATTGGTTTCATTAAGGTCTGTTAAAACCTAACGATTCTCTTAGAGTGTGGCCACAGTGTTCTTTTCGGATTGTACCCATTTTCTGTAGTTCTGGCACGATTAGTTCTACGAAGTCACTGTATGAACCGGGTATATGTGTTGCTGCAATCATGAACCCATCACAAGAGCCCGACCTGTACCAATCAGACATGTCTTCTGCAATTTTTTGGGGAGTTCCGTGGAACGTAGGTAATTCGTTAATTGTCCCTCTATTACTGAACTTGACCATATCACCGAGAGTGAAATTTTCTTTTTTTTGTATCAATTGCTCAATCGGAAATCGAGCTCCGGACATTTTGTTGAGATCTTCTTTAGTGACTATATGGTCTTCTGGTAATGAACGTAGGTCAAAATTTAATAATTCGGATAATAAGGCGAGTTTGTCTTCCGGTTTTGCAAGACTTTCGATAAAGGATTTTTTATTTTCTGCCTCTTCGTTGCTACTTGCGGGGATCACATATGCTGCTGTAACGACTTTTATTGACTTCGGGTCCCTTCCATATTTAACAGCTCTTGATTTAATATCATTAACTATTGCCTTGCCTTCTTGTTTATTTTTGAATATTGCAAAAATAACTTCACCCCATTTTGCTGCGAATTCTTTCCCTTTTTCACTCTGACCGGCTTGCATGATTACTGGATGACCTTGAGGTGACCTTGGAACGGTTAATGGTCCTTTGGAACTGACATATCTCCCCTTGTAATTAAGTGTTTTGACCTTGTCTTGATTTGCAAATAGCCCATTAGCTTTATCAGCAATGATTGCATCATCGCCCCATGTATCCCACAGGCCTGTAACGACTTGCATTATTTCATCGGCTTGGTCATATCTTTCGTCATGGTTCAAATGAGATTCAAGTCCAAAGTTTTTGGCCTCTTCGTCATTCAAAGAGGTTACGACGTTCCATCCAACCCTTCCATTTGTCATGTGGTCTAAAGTCGCAAATAATCTTGCTATATGAAAAGGATGGTGATACGTGGTCGAATAAGTGGCTCCTATTCCAAGATGTGTCGTGCTCATGGCCATACCCATAACAATAGGGATAAGATCAAATTTTATAGTTCTAATACCGTGAGTGACAGTGTCAGATATTGAGTTGTTCAAGGTCCCAGGCATTGCTAGTCTGTCGTCTATGAAAGCAAAATGAAAATTTCCTTTTTCCAGAATTTCCGCAATTCTTTTGAAATATTCAATTGAAAGGAAATCGGGTGCTGTGTCAGGATGACGCCAAGATGCTGCATAATTAGAACAGTTGGATGCTTGCATGAATGCACCTAGGATCATTTTGCTTTTGTCAGCATCAGGCATTGATCTTATGAACTCCATCATTTGGGTTTTATTTTCTAATTTGATTTGTATGGCCAGAGACTGGTTTATCTAATCAATTTTGTTTCTCAATGACCCTCATATCTTTCCATTTTCCGGCCCTGAATCTTATGTAATAAGCTATACCTAGCCCTAGAACATAAATGATTCCCGTTGACCAAACGGCTGTCATTCCTAATTGAAGAAATTCAACGATGATGTAGGTAGGTATTATCAACAATAACAATGAAAGAATAGTTATAGTAATCATGATAAATTTTGTGTCCCCTGCCCCTTTCAAGCCAGATGAAAATATAATGGCCAATGAGTCAAAAATCGACCAACCTGCAACAAATCGCATAGCTATGATGGCGAGATCTTTTATCGCTTCAAATTCGGCAGGGTCGGCTTGAGCTGAGAAAGGATATATAAATATATTGGGTATTGCTAAGTATAAAACCGCCAATGTGCCCATATAAGCAAAGGATATTTGAAGGGCTGAGTATGTTGCCCTACTAGCCATGTTGGGATTGTCCGCTCCCAATGATTGTCCGACCAATATAGTGACGGTTATCCCAAGCCCGATCATTGGCATGAAGGAAATCATACTAATGTTCAAAGCGACGTTTGAAGCGGCTAATTCCGTAGTCCCTAGCCGACCAATCAGAAGTATAAATGCCGAAAAAGCTGCTATGTCAAGGAAAAATTGAATACCGTTCGGTAAGCCGAATCTGATAAGCCTTCTAAATAGGCTGTGCTCAAGTCTCCACCCTCGAATCACATAGTATCTTGAGTCGTTTGTTTTATTAAATGTAAGATAAATTAGAATTATGAGGTTTACCATTGTTGAAACAGCCGTTGCTAGGCCAGCACCGGCAATTCCCATTTCGGGCAGTCCAAATTTTCCGAATATAAGTATGTAATTCAAAATTATGTTTACTGCTGTGGCAACAAAGCTTGCCCACATTACTGGGTAAGTTTTACCTCTTCCATTAAAAAAACCTGCTATAGCACCAGTGGTTATAGGGAAAATTCCTGAAGCCGTCAGGTATACCCAATATTCAGATTCCAGTTTTCGTATGTTTGATTCGTGACCAATAGAATTAAATATTGGGTCAGCAAAGAAAGAGAAAAACCCGACGATAATTCCACCAAATATGGAAAAATAAATACCTTGCCATATTGCAGGTCCGACTCTTTCCGGCCTGTTAGCTCCAACATATTGGGCGACAAATGTGCTTGTATACATGGATGTGCCCATGAAAAGACTGATTAAAGTGAAGCTTAGTATGCTTGTAGGCATCGCTGCGGCGAGCGCATCCGATGAGTACCAAGACAGGAACATTCTGTCAACAAATTGTTGTACGGAGAATGACCCAGTACTTAAAATCAATGGGAAAGCTATATATAGAATATGTTTGTACCCATTTTGCTGGGACCATCTATTGCGAATAGTCTTAGGCACGGGAATGTTCAAAGAAATTAATCTCCCAGGTTGAAGGCACTGAATTTAAGGCATCATTTAATTGTAGTTCCGTGGGCCAAATAATGGAACGGATTTATTTGTGGATGTTAATCTCCCTCATTGGCTAAGCCGATAATCCGTTAATAATTGTGGCTGTTAGAATGAGTATAGCTTCATATTTGGTGTGAAAGGAGGGTCTTGATGAATCAAATTATGTTTGTCACTTTATCCGCACAAAATGAAATTGCTAGTTACTCGATAGACTCAAGTGGTGGAGTGATAACAGAAATAGGCAGAATTCCTGTAACAGGTAGGCCTGCTCCGCTGACTGTGGATGTTGAAAATAGTGTTTTGTACGTTGGCCGACGGGATATTCCTTTGGTTTCTTCTTTCAAATATGATCATTTGGGAAGGTTAAGTAAACTGTCAGACGGGCCAGAACTCCAAGGAGATCCATGTTATATATCTTTGGATAAATCGGGACGGTTTTTATTTGGGGCATACTACAATGCTGGAGCCGCAAGTGTTCATCGCGTATTTGAAGGTAATGTTGAGGAAGAATTGCAATGGGTCAAGACTGGCAATGGTGCGCATTGCATTATGACAGATTCGAAGAATGAATATGTTTTGTTGCCTCACATTGCAGGCGAGAGAGGAATGAATACTATACGGCTTTTTAACTTTAAAGCAGAAAATGGGGCCCTTATTGATAATGACCCAA
>PBDQ01000023.1 GCA_002717465.1 Chloroflexota bacterium
GGTCAAATACATATTTGCTTCGGTTATCCAGGAGCAAGCACCGACACGGAAACAAAATACTCATTGTCATTACTTAACATAATCCTTGGGTCAGGAATGAGCAGTTTGCTATTTAAAGAGGTAAGAGAAAAAAGAGGATTGGCATATGATATAGAGTCAAAACAATACAATCTAAATCAATGCGGCTATCTCACTGTAACAGCTGGACTGTCACAGAAAAAACTTAATGAGTCTATTGAACTGATTGAAAACATCATGTCTAATTGTTATCAACAAATAGATAAATCCACACTCAACAAGGCGAAAAACATGCTGAAGGGAAGGCTAATTATTTCCATGGAAGATACCCTTTCAATAGCGGAATTCAACGCTACTTCACAACGCTTCGGAACTGCGAATAATTTTGAGGACCATTTAGAGAAAGTTAATAACGTCAAAATCGACGAAATCAAGGAAATTGCCCGCACTAATTTTACTGAGTTCAAACCCAACATAGCTATATTAGGTCCTGTCAAAGAACTATATTCCTCTCGAATACCATCTAGTGTGCATATATGAAAATAAGAGAAAAACTCCATACCGACACAGAAACTTGTTCAACTTATTCTTGACAGTGAATCAAATCGATTGCTACCATTCTGATTTGTAAATATACGGACAGTGCTCAATTCCTATTCAATGAAATAATCAATAAAAGAAGCGAATCAGTGGCTCACGTAATAAACCTGCAATGTCGAGAATGCAAAAGCGAATACCCAATAGAACCACTAAATGCATGTGAAATATGTTTTGGGCCCTTAGAAGTAGCATACAATTACGATTCCATTGCAAAAGCAGTTTCGAGAGAGAGCATCGAATCTGGCCCACAAACTATGTGGCGGTACCATGACTTCCTGCCCGTAGAGAAAGAAGCAGCCATTGATATATCAACAGGTTTCACGCCTCTGATACACGCAAAGAATTTAGGACATCAGCTAGGTTTAGATTATCTATACATCAAAAATGACAGTGTGAATCCAACTTTTTCCTTCAAGGATAGACCAGTATCTGTTACTGCTACCAAGGCCTTAGAATTTGAATTCGATGTATTAGCTTGTGTATCAACTGGCAACCTCATGGGCTCAGTTGCCGCACATGGGGCCAAGGCTGGCATGGAAACCATGGTATTTTATCCTTCTAATTTAGAAACAGGTAAGATAATGGGTGCTGCCGTATATGGTCCTACGATGGTGGCAGTGGACGGAACCTATGATCAAGCCAATAGATTCTGCAGTGAACTTGCGGATACATACCGTTGGGCTTTTGTTAATATAAACATGCGACCATACTATGCTGAAGGTAGCAAGACCCTAGGATATGAAGTTGCAGAACAACTCGGTTGGAACGCCCCTGATCATTGTATAGTTCCTGGTGCTTCGGGTGAATTACATACGAAAATTTGGAAAGGGTTGGAGGAGTTCGGCGATGCCGGTTTGATCAAACAGCCTTCAACAAGAATGCACCTCGCTCAAGCCTCTGGATGCTCTCCAATTGTACACGCTTTTGAGATGGAATCTAACCATGTGAACCCAGTAAGACCAAACACAATCGCAAAGTCTCTCGCCATCGGTAACCCAGCAGCAGGGCCATACTCACTGGAAGTTTTAAATAACACAGGAGGTACAGGAATCAGTGCTCCTGAGAACACAATAATTGATGGGATTAAACTTCTTGCCGAAACAGAAGGTATATTTACCGAAACCGCTGGTGGCGTGGTCATATCGAGTCTTCAAAGATTAGTAGAACAGAAAAAAATCAAGAAAAACGAAGTCACGGTAGCATTCATAACTGGTAATGGGTTGAAAACTCTAGATGCCATGGGCGATTTTAACAAAGCCGTGAATACCACCCCAGATATGGAAAGTTTTGAGGCAGCCATACGCAGTAATTAGTGGAGAAGGTTAAATGGCCCATATCAAACAACGCGTGAAATTCACTTTTCAAATCGAGGATGTAAAAGATCCGATAATTTATAATCTCGGTAAAAATTTTGATCTTGTTACCAATATAAGAAGAGCAGACATAAATGACGAAGTAGGATGGGTAATACTTGAAATACAAGGAAAGGAAAGTTCGGTGACTGATGGATTAAATTGGATTACTTCTTTGGGGGTAAGAGTGGATCCTATNGGCGGAGATATAATTGAAGGATAATAAATAACTACAGACTTAAGAATGGAGTTNATAAATGAGCGTGACAGTACGGATACCCACACCACTTAGGAAAGTTACCAACGGAGCAGACAAAGCTGAAGTTGANGAAGGTACATTAGAAGCAATAATGTCTANTTTANACGAACAATTCCCAGGAATCAAAGAAAGACTCTGCAATGAAGATGGAAGTTTAAGAAGCTTTGTCAATGTGTACATAAACGGTGAGGATGTGAGGTTTCTTGACGGACTAAGTAGTGAGGCGAAATCAGGAGACGAGGTAAGCATAGTACCCGCTGTAGCTGGNGGCCAGTTNTANATATCCAATTNTTCAAATTTTCTCCCGCATCCGTATTTTTTACTCTGTNCATATAANCTTTGCTTATTCCTAGCTTCTTGATCAGACAATTTATATTTTGAAAGAAATCTATCCCGAAATTCTTTAAAAGTATTGTTCTGTATAGATACTCGGATATCATCCATTAATTTAATTATAAACCTCAAATTATGTATNGAGGCGAGCCGATACGCTAGATACTCTTTTGATTTAAAAAGATGCTTTAGATATCCAGTGGAATAATTTTCGCACATATAGCAGTCGCATTTGTCTTCCACCTTCTCATCAAGAGCAGTGTACTTCGAACCGGTTATATTAATTCTCCCTTGACTAGTGTAAAGAGCTCCTTTGCGAGCCACCCTTGTGGGCAATACACAGTCGAACATGTCTACACCTCTAAATACAGCTTCGACTAAATCCTCAGGAGAACCTACTCCCATCAAATATCTTGGCTTATTTCGAGGAAGAATTTGCGTTGTCATAGAAATCGTGTCATACATCACTGGTTTAGGCTCTCCAACGCTCAAACCTCCAATGGAATAACCTGGCAGATCTAATCCAACCAAATACTCAGCAGACTCTCTTCTTAAATCTTCATACAGTCCCCCTTGAACAATGCCAAAAAGATTTTGATCTTGGCTTAGAGAACACAAAGTTCTATTCATCCATCTATTGGTTAGTTCTAACGCAGATCTCACGGTGCCGTAATCAGAGTCAGCAGGAGAGCAGACATCTAATGGCATAACTATGTCNGAACCTATAACNTGTTGGATTTCCATGACAGATTCAGGGGTCAAAACGTGTAAGCTACCATCAATATGAGACTTAAACTGAATGCCATTTTCTTCGATTTTTCTTAAATGCTGTAGACTAAANCCTTGAAATCCTCCACTATCAGTGAGGATAGGNTTGTCCCAATTCATCATTCTATGAAGCCCACCTAACTTGCTTATTGAATCAACACCTGGTCTCAAATACAGATGATAAGCGTTGCCTAATAGAATAGAAGCNCCTAGATTAGTTAGGTCAAGTGAGTCGAGTGTTTTTACAGANCCCTGAGTCGCAACAGGCATAAAAACCGGTGTCTGAATCGTCCCATGACTTGTTGTTATGGTGCCAAATCTTGCTTGCCCTTCGTTGCCCTCTAACCGAAAAAATCCCATCACAATATCCTAATTAAAATCAATAGAAATGGCATTNGGNAAAANACCTTCTATTATTAGTTGAGTAGATAGAATCAACAAAACAATCAATAACAACCTTAATATCCATGCACCAGATATATTGGATGCTATTTTCACTCCCACNTGCCCNCCTGCTACAAGNCCCACCCCAGCCCATAATAGCAAGCNCAGATCAATATTCCCTATCAAGATATGNGTTATTGATCCAATAAACGCATATATAGAAAGAGCAAATATAGAAGTTGCCACCGCTATTTGTACTGGAAAATTAAATACTGATACGAGGATCGGAGTTCTGATGAAACCTCCCCCGGTTCCGAAAAAACTAGATATGAAGCCAAGCGTAAAATTAAACAAAATCGCTAAGGACTCATTAAATTGATATACGTATTTGATACCAGAACGAGTGGGGATCTCCCTTAAAGTAATCGTGAAATTCATCCACCTAGGATGAATTTTATTGGACGGATAAGGCGTTACAGAATCAATATCTTGTGTATCACCCCTAGTTCCTATTTTCCAATTACGAAATATGATTTGTAAACACAAAAGGAGCAACAGTAATCCAAAAAGAGCTTTGAAAGCCCCGGAATCTACGTACCCAAGCATAATAGGAGAGATGACAGAGCCAGGAATAGCTGAGAGTGCAAACAATAGCCCGCTACGGTAGTCAATATGTTTTACCTTTCGATATCCATATGACCCGGATAAACTATTTATCGCAACCAAAGCTAGTGAGGTCCCAGCAGCCGTCCTTGGTTCAACTCCCCAAAATAACACCAATATCGGCACCAATATAAATCCACCCCCTGCACCCACCATAACTCCGTAGACACCTGTCAAAAAACCTATGATTAGTAAAAGCCATTCCAAATTACAATCACTTAATGAGTTTTAATAACGCGTCCCTGACATAACTTTCTTGAACATTATGATTGGTAATAGCATTACCAATCCCATCAAGTAAGACCCAGCGTATGGCGCCACCAGAAGTTTTTTTATCACTTTTCATAGCAATTAATAATTCATCAATNTTCNCACTCTTTAAGGATACAGGCAGCCCATATTTATCAAGTATGGTTCTTTGTTTTGACACTTCCTCTTCAGTAAGCGTTCCCACCATTTGCCCTATTTCAGCAGCGCCCATCATACCGACACTGACTGCTTCTCCATGAAGGAACGTCGAATACTTTGATGTTGTTTCTAAAGCATGCCCAATAGTATGGCCATAATTCAACAAAATACGTATGCCTTTAGTTTCTTTTTCATCTTGAGAAACAACCTCTGCTTTTATGGCAGCACTGCGCCGAATTATATCCGTAGAAATATCAGGGTCTAATGAAATTATCTGTTCATAATGAGTTTCGAATTTCTCCAATAATTCTTTATCTAATATCAATCCATGTTTAATGGCTTCAGCCCAACCTGACGTCAGTTCTCTAATTGGTAAAGTCGTCAAGGTCTCAACATCCGACAACACAAATTTAGGCTGATAAAAAGCTCCAACCAAGTTTTTCCCTTGGGGTAGATCAACTGCAACTTTGCCACCAATTGACGCATCCATCATTGATAGCAAAGTGGTGGGGATTTGCCCAAAAGGCATACCTCTCAAATATGTCGCCGCAACAAAACCTGCAAGATCACCAACNACACCTCCTCCCACNGCAAGTATTAAATCTCCCCTTTCCGCCTTNTGCTCGGCCAACCATGAATACACTTTNGTCACGTTATCTAAATTTTTATTCGCCTCTCCAGGAGTAATATAGTAGATTTGGGTAGGAATATCCTTATCTATCATCGCGTCTCGTACCGATTCCGCGTGCTTTCTAATCCCTTCATCGGAAACAACAAACGCAGAGTTTGGGGAAGCCATGTCTTTTACTAAATCTCCAACTTCTGTAATGTTGCCCCAACCAACTAATACATCATAGTCGCCATTTGAAGTTTTAACCTGTGCCGCTAAGTCAGAATACTTTCGAGTCATCGTATTTTCCTAATAATTTCCAGCGCGACGAATTCTGGGGTTTTGTTTTCAGTGTTCACATGAATATCAGCCTCTGAATAGAATCTTTCTCTGGATTTCAATAATTCCGATATCCTTGAAAATGGATTTTCGGAAGATAGTACAGGCCTTCCTTTTTTAATTTCTTCCTCTCCAACAGAATCAACTAACCTTTCATATATNGTCTTGGCTGGTGCTTTCAACCATATAACTAGTCCTGAAGATCTCATTATGTGNCTATTACTACANCTGATTGGCCCTCCTCCTCCAGTTGAAACAACAACNCTATCTAGTTCACTGACATCTTGCATACATGTGTTTTCAACTTTCCTAAAGTAATCTTCTCCCCTATCAGCAAAAATATTGGGGACTGTATTACCCTCTCTTTCTTCAATGATGGAGTCAATATCAACAATTTGAATTTCTAAAAGATTTGCAAGGATACTTCCTACCGTGGTTTTACCTGTAGCGGAAAACCCGGTCAGATAAATATTATTTCCCATATCCGCTCAATAATACTCCTGAATACATGCCAGCGCTATCAATTAAATAGTAATCTGTAGAAAAATGATTTAGATTACTATACTAGANTATTATAGAAGGTGAGATAGACAAATGACGTCAGAAAATAATATACGAACCGATGGTAGAACAAATCTCGGTTTAAGGCCCATAAATATTGAAATTAATCCTCTGGAATTTTCAGATGGTTCAGTAACGATCTCCACNGGGAAAACAAAGGTGTTATGTTCAGCCAACATAGAAGAAGGNGTACCTNNATTTCTAGCCGGCCAACACAAAGGATGGATAACTGCTGAGTATTCAATGCTGCCTGGATCCACTTCACCAAGAAGTTCAAGAAATAATTCACGCAAAGGAAGATCTCAAGAGATATCAAGATTAATTGGACGATCATTAAGGGCATCAGCCGATTTGAGCAAGTTAGGAGAATACACAATCAATATTGACTGTGATGTTTTGCAGGCAGACGGGGGCACACGAACTGCATCCATAACAGGAGGCTATGTAGCTATGGTTGCAGCTATTTTAAAACTAAGTCAACGGCACTTATGGGANATAGAAAAAATATTTACACAAATCGCNGCAACCAGCATTGGAGTTTGCAATGGACAAGTTTTAGTTGATCTCTGCTATCAGGAAGATCATGTTGCAGATGCAGATTTCAATGTTGTTATGGCTTCTGACGGGAACATTGTTGAAATCCAAGGTGCGGCTGAAGGCAATAGGTATTCAATTGAAACAGCTCATGAAGTGTTGGAAGCGGCAAAANATACTCTTCCGATTATATTCGAAGAACAAAGATCTGCTATATGCAAAATCAAGGCAACAACAGATTGATTTTCATTTTTCCAAAAAATAATGAACTTGATTCTGCTTTAAATCACACCTAATTTAGTCAGATAATCTAACATCTTGTACTGGGCACCGATCGTACATCGCAGAGTGTTATGAATGACCAAATTATATTTTACCCTCGGTTTAACAGCGTTATTAATTTTAGTTATATTCGCTATCTACGTATCGTTAAACCAAAAGAACGTGAAATTATCCCCAGGATCTCCTGAACACACGGTACAAAAGTACTTACAACATATTTCAGAAGATCAAATCATGGAGTCATATTCCCTTATTACTGATTCAACAAAAGAAGAGTGCGACTACATATCATTCCTAAGTTCTTTAAAAAATCAATCAGAACGTATTAAAGATAAAAAAATACAACTGGTAAATACGTACACCGAAAATAATGAGGCTATAGTAATTGTCAAGATATCTGAACTTAATTATTCAATACTATCTTCCCCCTATGAAAACAACTATAAAACCCAGTACAGGTTAAATTATGAAGGAGATAAATGGCTAATCGCCAGCATGGAATTCCCAATCTACTGTTCTACCGAGAGAGGATCATTGAATAGATGACAGATATTCTTACTTTCTCTATTTACATAATTGTCTTTGCTGTTGCGGTATCAGGTATATACACATTCTTTTCTCGAAAACGTGCCTCAACTCAAATAACCGTTGCTAACACTATCCAACTTTTTTATTTTTATTCAATTTTATTTGTATCGCTCCTAATAATAATCAACGGAATTCTTCTGATAGCTAATTTCATATTAGATGAATTTCTGCCAAATGGAATGATTGATTCAAATCAATTAGGTGCCGCAACTGGATTTTCATTTGTAATCGTTGGTATACCACTGTGGATATTCCATTGGCGACAAATAAATCGTCAAGTCAACGAGACAGAATATAGCAAAACATCCCCCATACAACAGTTTTATTTTTATTTAATTTTAAGTGTTGCAATTGCATCAATCTCAAAAAACTTAGTTTTTGTAACGGAAAGCATTTTCACATTAAGAGACTTCGACCCGTCAAACGCAATTTCATTGATGCTATGGGCGTCGGTTTGGATATTTCACTGGCAGAGAATTAATAGCACAACAAATAAAACCCTAAATGTCACAGGGTCAAGTATATTTAAAAACGTTTATATATATATAGTGGCTATTTTCGGATTGGTTCTCATATCTGGGGGAATAGGTAATTCAGTATATTTAACATTAGAAAACATATTAGATTATCTCTCAGGAACCGAGTTTATATTAGACCCTGACAGCGGACCATATAAAGATTCTTACTTCTCCTACTTATCCTTAATNCCTTCAGGNCTCTTACTTTGGATAAGCCACTGGATATTCTTCGGAAGAAAAGAAAAGNTAACGNCCGTCAANTCTACATATACATACCTTACAACCATAATCAGTGCTGTACTGGTATTNCTTGGTACTGTACTACTCTTCTGGATATTATTCTCAGGTGTTTTAGCTATATTTGTAGGTGGCAACGGACAAGATGATAGTCAACTTGAAGAACTACCTGCAGCATTAACACTTATATTAATTGGTACATCAATATTCGCGTATCACATCCAGTATGTGAGACATTACCTGGACTTTGGTGATTCACACTCCACCTCAAATAGAATNGTCCTGTATTCACTAGCATTATTTTNAATAATAATTCTGTCAATCGGACTAGCAACATTCATTTATTCATGCGTGACATATTTAATCCCAAAACCAGAAATCATTCTCAGTAATTCATCGAGTGAGNACTCACTAATACCTCTAACTGCTGGNATATCGATGACATTTGTCGGGGGGCTATTTTGGGGTGCCATATGGCGGGAAACTATGCGTAACAAAATAATGGGGATGAANTCTTATTGCAATGAAAGAAAAACTTACCTNGTCACGTTTTTATCCCTGTCCGGAATTACAGCTTCAGTGACACTTATATCATTCCTGATAATAATTATACTGGCTCTACTGAAAGGACAGTATGACTCTGAAGCAATATCTTCTTTAGTCGCACCTTTATCGATATTATTATCTTTAGCATTAGTCGCCCCTTTCCATTTACATTTATACCGCAAAGAGCGAAAAAATTTCGCAGAAAAGGATACCGATTCATTAACAGAACCTAAAGCAGTAACAATATTATCTGCAGGTAATGTAGAGTCCTTCGTGAAACAAGTTGAAGAACTTCTAGGGTATTCGGTACAGGTAGTCAAATGGGCAGACGAAGGGGTTGATGAAATTACGCAAAACATTGAAAACCCACATGGTGTAGCCAACGCAATAAAGAAAGCTAAAGGATCTCACCTCATCGTTATACCAGAACCTGGAGGAATCCGATTCTACTCTCACGACGGGTAATCCTAACCATCTTAAAACAAGATTATTTATCAGCTAACTTAACCAGTCAGATCTCTTAGTTTCCATGAGGATGAAATCTTGACCTCCCCGCCTGACTGACCGAACAGATCTAAATCCAGATTTGCGGAAAGAAGCTTGAGCTCTGTAATTCCATGCCAATGTATGAAGGTAGACTTTTTCCAAACCAACCACTTCAAACAGATATCTAAGTAATGTATTCACAATATCCGTTCCGTATCCCAGCCCCCAATACTCTTTGTTCCCTATCATAATCCCAAGCTCAGATTCTTTTTTTGACATGTTAAGATCGTAATACATTACGTTCCCAATATGGACCCCATCCAGCGTGTCAACCGCCAAACGTTTTGAGCGATAACTCGCGAACTGCATTTCTTCTTCAGAGTACCTTAGAAAGTCCTCATAAGACATAGTTAGTGGCCTGGTGGCATCTAACCTAGACAATTCTGAATCCACTCTCCAAGCGTATTCATCAGGTATGTCCTCTATACGCTTCTCACGTATGTGAACTTTGTCTCCCTTTTCATCAACCTTGGGAAGTTCCTTTTGATCATCTCTTGACCAAGGAAAGACCTTTTTGAACAATATTCACCTCATTTGCATAAGTTAATTTGAATTCTAATTCCGATTCTGGACACCATTCTACGATATCAAATTCGTCATCATGATAAGAAAAATTCCCTCCAACAGGTCTCATAAGAAAATAGACCACTTCCTTATCAATCACTCTGTCATCTTCAAGATATTTGTCAATGAATTGATATTTAACAACCCCAACAAATCGTTCAATACGAACCTCTAGGCCCGTCTCTTCAACTACCTCCCGAATAGCAGTCTGGCATACGGTCTCGTTGGCCTCCGGTGTACCCTTAGGGAGATTATAAGTTTTTGGATCAAACCTACCACATATTGCTACATGTAATATGCCATTCACATTACTGTATACAATACCCCCAGCAGAAACCGCTTGAAATTGCTTCGATCGTTCACATTGCATGGTTTTTACCTATGTAGGCGCACATACGCTCGGCCAGTCACCTATCCAATACTATGTCAATTAATTTTTATTTGCCGCTTGAATCAATATTACATTGAAGGTATTATAAATTCATGTTGATACCCTTTAAATTTGTACAGAGAGACAAGCAAGGGAATAGTAGGAACACATGTAGGCTTTATGCCGACTATACGTGCACACCACCTCCCTTGGATAAGTTTAAGTGTAAATATTTGTTGCACAATAAATTAATGTCAGATGGACAATACCAAGGCAGTCGAGATCTAGTTATCTCCGTAGGTGGGACAGCCAATGACTACTAAAAGGATTCAAACACGAGATCAGATTCAGCGTGCAATTGCCCGAATATCCCACGAAATACTGGAAAGGAATTCAGGGATTGAAAACGTGGTTATGGTTGGTATGCATTCAAGAGGAATCCCAATTGCACAAAGACTGGGTGCATCCATTTCACAAATAGAACGATCTTCTATACCTGTTGGTATCTTAGACATCGGATTATATAGGGACGACTTATCCGAAAATTCCACTCCAAAAATGAGGCCGACTGACATCCCTGTCGACATCAACCAGCAAACAGTAATTCTAGTTGATGACGTCCTTTACACTGGGAGATCAATAAGAGCGGCGATGGACGCTTTAAGCGACTTAGGAAGACCTAATCAAATACAACTGGCTGTTCTAATCGATAGGGGACACCGGGAACTCCCAATACGCGCGGATTATGTTGGGAAAAATGTCCCAACCTCTCGTCAAGAGGACGTTAGGGTCAGACTTGAAGAAACCGATGGATTAGACGAAGTGATAATTACTGAATCCAGACCTTCCAGAAATACAAAATATGTGTAACCAATGAAAGAATTGATTAGCAAACAAATGAGATCTAATTTCAAACACTTATTGGACATAGATAATTTGACATCCAATGACATCTCCAAGCTGTTAGAAAATTCTTCAGTTATGCTTGAAGTAATCAATAGGGACATCAAGAAAGTCCCAACGCTCCGTGGAAAAACAATAATCACTCTATTCTACGAGTCCAGTACTAGGACAAGGGTTTCGTTTGAACAAGCTGGCAAAATACTTAGTGCTGATGTGATAAACATAACTACCAGCACTAGTAGCACTCAGAAAGGTGAGTCATTGTATGACACTGCACTGACATTACAGGCAATGAAACCAGATATACTTGTAATTAGGCATCCCCACTCTGGCGCTCCACATTTTCTTGCAAATCATATTGAAACGAGTGTGATAAATGCTGGCGACGGAACTCATGCTCATCCAACCCAAACACTATTGGATTTATTTACAATAAAAAAACAACTGGGATCAATCGAAAACAAAAAGGTCACTATAGTTGGTGACATTCGATATAGTCGTGTTGCCCGATCAAATATCTGGGGTCTCGTAAAAATGGGAGCTAATGTAACCTTGTGTGCCCCCAGCACACTGATACATAAAAAAACATTTGGTCCTTGTATAGAATCTGAGAATCATCCATTTAATATGGTTCAAATTGAGTCAGACCTACTAAAAGCTATCAATGGGGCAGACGTTATCATGCCCTTACGGCTCCAAAAGGAACGTCAAGCACATGGTCATTTGCCAACATTAAGAGAATATTCTAGAAGATATGGAATTTCAAATTCAAAAATGGCTCACGCCAACCCTGAAGCTATCGTCATGCACCCAGGACCAATGAACGAAGGAGTAGAAATCGATCCGGATGTGGCTCATGGCCGTCAATCCGTCATAGAAGATCAAGTTACAAATGGCGTGGCAATACGGATGGCACTCCTACATTCAATATCTTCAGGAAACATCATGACACCGGAGACATCAAATTGAGTACTGAAATATTGATCAAGGGCGGGTCAATTATAGATCCTGGCACCCGCTCCAACTCAAAAGCAGACATAGCCATAAAGAATGGATTGATTGAACGAATAGAACCAAATATAAATATAAATCCATCAGCAAAAGTGGTGGATGCAAACAATCTCATAGTATGTCCAGGATTTGTAGATTTACATTGCCACTTAAGAGAACCTGGTGAAGAACACAAGGAAACTATAAAAACTGGTAGTGAAGCCGCGGCCGCAGGAGGCTTCACGACTGTTTGTGCAATGCCGAATACGGTTCCGACTACTGATAATCGCGCGGTAGTGGATTATATAAAATCAAGAGCAGAATTAGAATCTAAAATAGAAATCTTGGTTATAGGTGCGGTTACGAAAGGTAGCCTTGGGAAAGAGCTCTCCGAGATGGGAGAACTTGCTGAAGCAGGAGTTATAGCCTTCAGTGACGACGGAAATCCTGTATACGATGCAAATATAATGAGACAAGCTCTGGAATACAGTTCTGATATCGGGCTACCAATCATCAATCACTGTGAAGTACCTGAACTTGCAAATGGGGCGTCGATGAATGAAAGCTGGGTGTCAAATATTCTTGGCCTTAAAGGAATGCCCAAGAGTGCTGAAGAAGTTATGGTTGCTAGAGACATATCTTTGGCAAAATTGACGGATGGGCATGTCCACATTGCGCACATAAGTTCCTCAGGAACTTTGGACCTAATTAGACAAGGTAAAGAAATGGGAATAAATGTCACCTGTGAGGTGACTCCACACCACTTAACGTTAACAGATGAAGCGATTTTAGGCCGTGGCTCAAAAATACACAGTGATTTCAGCATTGATGAAACTGCTTACGACACCAGAGCCAAAGTAAACCCTCCCCTGAGACAAATGCAAGACACACTGAACCTTGTCGAAGGGTTAAAAGATGGAACTATTGACATTATAGCTACGGATCATGCCCCACATAGCGCGGTCGATAAAATTTGCACTTTCAATGAAGCTGCTTTCGGAATAAGTGTCCTCGAAACAGCCTTTGGCTCACTAATGTCGCTTGTTCATAATGAACAAATAGAGCTAGGAATATTAATCGAAAAACTCACTTCAGCACCAGCTAAATTACTTAATATGGACCTGGGTTCTGTATCAATTGGGTCTCCTGCCAACCTCACCATATTCGATCCCAATAAGGAATGGACGGTAAACGCTGAAACCTTCAAATCAAAAGGCAAAAATACTCCTCTTGACTCTCTATTGATGAAAGGTCAAATAGCAAAAACCATTTATGGTGGAAAAGTAATTTTTGAACAACAAACTTAAAATTTACAAAGAGGTCTTACTTGAAAAATGATGCTTATTTAGTGCTGAGTGATGGTACTTTCTACAGGGGAGTACCCTTTGGGTTTAATGGAGAAGCCTTTGGAGAAGTCGTATTTAACACCTCTATGACTGGCTATCAAGAAATATTGACAGATCCTTCATATTCAGGGCAAATTGTTGTGCCTACCTACCCTTTGATCGGCAATTATGGAATCAACAGCTACAATCATGAGTCTAAGGAAATAAGGGTGTCAGGTTTCGTGGTTCGACAACATTGTGAAGAACCAAGCCATGCTGACAGTAATCAAACAGTAAGTGAGTTCATGGCTAGCCAAGAGATCCCCGGCCTTTGTGAAGTAGATACTCGAGCGATTACCAAAAGAATAAGACGCAATGGAGTCATGTTGGGAGCGATCGCCGTCGGCATATCACCACAAGAGGCTCTCAACAAAATACAATCCTTACAATCATATGATGAAGTTGACTACGTTCAAAAAGTATCATCCCCCAAAACTTATCACTGGGAACACCCAGTTAAGGACGTAACCGCAAAAGACAAGGAATTGAGAATTTTAGTTTCAGACTTCGGACTGAAATACAATATATTGAGAATCTTACGAACTATGGGCTGCGATGTGGAGGTGTTCCCTTCCAATTCTAGTTCACAAGAATTGCTGGATCGAAATCCAGACGGAATACTTCTTTCCCCTGGTCCAGGTGATCCAGAATTGCTGGAATACGCAGTCCAAACCACAAAAGGACTTCTCGGACGAGTCCCCTTAATGGGTATCTGTCTTGGCAATCAAGTATTGGCCCGGGCAGTGGGGGCAAAAACATACAAGCTTAAATTTGGTCATAGGGGGGGTAACCATCCCGTAAAGGATTTATTGACCAACCGGATACATATAACTTCTCAAAATCATGGGTATTCAATAGACAAAGATACACTTCCTGATTCAGTACAAATCACCCATATAAGCATGAATGATGATACTGTCGAAGGAATAAGACACAAAACTTTGCCAGCGATGAGTATCCAGTATCACTCTGAGGCGTCGCCAGGGCCAACCGATAATCGTTACATTTTTTCACGGTTTCTGGAAATGATCAGAGAAAGATAATTTCATATATGCGCCAAAACAAAAATCAGGAACATTAATTGAAACAGCTAAACAAAGTACTCGTAATAGGATCAGGGCCTATAGTCATAGGACAAGCGGCGGAATTTGACTACGCAGGGACGCAAGCATGTAAATCTCTAAGAGAAGAGGGAATTGAAACCGTATTGGTGAATTCTAATCCCGCCACTATCATGACGGATTTAGATGTTGCCGACAAAGTGTATGTAGAGCCACTCACCGTATCCGTTTTAGAGAGAATTATCCAAAAGGAAAGCCCTGATGCTCTTTTACCCACTCTAGGGGGACAAACCGGGCTCAATCTAGCAGTGGAACTAGAAGAGGAGGGTATATTAGAAAAATACCAAGTCAAATTATTGGGAAGCAAGGTTGAAACGATCAAAAACGCAGAAGACCGGGAACTTTTCAGATCACTATTAACTAGCATAGGAGAGCCTGTTCCCGCCAGCGTAGTAGTGGAAGATTGGGATGAAGCTTTACAGGCACGTGACCAAATCGGCCTTCCCGTAGTCATAAGACCAGCATACACATTAGGCGGTACCGGTGGAGGTATTGCAAATAATGAATCTAACTTTGAAGAAATAGTCAAATCTGGACTCAAAGCTAGCCCCATCAATCAAGTGTTAATAGAAAAATCTATTGCGGGATGGAAAGAACTCGAATACGAAGTAATGAGGGACAGTGATGACAATTGTATAACCATTTGCAATATGGAGAACATAGACCCTATGGGGGTTCATACTGGTGACAGTATAGTAGTAGCTCCAAGCCAAACCCTATCAGATGATGAATACCAATTATTAAGAGCTTCCAGTCTCAAAATCATTAGAGCCCTCGAAATAGAGGGGGGATGTAATGTTCAATTCGCGTTAGCCCCGGGTGATGTAGTAGCAGACACATTACCTGACTCGGGGAATACTGGGCCAAAATATTACGTGATAGAGGTGAATCCTCGTGTCAGCAGGAGCTCCGCCTTAGCCAGTAAAGCAACAGGTTACCCCATAGCCAGAGTAGCTGCGAAAATTGCTATTGGCAAAACTTTAGGAGAAATATCCAACGCGGTCACACAGAAGACTGTTGCAGCTTTTGAACCTACTCTAGATTATTGTGTTGTAAAGATACCTAGATGGCCATTCGACAAATTCTCAGCTGGCGATAGAACATTGGGTACTCAAATGAAAGCCACAGGGGAAGTCATGGCTATTGAAAGAACATTTGAAGCAGCATTTCAAAAAGCCGTTAGATCCCTTGAGATAACTGGTAGATCCATATTGTGGGAATCACCAGATTGGTTTAAATCTGACACGTCTGTACTAAACGGCAGTCCAATTAACCCAAATGATGAAAGGCTGTGGGCTTTACTCGGTGTGTTAAGAAGGAAAGTCAGTCCAGAAGAGTTATCCAGGAGAACAGGAATTGATCCGTGGTTCACCAGAGCTTTTGCTCGCATCACCTCGATGGAAACAGAATTAAGTGAAAAACAATTATCAACAGAATTAGTATACAGAGCAAAAAGACTGGGGTTCCCTGACGAAAGAATTGCTGAGTTGACCCAAAAAACCCAAACAGAGATCAGAGCATTCCGAAAAGACAAAGGAATAAAACCTGTTTTCAAAATGGTTGATACATGTGCAGCAGAATTTGAAGCTCAAACCCCCTATTTTTACAGTACATATGAAGAGGAAAATGAAGCTGAACCTTTGGAAGGGAGAAAATCAATTGTACTAGGAAGCGGACCAATCCGAATTGGTCAGGGAATTGAATTTGATTACTGCTCAGTACATGCGGCCTGGGCCCTTCAGGAAGAAGGTGTAGGAAGTATTATGGTCAACTCAAATCCAGAGACTGTTTCCACTGATTTTGATACCAGTGATCGTCTTTATTTTGAGCCACTTGATGAAGAATCGGTGAGGGACATCATAGAAAATGAATGTGGTGACTTAAACGATACAAAAAGCATGCCATCATCTATAGTCCAATTTGGTGGGCAGACAGCGATAAATCTTTCCCAAATGCTTGAAAATGAACATTTACCAATCCTAGGATCGACAGCTAAATCCATTGACACAGCATCCGATAGAGATTTATTCGAGAAATTCCTATCCGAAGTAGGTATTCCAAATCCCCCAGGTTCTGCAGTAAAGACCTTGGATGAAGCACTTGAAGTAGCTAAATCCATTGGTTATCCGGTCCTGGTTCGTCCCAGCTACGTGCTAGGTGGTAGAGCGATGGAAATTGTCCATAATGAGGACGAATTGTCTCGATATATGAAAAGTGCTATATATGCCAGCGACGGACGAAAAGTTCTAGTAGACAAATATTTTCAAGGCAGAGAAGTTGAAGTGGATGCAGTTTGTGATGGTGAGGATATTCTTATACCAGGAATCATGGAACACGTTGAACGCGCAGGTGTTCATAGTGGGGATTCAATGGCAATATATCCTGCTCTTACTCTGTCCAACGAGGAAATTAACACAATAGTAGATTATACAGAACGCATCGGAAAGTCTCTCGGGGTTAAAGGGCTCATGAACATCCAGTATGTAGTAACTGGAGGCCCAGTATATAGAAGCGCTAAAGCAAATGAAATTCCCCATTCTGAAACCAAAGTCTATGTTATAGAAGTGAATCCTAGATCCAGTAGAACAATTCCGTTTATATCAAAAATAACTGGGGTACCGATGGTCAAGCTAGCGGTCAAAGCGATGCTGGGCAATAAAATTAAAAATCTTGGCTATGGAACCCGGCTCTGGCCAAAACAAGACTTGGTTGGAATAAAAGCTCCAGTTTTTTCAATGTCTAAACTAACAGGAGTGGATACCTACCTAGGGCCAGAAATGAAATCCACTGGGGAAGTTATGGGAATAGACGACAATTTCCAATCAGCAACCATAAAAGCGTTAATTTCTTCAAACATGGCTTTACCGAAAAACGGATCAATTCTATTAAGTATCTCAAANGACTACAAGGAAGATTCAAAGGTATTAATCAAGTTGCTGGGAGAATCTGAGTACAACATATTTGCAACAGAAGGAACAGCTTCATTAATAAACGAACTAGGAATCCCTGTAACCGTGGTTCCTAAAAGGTTGGATGGAGAACACCCAAATGTNGTCGACATTATAGAGAATGGAACCGTNGATGCAGTAGTAAACACGGTAACGGGAAATCGTGACGTGCTACAAGATGGTTTTCACATTAGAAGAGCTGCGGTAGACAGGCGCATCCCTTGCTTTACATCTATTGACACAGCCACAGCAGCAGCTGAAAGTCTTGTCGGGAAAGAGCATAGTTTCAATGTAAAAACTATAAAAGAATACCTATATAAGAATTCATTAAAGGACAATTAATGCCAAGCGACATCCCTCAGTCAATCGTTGGGTCAGAGCTGCCAGATGGAGTGTATAAATCCACCATAAGAGTAGATTGCGACCACATAGAAAAAATGCTACATAAGGCAGATAACGGTAAATTTACTTTTTATTCCGATGAACCTCAGCGCTTAGGCGGCGATGATAAACATCCGGCTCCACTAACATACATAGTTGCAGGGATAGGATTTTGACTACTTACTAACTTGAAGCGGTACGCTTCTATGAAAAAAATAAGTATCTTATCCGCGAAAGTGCACGTTGAGCTAGACTATTTTTTGACAGGCTCCGTAAAAGAAAATTCCATTCAAAATGGAGTTTCTAAAGTGAGGAGCATATTTGAAGTAGAATCCCCTGAGCCTGAAAACTCTGTTAAGGAGGTTATCGCGCTAGCTAAACAAGGCTGCTTCGCAGAAACTATTGTTACGAAGGCAGTTCCGCTGGACAGTACAATAGTCTTAAATGGAAATGAAGTCGTACTGAGGTAACCAACAAAACATTTACTAAGGTAATCTAGTAATGATCCCACTGTTACTTTCATTAAAAAATTTCATGTGCTATGGGTCCAATGTACCTGAATTGAACTTAGAAAACATACATGTCGCCTGCCTATCTGGAAATAACGGACACGGTAAAACAGCAATACTTGATTCAATTACCTGGGTTTTGTGGGGTAAGTCTCGAACAAGGACACAAGATGAACTAGTTCACCAGGGACAACGATCTATGACAGTAGAAATGGAATTCTCATCTCAGTCACAAAGATATAGAGTCACTCGTACTCTAAGCATCAGTAATTCTGGTTCGAGCAAAACCGAATTAAATCTTTCAGTAATAAACGATGGCAATGCGGTGTCAATTATGGGGGATACGATTAGGGACACGGAACAAAAAATCATAGATTTAATTCACATGGATTACGACACATTCATCAGTACATCATACTTGAAACAGGGAAATTCTGATCATTTCACTAAATCACGACCCAGCGAAAGNAAAAAAATACTCGCAGAAGTACTGGACCTCGCCTACTATGAAAAATTAGAACAATTATCAAAAGAAAAATCTCGCGAACTAAAATCCGAAATTTCTAAAAACGAAGCTATCTATGCGAAAGATTTGGAAACCATCCAAAANAAGTCAGCTTTAGAAATAACAATTTCAAAATGTACTTTCGAAATAGATGAAATTTCATCAACAGAAAAAACATTGGAGGAAAAATCATACAAAATACGTTCTGAAATAGGTTCTTTGCAGCAACTTAACAAAGAAATTTTAGAACTGAAGAGCCGTCTGAGAGATTCGTCCAAACAAATATCCAATATAAACACCCAAATAAATGAATGGGAAAGTGAAATTCGTTCTCTTCTAGAATTAACATCCAGAAAAAGAGAAATCACCAAAAACAAAATTGATCACGAAAAATCCACTTTAAAGCTGAAGTCGTCCACTGAATCCAAGAACAAAATTCAGGCCTTGAAAATCCGAAAAATTGAATTAGATTCTAAAGTAACACTGGAGCATCATAACATTGTTAAAGAACTTGAACGGTTGAAAACGAGAAAAGCCGAACTAGATGGATCGCAGACAACTGTAAAAAATATACAGCAGCATATANATGAGCAAAAAANCAAATTATCTGCAACGCTAGAAATTTTAAACTCATTGAACAATAAAGACCCTGAATTGGAATCAATTGCGTCCAGAATTGAGTTAATCACACAAGAAAACACACTCCTAAAAAATATAATGGAAGAAACAAAAAATTTNCACGACCTGCTGAAAGGTCATGACTCTAATTGCCCTTTATGCATGCAAACACTGAATAGTACCGACCAAGAATCACTGAGATTTCAATATGAAAACAAAGGCAAAGAAAGCAGGCGTAAATTTGACCAAAACATTAAAAAGCTCTNTGAACTTAAGAAAANATATGAATCTAAAAAAAACAAAATAGCTACAAAAATAACTTCATTATCTGACCTAAAATCAAAATATGAAAAAGATATTGCCGTCCATGAAACTACTTTTATTCAACATGAAAAACTATGTAAGGAACTAGAACAGATAAATCCCAAAATAGAAAATATAAACTCAATTTTGTCCAATAAACTCTACGCCGAAAATGAACAGTTAGAGTCCAAACATTTGCACGAAGCCATCTCTAATATAGAATTCGACGAGAAAGCTCACATTGAATTAGAGACTAAAATCGTAAGCCTCACACCTTTTCTGCAATTGCATGGCCAACTAGAACAGGCCGAACAAAGAATCCTGTCTCTAGAAAGTATCACGGAATCTCAAAAATCNGTTTTGGAAACGACTCAAAAAACGATTACTCAATCGAAAAAACGCATAAACAGAATAAGTAAACAAACGGAAACAATCCCAACACTGGAATCAAAATGGACCATTTTGTCAAAAAATATCGATAGCGTTAGGACAGAATTGCAGGGTCTAGTTTCAAAAAGGGAACATGCTCAATATGAATTGTCTAAAATCAACATGCTAGAACCAAAAGTAATTGCTTTAGGTTCAAAACTATCCCAGCAAAAAGAAGAATTAGTAATATTTGACGAATTATCTGCCGCATTTGGTAAAAACGGTGTCCAAGCNCTCATCATTGAAAGAATTGTGCCGCAAATAGAAGATAACGCAAATGAACTTCTATCAAAGTTAACCGACAATAGAATGACTTTGGAACTAAATCTTAAAGAAGGTCGTATAGATAGACTAACAGGACTACCTTCTGAAGAATTGGTGATTAATATTTCTGACGATTCCGGAACGAGAAGCTATGAATCGTTTAGCGGCGGTGAAACTTTCAGAATTGATTTCGCACTAAGAATATCTCTATCAAAACTGCTTGCTAGTAGGTCCGGGGCTCCTCTTCCGATTTTATTTATTGACGAAGGTTTTGGTTCTCAAGACACAGAAGGGCAAGAAAGGCTAACTGACGCCATTCAATCCATACAGAATCAATTTGAAAAAATCATTGTTATNACACACATCGACCGAATGAAAGAAAATTTTGAAGAACGAATAGAAGTTGTAAAAGAACCATCTGGTTCTACATTTTCTTTAGTGTGATTTTATAAGAAATTGATATTTGTTACAAAGACAATTCCGACAAATTGGAGGAGACAATAAGGTCGGTACCGGTTTGTTTCTGGATCTCAGATGCATCCCAACCCGGCGCTGCCTCCATCAAAANAAGTCCTTCATTTTCAACAGATATAACAGCTATATCAGTCACAATTAAACTTACACATGAAGGCGCAGTTAAAGGAAATGTGCATTCTTCTACAATTTTAGGCACACCATTTCTATCTACATGTTCCATTGCAACTATAACCCGTTTCGCTCCTACCGCNAGATCCATTGCTCCNCCNACGTTACCGATACCTCGAGATGGAATCATCCAATTGGCTAAATCTCCTTTAGANGAAACCTGCAATGCCCCCAAGACAGTAACATCAATATGCCCACCTCTGATCATTCCAAAAGCTTGTGATGAGTCAAAAAAAGACATCCCAGGAACATCGGCTAAGAATTGACCACTTGCATTAATTAAGTCTTGATCTTCTTCCCCCTCCGGAGCCATTGGGCCATAATTCAAAACACCGCTTTCACTGTGATAATAAACAGTCCTGCCTTCTGGGACATATTGTGAACATAAAGATGGAATCCCAATACCTAGATTAACAACATCTCCATCTTGCAATTCCTTAGCAACTCTCATTGCTATAACATCTCTTGGAAGTCTCTCTAATGTCATTGGTTTATTCCTGTATTTCCACTATACGATCTATAAAAAGTCCCGGTGTATCCACTACGTTTGACGGAATTCCCCCCACTGGCATGATCCCATCTACTTCAGCAATTACCACATCACCGGCCGTAGCCATCACTCCGTTAAAATTCTTGGANGTCCCCCGATAACTCAGATTCCCCAATGCATCCGCATGGTGAGCCCTGATTAGAGTAAAATCAGATTTCAATGCTTTTTCAAGTACAAATTCTCTTCCATCAAATATCCGAGTTTCTTTCCCTTCGCCAACTTGTGTCCCTACACTGGTTGGGGTATAAAAAGCTGGGATACCCGCCCCACCCGCTCTAATACGCTCCGCGAGAGTTCCTTGCGGGACTAATTCTAAATCCANCTTCCCTTCCTGGTAAGCTCTTTCAAAAGAAGTTGGTCTAGAAGGNGAAGGAGAAACCGGAAAAGAAGCAATAACTTTCTTTATTTGATCATTATCAACAAGTATTCCTATATCAATCGGTGTTTCACCAGGTAATGTGCCAAACCCCACAACACTTGCAAGGCCTGCCGTATTACTAATTATCGTAAGATCTTTGGCTCCATGGTTACGAAGTGCTTCTATAAGATTTTGAGGAGTGCCCCCTGGTCCTGCAAAGCCATCAATCATCAAAATCGCGCCATCTGGAACGTCGGATACTGCCTCAGAAAATGAATCTATAATTTTATTCAAATAAATAATCTCCCGTACAAAACCTTATTCACTCTTTATACTCTGGCACTATACCAATAATCGCAAAATATTAAAAAGGTACAAAATGAACGAGCAAGCATTGAAAAATTTCTTTACATCAAATAATGACGCGGTCCTTAGTACATTTAGAAAAAACGGTGCTGCACAACTCAGTATTGTTACGGCTGGATATTACAAAGGCAAGGCATGTTTTACCACAACATCGAATAGAGCNAAATTCCACAACATAAAACGCAACCCAAAATGTTCATTACTTATATCAAATTCCAACTGGAGTCCGTACATTGTCATAGAGGGCACTGCGAAAATTTATTTCACAGACAATACTGAAGAAAACGCTTTGAAGCATATATTACGGGATGTTTACAGAGCTGCGGCGAAAAAAGAACACCCTAATTGGATTGAATATGATCAAGCCATGAAGGACGATATGAGAGCGGCCATAATTATCGTTCCAGAAAAAATATATGGCACAGCACCATCATAATCCACTATATCAAGAAAACGATAAATTACCTCTCGCATCAATCTTCGATACTGGTAATTCAGAAGTATAAGCTACAGCGGTGATTGAAGCTTCTACTCTTTGGCCAGCCTTCATTAAGAGTGCTGTCTTATTATCTATCGCGGTTTGCAAACCTTCATTTGTGATACTGGTAAATGGTTCAAGTCCAATATTATAAGTTCTCCCATACCATGGATATCCAAATCCACCACCAAGAGACTGCCAATACCATAAATACTTGTACAAATCGCTTGGATATGAAACGCCAAACCCAACCTTTTTATGATGATTAGTTATCGCATACCAGCCTTTATCAAAGCCTTCCAAATAGGATTGGTCATAAGCTCTAAATTCTTTACCAGGTACCTTACTTAGGTCGTGCTTGGTTCCATCTTGAAGCTTGGTATAGGGCCATTTCGTTTTCAAACCTGGTTCTAACTTACTGTTTTCGTGCATCTTCGTGGGATGATTCAATATATTGACATCAGGAACATAAATCACACAACTTGAATCAAGAAATGGAGCCCCAAGCGCGATATGCTCACCCCATACACAATGAATATCCTCCTCTCCCTCATTTATTAATACTTGATCGACGTACAAAACCGAGCTATTACGTTCCAAAGTTAAAGTTTTTTCAAAATAAAACGGGGTACGGTAAGTTCTAACTGAAAACTTAACGGAAACTTTGTCGACATTGTCCTCCGTTATCACGGAATCCCACGGCATTGTATTTGCTTCCGCATGAAGACCCAAATCAGCCTCTCCATATTTAGATGGGAACCCTCCGCCGGGAAATACTGTTTGCCATCCTCCTTCATATGTATCCATCCAGTTTCCAACACCATCACCAGTGGTCGGAATAAATCTTGATGTGTCTCTCACCCCCCATGGGGATCTCCACAAAAAATCAACATCCAAGGGTTTAAAAACAAATTGATATATATCAGCACCTTTATCTGCCAATATTACTATTTTAAGCAATTCATTTTCTAAAATAACAGTCTTGAGCCCTCGGTATGTCCAAGAATCCGAAACTCGGCATCCATAATTTCGTTCATTTTGGTAGTGCATCTGTATCTCCCTATACCTTCCAAAATATCCTCAATATCCGAGGCATAACCCCAAGTATCGCCGACTCTATTACTGTCCCTAAAGCAATATAAATAGTAGCATCAAAAAAGAATGACTCCGGAAACATCATTAACAAATAATCCCTCGTGGGATCCAATATCCATAAATCATTACTAAAACTAAATAAATGAAAATAGAGGAAAAGCTTCTGGAATCCCACAAATGACATCACCCCAACTACTAATGTCAATGAAAGCGTTAATTTTCCTCCCCAACCAATACTCCGGACAATAGAACCAAATTTATCTCTTCGAACTATAAAACATCCAGATATAATACCGAGTAAAATTATACTAAGTGAAATCCACTGAATAAAATATACCCCTCTGACCAAATTCTTCACATCCCGCATATGAGCTACTTCCCGCTTATTGAAAAGATTGTCGAGCATATGCCCATGCTTCGTTACTTTTACAAAAAGATCAGAAGAAGTATCATCATTAAAGTAATCTCTTATCTGTTTTGATGCCAATAACAATTGATCATATTCGATTCCAGTTACACGTTCAATTTGATACTTTTCAAATCCATTTTCATAAAGCGAAGGGGAATTGATCACCAAACGGGTGTTCAAGGTAACTAGGAACACCGGAATTGCAGATACAATTAGGAAAACTCGAACAATATTTAAAATTTTAAGAATCATGTTCTAGGTACAGTAGCAGAAAACATATGTTGCGTGTCAATTGAAAGTCTAGGAAATCATTATGAACAATCCCGAATCTAAACAAAATTTCACATCTTCCTTCGAGGGGTTATTAGACTTAGTCCGATATCTAAGGTCAGACGCTGGGTGCCCTTGGGATCGTGAGCAGAGCTCGCGTAGTCTCTCCCCCATGCTTCTGGAGGAAATTTACGAATTGGTAAGCTCAATTGAATCGGAAAACAAAATAGATTTACTGGAAGAGCTTGGTGATGTATTACTACATATTGCTTTCCAGATTGAAATCGCAAATACAAAGAACCTATTTGATATGAAAGACGTATTTAACGCCGCTATTTCTAAATATGTAACCAGGCATCCACATGTGTTTGCCGATGAATCCTATGAGTCAACTGAAGAATTAAAACAAAGATGGGAAGAGTTAAAAAGGAAAGAAAAAGAAAAAGAGAGAAATTACATACTAGACGGTATACCAAGTAATCAACCTAGCCTTTCCCACGCACAAATCCTGCAATCTCGTGCCTCAAGAGCCGGTTTCGACTGGGAGAACATTATCGGAGTTAGAGAAAAAATAAATGAGGAATTAAACGAATTAGAAAACACTAAAAATAAATCTGACAGAATAGAAGAATTCGGAGATTTGATTTTCACATTAGTCAATTATGGAAGAAAATTGAATATTGATGTGGAACAAGCCGTACGATTAGCTAACACTAAATTCATATCCAGATTTGTAGCAATGGAAATCTTGGCTGAACAACGTGACCAAGAATTTATAAGTCTAACAATCGAGCAAAAAGATGAACTATGGGAAACAGTAAAGAATAACCAGTGAACACATATCAATTTAAATCTATAGTTAATATTGAAACCTGATCCAAATTCTCTTAATCAGAACCAAATTTTAAACAAATTCTCTAGAGCACATTGTTATAATCAAATGAAAAAGTGCATTAATTTTGAAAAGAGAGTTTAAAAATGATTTCCATATTTGTCACAATAAATATAAAGTCGGGCTTCGCCCAAAAATTCAGCGAAGCTAGTCTCGGTGATTCTCAGGGATCGGTAAGAGACGAACCTGGTTGCTTTAGGTTCGATATATTACAAAACTCAGAAATCCCTAACAGATTCCATCTTTATGAGGTATATAAGGACGAAGCAGCCCTGGAAGCACATCGAAACGCGCCCCATTACAAAAAATGGAGAGAAACCGTGGAGGACTGGTTTGATGGGGACTTAGAAAGGGTAATGATGGACACAGTATTCCCTTCTGACCAAGGCTGGATAAAGCAAAAAGCACACCTACTCGACTGGTAATATTTCGTTAGCATGATGAATACACATTAGGAGTTTTCATATATGTCAACATATTTTCTGCTTATGACATTGACTCAGGAAGGTAGGAACTTAATGCACAATGATCCTGAAGCCATATTGCATGCTGCACATTCAAGTGAAGATCCTGAAGTACATTGCATGGGCCTATATGCCGTATTGGGTGAACATGACTTTATTACCGTACTAGAGGCACCAGATAATGAAACTGCTGCACGTTTCTCAATTGAACTAGGCAGTAAAGCAAACGTTGACATAAAAACTGTTCCAGCAATACCTGTATCACGACTGGACCAGAGAATACAGTGGCCTCCAAATGACGAAGATCCACTCATAGAGGAAAACCCAGAGGGACAAGGATCATAACACCCTTAATGAGTTACATTTTTCTAAGAAATTGTCTCTCCAAATACCCTTTTGAAAGGTTAATCATGGTGGGCCTTCCGTGTGGGCAGGTATGTGGTTGTCTAGCGACTTCAAGCTGCCTAACCAATTGTTCCATTTCCATCGTAGACAAAATCTGACCCGCTCTTATTGCACTATGGCACGCCGCTGAATAAGCCGCTTTTTCTTCCCAACTCTCATAATGAGTATTTTCAGCAATACTATCAAGAACGTTATTCAAAGCTTCTATTGGGTCAGCTTTTGATAAAGCGATCGGGACAGTTCTTATCAAATATGTTTCGGGTCCCATTTGATCAATACTCAACCCTAGAGAATCAAAAATCTCTTTGTTCTCCTCTATCACTGCTATCTGGTGTGGAGTCATAGTGACCGCTACAGGTTCCATGAGAGTTTGAATTTCTTGCGTTTTCTGTTCGGCCATATCTACCAATTTTTCAAACATCACCCTTTCATGTGCAGCATGTTGATCTAGGATATACAGGCCGTCTTCGCCTTCGCACAATATGTAAGTGCGTAAAATTTGTCCTAATACTCTTAACACCGGTACTGATTTAGTTTGGGAAATCCCTGAAAGCTGAACTTCATATTTAGAACTAAAATTAGGCCCGCGTGCAAACTCTTCGATGATCTCAGTTGATATTTCCTTAGAACTATTCAATGGCTTTACCCAAAAACGTGACGGGTCAACAATCTTTTCTCTACCAGACTGTATATTTTGCTGAACAACTTTTACCGGGGAAGTCTCAAGTACAAAGGGGCGCACAGTTCGTTCTACTACCGAAAAAATCTCCCCGGGATTTTGGAATTTTATTTCTGCTTTTGTTGGATGTACATTTACATCTACTTCACCTCGGTCAATATCTAAATTTATTATGCCTATTGGATACTTTCTGACTGGCATGAGTCCACGATATGATTGCTCTAAAGCGTAAGAGATGGTTTTATCTGACACTAATCTACGATTGACAAATATAGTTATGTGACTGCGGTTTGCTCGATAATGGCTAGGCAATCCAACCAGCCCGGTAAGAACCGGGCCATTCCAATCCGGGTCTAAGTTGGAACGGTCAATTTCAATCATCCCCTCAGCAATTTGGTGTCCATATATTGCATTAACGACTTCCCTAAGTGAACCTTTACCGGAGGTTATAAGCTGAGTTTTATTATCCTGAATCAAGGTAAATGAAATCAAAGGGTTACATAGGGCATATTTCTGAACAAGCTTATGAATACGTCCTTTTTCAGAAAGAACAGATCTTAAGAATTTTTTCCTGGCTGGAAAATTCGAAAAAATATCAACAACTTCTACCGTTGTCCCTTTAGGAACACCAATTGTAGATTGGTTGATATCACCACCATCCTTAATTTTAATTTCAGTGCCGAAATCATCTCTCTCAAATTTTGTGGTTAATTTAACCCCCGATACTGCTGCAATACTATACAACGCCTCACCCCTGAAACCGAGGGTTCCTATTTTATGCAAATCTGCCACAGTTGCCACTTTACTCGTCGCATATCGCTCGAATGCAATTGCTGCTTGATCTGAAGGAATCCCTTTCCCATCATCAGACACAGACAATGTATCTATACCACCGCCTGAGGTTCTAACAGTAATACGTGAAGAACCAGCATCAATTGAATTATCAATCAATTCTTTTACCACAGAGGCCGGGCTCTCTATAACCTCACCTGCAGCTATCAAAGATGAAACTTCTCTTGATAAAATTCTAATATCCAACTAGAAATCTAGTCCTTTCTCTGGTTTTTTCTTAAATCCCCGGTGTGCTGATTTACCACATTCTGAGAACTCAAATACCGCTTCATATAACGACTTCATCTGTTCATCATTTGAAGACCTAAAGTAAAGGGGTTCGATATGTATTCCCCCAAAATGTTCGACTATCTCACGATGATCATCAACAACGAAATCTGGTATCGGGTCAACTTCAAATCTAGTCAACCCTACCTCAAAGTCTGTCAAAGGTTTTACAAATACACCGGACACATATTTCGACAATTTCAGTCTGTCAATATCAGTGCTCCTGTCTCCCACACCAGACCAAATATAGATTTTATGCCCATCATCTATCAGTCGACTAAATGTCTCCTTTGTATGTGGTCTCAAGGTGCCGTCCATTGCTATCAAAGTGTAATCAACATCGAAATAAATATTCACAAGCTTAACCGTTTTATAATTAAGACACTAAAATTCACACTGAGAACAAAAATTTGGACAACTTTTTCATGGAAAAAGCTTTTCTACCAATGTTAGGAGATATTTCATCCAATATAGACGAATGCGCAACTAACATTGGCTGAGTTCGTTTTCCCATATTCTCATAGGTAGTCTCTGCACTCACCCAGGGATTTACCAATCCCGCCAACTCCTGCCACAACTCTGGTTTATTCAAAGCAGCACTGAACCCAGAGGTGGAAGTCCCAACGACTGCTTGCCCACCAGACTCTCTGATAATACATACTCCCGCCGCAATATCCCATAAATAAGCCGAAGAGATAACAGCATATTGCGTGATACCCATCGCTACCAATGCCATTTCGTAAGCTATACTACCTCCCATGCGCAGCTCCCCAGATTTACCGGAGAATTTACCTTCAAACTTAAAATTACTTGAAAAAGATCCCGGAAGAGTAATAAGTCCATTTGGATCAAATTTACTCGGCTTCCTCTCCGCAACTAGTTCGTTGTCAATTCGAAATCCATTGCCGACACTTGCATGTAAAACTATTCCTGGATCCGACATAGGCCATGGAATAAATATGGCTCCGACTACAGGAGTACCTTTATACAAAACACCAATTGAACAGGCAAATAATGGAAGCCCATGAATGAAATTACGAGTTCCATCTAAAGGATCTATAATCCAAACCACATCCGGAGCAGGACCTACCTCCTTGAGTCCTTCTTCTCCAAGTATGCCATGTTCTGGATATAGTTCACTTATATATTTGGATAAGACCTCCTGAATTGCCGTGTCAGCCAGAGTGACAGGGTCAGAATTATCATTATCCTTAAATTGGACGTCCAAATGGTCAACCACAGAGCTATGGGGTAGAAAATATTGTTTCAATATCTCACCCGCTTTTGACGCGAATTTTGCTGCGTCAAGTTCTACTTCATGCCAATCCATAACCACGTATTCCTTTGTAAGCGCTCTATAATTTTTATACTCTCAGCCCTATTTAAGCATGGCACCCAGAATCAAGTTCGCCCCTGTCCTAGGGTTGAGATCCCCAATGCAAACTTTGTCATAAATTTCCGAAATAGCAGCACCATCGACATTTTGACTTGAAATCAGATCAATCTTATTATTCAAGTCAACCCTAACCCAATCTAGCATCGCTGCCACTCTACGTTTTTGACGTATAGAATCCAACAATCCTGTAAAGTTCCTATCCATATAAATCTTATAAACAACTTCGGCCAAATGATCTATGCCAATGGCTTTATTTGCCTGGGTTTTCAAAATTTTTACATCTTCATTTTGTAATAGGGTCATGGTGGATTTTATGTTGGCTACCATTCGGTCTGCCCCTGGTCTATCAGATTTGTTTACAACAAATACATCTGCAATTTCCATTAACCCAGCCTTCATGCTTTGAACAGAATCCCCACCTTCAGGCACAACCACTCCCAAAACAATATCCACCACATTGATGACATCCAATTCCGTCTGACCTACTCCAACCGTCTCAACCAATATCACATCAAACCCAAAAGCATCTAACAAATTAATAGCGTCATACGCCACCGGTGCCAATCCTCCCGAAGCACCTCTATTACTGAAACTTCGAATGAATACATCACTATCAAGATAATGCTCCTGCATCCGGACCCTATCCCCTAAAACCGCTCCTCCCGTAAAAGGACTATTCGGATCAAAAGCTAAAACACCTATAGATTTGCTTTTCTTTCGGTAAGTACTAACCAGAGAACTTGACAATGTGCTCTTACCCGCACCGGGAGGCCCAGTCAACCCAATTACCATGGCTTTACCGAGCCTGTCTTTTACAGAAGAATAAATCTTTTCAGAATGTTTATCTCCGAGTTCCACAAAACTTATTAGCTTTGACAAACTACGTTTATTACCTGAATACAATCCTTCAATGAGAATTTGTATCGTTTCTTTAGTTGCCATAAAACCTGACTGCTATCAGCAACATTAACCGTTTTGTCAATAAAATAAATCTATCCAGGTTAATTTTGCTTCAATACGTTTACTGTCTGAATGGCCGCCAAGGCACATGCAGAACCTTCATTTCCTTTACTACCACCACATCTATCAATTGCCTGTTCTACATTATGTGTCGTCAATACCCCAAACATTACGGGAACACCAGTATCCAAAGCAATTCTAGCTATACCATGGGCCGCTCCCTCCGACACATAATCATAGTGATCAGTCTCCC
Organism: Chloroflexota bacterium; assembly: GCA_002717465.1. Lineage (GTDB taxonomy): Bacteria > Chloroflexota > Dehalococcoidia > Lucifugimonadales > UBA826. Next base: position 31,176 of record PBDQ01000023.1, read on the forward strand.
CTTTTATAACTGCCCCTAAACAAATGATGGCATCATATTTCCCGGAAGATGCCATTTTATTTGCAACAACTGGAATCTCAAATGATCCTGGCACATAAGATACACATATATCATTTTCAGAAACCCCATTCCCCAACAGGGTTTGCTCAGCTCCCTCTAGTAATTTAAATGTAATGAATTCATTATATTCAGCAACTACTATCCCAATTCTTATATTAGACCCATCACCGTCTGATTTAATTTCCTTACTCATAATTAATCTTTGCCGCCTTCTTCATCAATCGGTTCTAATATGTGCCCCATCCTAGTTCGTTTTGTCTCCATATATTCAACATTGTCTGGCCTGTAGTCAGCGACTATAGACACTCGCTCCACGACTTCAAGTCCAAACCCTTCTAAGCCAACTCTTTTCGTTGGATTATTAGTGAGCAACTTCATCTTTTTTACGCCGATATCTTCCAATATTTGTGCACCCACACCGTATTGCCTTGGATCAGGTGAAAACCCTAGCATCACATTTGCGTCCACGGTGTCATAGCCTTGATCTTGTAAAGCATAAGCCTTTAGCTTGTTATGTATTCCTATCCCACGACCCTCCTGCCTCATATACAACAATACTCCTTTCCCTTCGTCCTCAATTGCCGAGAGGGCCAGAGAAACCTGATCTCCGCAATCACACCTTGTACTTCCAAAAACATCACCCGTAAGACATTCACTGTGTACCCTGACTAAAACAGGATCGTCTGGGGTTATATCACCCTTTACAAAAGCAACATGTTCATAGACATCAACCAAACTTGCATAAGATATCGCTGTAAATTCCCCATATTGAGTGGGAACTCTTGCCTCTGCAACTCGTTCTATCAATCTTTCATGACGCCGTCTATACGCAATTAAATCAGCAACGGAAACTATTTTTATGTCATGTTTCTCAGAAAACTCATTGAGAGCTGTCATTCTAGCCATGGTCCCATCATCCGCCATAATCTCACAAATCACTGCCGCTTCTTTTAACCCCGCCAACCTACATAAATCTACCGAGGCTTCTGTCTGGCCTGTTCGTTTTAAGACCCCACCTTCCACATAGCGCAAAGGAAATATATGGCCAGGTCTTCCAAGATCATCTGGTTGTGTATTTTCATCAACAAGCGCCTTGATTGTGGTTGCTCTATCTTGGGCTGAAATCCCCGTTGTCGCTCCAGTCAATACGTCGACAGAAACCGTGAAAGCTGTTGTCATAGGTGCTGTGTTTTGTTGAACCATGAGGGGTAAATTAAGCCGATCGAGAGCTTCACCTAACATGGGAACACAAATCAATCCTCGACCGTAGGTAGCCATGAAATTTATGTCATCGGCATCGACCATTTCAGCTGCCATAGTCAGATCCCCTTCATTTTCCCTATCTTCATCATCGACCACAATGACCATACGCCCAGCTTTTATATCTTCTATGGCATCTTCAATACTGGATAAAGGCATAAATACCCCGCTGATCTATTTTTTCGACTTATTATCATAAAAATATGTTAACTTTTCCACATATTTCGCAATTATGTCCGTCTCTATATTTACAATATCCCCAGCTTTCTTAGATCCTAAAACAGTATTAGCGCGTGTATACGGAATTAGTGTTATACAAAACGAATTTTCCTCACAGTTTACAACCGTTAAGCTTGTTCCGTCCACGCATACAAAGCCTTTCTCAACGATATACTTTGACAAGCTTTCATCCACCTGAAAATACATCAATATAGCTCCGTCATCATCATCCACTCTAGTTATGTTAGCCATCCCATCTACATGCCCCTGAACAATATGACCGCCCATTCTAGAATTCAATTTAGTAGCTCTTTCAAGATTCACGTGCTCGCCAACAGTTAAAGTACCTAGATTAGTCCTCCTGAACGTTTCCGGTACTATGTCTACCTGTATTTGCCCACCAGTTAAATTTGTGACTGTTAAGCAAGCTCCGTTGACACAAATACTATCCTTCACGCCAAGATCTTCTAGAACCAAGTCAGCCTGCAGCTTAATACCGTCTCGCCCAACCTCAGTAACGGTTCCTAATTCTTCAACTAATCCAGTAAACATAATAACCTCATTCACAATATCCACTTACCATCATATCTGTGCCGAGTGATTCAGTTTTAACATCGCAAAGCCTGTAAATGGCAGACATGTCTAAGGCTCCCTGTCCTTTTACTGCATTTGGTGAATCCTCACCACCAATAACTACGGGAGCTATAAAAGCCACCACTTTATCGACTAATCCAAGATCAAATAGACTACCAATTAATTCTCCTCCACCCTCCACTAATATAGATGAAATCGGCTCTTTACCAATTTCTTTCAACATAGATTTAAGGTCCACTCTACCGCCACTGTCAGAACAGAAATAGGTTTTCACGCCAGTAGGATAGACCAACGGTTCATTCTCAAAAACACCTGTAATTATCGTTTGGCCCCGCTCTTTGAACATAGAACTATTGACAGGTGTTCTGAAATTGGAATCCACAATTATTCTGGTAGGTTGTCTAGCGGACTCAGAATAAGCCTTTCCACGCGCAGTCAATTTTGGATCGTCCATCAAAACTGTATTAATTCCCACCATAACAGCGTCATTTTCCATTCGCATCACATGAGATTTTTGTCTTGACAACGTGTTTGTTATCCACTGTGAATTACCAGATCTTGTGGCAATTTTTCCATCTAAACTTACCGCGAACTTTACAGTTATAAAAGGAAGATCGGTAGTCGATAATTTTATATGGGCTTCCAAATCCAATTCGGCTTGTTTCTCATGTTCGCCTACCACAACCTTAATACCACGTTCGCGTAATATAGATATACCTTTGCCACCAACTCTGACATCAGGATCTACGACAGCCACATGTACCTCTGAAATTCCGGAATTTATTATCGCGTCTGTACAAGGACCTGTTCTTCCAATGTGACAACAAGGTTCTAAAGTCACATAAATAGAAGCCCCATATGCCATCGACCCAGAATCCCTCAAAGCTTTAATCTCAGCATGGGGACCTCCAGCAGGGCCAGTACAACCTTCACCCACTATAACTCCATCAGCTACAACAACAGCTCCAACTGGGGGATTAGGATTTGAAATCCCTCGTGCTTTCTTACCAACAGCGAGAGCATGCTGCATGAAATCCATACAATACTTAACTCTCGTAATCTTGATGTATTTTGCTGGCTGTAGGCACCGACTGTCCTTGGTATTTACTTCCCAACTGGGGAGAACCATAAGGAATGTCTGCAGGTGTAGACAAACGGACGTACGATAACTGTCCAATCTTCATTCCGTAGTAAAGAGTAATAGGCAAATTAGACACATTACTCAACTCTAATGTCAAATGTCCCTTGAACCCAGGGTCCACATACCCAGCCGTTGAATGAATTAACAGACCCAACCTGCCTAGAGAACTTTTACCTTCAACCCGAGCAACCAAATCGATCGGCAATTCTATGTGTTCTAGGGTGCTACCCAAAACAAATTCGCCGGGATGTAACATGAACGGCACATTTTCAGATACTTCTACTTTCTCTGTTAAATCCTCTAAGTCTTTTCTAATGTCGATATATGGTAGTCTGGAATTCCTGAACACCAGAAAACTTTTATCTAGATGAACATCCACACTAGCAGGCTGAATCGCATTTTTCCCCAAAGGGTCCACAACAATTCTGCCTGCTTTAATTTCTTCTTTAATTGTATGATCACTCAAAACCATCAACATTCTCCCCACATATTTGAATGAAATGAACCGTAAAACAGATAAGTGGCACTCAAAAGAATTCTATCAACCTAGCATTGGGATTTAAATACAGAACAAAATTTCCCCCTTCAACTATTCAATTGAAAATTTGGCCACTACTGTTAGTTCCAATATGTTCTCTCCTGGTGATATTTGTGAGCCCACGCTCGAAGACATCGCTCTCATTCCATATGCCCCTTCTGCCTGTGCCATCGGCTGAGGTGAAGACACTTCATTTAGAGATATCAATTCCCCAAGAGAAACTCCTGTCAAAACAGCGTATTGGGCAGCTTTTTCAACAGCATTTTCAACAGCATTTTGTCGTAACCCTTTCATCAACGGACTCGGATCATTAACAATGAAGTCAATCCCATTTATACGTGAATAATTCCCACCGGATTCAGAAGCTTCATCAATTATCGTGCCAACCTTTTCAATGTTCATTATTTTTATTTGGGCTACATTACTAACAGCATATCCTGTGAGCACCTGCTGGCCAATCCTCCTACCATCCACCTCAATTTCTTCATAGTTATATCTTGGATAAATACTAAACTTAGTTGTCTCTATATCTTTAGATAAAACTCCTTCTCCCTTCACAGCCTCAATTACATCATCCATAGCTTCCGCGGCGACCCCCCGGGCCTCTTTAACAGTAGACGAAAACACTTCAACCCCTATAGACAGTATGGCAACATCAGGGACTACAGTGATCAAACCTGTTCCATTTACAATTATCCCGCGGCTATTATTATCCCCATTGAAAACACCTCGATCCACTGAATTATTCATAGTCTGAGGAGTGATATTGGAATTGCTGGGGGCAGGAGTGTATACAGGTTCCAAAACTTTCTGGTCTGTAGCAGTTTCTTGGGTGTTTTCTTCGCCAGAAAACGGCAATTTATCGCAAGAAACTAATACTGCGGTAAAAAAAACAAACCCCAAAAAATATGTCCAATTAATTTTTTGAACCAATTAGTAATTCCTAATAAAATTTTAAGTATGTGATCAAAGTTCTATAATAGTAACTTGTTTTAATAAATATATCCTCAAGTATTCAATACAGTTAAAAAAGTTTATAGCACTCACCAGTCATTCTTACGGCGTTTTATAATGCATTTATTCCCACGGAAAAGAAATTTATACCGAGAATTCATCGAAACTATAATTCTAGCGGCCTTCATATTTATATGTTTGCATGTATCAATCCAAAATTACCAAGTGGAGGGTTCTAGTATGAACCCAACATTAAGCGAAGGCGAATGTGTCTTATCAAATAAACTAGTTTACAGTCGATTTGATACAACAAAGATCTCTAAGTACTTCACTAGTCTTGACAAGCACCAGGGGAATATTTTGTTCTTATTTCACCCTCCAAAAAAAGGTGAAATAGTTGTCTTTAGATATCCAAAAGACCCAAAGCGACATTTCGTGAAACGGATTATTGGTATCCCCGGAGATCAAATAGAAATAAAAAACGGGATAGTATTTGTAAATGGTAAAGAAATTAACGAACCTTACCTAAATCCTCTAAAATCATCCTCCAATTGGGGTCCAAGTATTATTCAGGCAGAAAACTATTTCGTTCTGGGTGATAATAGGGCCGCCAGCAATGATTCACGTTCTTGGGGATCAATATCAAATGAGCATTTAGTCGGAAGATATTGGTTCAAATATTGGTCATCTTTGTGTGCGGTTGCTCCTTTGAAACAGGGGGATTTGAAGTGATGTTCGTATTTACCGTATTGAAAGGTTCCCTTTCCGGCAATACAATTGTACTTTGTGATAAATCATGGGCCGGTAGCTCAGTCTGGCAGAGCATCGGACTTTTAATCCGAGTGTCCTGGGTTCGAATCCCAGCCGGCTCACCATGATTTCGTGACTCGAGCAGAATTTACTTTCATGAATAATTGTTATCATGTACTAACAAATCATGTAATTCGACCAAAAATACTCTTCAACCGTAGATCTCAGATTTCGTCATTTTATTATAATGTACACAAATAACAATAAACGTAATTTTAATTTTAATTATTCGACATGACCTTGTACCGTTGACTTTTCAAAGTTACCATTATGAAAATCACTCGTTACATAGTTTTAATGTTGATTTAGGAGTTGAACATGACTAAAGAAAATACTTTAAGGCAACGCATACGTTCAGGAGAAGTATTGGTCGCCTTGCGAGGGTCACTGAATACTACAAAAAGTGAGTTAGCTGAAATTTGGGAAACAGGTCGCTATGACTATATATGGATTGACGGACAACACACAGCTTTTAGTGAAGAATCTTTAGTATCCTACTGTACCATTGCTGAAGAATTAGGCATCGACGTTCAACTTCGCATACCACACACACAGCATGCATATTTGGTAGGCAGATACATGGATTTAGGCTGCAGTGCTGTCTTAGTTCCTGAAGTCATGGAAGAAAAAACAGTCGAAGATGCTGTTGCTTACTCCTATTATCCCCAAGCCGGACGTCGAAGCTGGGGAGGAGAAGCACGAAGGGGTCTACGCGGAGCGGCAAAAGGCATGAACCGTCTTGAATATGCGAAATGGTGGAACGAATATGTAATTCTTGGAATTCAAGTTGAATCAGTTGAAGCTGTAACCAACGTTAGGAAATTAGTGAAACCTGGAGTGAGTGTGGTTACCTTTGGTCCTAATGACCTCTCCTTCAACATGGAAGGACACGAAGGATATCCTTTAGCAAGCGTTGACGACTGTATGCGTAATGTGGCAGCACAACTAGATGGCACAGGCATCGGTCTCGCGATGGGTACGGGAACCAAGCCAGAGGAACGAGGCAAATATTTAGATATGGGTGTTACTTTATTTCAAGAAGATCCGCCTGCATAGTATAGAGCTATTCTATAGAAGGATAGCTAGCTGCCTTATCAAACGGATACAAGTTTGAGCGCCTTCTTTTATATTCAAAAAAAGATAAATCTGAAGTGGTGACCCCTGGAGTGTTTACCAGAATGATTTCCTTCGCGATCGGCTGATATGCGGGACGGGGGGACACTACACCTTTCGCGACAACGATACGGTATTTCTCTGGGTCAACACCTACTGAATACATCTGTTCCCTGCTGGTGTTTCCACATCTTATACTAGTCAACACGAGAGTGTGTTGATCTTCAGTATCAACAACTGCAGTTAATCCACCGTCATAATGCTTAAACCCTCCATGAGTGGGGCGTACATCTTCAAATTTACCATGAAACAAAATTCTGACTATACCACTTACCGCAACTGGACTTCCGTGCATTTCATCCGTTTTGCCTCCAACAAACAATGAAACTTGGCTGCCCACTCCCTTTGAAGCGCAATCTTTAACCGCTTCAGGATCATATAACGTCTGTAAAAATCCTTTAATCCCCAATTCCTGAGCGGCTGACAGTAAATAAGTAGAATCAGCGCTACTACCTGCCCCTATATTATCCCCAACATCCATCAATACATAAGGGCGACCATCAATATCAGAATAATTCCTATCCGCATAAGATAGTGCCTCTAATACAGAAGGAGTTGAACCAATAAATTCCTCTTTAATCTCCCAAGCTTGTTCCGCCATCCACCTCGATGCAGATTGAGCTGATTTAATATCATTGTCAGCAATTGATAGAAAACTCATTCCCATTTCTTCAACATCGGCATATGGGTATCCTTCCGCAACACTTCCGTGGATGATATTGGGACAAGAAAGTGTCTCATCCAGTTTTTCCATTAAGGACTTCATTGGCTCTTCATCAGTGAATTGCTTCACAATATTTATGACTACTGGTGGTGTTTCTAACCACATAANAGGATTTATATTACCTTTTATAGCTTCAATAATCATTTTCCCACATTCAAATGCNCTTGNCTTAGCATCAAGATGAGGATTNGTTCTATACACGGTNATAATGTCTACGTTGTCGACCATTTTTTGTGACANATTNGCATGCATGTCTANGCTCATGCCAATTTTCACATCNGGNCCTAACAATGNTCGAACCCTATATGACGTTTCACCGTCCGCATCAGGGTAGTCTTCTGAAACAGCTGCCCCATGAAGGGACAGTAAAACTCCATCCCATGGGCCTAATGAAGTAAGTTTGGATAACATCTCCTCATTAATAGATTCATACGCTTCTCTAGTAATAGTTCCTATTGGCCCGGTTATAGCAAAAACCAATGGAACTACCTGTACCTCAGGATATTCTTCAAGCTGTAGGAATCCTGCATTAGTGGAATGAGAATCTATATATTGGTCAATAATTTCGTGACCTCTATAAATCTCAAAAGCATCATAATCAGCTCTTACNTTTGAAAAAGTGTTAGTCTCNTGATAAAGGCCTAAAATGGCGATTTTCATTTTATGCTACCCTCAGTTTAGCTTTAAGAATTTTAAGATCCAACAGGTGTCTATATGCAATATAAGAAAAATAATAGCNCAAAAACCGNATCATTGAGTAAAAGTGGAGAACTGTACGAAAGAGCACTGAAATCTCTAGCAGGGGGAGTAAACTCTAACGTACGCCTTTCGGAAACTCCACACCCTTTNTTTTACAAAGAAGNCCATGGTAGCAAAATCATAGACGTTGATGGAAACGAATATATTGATTATATGCTCGGAGGGGGCCCCACTATATTTGGACATTCTCCTAAATTTATTCTTGATGCNGTTACANAGGCATCCATGTATGGCCAAATATTTCAAGGGCAACACGAAATAGAAATTGAAGCCGCTGAAGCTGTGCAAAAAATGATTCCTAACGCAGAACTGGTCCGATTTGCTAGCTCAGGAACCGAAGCTGTAGAAGCAGCACTTCGCCTAACTAGGGCATACACAAAAAGAAATAAAATCATTAAATTTGAAGGCCACTATCACGGATGGTCAGATAGTGNTTTCTTCAACACAGCGGCCCCTCCTGCAACTAAAAATANAGAGGGGGGGGTCAAAATTGAACCAATGAGTGATGGCATCGCTGAAAATTCAGGCTCTGGGTTAATCATCCTTCCATGGAATAATTTTAAGGTGGTTGANAAGGCTTTCGCAGATTACGGTGACCAAATAGCTGGGATTATTACCGAGCCCATTATGTGCAACACAAACTGCATAATGCCAAAACCTGGATATTTAAATCATCTTAGGAACTCTTGTGATAAAAACGGGTCATTATTGATTTTCGATGAAGTAATTACTGGATTTAGAGTGAATGCCGGAGGTGCTCAAGCATTCTTCGATTTAAAGGCTGATTTAGCAACATATGCAAAAGCTGTAGGGGGAGGATTTCCAGTATCGATGATAAGCGGAAAAAAAGAAATCATGTCACTCATAGGAAATGGAACAGTAACTCATTCTGGAACATTAAATGCCAACATCATGTCGATGGCTGCTACAAAAGCGGCTATGAATCGTCTTTCTGATCCNTCAATAAGGGTCAATGACAAAATAAATGCCATAGGAACCATGCTGATGGAAGGTATTAGGAAGATAAATTCAGAACTAGAAGCAGGCATGTTAATCCAAGGACTGGGCTCAGTTTTCGCAGTAAGCTTCACAGACGGAAAAGAGGTGCATGATTACCGATCACATGTTGAAAATACCAATCAGGAACGTTATGCCAAATTTGTATCNTTAATGAGAATGAAAGGAATCAGAATAAATGGCAGAGGAATATGGTTTATATCAGAGTCTCATTCCAAAGAAGACGTGTTAACAACCCTAGAAACCATATCAGATGTTATTAAAACCATGCAGAAATAAACGATANACTAATATTAATTATAAAGGAACCATAAATGAAAGCCGCAGTTTACAAAGGGAACAAAATTTTCTCCATTGAAGATATCCCGGTACCTGAAATAAGTCCTAATCAAGTGCTCGTTAAGGTCAAGTATTGCGCAATTTGCGGTACGGACGTNCANACNGTGATGTACGATGTGCTATTACCAAACTCAATTATTGGACATGAATATTGCGGAATTGTTGTTGAGGTAGGAAAAGACGTTGACCAGTGGAAGGTTGGAGACAGAGTTATAGGTGGAGGTGGAGATTCCCCCATAGGAGTTCCCTATGGGATTACCGGTGACCCAAGGTATAGTTATCGTGATAGCCTCCCAAGAATGGGAACGAATGGGGCCTATGCAGAATTTGTAAGGCTGGAGGCATGGGAGCCAATGCTTATACCAGAAAATGTCTCCGATGAGGAAGCGGCTATGTGTGAGCCTGTTGCTATAGCTGTGAGGGCAATAAGGAATTCTCAAATGCNGTTGGGAGATTCAGTCGCAATAATAGGAGCTGGACCAATTGGCCTATTATGCATGCAAGTGGCGAAAGCCGCTGGTGCTGGTTCCATTTTAGTATCTGAACCATCCCCAGCAAGAAGGGAAGTCGCGATTCAACTGGGAGCTGATTTAGTTATAGATCCCATAAAAGTAAACCCTGTTGACAGACTCGTTTCTGAAACTAANGGCATAGGACCTGATATTGTGTTTGAATGTGCAGCGNCAAAGGGCACCCTCGATCAGGCTTTAACGATGACAAAAAGACATGGCCAAGTAGTCTTGGTAGCGATACCTTGGGAGCCAGTTGAAGTAACTCCGGTTGAATGGATCGGAAGAGAAGTGAACTTACAAACATCGGCCAGCAAAAGTCCTTCAGATTGGTTAGAAGCGTTAGAATTAATTAGAAAAAAAGAAATATCCCTTTATCCTCTATTATCAGATGCTAGCTTCGTGGCACTTGATAATATACAGGGAGCATTTGAAAGTTTGTATGAGCCGCGGGAGCAAGTCAAAATTATCATAGAACCTTAACGGCGCAATGCAATGAAAAACACCGGTTCNATTAAACTCAGGGAANCTAACAAAAGCTTAATAGTTTAGAGAAAATCCGCATCTAAAAATACTAGCTNAAGAGTTAATCAAAAAATATTGGGAACTTAGCATGTCANAATCAATACAATGTCAATACNACNNGATTAATAAGTTGCNAGATGACAAAGATTGTTGTGACAAAAATGGCCATATCTACGAAATACAGGGCAGACAGTTGTGCAAAANTCATGCTTTATCCCAATTAAATGACCTTGAATACAAACTTATACATTCCCCGAACAGACCTACTTCCATAACCGAACAGCGCCTTCTTGACGAAACTAAGATACTAAAACTCCGAGTTAAATCTGGCAAAAACATCAACTAGTAATTCCTAAACTTATGATAATCCAGAAACATAAAACGAAAGTAAAGCAGGTTATTTATGAATAAAAACACACCGAAAGACATAGGGNTAATGGACGCTCTTCATTCTACTCCCGCTAGGAGATATCTATCAGAAGAATCCATTCCAGACGAAATTATAATAGACCTGTTAAATGCTGCAATACGTGCCCCGTCCGGAGGAAACAATCAAGGTTGGGGTTGGCTTGTNTTAAAAGACAAACTTAAAAAGGCTCAGATATCAGAATGGTATAGAGAAGGATGGGANTCAGCTTACGGTGTACGGAAAAGTAAAATACTTAACAAAACAGATGAATCAGACTCTTTAGGACCGAGGAATTTTCTCAGTGCAGAACATCTTGCAAACAACATCCAACATGCTCCGGTATGGATCATCGCAATACTGAGANATGCGGCGACCTCCAAAAACCCGCGAGCAGGGGCATCAATTTATGGTGCTGTCCAACATTTGATGCTAGCGGCTAGGGCATATGGCATAGGAGCCACGTTAACTACCTTATATTCAGGTCATGAANACGACGTGAAACGACTATTGGGAATACCTAACGATGCCATGACGATGGCGTTAATCCCTCTGGGCTATCCATCGAAAGGGAGATGGTCTGANCCCAAAAGACAACCTATTTCAGAAGTCGCTTATATGGATAATTGGGGTCAAGCCTTGATATAAGCGCATTTACCATTAAGCTATTACTTCCTCAGCAACTTTGTGATGGTTTATCCAATCCCAATTAAGGTTAACTCCTATTCCTGGCCCATCCGGTGCATAAACATTACCTTCAGAATCGATGCAATCCAAGTTGTCATGATAATCCTCATAGATTGGTGGCCATATGGTGTCTACATTAGGGTGAACTAATCCAACTTCAAAAAAGTTTGTATTCCTTATTGCCGACATTACGTGCCTGTGTACTGGCCCAGGTCCATGCAATTCAACATCTAGGCCGAATCCTTCCGAAGCATGTGCTATTTTCATAGCTCCTGTAATACCTCCATCTTCATGNGCNCCACANCTAACATAATCTGTAGCGTCAGCAACTATAAAATCAACATGCTGCTCCAACAATCTGATATGTTCCGTCTGCAAAATTGGGGTCTTGATCATTTGCCGAAGCTTGCGATGTGCAAATTGTGACACCCCACCGTCTTGAAACGGGTCCTCCAGCCAGAAAAAATTAGCCTCATCACAAGCTCGTCCCAACTTCAATGCGTCTCCAAAATTCTTCACTTCACAAGCAGGATCAATCAAAAGATCTAGCTTATCTCCAAACTTTGAGCCCAAATTGAGAACGTTTTCAACTTCCCGATCAATNTTATCTCGGGCTAACCCCCAACCATGGACCTTAAATGACTTATATCCCATATCCACACATTGTTGTGTGAATTCTGCAAAATGGGCTGGTGTCGTCAANCCTCCGTTTTCATCACCATGAAGAGTAGAGGCGTAAGCCCGTAAAGGTCGNTTCTCCCCTCCCAGTAAACGATAAAGAGGTTCATCATAAAATTTACCAGCAATATCCCACAGGCAAATATCTATCACGCCTAACCCAAGTCCTGCCCATTGACGCGAGGCACGTTTTAAATCGTTATATATAAACTCCCTAGCTAGTGCATCTTTCCCAAGTAAGTAACCCGCAAGGTTCCTNACTTCAGCCAAGGCTGGCCCAATAACACCTGCATATTCACCAACGATTCCTAAATCCGTGTGAATCCTCAAAATAGTACTCGCTTGATCCAATGCTGATCCTGGTTCATAAACCATGTTGAAGNTGTTGTAGTCTTTCCCTACATTCTCCAATGAGTACTCATGNTGAATTGCCTCTATTTTGGTTATAAGTGGACCATTTCTCATAGTGACCTCTCTTATCAATTACATAGAAAGAATATAATCCGCTACTCCCAAAGGGTCAATAAAATCCGACAACCCNCAATCTAAAAGCACACAATCTGATTGNGCATTCCAAAAAATTTAATGGTTTTAAGACGCNGCTATTTGAGCCCAATCTATTTCATCTACTTCCATCGGATCACAGGTTATTAACGATAGCATGTCAGGTCCAAGAGTGGCTTCAATATCTTCTTCTTTATCAGCCTCCCACAAACATATAAATGTGTCTGTGTTTCCATATGGAATGGGATTCCAACTTTTAAGGCATTTAGCTGGAGTTTCGCCAGCAAACATAGCTTTAGCGAATTCTGGCATAGAATCATCTGCCATAGCCTGAGAGAATTGATCAGCAGAAACCTTAAGAGAATGTACAACCATATATTGAGCCATCGGATACTCCTTAGTGATAAAACTAGATAAATAACTTAAAAAGNAATGCTAACACTGAAAATCCAACATGCAAGTGCNACAGTTNTACGGCTATCTATCTAAATCNCTACTATTNATAGCTATCTGGTTTCGTTAATCAAGCATTTTATCAGGGGTAAGNAATTCATTTATTTCTATCCAATTATCTTCAGTATGGGCCATTAGTTNTCTCCACATCTCCAAAGATTTATCAGGAATATCGTTATCACCCCTCATCACAGATCTCAAAGCATCGTCAGTCCATTGCAATACTACTATATTCTTCTCGCCAGGAGTCGTTCCAGGGTTAAAATAAACTGAAAAATCACCACGCATACCTGCCTGATTGTATGCTTCTGCAGCACGGTATGCCAAAGTAGCTACCTTTCTAGCTTGCCCTGGTTGGGCCTTAAATACCCTCTTTATGTGAAACATTATTTCTACTCCTATATGTCTATTTAGAACCTCTATTTGCCATGGTATATCAATTGGATAATTTAGTCTTTATATCATTATAAAAGACATAATAATACGATATCAGTAAATATACTTGACACANANNGTATCAANGTTTATGATACNTNCATNTCATTAACTANATNCTAAAAGGAGTAGTAGCCATGCTTCAAAGAATCGNATATATCAACAATAAACAACACTTGCCACGTCTGGTAAATAATTACATCGACAGTTTTATTAATCAGAACGCATCTCCGAGAAGTAACAAAATGCTGTATCGANACACGAATACAGGATTCCCTATAGACATGTATTCCGACAAAGAAAATCTTTATGTGACTGCTCAATTACCAGGAGCTCAAAAAGATAAAATAAATGTAGAAATTGTAAAAAACAACCTTTGCATTGAATTAGCCGATAGTGATGAGGAACACAATAACCGNAGCTACCTAATTAAAGAAATACCTTCNACAAAGTCTAGGCGCGTCATAAANATACCTCAAGAAATAATGTCTAAGGATGTAAAATCTAGCTACAAAGACGGTATACTCAAAGTGACTCTCCCAATCTCAGATCCAGAACCACGACAACAAATACNGGTGAATTGAGCAAACGGCCCTTGGTACCACGCCANTAATTGGTCACCAAGGGCNATCTCAAATCCTTAATTTCCTGAAAATAGGATTAGGAATTAATTTAATAATTATCATTATCCACTTCCAGCGCCCAGGTATATATTTTTCCTTTACGCCAGAATCAATTGCTTCAACAACATCTTTAGCTACATCCTCCGGCTTNGAGCATAAGAACCCGCTCTTGACCCTATTGTTCATCGGAGTGTCAACAGGACCTGGTTTCAAATCAATGACNTTAATCCCCGTCATATAAAATTTCATCCTAAGATTATCCAGGTAAACAGAAATCATTTTTTTCATNGCNCCGTAGAAATAATTTGATGCNCTCAATCTNTCTCCAGCNACGCTAGTGATCACGGCGATTGTTCCTTCGTCTTGCCGTTCCAATTTACTTGCAACCTCATTGAGTATTGATATCGTACTAACTACATTTATTTTAATCTGATCCCATGTTTCGGAGGATTTCGATTGCAGCAAATTGTTTTCAGGTAATGTTCCGTGGGCGACCAAAACAACATCGACATTAGTTAATTTACAAAAAGCTTTATTAACTACTGCAGTAAAGTCGTCATGCTTAGTAAAATCCATTGAATCCGTATAAACTGTCTTAGCTCCAATAGTTAACATATCGTCAGCTATTTTCTGAAGTTTATGCCTATCTCGACCAACTAAAAACATTTCGTAACTTCGGGTAGCATAATACTTTAAGACCGCTGTCGCTATAGAGGATGTAGCCCCAAATACTACGACCCCTTTTATGTCTCTCATAACCCAATCCTTCTGGATTGCAAAGAATGGAGCATCTCGTCAGCACCGTATCTTTCTCTAACCGCTGCAAACAGTTCCCAACCGGGATATCCTTGTTTAAATATAACTTCTGACATTCTTGAATCTTTCGCCAAATACACTCTTCCGCCATTTGAAACAACCAAGGAGTCAAATCTATCCAAAAGTGGAAACAAGCTTCTACTGATTTTGAAGTCCAACGAAAGAGTCATACCACTTTTAGGAAAACTTAAATAATTGTTATTGCATGCGCCAAGCTCNTTCATTACGGCTAAATACGGCAATATACCTAATTTAGTACACAACATTAAAATCTCNTCAAANACANAAAAAGCCTGTTNAGATGGCACCACAAATTGATATTGGAGAAATCCATTTCTGCCATAAAGACGATACCAATTATCNACTTTATCTAAAGGATAAAAAAAGGAATCAAAATGCACATTTCGGGTTTCCATCGATGAAGTAATTTTTGAATAATATATTTTATTAAACGCTTTAACAGAATATTTATTCATAACAAAATCTGGAACATTAAATGGAACATTGATTTTAGTTTCTGGAATTGGAACAAATACTTCGTCACTTAAGTGTTCGCCAAATGTAACAACAGAACGACCTCTAGACGCTCCTTTTGCTAANCAATCCACCCATGCTACTGAATAAGTATATTCTTTATGTGACTCTAGTAGTTGAAATGTTTCNAACAAGTTTGCTGANTTACATGTTTTTTGCTCTATGAAAGAGCTCTCTACTTTATTCAACCTGAGTTTTACCTCAACTATGATACCAGTCAACCCCATTCCACCACATGTCGCTCTAAATAATTCAGAGTTGATTTCGCGAGAGCACTCCACCAATCCCTCTTTCACAGTTAGAACCTTTATTGATTCCACGTATTCACTAAAAGATCCAGCAACATGATGGTTTTTGCCATGAACGTCTGAAGCAACAGCGCCGCCAACGGTCACATGTTTCGTACCAGGGGTGACCGGAAGAAACCACCCATCACATCCATATAAATCCAATATTTCTTTAAGGGTGATCCCCGCTGAACAAAGTAATTCACCATTGTTAGGGTCTATGTCGGATATACTTTTGATTCTGGTATGGCTGAGAATATTCTCAGACAAGGCACTATCACCATAGCTCCGCCCCATCCCTCTAGATATCAAAGGTGAAACCGAACCATCAGATATGAAATCCAATATTTCATCAATTGAATCTGGTTGGTATAACCGACATGAAATATTTGGATAATTTCCCCACCCACTAACTTTCATCTAATCCCCTCTGACGAAAACAAATTGTTTATCAAGAATGTACTTAAGACCGTATCCAATGGATAATCCTATGATAGCCCCGACGTACCTCATATACCTCGCCTCAAACAACCAATCAAAGCTTAATTCGAAAGCCCAAAATATCAACGTGGACAAACCACTCATGAGTATATACAAAAAAAGAATTTTAAAGTCATCCCTTAAACTGATGAAACGATAAAAGAATATATATTTGCGATCCAAGTAGTATTTGGTTAAGAATCCTACAAAAACCCCACAAACCATGGAGGCTTCTAATACAAAAGGCCCTGTATAAATATTATATGTGAGTTCCTGAAAAAAAATATTGATAGAAATCGCTATGATCGCGAAAACTGTATACTTTAACCCTAGATTCAACAAAGAACCGCTTCGCACTATGAGTAACCCTTTAATTTGGTTAAAGTCGATCTAATAAAGCTAATAAGACCCACTCAGTGGGTGAAAAATTCTTTCGTACTTGCCCCATTATTATTTACACATTCTTTCACCAATGCTAATGATCTATTAAATTCTGCCTACGCAGTATTAATATTTTGTATCGCATCCTCTGTTACCTACATCTTTAATGATTATAAAGATATTGAGGCAGACAGAAATCATCCAACAAAGTCCAAGAGCCGCCCGTTAGCGTCAAAAACAGTATCCAAAAACCAAGGATTTTTGCTCGGCCTCTTTTTGTTTCTCATATTGGTAATATTACTTGCATTCGCCATGTCATTGGGATTGATTCTCGTAATAATGGGATACCTACTGTTAAATGTGTGCTATTCCATTCTATTAAAGAACTACCCATTCATAGATGTAATTTGTGTATCCGCAGGATTTGTACTCAGAGTATATGCAGGGGCCATAGCTATTTCTGTGCCTGTTTCACCATGGATGTTCGTTACCACTTTATCTGTAGCTTTATTTATATCGATAAGTAAAAGAAAACATGAGTTGTACCTTATTGACAATCCGTTAGGTTCCACGAGAGCGGTTTTGAGAAACTATTCTTTAGGCCTGACTCGGCGTTTGGTCATAGTTACAGGAACACTGACTTTAATTTTTTACAGCTTGTTTGTAATTACTTCGAAAGAAAATTTGATTATAACTGTGCCATTAGTAGCTTATGGTCTATTCCGTTACTGGTACATTTGCGAACACTATGGAAAAGGCGAATCTCCGGCGGAAGCGATATTTACAGATAAACAATTACTATTGTGCGCCACCATATGGACAATATTATCAGGGTGGTTGGTTTGGAACTCAGGTTAGTATAAGAAAAAAACTACTTAGTTAGTACTCCTATCTCAGAAACTCCGTTTGAGAACGATGATCTGAATTGGGCCCCCCAACGCCCTTTAATAAGGCACATTATCCACAAAGTCTCGAAACCATTATATTCTTCATTTAACCGTGACTGCCTCATAGCTATGTGTACTTTGGTTTTACTCGAATGTATAACACGCAACCCCGTACTAATCGTTCTGACCCATCCTTCCAATTGAAGATTATCCGTCATACCATCATGTAATTCTCTCTGTTGATCCTCTGTTTGCCAAACCTGCAATGAATTATTCCCCGAAATTCTCCAGTGAGGGAAATGCATTTCATTAAGCATTCCCTCTATATCCCTCAGGTTAAACGCATCAAGCCATCTATAGTAACAGCTAATAGCTTCCTCTTCGTGCAGATAAAGTCTGGTCATTAATTCTCCTCACAATCAAAGTAAAGAAGTTCCACCATCTACATTCAAAACAGCACCTGTTACCATGGACGCCTCTTCGCTACATAAAAATAAAGCTGATTTCGCTACGTCATCTGGAGTCTGGAATCTCCCCAACGGAATAGTTTCCAATCGACGTGCGTAATTTTCAGGATTTTCAATGGTGGTATTCCAATTATTAGGAGAGTGTTTAGAATCTTCTCTGATAAATGGCGTATCCACATGTCCCGGACATATGGCATTACACCGGATATTGTCCGCTGCGTAAGCTAAAGCAACATTCTTCGTCAAAGCAATAATGCCAGTTTTGCTAACTGTATAACCAGTTCCACCTCCATGCTTTGACGAGGCTAAAGATCCAATGTTCAGTATTGAACCTCTCCCATTTTTTCGCATCGCATCACCAACGGCTTTACATCCCTTATAAACGCCATCCAAATTAACGTCTATTATCTGTCTATATTGATCGTAAGTTTGACTATGAAAATCGGTCCTAAAATTCATCCCGGCGTTGTTACACAAAATATCGACTTTCCCACATGTTTCCAAAGTGTAAGAAACTAAATCATGCCAGTTCTGTTGATCCCGTACATCCAGTTGATAATGGAGCGCATTGAACCCTACCGTTTTAATCTCTTCAGCAACAGTGCCACAATTTTCATTATTAATGTCAGCCACCACGACAATAGCTCCCTCAGACGCGAAAACTCGTGCCTGTCCTTCTCCCATTCCACTGCCTCCACCGGTAATAATAGCGACTTTACCTTCTAACCTTGACCCCATAACAAATTACCTCAATCCAATAGACCCGTCGGGCCGTATTGGTGGTGGGAATCCTTGCTGTTCAAAAGGATATTCTTTAATGGCTACTTCATCCAATTCGACTCCAATACCAGGTGCTTCAGAAGTAACAAAATACCCATCTTCTATGCGATTTGGATTTTTCACAATCGCTCTGCGAGCCCCAACAGTTTCATCAGAGAATTCTAAAACGTCCCAATTTGGCGCAGCTATACCCAGTTGAATGCAAGCTGCTGTTGCAACAGGTCCAAGAAAATTATGAGGAGCTACACGAATATGATAGGACTCTGCAATAGCGGCAATTTTCTTTAACCCTGTTATACCTCCAGCTAAACCAACGTCTGGCTTAAAGAAATGACATTTTGTAAGTTGAGCATACTCCCGGAATTCCCAAATTCCCGAATTGCGCTCTCCAACAGCTAAGGGTACATTAAGTTTTTCAGAAAGATCCGCCATAGCTAGAACGCTGTCTGGAGCAATTGGATCTTCAATAAAATACGGTAGGTACTTGGAGGCACCTTCGGCAAACACCATTGCATCTGAAGGAAGCATATTCCGGTGTATTTCTACACCTATATCAAAATCCCAACCCACCGTTTCCCGAACAGCCTCCAATAACCCCAAACTACCTCTAATCATCTCCGGGTAACTTTTAAGCCACCATTCTTCCGGTAAGGACGTGAATTTCAAAGCAGTGAACCCTTGAGCGACTGCATTCTTCGCCTGAAGAGACACTTCATCGGGAGTGCCTGCTGACACTTGCATTGTGATAGCCCTAACCTTTTGACGGGACTTCCCTCCCAACAGATCCCATACAGGCACTTGAAGTCTCTTCCCTTTGATATCCCACAAAGCTACGTCTATCGCACTTATAGCAGCTGCTATCGCTCCTCCACCTCTGAAACTGTATTTCCTATGCAGATAGTTCCAAATAAAGTCGACATTCGCAGGGTCCATCCCAATCAAATCATCTTTGAATGCTGTAACTGCCGCTTCCGACGCTTTTGGCATAGCCCAAAAAGTAGCTTCCCCTATACCTTGAATACCGGTATCTGTGGTGACTCTGACAATCACAAACCGCTCCACAAGAAATGTTTCGATATTTTGAATTTTCATTTGACTGCCCTCCTCTTTTTAAACGTCACCAGAACCTCTAGGCGACATAGTAGACAACCCCAACGGTATGTATGGGTGTTTGTTTAAAATTTCCTCATTTACAGATATACCCAATCCTGGTTTATCTGAAAGAGTTACGTACCCACCCTCTTGCCTATTGAATCCATCTACAACATTAAAATAGTGGTCTTCATAAAATTCAGCATGATATTCCTGTATAAGGAAATTGGACATCGCTAATCCCAAATGCATACTGGCTAAAGTGCCAACAGGAGAATTTGTATTATGAGGCGCCATCATCAAATGTTGAGCTTCTGCCATTGAAGATATTTTTTTAAGTTCTGTTATACCTCCAGCATTACATATGTCTGGCTGTAATATATCGATAGCTTCATTTTTAATCAATTCAAAAAATGGAAACTTCAAATAAAGCTTTTCACCTGTTGCGACTGGAATATTTATTCGATCACGAACTTGCTTCATTTCTGACACATTTTCAGGAGACACGGGTTCTTCAAACCAAAACGGTCGATACTGTTCTAATCGGTGAGCTAATCCAACTGCAGTGTAAACATTAAACCTTGCATGTACTTCAACCAATATATCTATGTTTGGACCTACCGCATCTCTAACTGCAGCAACACGATCTTCAGCGAGTTGTGCTTCTTCTGGGGAAATAGTTCCATGAGCTATCTTGCCAAAGGGGTCAAATTTCATGGCTGTGTAGCCCATCTCAACCACTTTTAACGCTTCCTCCGCATTCAACTGAGGGGCAGCTGGCGTCGTGTACCACCCATTGGCATAAACTCGTATTTTTTCCTGATAAGGACCGCCAAGCAAACTGTATAGTGGAGTATTTGCAATTTTCCCCTTGAGGTCCCACAAGGCAATATCGATACCAGATAAAGCTGTTGAAAATAGCCTACCGCCTTTATCCATATTATCCAGATACAAACGAGTCCAATGAAGCTCCACGCTCATTGGGTCTTTACCAATAAGATAATTTTGAACCCAATCTTCTAGAAGAGACTCAACAAGAGGCTCATTAGATAACATTGAGGACTCACCTATACCTTCTAATCCTTCATCAGTGAACAACCGGACAATCAGCCAGTTACGTTTGGCATTTTTGTGTTGGGATGAAAAGATATGTATTTTCGATCCGGTTATCTTCATGATTCCCCCTACTGTATTATGGATCCATATGATTGAAGAATGATAATACAAAGTGACTAGGTATGGATAACAAACCAACAGTTTTATTAATTTCTAACAACCTAATGTTCTTACCAAGAATAGAGGCTGCGGCAGGATCAACAATGTCAGTCAAAAGAGCTCTCACTGCTATTGATGCGATTGATGTTTTAGATACAGCCAATGTACAAAACATTCTGATAGATCTGGAATTTGATAACCAAATATGGATAGAAGTTCTCAAAGCCATTCCTGAAAACGATAAGACCTTGAATATCGTTGCCTATGGGCCTCACGAAAACACTGAACTGATGGACATGGCCATTACTCTTGGATGCAATGCAGCTTTACCTAAAGGGTTATTTGTTAACAGACTAAGAAAAATATTACATCCTGAAAAAAATTAGATTTTATCTAATTCTAGGCTCCGGCATATTAACCCATGAACTCATTTCATGGGATGAAATTACAGGTAATGCATCACAAACATAATTGGAATTTAACTGGGAAACTTCCGTTACCCCCATAAGGCCCATTGCAATTTGTATTTCTTCTTCTAATATCTCCAGAACTCTCGTTAGGCCATCAGATCCTCCCGCTGCTAGTCCCCAACCTTGCATTTTGCCAATTGCCACGGCATCTGCGCCCATAGCTATGGCCTTCACCACATCTGTACCTCGCTGTATACCACCATCAAGAACTATCTGCGCTTGACCACCTACAGCCTCTACTATTTCAGGTAGCATTTCCAGAGTTCCTTGCCCGTGGTCTAATTGTCTACCACCATGATTGGATACCCAAACAACATCCACACCATGCTGCACAGCTAACTTTGCATCCTCAGCTGTAGCTATCCCTTTTAACATAAACGGTAAACCAGCCTCAGACTTTATGCGATCAATGGTGTCCCATGTCACAGAAGATGCCCATTTGGGATCAGGAGGGTTTCTTCTTGACACAGGCTTCCAATTGCTCAGCATCGGTCTTTCACGCCTTGAATAATTCGCTGTGTCTACGGTGATGCAGAACCCCACGTATCCTGCTGCCTTAACTCTGGATATCATTTCTAAAGTCCAACCCCAGTCCCCATGGATATAGAGCTGATAGGACTTAGGAAATTCTGTTGCTCTGGCAGTGATTTCTAAATCGGGTTGTGTCACCGAGCTCACAACGTGCATAGTCCCAAATGCCCCGGCTGCTTTCGTTGCTTCCGCACCTCCATCAGGAGTAAAAACCTGGAGGGATCCGATTGGTGCGAGCATAACAGGGATTCTTAATTTGTGACCAATAAAAGTTGAAGACGCATCTATATGTGATACATTCACTAAAACCCTCGGTCTGAACGCTTTGGAATCAAAAGCCTGTCTATTCCGCCTCATAGTCGTTTCAGATTCTGAAGCACCGACCAAATAATCCCATGGCCCCTGGGCTAAATTTTCTTTAGCCCTTTGGATAATCTGTTCATTAGTGGAGTATTTACTAAAATCTTGATCCAAATGTTTCTCCTTCCCAGAATTTTGGGCGCATCATAACAGCAGTAACTTAAAAATATCCACAAATGTGTCAGGTATTCATTCCGAATTTTATATATGATTGAAATGTCGAAACTGGAACCACAGAATAAGTTCTAAAGGTCTTATAGATGAAAATATGTTCTTTATTACCAAGCACGACAGAGATCGTTTGCGCTTTGGGCTTGGAAAAAAATTTGGTCGCCATCACACACGAATGTGATTTCCCAAACACAATTCTAGATAAGACGGTGGTTACCAGAAGCCTAATAGACCACAGTAACAGTAATTCCCAAGAGATAAACACTCATATATCTGAAGCCATGCATAAAGGCTCTGGGATTTATGAAATACTCACTTCCGCTCTAGAGGATTCAGGAGCGGACATCATATTGACACAAGAACTTTGTGAAGTTTGTGCAGTTTCTTACTCGGAAGTTGAAAAAAGTATAAGGGAAATAAAAGGGAACCAAAAAGTTCTTTCCTTCGAACCTAATGACCTAAATGGTATTTTAGAATCAATAGAACAGATAGGTCATCACACAAACACAGAAAGTATTGCTTCAGATTTAACCAATAACCTGAAAGATAGGATAAGGAAAGTAAAAGCTAAAACAGACTTAATCAAGCAGAGGCCCAAAGTTTTAGCAATTGAATGGCTGTCACCTCCGTTCATAGGGGGACATTGGGTACCGGAAATGGTTGAATTGGCAGGAGGATCTAACGTCCTTGGTAAAGTGACATCTCCTTCTCGAGAAATTACTTGGGATGAGGCATCAGATGCAAATCCTGATATCGTGGTATTGATGGTGTGTGGATTTGATCTGGGCAAAACAATTGCAGAATTTGAGACAACAAATACGGGTGAGTTTTGGGATAATTATTCTGGAGAGATTTTTGCGACGAATGGATCAGCTTATTTCAGTAGACCTGGGCCAAGAATAATAAATGGTCTAGAAATATTGAGTGAGATAATCCATCCAACCATATTTCCCAAAAATTCGTCTCAAGACGACTGGATACAGCTATCGTAAATATCGTCCGTAAGCTTTATACAATCTTTCAACACCCTCTTCTATCTCATCTGATCGATAAAGCGTATAAGTCAGTCGCAAATATTGATCAAAATTTCCCGATTCCGAAAAAGCATTACCTGGCCTGTATGCCACTCCATACTTCCTTGCTATTGGCAGTAAATGCTCAGTATTTACGGTTTCATTGAACTTCAGCCAATAGTAGTACCCTCCTTCAGGTTTGTTGAACTGAATTTGGGATGAAAAATGATTTTGTAGTGCATCGTACATTACATCAGATCGATTTTTTAGTGTTGTCCTTAAATTGAAAAGATTTATTTCTATGTCCCCACTCTTAAGCATTTCATTAACTATGACAGAAGAAAAATGATTCAACCCACCTCCACTAAAGGCGTACGCTGAACCAGCAAATTTTTCTATAATTTCCTCACTGGAATGAATCCATCCGACTCGCATTCCTGGAGCCAATATCTTTGAAAAAGAACCGAAGGAAATAACTCTGTTATTCTTGTCGAAATGCATCATAGGTTCAGGGGGCAGAGAATCAAAATTCAGTAATTGATAAACTTCGTCCGCTAATATCAAAAAATTATATTTCTCAGCCAACTGTACTAATTCCATTCTTGTCTTTCTAGGAACAGATATACCCGTAGGGTTCTGGTATGTTGGAATGGAGTATAAAAATCTTGGCCTTATACCTTTTTTTAATTTGTCCTCCAAATCCTGTAAACAGATGCCATCGCTGTTTGTTTTAACACCGATCACATCAAGTCCTCTTTCTCTGAATATTTTCTCTATTACAAAGTATGTTGGCTCTTCTACAAATACGCAGTCCCCTGGTTCGCTAAACAAAGTGCAAGTCATATCGAATCCTTGAGATGCTCCAGCAGTCAAAAAAAGATTCTTAGGACTGGATGTTACCCCATACGATTCCTCTTTTGAGAGGAACAAATTTAGGGATTCTAAAAAAGGTCCGAATCCCTGAGCAGCTCCATAGTGGAATGCGGTCGCACTTTGTCCGGCTAAAGCAATATTAGCCGCATTGATAACTTCGGCAGAAGGATAAAGTGTTGATGACGGATGTCCCCAACCTAAATCGATTACCCCATCTTCTATATCTAGAAGTAATTCTGGAAGTTCATATTTCATACCGATTCATAAATCCTAACTGGCTTAATAGTCAATGCTTTTTTCTGTATATATACACGTTGTCATAAATACCTGCTATATCCCAATCCCAATTCGAAGCGATATAGGCCATCGTAACCGGAGAATAAAAACTGACATGCGTGGGATCATAATGGTAAGACCATGTCTCAAATCTGATATGTTGATATTTTATTGAAGTCATAACACCAAAAACTCCGGATTTAGCCAAAATACCGTCAATAAAATCAAAGTTTGCTCTCACATCCACGAAATGTTCTATCGTCTCGGAAGACACAACAAACTCATACTTTCTATTAAGCACAAAAGTATTAGGTTGAAATATAGGATCATAATTCTTCGTCGTATATCCATCTTCCGTCATCATTATCGATAATGTTGGACCCGGTCCAGATCCATAATCTAACCCAATCTGACCAGGGTTCAGAAAAGGAGTTATCCTATCCTTCAAACGGCTCAGGAATGTTCTATATCGTTGATCATTTGGATCGTTATTATGCTCCAAATAACGCGCCTTCTGTTCCTTTTCTGAAATATGAAATATTTCAGGGACAAAAATCAAATCGCAGACTTTACATATCACATAATCTCTAACAAGGTTCTTTCTATCACTGGAATAATAAAGATTGCATTGTGAGTTCAGGCATAAAGGACATTCAATGGTCATAATCTAATCCTAATCCTTACTCTCAATCTATAAAACTCCGGTGATATGTTAAACATCCACAAAAAAACAAACCGCTTGATTCGATAAAACATATAGAAAAAGCAAATGGACTTTTTAAGAAGATTAATTCAATCACTTTGAGAAAATGGTAGCGCATACGGGATTCGAACCCGTGATCTCCGCCTTGAGAGGGCGGTGTCCTTGGCCGCTAGACGAATGCGCCACAG
>PBDQ01000024.1 GCA_002717465.1 Chloroflexota bacterium
ATTGCAGCCACTTTGGAATGAGGGTAACTGGGGTCGATCCCCGCGTTACCGAGATGCCGGAAGGTATCGATTTATTGGTTCGTCCGGATAGGTTGGACGATTATCTGCCGCTGTCGGATTTTGTCATCGTGACGGCACCGCCACTACCTCCCGTCATAGAGGTGTATCCTATAGTCTCGGTGTCTCCGACTTGAGGGTGTATGTTCTCTACTGGTATCCCCAAAACTTCAGCTGCCTGCTGAGCAGCTGCNGGCCTCAATCCTCCTATATCCATCGAACCAATCGTCAAATTAACTGTTCCGTCAAAATTGACGTTAGCAATAGCACATGCTGCACCACTCCCGTTGATCCAAAATCCTGAAGCAACCCCTCTGCCCCGAGATTTTCCTTCAACATTACTCTTATAGTGTGNATGTTCTTTAACTGTAGTAGCTGTCTCAATACATCCAATCACAGGATTNGTTATCCCTGTNGCCCTAAGGGTTCCCTCTTTAGCTCCATTTAAAATCCTGATATCAAGGGGATCCATACCTATAACTTCTGCCAGCTCNTCTAAAATTGTCTCTGCGGCAAATGAACCGATAGGAGCACCNGGTGCTCTATAAGCGGTAGTCTTGGGCTTATTGTCAACGACATCGTATCCAACGACGACCACATTCTCAATGTTGTATGGGGTAAATATACAATTGGAAGCGGCACCAACTGGGGAACCCGGAAATGCTCCAGCCTCGAACCTTAAATCTGCTTCCGCTGCNGTTATTTTACCCTCATTAGTAACNCCCATTTTCACTCGCATATAAGACCCGGAAGTCGGTCCAGTGGATTCCAAAACCTCTACTCGACTCATCGTAACTTTGACCGGTGCGCCNGAANGCTTAGAAAGCAATGCNGCGATTGGCTCGAGGTATATTGTTGTCTTGCCACCAAATCCACCACCTATCTCCATTGGGACAACTTTTATTGAAGAATAAGGCACACCTAACACCAAAGATGTCCTATCCCGAATCTGGAAATGCCCTTGTGAACTACCCCAAATNGTTATGCGACCNCTTTGCGTCCACCACCCAGTTGCAGAATGCGGTTCTATGTAACCTTGATGCACGGTGGACGTCCGAAATTCCCGCTNGATNACATGATCNGCCTGCTCAAATCCCTTGTCAATGTTTCCTATTTCNAGTCGATCTTGGCTAGCNACATTATTTGNATACTCTTCGTGNAACANGGGAGCNCNATCAGCCATGGCNTCCTCCACAGTAGAAACGTGAGGAAGAATTTCATATTCCACTTCAATCAATTGCAACGCCTCTTCAGCTGCGTGTGTGGAAGAAGCCGCCACAGCAGCCACTGGGTGACCCTTATACAAAACTTTATTACCTGCCAATATGTTGTCTGTTTGCTGTTTAAGATTTATTGGGGGCCCAGGGATCAAGGAAACTGAACGATTTTCCTGATCAGGGAAATCAGAGCCCGTGATAACAGCTTGAACATCTGGATGTTTTAAAGCCTTGCTAACATCAATATTTTTTATCCTTGCGTGCGCATGTGGACTCCGTAAAACCTTCCCATGTANTAANCCTGGAAGCAGNACATCAGCTCCATACANNGCTTTACCTGTNACNTTATCAAATCCATCATGGCGAACTGGCCTGTCTCCAACTGAATTAAATTCTTGTGTTTCTGAGTTTGTAGTTATCATTACTAAACATTCTCCTACGGAATCAATGCCATTTAAAACCTGTAATAAAACGGCAAGGCAATAAATATTGACAGCCATCTCAAGTGATTCGGATTGTAGCATAATCAGATATGAATTCGTTCCTAGCGCATACCTACTATGATATACTCCGCAAGCTTNTTTCNGACTTGATCAAATAATCCGCTGCTTCATATAACTTAGATTGGAATAGTGTTTTTTAAGTAGTAGAGAGTGAAAAATGATTGAATTAATTAAAGGTGGCGGGGTAACTTCCGCAGAAGGTTTTTCTGCCGGAGCTACATACGCGGGATTAAAAACTGAATCTGGCACATTGGATCTTGGAATCCTACTATCAGATCGACCCGCTAACGCCGCAGCTACCTTCACCACAAACAGCGTTGAATCTCCATCCGTGACTGTCAGTAGGCAGAGAAATAAANCAGGCATATCNAGGGGAGTGGTTGCCAACAGCGGATGTGCTAACTGTAGTGTNGGCCCTCAGGGTCTAACTGACGCTGAAGAACTAACCGAAATAGCCGCCAACCATGTCGGGGTGGAATCGTCAGATCTATTTGTCGCCAGTACAGGAATGATTGGCGTAGAGTTGCCAATGGCTCTACTAAGGCAAAATATAGGGAATATTGCTCTCAAGGAAGATGGTGGCACAGAATTTGCTAAATCAATCATGACAACCGACTCNAAACATAAAGAAATAGCAGTATCATTTGTTCATGAAGGTAAGGCCATTACGGTAGGAGGGGCGGCAAAGGGGGTTGGCATGATTCACCCAAATATGGCCACCATGTTGTGTTTTATATCTACAGANGCGAGTATAGAACCCAAATTCTTAAAAGAAAGCTTATCGGAAGCCGTTGCTGACTCNTTCAATATGATCGATGTAGACGGGGACCAAAGTACAAACGATACAGTACTTATCNTCGCCAACGGGGCTTCAGAAACAGAAGAAATAACCAAAACATCTCCTTCTGCATCGTCATTCCAGGACGCGCTCAATTACGTAGCGACAGAACTCGCTAAAGAACTCGTTAGAGATGGAGAAGGAGCTCAAACGCTTATCGAAGTTTCGGTGGAAGGGTCAAAATCAAAACCTGATGCGCGAAAAGCCGCTCGAGAGATTGCTTCATCTTTGCTTGTTAAAGCTATGGTACATGGAAAAGACCCTAATTGGGGCCGTATTGTTATGGCACTAGGCAAAAGCGGAATTGAGTTACAGGAAAATAAAGTGGATGTATTTATAAGCGACATACATATCGTCAATAAGGGCGTAGCCATACCTTATTTCAAAGATGCTGTGGTTAGTGCTATGGCAGGNAAACAGGTTAAGTTCAAAGTGGATCTTAATTTNGGAAATGAATCTGCCACGGCATGGGGTTGCGATTTAACAGAAGAATACGTGATATTTAACTCCGCATATAGTACTTAAACATGAATATTTCTCAAAAGCTAAATCANCAAAACAATATAGCTCAAACAACCACTGCAAAAAACAACTTTTCTCAGGAACTGGGTTCAAATATGGTCAACCCTAATGAAATTGCTGAAAGCCNGGATCATGNCAATGAGNGTATCACTGTCGTCAAAATAGGAGGCAGTACTCTNGGTAATCACGACACTACTNTAGACGANCTCGTAGAGATGCAANGAAATGGNAAAAAAATAGTCGTCGTNCATGGCGGAGGTAAAACGATATCCGAATGGATGGAAAGGCAAGGAGTCCGACCTAAATTCGTCGAAGGNCTACGGGTTACAGATTCTGCAAGNNTAGAGATTGTTGTTGCTGTTTTAACTGGATTAATTAATAAAACTTTAGTTGCTGAAATCAATATCAGAGGTGGGCAAGCAATAGGCTTATCAGGAGCAGATGGNGGTATGGTGAAGGCAAGCGTAAACAACCCTGAACTCGGGTATGTTGGGGCAGTCAATAGCATTGACGCAAATGCAATCATGGCCGCCCTAAATTCCAATTACATACCAATAATTGCACCTGTAGGGCTTGACGACAGCAAGAGTACTGGGGAAAAAGGGGCTCTGTTGAACATAAATGCAGACACAGTTGCCGGTAAGATATCAGCAGCCCTGAAGGCCGAAAGAATGATCTTTTTGACAGATGTCGAAGGAATAATGGATTCGTCAAAACGACTATTGCCAAGGATCACTAGAAGACAAGCCGACTCTTTAATAAGGTCCAATGTTATTTCAGGGGGAATGCTTCCCAAAATAGAGGCTTGTATATCTGCTCTTGATGGTGGAGCCATTTCGCAAATCATCGACGGGCGAAAACCTGGAGCATTAATAGACGCCATATCAGGCAATAAACTAGGCACCCGCATAGGGTAAAAGGTACCAAAGCATGTCAACTGGACAATTCCCACAATTTGATTTTGACGCGGAATCTATAAGCCGCAGATTTCAAGGTCGAATGAAATGGATTNTTGCGATTGCCTTGGTCGCAATTTTGTTTGTANTAGCATCTTTTGCGAGATCAATTTACACCGACTTCCTTTGGTATGGAGAATTAGGTTTCAGAGGCATATATATAAANGTTCTGACAACTCGGATAGCATTATTTGCCGTTGGGTTTATAGTNACAGCCATATTACTAGCTATTAGCCTATTGACNATAAATAGAAATACCTCTGGCCCAGGAGGCCTACCTATACCTGAAGATCTAGCTAAAATAGCTGGAAGNCTACTTACGATAATTGCAATTGCCGCTACCTTGATAATTGGAATAGTTATGGGAAGTTTCTTTGCATCAAANTGGGAATTATTTCTCAGATTTACTAACGCAGCCAACTTCGGAGTAACTGACCCACTTTACGGAAAAGACTTATCATTCTATATATTTGAATTACCAACTTACTCATTTATACAAGGTTGGCTTTTAGCGGTCGGGATAATTGTTGGCATAGCCTCTGCGGTCTTAGCTTTTGCGAATTTCACATTAAGAGGAGTTAGCTTCACTTTAACCTCCACTATTAGAAACCAATTGATTATCATCGGTAGCATCATTGTATTAATCGTTTCAATAGGCTTTTGGATTGATAGGTTGGAATTGGTACATTCTGATGGAGGTGTCGTATACGGCGCTACATACTCAGATGTGTATGCAAAAAAAATAGCCTTGTTGGTCCTGAGTATATTAGGCGTGATAGTTGCTGCGGCAATGATTATCGGTGCCTTTTTGAAAAATATAAAGATCTCCATTGCTCCTTTAGGGTTATGGGTAATTCTCATATTTGCTCTAGGATCCGCATGGCCTTCAATCGTTCAACAATTCTCGGTTAATCCTCAGGAATTTGTAAAAGAACAAAAATATATTGAAGACAATATCGAATACACCCGAATAGGTTTCGGATTGAATTCAATTGACGAAGCTTTCTATGAGACTGAAGGATCCGTAACATCTGATCTAATTAACGCAAATTTAAAGTCTGTAGAGAACATACGCCTCTGGGATTACAGACCTTTAACGAATGTATATAAACAAATTCAATTGATCCGACCTTACTATGATTTCAAAGATGCCGACGTAGACAGGTACATGATAAACGGAGAATACAGGCAAGTGCTGTTAGCCGCGAGAGAGGTTGCCCCTGAAAAACTTGCTGAAGAGTCACAAACCTGGGTAAACAGAAAGTTATTTTACACTCACGGAATAGGTATTGCGATGAGTCCCGCGACAGAATTCACCTCGGAAGGGCGTCCCATATTCTTTGCAAAAGATATTCCCGCTAATGGCCAGATACCTATTTCCAGCCCCGAAACTGGAGCGACTCCAGACGTGATGGTCAATAACCCAAGAATTTATTACGGAGAGAATACCCTCGACTACGTAATAGTAAACACAAACACTGAAGAACTCGATTACCAAACAGGTGAAGGTGAATTAATTAAAGCGAGTTATGATGGAGATGGTGGGGTATCTGTTGGAACATGGTTCCGCAAGTTGGTATACGCCTGGGAAATGCGAGATATCAATATCCTTATCAGTAGTGAATTAAACAACCAAAGTAGGATTCAATATAAAAGGGAAATCCAAGAAAGGGTTGCAGAAATCGCACCATTCCTAACTTTAGATAAAGATCCTTATATTGTAGCTGGGGAGGGCCAACTTTTTTGGATGCAGGATGCATACACCACCTCAAACAAACTCCCATATTCCGACCCAGAATTAGATGACCAAAGGCACACCGCTTATAACTACATACGCAATAGTGTTAAAGTCGTAATTGATGCGTATACTGGAGATATAGATTTTTATCTATGGGACGAACACGATCCAGTCGCATTAACATACAAAAAAATATTCCCCAAATTATTCTCGGATGCCAACGAAATGCCCGAATCTATACGGTCGCACGTAAGATATCCTCAAGGATTATTCTCCATTCANGCTTCAAAATATATCAAATACCACATGGATGACCCCCAACATTTTTACGGTAATGAAGATTTATGGGCAATACCGCAAGAAAAATTCGGCCAAGGAGACGTATTACAAGAAGTTGAACCTTACTATGTCATCATGAAATTACCGGGGAACGAAAAAGAGGAATTCGTACAACTAATCCCTTACACTCCAACAAACCGACCAAACATGGTTGGTTGGCTTGCTGCNAGGAGCGATGGTGACCAATACGGTAATCTAGTTGCATACAACTTTCCAAAAGATAGACAAGTTGATGGCCCNGANCAAGTTGAGGCCAGAATTGACAATGACCAGGATATATCGGCCTGGTTCACATTAAGATGTGCTGAAGGCTCAACATGTATCAGGGGCAACTTACTTGTTATTCCAATCGGAGACAGTATCCTTTATGCNGAACCAATATACATTCAGGCTGAGGGAGTCAGTTTCCCTGAGCTCAAAAAAGTCATTCTGGCGACCNCTGAAAAAGTGGTCATGGGGGACTCCTTAGATGATGCCCTTTACATGCTTACAGGAGATTCTTNCCAAATNACAAATCAAAATCNCTCTGAATCCCCNCCCTCGACGGAGAAAAAAGATTCGAATAATATAAGTATAGGGAATGCGACCAGCCAAGATGTAAACAAATCTATNCAGCGGTTAAGACAAGAACTTGATGCATTAGAAGATTTGATACAAAAGCTGAATAAGGAACAAAA
This sequence comes from Chloroflexota bacterium, assembly GCA_002717465.1. GTDB lineage: Bacteria > Chloroflexota > Dehalococcoidia > Lucifugimonadales > UBA826. The sequence goes on from PBDQ01000024.1 coordinate 6,848, forward strand.
AGGAGACTAATATGACAACCTCTGAACAGTACAAAGAAATGGAAAGTAAGTACTATATGTTCCTAGTCAGACGCCAGCCAATGGTACTGGAAAAAGGGGAAGGGGCAAGAGTTTGGGATGTTGACGGAAAAGAATATCTNGATTTCACATCCGGATGGGCTGTAAATAATGCTGGCCATGCTAATCCAGTTATCGCTGAAGCTATAGCCGAACAAGCAAAGACTCTGCTTCAAACCTCTAANCAGTTTTACAGTATCCCTCAATTAAAACTTGCTGAGATACTCGTAGAGAATAGCTGTTTANACAANATTTTCCTATGTAATAGCGGAGCTGAAGCTAATGAAGGCGCNATCAAATTAGCNAAAAAATACGGCAAAAAACACAAAGATGGTGCCTACCACATAATTACAGCNCTAAACTCNTTCCACGGAAGAACCATGATGAATGTGGCAGCCACAGGGCAACCTCATTACCANGAGCTTTTTGAGCCTATACCNACCGGTTTTTCACACGTTCCCTACAATGACCTCNAAGCCATNAAGGATGCCACTACCGATAATACAGTCGCTGTGATGATAGAACCNGTACAAGGAGAAGGTGGGGTTAACATACCTTCAACGAACTATCTAAAGGGAATCCGTGAATGGTGTGATCAAAATAACCTGCTATTAATATTTGACGAAGTCCAAACTGGACTCGGAAGACTAGGTACACTGTTCGGATANCAAAATTCAGGANTAGAACCCGACATAATGACTTTGGCAAAAGGACTTGGAGGCGGAGTGCCAATCGGAGCCTTCCTGGCTAAAGATTCGGCCTGTGCATTTGACCCAGGAGACCATGGTTCAACATTCGGCGGGAACCCTCTTACATGTGCAGCNGCTCATGCTTCCACCAAATACATAATCGATAATAATCTATCTGAAAATGCAGCAAAACTGGGTGAATACCTCGGCAACGGACTCAAGCAAATCCAATCAGACAACGAATTCATAACTGACGTTAGAGGTATAGGAATGCTCTGGGCGGTTGAATTTGATTCAGATATAACCCCAGATGTCATCAGTGCCTGTAATGACGCAGGACTGTTAATGAATCCAATGCGACCAAATACTGTAAGGCTAATGCCCGTTTTAAACATAACTAAAGAGGAAATAGACGAAGCTCTAGAAAGATTAAAAACAGGCATCGCCAACGCNACCTCTTAGGAGTAACAACACATTGAATTGGAAAGAAGTCAGCGTCGACAGATCTGCGATCTTCGGCGGAGCAGTGTCAGGTGGTCTCGACAGTTGCACTGTAACCCATTGGCTCTCTGATAAAGGAGTCAACGTACATTGTTACACNGTAGACCTTGGCCAACCTGATGAAGAAAACCTCGATGCTGTAGCTAGAAGAATGGTTGCATGCGGAGCGAAACAAGCGCATATAATTGACGGAAAGGCGTCTNTAGCCAGAGCAGGCCTTAAAGTTATACAAGCTCAAGCGCGCTATGAGGGNGGATACTGGAATACGACTGGTATAGCCAGGCCCGTGACAGTAAACAGCATATTGAACAAATTCTCTGAAAATGGTGTCAAGATTTTGTTTCACGGTGCCACCGGCCGGGGAAATGACCAAGTCAGATTTCAACTCGCAACCAACATGTTAGATTCTGAGGTATCAGTTTACGCGCCTTGGAGAGATCAAGAATTCTTGGAACGTTTTCCAGGCCGCGCAGAAATGATTAAATATTGCGAAGGCAAAACCCTACCCATCAAACCCGCAAGCGAATCTAGATATTCAACAGACGCTAATTTCTTAGGTCTTACCCATGAAGCTGGAGACTTGGAAGACTTGAGTGTCAGCCCTGATTTTGTAACGCCTGAAATGGGTGTGTGGTCCTGGGATTCACCCGATATACCGGATTATGCCACTGTAGAATGGGAACATGGGATCCCAATCTCCTTGAACGGGAAACGAATGGATCTAACGGATATTTTCATCGAATGTAATTCTCTTGCCGGTAAGCATGGCATTGGTATAGGTACCCACGTCATTGAGAATAGGTTTGTTGGGATAAAATCCCGAGGTATATATGAATCACCAGGCATCGAGCTCTTAGGGCAATCCTACGAATTCTTACTTCAATTCATATTGGATCGTAGAGCCAGGGAATTATTTAACGCTCTTTCTGCTTTGATAAGCACTCAAATATACGAGGGTTATTGGTACGATCTCGCCACTACATCTGCTCTGGCGGCACTGGACAAAATTTCCACTCTCGCAACAGGAAAAATACAAATGAAGTTATATAAAGGTTCGATCTTCTTTGAAACTGCCGACGATAGCCCTGAATCAATGCCCTATTCCTTATACACTGATGATGGTTCAATGGAAGCAATGGGCGGGTATGATCATAAAGATGCAGAGGGGTTTCTCAACGTTCTGGGAGTTTCTGCTAAGAATGTTGGCCGTAAACAAACTCCAAACCAATAAGAAAATTATAACAATTACCAACCTAGCTATAAAAGGTGATATCTAGTGGTAATAAAAACTCCGAGTGACGTTCAAATCCAAATAGTTAACCTTGTAAAAGATTTCGTTAAAAAAGATATCGATCCAATCGCAAATTCTTACGACAACAACGACATTTACCCTCATGAGCTGATACCGAAAATGCAAGAAATAGGGTTGTTTGGAATCAATATACCCCAAGAATACGGCGGACTGGGTTTGGACTTCACAACTTTCGCAAAAATATTTGAAGAATTAAGCAGAGGCTGGATGAGCGTATCTGGCATTATCGGAACCCACCATATATTAGGACATATAATCGCCCAATACGGTACACAAGAGCAAAAGGAAAGAATTCTCCCAAAAATGGCAACAGGGGAAATTAGAGGTGGTCTCGCTCTAACAGAACCCGAAGCTGGAAGTGACGCACAAAACATTTCTACTGTTGCAAAAAAAGATGGCGAGGAGTACATAATAAACGGTAGGAAAATGTTCATAAGTAACGGCGAAAATGGAAACGCTTTCGCACTAATGGTCAAAACGGATCCTTCCTCAAAACCTGCACACAAAGGAATAAGTTGCTTCATACTAGAAACACCGACACCTGGGTTTAAAGTAGGACAGCATATAGACAAACTTGGTTATCGCGGACTAGATACATGTGAATTGATATTCGACAACTGCAGAGTTTCAGAAAACAATCTCGTAGGTGGCGCCGAAGGAAATGGATTCAAACAGGTTATGGATGGATTAGAAACCGGTCGTTTAAACGTAGCTGCACGAGCAGTAGGAGTAGCCCAAGCAGCTCTAGATGCAGCTTTGAAATATTCACAAACCAGGNAAACTTTTGGCAAAATCATTTCTCAACACCAGGCGATACAATTGAAACTGGCTGATATGGCNGCTAAAGTACANGCTTCTCGCTTAATGGTTTATGANGCTGCATCCAAAAAAGACTCTGGGCAAAGAAATGACCTTGAAGCTGCAATGGCTAAACTATTTGCAAGCGAAGTTTGTGGTGAAGTCGCCATGGAAGCAATGAGAATCCATGGTGGAGTAGGATACACAAAAGATCTTTCAGTCGAACGATATTACAGGGACGCTCCCCTCATGATCATTGGTGAAGGTACCAATGAAATAATGAAACTAGTAATAGCTAGACGTCTTTTAGAGCAAAACAAAATTTAGGATGACTAACATGACGGATACTACACAAACAACCATACATTCAGAACAAACTTTTGGNGGATGGTTCGAAGATTTNGTGCCCGGACACATACTCAAGCANTGGCCCGGTAAAACAATAACNGAAATGGACAATCATTTATTTTCTTTACTTACAATGAACGACAACCCACTTCACACCGACGAAAACTACATGGCTCAACATCAACATGGTAAGGTCCTTGTAAACGGTTTATTGATAATGAGTTTAGTAGTTGGGATGAGCGTTAGACAAACTTCTGGAAAAGCCATAGCAAATTTGGTTTATGAAAACGTAACCCACAATGGTCCAACTTTTCATGGTGACACCATTTACGCAGAAAGTGAGGTACTCGAAGTAATCCCTTCAAAGAGTAAAACAGATCGAGGCCTGGTATATATTGAGAGCAGGGGAATCAATCAAAAAGGCGAAAAAGTTTTAACCTTACGTCGCAAATTCCTTGTGAAAAAGAATCCCAATTTATGTAGATGATTCTCTTCTAGCGTAAGAGCAATAAGCAAAAATAGGGCAACCAACACAAATTGGTTTAACTTTGCAACGCTCTTTCGCTAAAGCAACGATGTGAGCATGAAATTCCCCATACGCATCAACATTTTCTGAAATATTAGACATGATAAATTCTTGCCAGTCAGAATATTGATCTCCTGATGGNCCAATCCCTACTCTTGAAAATATCCTCTTTGTGTAAGTATCTATAATGAAAACAGGCTTACCCACGGCATAAAGTAAAATGTCGTCTGCCGTTTCCGGACCAATCCCATTTGTATNCAAGAGCAATTNACGCAATTCTGACAAGTCGTAAGATTGCATTTTTTCTACAGATCCATCAAATTCATTTACTAACAATCTGCATACAGATTTTAATCGTTTACTTTTTACTTTATAAAACCCGGAAGAATAAATTAGATTCTGAAGTTGATCATCAGTTAGCTGCAATATTTGGTCGGGGAACAAAACATCCGCTTTTTTCAATGCATCTATAGATTTCTCTACATTTCTCCAGTTGGTATTTTGCGTGAGAATTGAACCCACAACAATTTCAAACGGATCATTCGCTGGCCACCAATTCTGTTCTCCGTAGTAATCATGCAAAATTTCAAAAATAATTTGCAGCAAAAGCTACCTCATTTTAAAAGTTTGGTTCCCTGACCCACCTTCAGGTAATCCTAATGGTAAGCGAACATCCAAAAGATAAGGGCGTTTTTCTTCCTGAACTATTGTTAGCGCTCTATCGAATGTTTCCTGAATCGAATCTTCATTTTCGACCGTTTCTGCCTCGAGGCCAAATGCGTCGGCGATTTTCACGGGGTCTATCCCATCTAAAACAACACCTTCATATACGCCAGTATCAGACATTGTGCCGCCACTTCTACCAAATGCTCCTGCTACTATGCCATAAGCCTCGTTATTAGATATAACATAAAGCAATGGTATGTTGTGATGAACGGCAGTCCACAAACCGGAATCAGCATAATAGAGTGAGCCATCTCCTACCAATCCGATAACAGGAGATTTATCCGCGGCTAATTTTGCCCCAATTGCAGCTCCAACTCCCCAACCTTCAGATCCACCAGCACCCTTTAGGAAAGTATTGTTTCTTTCAGATAATCCAAATTTGACAGAGTCATATGGGGCGGCAAATTGTTCATTTGTAATAAACCCACCGCCAANATTCTCGAGAACTTCATCGATAGTATCTACTAATACGGCAGGNCGAACCTTATTAGGAATTGGCGATCCCATCAAACTGGTTCTTCTATTTTCTCTCGAACCTCTAGCACTTTTCAAAGTTTGACTTCGACGATTTTCATATCTATCCGCCTTATAGTCAGATCTAGCGATATCCAACATCCTCGACAGCGAATCACTTTCGTCCGCTATAACCGCTGTACTCAAACCTGGATAATTCTTTATGTACTCAAGACCTGAACCAATTGCATGTACATGTTTTACATCTTTAAGGCTNTCTATATCTTCCTTCTTCCCAGAACCTTGATGCCTCGTCCCNATCGAAACTATCACATCCGGATCAACCTCATTAATCGCTGAATTAAACATGCCCATATGATGNGGATGCTTTAGAGTTATCCCTCTTAAATCTGTTTCAGGGGAAGCTATGGGNACACCAAAATGACTCGCAAATTCTGAAGCCAGCTCGCTTCCACCACTCTTCCAAATACCATCTCCAACATACAATAAAGGATTCTCAGCCTCATCCAAGGCAGTTACAATTCTTTGCAAGTCATCATCAGATGCAAATCCAGATCTGATTTTTCTAGAACCGCTATCAATTATTTCTGCAGTTACTTGTTGATTACCCAACATTTTGTCGTACACAGCAATATGAACTGGGCCAAAAGGCGGGGTAGTGGCTACCCTCAATGCCCGATCGACCGCGTTAGGCAATCCTTCAGGCTCGATCACAGCCCAAGTTTCTTTACACATTGGCGTTGATATGGATGCAGGGCCAAAGCTTGCGTCTAAATCTAAGTTTATACGGTCCGTATAGCTCCCTGTGTCTCCAGCAAAAGTGATTACAACAACCGGCAATCCTCCAAACCAAATGTTGTACAACTGGCCCATACACTGAGCTAATCCAGCTCCAAGATGGACAACCATCACAGCTGGTTCCGCATTCACTTGGGTATATGCCCCAGCCATTGATGCCACAGTACCCTCATGTAAAGCTAATATCCCATTTATGTTGGGATTATTGTTAAGAGCATCGAAAAACAACGCTTCTCTGGATCCAGAATTGTAGAACACATATTTCACGCCCGAGGCCACCAATTGCTCAACCAATATATCTGAAGGAGTACCAGTGATTCTTTTTGTTTTCATAACGTTTATCCCATTCATAATTTCATTCCGATAGGGTCAAGTTATAACATCAAATCGGAAAATTCAAACCGAAGGGTTGAAAATAATGAATGAAGTGTTGCGTATGCTTACCCCATTATGCTACCTTTTCGAAAAAATGACGGAGTAATAACTTGCTACCTCACGTATCAAAATTTGGTATCTACTTTAACGCTGAAGAAAAAAAAGTAGTAAGAATAACATCACCATACTGGTTTCCACCTGAACCTGAATGGGTATATGTAACCAACGAAGTTAACGCCACCTTAATAAGCATCAGAGAGACAATCGTGCAGTCTGGATTGGCCACAAACGCCGACTCTGTTACCTGGGGCAGAATACCCCTCTTAGACTAGGCCATACATAATAAAGGCCTACTTCATATTAATGGTTTCAACAAGAAATATAACTGCAATTAAAGGTAAAAAAGCACGTGCTTGAAACAGACATAATTTCTATTTCACAATTTGCTCAAGTTGAGTTATCAGAAACTGAAATGGACGCACTAAAAGAATTGATTGTTCAAGGCAGTAAGGACATCGATGCCTTAAAATCTCTGATTTCTATCGATGACACATCGGAAATTGTATTCAGGCTTCAGAATTAAAATGACGTCGTCCCAAACCTATGAGCTTTCTATATCTGAAGCAGGAGACTTACTTAAAAAGAAAGAGTTGTCCCCTATAGAGTTAGTTGAAGATCACATTAAGAGAATAGAAACAAAAAATAAACCTTTAAATTCCTTTATAACCAAAACTTTTGACAAGGCAATAGATAGGGCTAAAGATTGTGAAGAAGAAATAAGTAAAGGGCAGTGGAAAGGAGCGCTTCACGGAATCCCGCTAGCTATAAAGGACCTTTTTTACACAAAAGACATCCCAACAACTGTAGGGTCTGAAATGTACAAACAATTCATTCCCGATTTTAATGCTACCGTGGTAGAGAAATTAGAATCATCTGGGGCAATTCTTATCGGAAAGTTGAATATGCACGAATTGGCCTTTGGGACTACTGGAAAAAATTTTTATTACGGAGATTGCACTAACCCTTGGGATACAAAAAAAATTACCGGGGGCTCAAGTAGTGGGTCTGCAGCCGCAGTCTCCGCCGGGTTATGTATGGGTTCCCTTGGCACTGACACAGGTGGATCCATAAGAATCCCAGCCGCATTATGTGGAATAGTCGGTTTGAAACCCACGTTTGGTAAGGTAAGCAGAAAAGGGGTATTCCCTTTAAGTAATTCCCTTGACACAGTTGGCCCTATGACAAGAACTGTTCAAGACTCACAAATTATTCTATCTGCAATATCAGGACATGATCCGCAAGACAGACATAGTGCAAAATTTGAGGAAACTGATATCCAAGTTGCTCAACCTGTTAAATTAGAAGATTTAAAAATCGCTGTCCCAACAGATTATTTTTTTGACCACATTTCTGATAGCGTCAATACTGCATTTAATGAAGTTATTAATGTTCTTCAAAGTTTGGGGATTAAAACAAATAACGTGAATATGCCCATACTCAATCATAGTCTTGCAATATCAAGTACTATTCTGATGGCTGAGGCAGCTAATATTCATGGGGAAAACTTAAAAAAGCACGGAAATCTGATCGGGCCTGATGTACTACTTCGCTTAAAGCAAGGATCAATGATACTAGCTTCAGATTATCTGCAGGCTCAAAGGGCAAGACAAAAGTTTAATCTTGAAATGAAGTCACTTTTTGATGATTACGATCTAATATTATCCCCGACAGTTGCAGTCACTGCGCCCGATCTATCTCAAGAACTGGTTTCAATAAATGGGAAGTCTCACGCTACAGGCGCTTTAATGCCTCGACTAACCAGACCACAAAACATAACAGGGTTACCCACCATTAGCATTCCCTGTGGATTTGACGAACATAATATGCCTATAGGATTTCAACTTACCACGGCAGCGTTTCAAGAATCCAAGCTGATACAAGTTGGCGCCGCATATGAAAAAGAAGCAGGATGGCTAAAATATAGCCCAAACATATAATTACCCAGGAGTTAGTCATCGATGAGCAATGAAAATCAAGCTTCAGGGCTTACTTTATACGAGGCCGCGAAATCAGTCGGAGTGAATTTTAGAAAAAACTGGGCGCCAGAAAGTAAAACTCTCATAGCCAATGGCTTGAAATTACATTATTTGGAATGGGGGGACCCTTCAAACCCAACAATGCTCTTACTCCATGGATTCGCTCAGCAGTGTCATTCATGGGATTTTGTAGCATTAGCATTCGCAGACAGATACCGCATTATAGCTTTGGACCAACGTGGCCACGGAGATAGTGACTGGGCTTCAGATGGAGACTATTCACCAGAAACCCAACAAAAAGATATAGAAGCTTTCGTTAATTCATTGGGAATACAAAGATTTGTTCTTATGGGTCTTTCAATGGGAGGAAGAAACTCATTTACTTATGCAGCCAATAACCCAGATCGAGTTGAAGCCCTAATAATAGTAGATGCAGGACCAGAAAATGTGAGAACTGGCACTCAAAACATACGAAATTTCGTGGAACAAGAGGATGAATTAGACTCTATCGATGCTTTTGTTGATAGAGTTATCAAATACAATCCTAGAAGAGATCCCATTCAAATACGCGGAAGTATCGTAAACAATCTAAGAGAATTACCAAACGGAAAGTGGACTTGGAAATACGATAAGATCCTGAGATCCCCAGGCCGTATGGCAGGTACCCAAGACCCAGATATGACTAATAGACTCTGGAATTATGTTGAAAGTCTCCAATGTCCAACATTAGTAGTTAGAGGAGACAAAAGTGACATTATTGCTACAAACACCGCCGATGAAATGGCCAACCGCATTCCAAATGGTAAAGTCGCGATTGTTGAAAATGCAGGTCATTTGGTGATGGGGGATAACCCATCTGGCTTTGAATCCGCTGTCACACAATTCATTAAAACATTACACAAACCCTCCTAAGTCTCCTTTTGTTTTTAACTCTGCGCTGCTACTAATTCATAGTCTCGTTGCTTGAGGCAGAAACGGATGGTACAATTTTGGGTGAAAAGGAATTAAAAACAAAGAGAGAGGAATCCAGGAGAACGGATTTTGGATAAGGCTGACAAGCAGGCCGTTATCGCTGAGTACAGAACTCACGACAATGACACCGGATCAACAGAATCACAGGTTGCAGTATTGACAACCAGAATAACAGAGCTTACACAGCATCTTCGAGAGCACAAGCACGATGAGTCTACTAGACGAGGCCTACTGAAACTTGTAGGTAAAAGGCGAAGGCTACTTAGATATCTAAATTCTGAAGATGTGAACAGGTACAGAACCCTGATCGCCAGGCTGGGTCTCAGAAGATAAGCCAGAGTAGGTATTCATCATTGGTAAGGCTGGGTAGCCTCACCACCCCCTCAGGTTTCCCCTCCAGGAGGAACAACCATTTCTGTATCAAACATAAGCCGTGAGATCGCGGCACAAAAGTTAGAATTCGAAACAGGTCAATTAGCTCAAAAAGCAAGTGGATCAGTGGTCGTCAAGCAAGGCGACAACATGATATTAGTTACAGTAACAATGAGCTCCCCAAGGGAAGGATTAGATTTTTTCCCTCTTACAGTTGACTTAGAAGAAAGGCATTACGCAATCGGCCAGATTCCCGGGAGTTTCTTCCGACGCGAAGGTAGGCCTACGACTCAAGCTATTCTCACGGACAGACTGATCGACAGGCCAATTAGGCCACTATTCCCTAAAGGATTTAGGAATGAAGTCCAGGTGATAGCAACGACGTTATCCAGTGATCGAGAAACCCCATTCGACATATTAGCGTTAAATGGCGTATCAGCTGCCCTCAGCATTTCAAACATCCCATTTAATGGTCCAATCGCGGCTACAAGGATGGGCTATATAGATGGCGAATTCATCATTAATCCAACCTATGAGCAGATAGAAGAGAGCGAATTGGACATCGTCGTGGCAGGGTCAAGGGAAGGCGTCTCTATGATGGAAGCTGGTGCAAACGAGGTCGATGAAGATACAGTTTTTGAAGCGATCAAAATAGCACATGAAACCAATTTGGAAGTCATATCATTACAGGAAGATTTCGCTAAAGAAGTAGGTAAAGAAAAATCAGACTTTATCGCTCATGGGCATGATCCTGAAGCAGTTTCAAAAGCGAAGGAAATACTTGGAAACCAAATATACGAAAATTTAAAAGAATCATCTGATCAAGATGACATGAAGTCTCGGCTAAACTCATTAGAGGAAGAACTGAAATCAAATCTAAGCGAGGACTTTGACGACTCAGTAATAAGCGGAGCATTTGAAGAACTTTTAGACGAACAGTTCAGAACAAGAATACTTAAGGATGGGATCAGACCCGATGGAAGAGGATTACGAGAAATACGTTCGCTATCTGCGGATGTTTCCTTATTACCCAGAGCCCACGGATCAGGCCTCTTTAATAGAGGGGAAACGCAAATTTTGGGTGTAACAACACTGGGCTCAGATAGCGATGCACAAAGGTTGGACAACCTTACGCCTGAAGACTCAAAAAAATTCATGCTTCATTACAACTTCCCACCATATTCAACGGGAGAAACTGGACGTATAGGTTCCACAGGTAGAAGAGAAACGGGACATGGCGCCCTCGCAGAACGCGCATTGAGCGCGGTTTTGCCTAAAAATGAAGACTTCCCTTACACGATAAGAATTGTATGTGAAGCCTTAAGTTCAAACGGGAGCACGTCAATGGGAAGCGTTTGCGCTGGGACATTGGCATTGATGGACGCTGGTGTACCTATCAGTTCTCCAGTTGCAGGAATATCGGTCGGTCTTATTACGGGTGATGACAACGAATACGTCACATTAACTGATATACAGGGATTGGAAGATCATGTGGGAGACATGGACTTTAAAGTAGCTGGAACTGAAAACGGGATCACAGCTATACAACTCGACATCAAAGTCAACAGCATAAGTTTTGATGTTATAAAGGATGCTTTGGCTCAAGCTAAGGAAGCAAGAACTCAAGTATTAGGCGTCATTGCCGATGCAATACCTGAAGTTCGTACCGAGGTTAGCCCATTTGCACCGAGAATCGAGAAAATCATGGTACCTGTCGACAAAATAGGGGCAGTGATCGGCCCGGGAGGCAAAACAATAAGGGGTATAGTCGATGCAACAGGCGCCACTGTTGATATTCAAGACGATGGAACAGTGTTAATTGGATCGGTGAATGCCGAAAGTTCTGCAAGTGCTATTCAGATGGTCAGAGATTTAACCAGGGAAATTGAGGTGGGAGAAATATTTACCGGAAAGGTTGCAAAGATAGCGAGTTTCGGCGCATTTGTAGAAATATTACCTGGAACAGACGGGATGGTTCATATTAGTGAACTTGACAACTATCGGGTCGCAAATGTTGAAGATGTTGTTAGCGTTGGAGATGAAATCACCGTCAAAGTCATTAGTAAAGATAATTCGGGCAGAATAAAATTATCTCGAAAAGCAACTCTAGATGGAAATGAGGACGATTACCAAAAAGAAGCCGAAGAATCAAAACCTGAAATTGACATTAATGTGGGAGACGTCATAACCGGGAAAGTCGTTAACATAGCGAAATTCGGTGCTTTCGTGGAAATAGCCCCTGGAGTAGACGGCATGGTTCATATCAGTGAACTAGAAACATATCGAATAGCACGGGTCGATGATGTAGTAAGTGTCGGAGAAGAAATTACGGTTAAAGTCATCGACATAGACGAATCAGGCGACAGGATAAAATTGTCCAGAAAAGTGTTATTTACCGATTAAGTGCAGATGTGATGCTCATTAAATCCAGCGCAATAGTTCATAGCACCACAAAATTTTCTAACTTCATATAACAGGAGGTTCCTCAGATGCCTGACATAAAAGTAGTAGTTAATGGAGCGCTCGGTAAAATGGGTCAGGAAGTCTTAAATACAGTCTGTAAAACAGACGGAATGGTACCATTTGGAGCAGCTGATATCGCAAGCTCGGACGGACTAATAAAAGTACCTGACGGGCCAGATGAGATATCAATCTCTAATGACATTATCAAAGCTTCAGATGGAGCCGACACAATAGTTGACTTCACCAATGCAGAAGGGGCACGAAATGTTATATCTGCAGCGTCTAAAAACAAAGTTAACTGTGTCATAGGATCTACTGGATTGCTCAGTGACGATTTCGACAATGCTGAACGAGTGGCAAAAGAAAACAACATCAGTATAATAATCGCCCCAAATTTCGCCATGGGCGGGGTGCTTATGACATATCTTGTTAAATCTGCAGCCAAATTTTTTGACTACGCCGACCTAACTGAAGTTCATCACGAAGCAAAAATAGACGCCCCATCCGGCACTGCACTTTCAATTGCCCAAGCGGCTCGTGACGGCAAAGGATCCGATTTTCAAGCACCAATGGCAGAGAAAGAACTGATTCATGGTACAAGGGGAGGAGACCAAGGTGGAGTAGTGATTCATAGCGGAAGAATGCCGGGAAGAGTCGCACACCATGAAATGGTGTTCGGGTCCTTAGGACAAACCCTTACAATAAGGCATGACTCAATCAATAGAGAAAGCTTTATGCCTGGAGTAGTGATGGCCATAAAAGCATCTTCAGGGCTCAAAGGCCTGACTGTTGGGTTAGACAAAATCATGGGCCTTTAACAGCAAAGAAACTACCAACATACTAATGAACATTTCAACCGGAGAAGAAAGTGGACTCTTGTAAAATAGCTGTAATTGGTGCAACTGGTGCCGTTGGGCAGGTATTTCTCAAAATTGCCGAAGAACGAAATTTCCCTATTAGTGAACTACGGCTTTGTGCGTCTGAGAGATCTTTAGGTAAGAAATTAAAATTCAATGGCGAAGAGATCCCTGTAGAACTTTACGATGAAAATTTGATACAAGACGTTGACTTCGCGTTTATATCTGCAAACGGAGATATTAGTAGAGAGGTAGCTCCAATGGCTGCAGCTAACGGAACGGTTGCAATTGATGACAGTTCAGCATTTAGGATGGAAGAAACAGTTCCTCTTGTGGTTCCCGAAGTTAACGCTTCAGACTTACTGTCACATAGAGGTATTGTCTCCATACCTAACTGCTCAACAACGCCCTTGGTAATGACAATAAAACCTTTGATGAGTCACCTAAAAGTCAAAAGAATAATAGCTGACACATTTCAATCTGTTACAGGGACAGGTACGGCCGCGCTTCAGGAAATGCAAGAGCAAAGCAATTTGATCTTGAAAGACCAACCTGTGGTGCCGTCAACGTATCCACATCAGATAGCATTTAATGTTTTACCTCACATAGAGCCTTTTCAAGAAAATGGATATACCCGAGAAGAAATGAAAATGGTTAACGAAACCAGAAAAATTCTTCATGACGATTCTCTGATGGTATCTGCCACCTGTGTAAGAGTCCCAGTAGCAGTAAGCCATAGTGAATCAATACACATTGAATTCGATAGACCAATAACGCCAGATCAAGTTAGAGAAATCCTTTCTTCAGAGCCAGGCATAAAGGTTGTAGACGACCCTTTTGCAGACGTGTATCCTATGCCAATCGATGCTGCCGGAATGGACGAAGTCCTAGTCGGGCGAATAAGAAAGGACGTCTCACACCCAAATGGGATAGTCTTGTGGGTCGTATGCGACAACTTGAGAAAAGGCGCAGCATTAAATGCTATTCAGATAGCTGAAGAAATGATGGAAAACAATATAGTCCATCACGAATATTGGAGGTAAATATGTCTAGTCTTGGAAGACTTTTAACCGCAATGATTACACCATTTGACGAAAATGGTAATATCGATTACCAACAGGCCAGAAAACTAGCTAAGGGATTAGTAGAGTCAGGAACAGATGGTTTAGTCATTGGTGGGACAACCGGTGAAGCTCCATCAATGTCGGATGATGAAAAAATTCGCTTGTTTGCAGAAATAAAAGAGGAAGTTGGCAACACCGCATCAGTGATCGCCGGTACAACCGACAATAACTATCGAAAATCTGTGGAGCTATCAAAAGAAGCAGAAAATGTTGGAGCAGATGCATTGTTGCTAACCGTTCCTGCCTACAACAAACCTCCCCAAGAAGGGTTATATCAAAATTTTAAAGGTATATCTGAGGCAACATCTTTACCAGGCCTACTATATAACGTCCCCTCCAGAACATCTCTAAATATGGATGTAGAAACAACGCTCAGATTAGCTGAAATAGACAGCATTGTTGGAGTGAAAGAAGCATCAAGCGATTATGGTCAAATCACTAACATAATCGACAGAGCACCAGACGGATTCAACGTTTGGTCAGGCAACGATGATGAAACTTTCCCGATAATGTGTGTGGGAGGATATGGAGTTGTGAGTGTTGCCTCGAACTTATACGGTAACCAAATAAAGACTATGATGGGCCTGATTTTAGAAGGCAATATTGAAAGTGCAGCTACAGAGCACAAAAGGCTACTACCAATATTTAAAGCACTTTTCTGGGTCACAAATCCGATACCAGTAAAGTACGCAGTAAATAGAGCTGGGTTCAATGCCGGTAAGAATCGTCTTCCTTTGTGTGATGCAGATGAAGACTTTAAGGCAAAGTTCAACACGGTGATGGATCAATACGACGTAGACTTACCTATTGGCTAAGTCACAAATGTAAATCAGATAACTGACTCTGGCATTATGGTTTGATCTCTGTGCGGTCCTGTGGATATTATGCTGATTGGACACCCTATAAGTTGCTCCAACCTTGCTATGTATTTTTTTGCAGCGTGAGGTAAGGTTTTTATATCGGACACTCCTGCAGTTGGAGTGGTCCATCCTTCTAAGGTTTCGTAAACAGGTTTACACCGGCCTAAAGCTGAGACCCCGCCAGGAAGTTCCTGAATCAATTCTCCGTCCAAATCATAAGCTACGCAAACTTTCAATTCCTCGAAACCATCCAACACATCCAGTCTTGTTATAACAGCGGAGGAGTAACCATTAATCCGGGTACTGTACGCAGCGGCGACGCCGTCAAACCAGCCTACTCTCCTAGGTCTACCCGTGGTAGTTCCAAATTCATTGGCAATTGTCCTGATTTTTTCTGCCGTGCTATCTAGAAGTTCTGAAGGAAATGGCCCGCTGCCAACTCGGGTGTTATAGGCCTTAAAAATCCCCAATACACTGGATATGTGTCTTGGTTGGATTCCCAAGCCCGTACTGACTCCTCCAATCGTGGGATTAGAAGAAGTTACATATGGATATGTCCCATGGTCGAGGTCAAGCAATATCCCCTGAGCACCCTCCAGAACAACATTTCCACCGTTATCTAGAGATTCATTAACGAATTTTCCGGTCGGCCCAATGTATGACCCCAGAGTATCAGCCCAAATCTTACATTTTTGATATAAATCATCAAGGCATACTGGATCCCCGCCATAAATTTTAGTTATTACAGCGTTTGAATATTCCATCACATTTTCTAATCTATCTTTTAGGCCACTCATATCTAATAAGTCAGCAGCCCTGATACCTGTCCGAGAAGTTTTGTCGCTGTACGCGGGCCCAATTCCCTTTCCTGTGGTACCTATCGCGGAATTCCCCTTCGACTTCTCTGATAAATTATCTAAGACTATATGATACGGCATAATCAGATGCGCTCTTTCACTAATCATGAGTTTGCCATCAAGAGATAAACCGGAAGATTTTAATACTTCCATTTCTTCAATCAGTTCATCTGGATTCACAACAACACCGTTCCCTATAACGTTCATAACACCATCTTGGAATATCCCACAAGGAATAAGGTGGAGGCTAAAATGACCCAAATCATTTATCACAGTGTGTCCAGCATTGTTTCCCCCAGAAAAGCGGGCCACAATATTTGCTTTGCTTGCAAGATAATCTATTATCTTGCCTTTACCTTCGTCACCCCATTGGGCTCCAAGGACAGCGTAAGCAGGCATCTATCTTCTCCGTGTACATGAAACAGAGGAAATATTTACTATTCCTTTGTTAACTAAATGGCAAAAAAATTCTCCGCATAGATGGCCCCGAAATCCATACAGGGTCACAACGATGGGAGATTTCAGCCGCTAGTATACCAGAATTTATAAACATATGGATGAATTTAGAAATAGAACATTGCCTAAGTGCGGGAAGAAACATCGTTATGGCGTAGCATAAGATCTATGGCACGCCCAAAGTACACTATTTTTTCTATTCCAGTCAGGTCTATTTCCCTTAAATTATCAGAATATTGATAACCACCCACTGACTCAGGGCCAGATAACATTTCTAATACGAATTCGTATATGTGGCCATCCGGACATACAACAACACACCCTCTATCTGGGCCATCTAAATAAGGTTCAATTTCAATCGCTTGGACAGTCTCCATATTCATAAACCCTGGGAATGTTAGTAATGAAGAAGCGATTTTTTTCGATAGCGATTCCAAATTATCTCCACATGTTTCGATAAGATTTTCTTTTTCTGATGTGAATTTTGAAGCATCCATTGTACTAACCTTAAACTACAGATATCATTGACACTCGATTCAGTCGGATATTATATTTTATTCGTCTTAAAAATTGCATGGCAACGTAGCTCAGGGGTTAGAGCGGGCGCTTCATAAGCGCTAGGTCGCTGGTTCAAATCCAGCCGTTGCCAGGAACATTTCTACTAGCCGATATATGAATATCCAAGGGCGGTTAGCTCAGTCGGTTAGAGCGCCTGCCTCACACGCAGGAGGTCAGAGGTTCGAGTCCTCTATCGCCCACCAAATTAAAGGGCTAATCACAAAAACTCGACGAATAGATGCCGAAGTGGCGGAACGGTAGACGCGCTACGTTCAGGACGTAGTATCCGCAAGGGTGTGTGGGTTCGAATCCCTCCTTCGGCACCAATAACACGGCAGCTACGGGATATCTTAACAAAGGTTAGATCAATTCTAAGTACAAAATAACAGAAACATCGCAAACGAGCATTTGTTTCAAGTTAACCAAATTATGATTGGAAAAAGAAGGGATTTCATGTCAACAATTAGTATAGGTGATCACAGGTATGAGCTGGATGATAGTTGGCCAAATATACCTGAAGGCTGGACCTTAGGTAATGGTTGGGCTGGACCCAATGTTCCAGTTCCATACAATTGGTTTGCAATAGGGATTACAGATGTTGCAGCCGATTCAAACGACAGGATTTATGTTTGTAATCGTGACAAACATCCGGTAGTCGTTTTCGAGGCAGAATCTGGAGATTTTGTAACATCATGGGGAGAGCATGAGTTCAAAGAAGCTCACGGTATTCATGTCGATTCAGAAGACAACGTCTGGACTACAGACAGACAAGATCACGTAACAGTAAAACACGATAAATATGGAAAAGTTTTATTGGAACTTGGAAACAGAGGCTGGGCCAATGCAGCTGTATCACCTTTTGGAACACATCCCAATCATAACTTTCTGGGAGGACCTTTCTGCATGCCTGCGGGAGTTTCCACAGCTTCCACGGGAGCCGCATTCGTCGCAGATGGCTATGGGAATCGGCAGGTTCACAGATTTTCGGCTAAAGGTGAATTAGAACTTTCATGGGGTGTGTCAGGCACCGGAGAAGGGGAATTTTCTTTAGTACATAACGTTGATATAGATTCACAAGACAGGGTTTACATATGTGATAGAGAAAGTGATCGGATACAAGTATTCGACTATGATGGTAATTTCCTTCATAGTTGGACGGATTTCTTATACCCGGGAGGAGTCCACTGTGACAGGGATAATTTAGTCTATGTTGCTGAGCAAGGACCGGCAGGAAGAAGACGGGACAACGGATTCTCTATTTATACAGAATCCGGAGAAATTGTAACGCGGGTGCGAAGACCATTTTCAGAAAAACCGCCTCAGCCGCATGGTATTTGTACTGATTCAAAGGGCAATATATACCTTGCACAACTGCCCTCCCTAAAAAAAGCTGATCTAGACCACAAAGTATCCAAATTTGTAAAAATACATTAGGTAATTTGCATTTAAATCTTCATTTTTCTGTTGGTATATTTTCTTCCAATTTCAGCAGCTTCCTCACTTTGGCCGGATATTACCCTAGCACCGGAATCAATCACTTGCTCGATATTGTCAGGTGTACCCGATTTTAAAAATCTCACACCGTTTTTATAGCAAGCATTTCTAACTCGGTCAAAAGCTTCTTTTATTTGATCAGGGAGCACACCAGGTACTCTCTCAATTTTCATCGACATGTGCATATCTCCAGGTCCCATTTCAGCAAATCCAATGCCAGGAACACTCAAAATCTGCTCACAATTGTTCAAACCTTCCACTGTTTCAATCTTTAACCCCAATAGTAGTTCTCCCTCTGGATTAAGGGGCCATGGGTCAGCCTTTGCCCTGTATTCGTTATCGTCTTCTAGCCCCCACTTTAGTCTCGCCATAAACTCCGACCCAACTCCGCGGGTCCCATTCTTGAGTCCATACCCTACCCCTAAATCATTGATTTTGTATCTACAAGATTCTACAAAGGCCGCCACAGCTTCAGCTGATGTAGCCTCACACAATAATATTCCATGGACCCCTCGAGCCAAAATTTGTCGCACCTGCCATGAGTTATATCTAATAATCTCGGCACTTTCTCCTTGGACCGGCAATTCGATTATTACGGTGGGTGTTACATGACCTGAAGCTGTTGGACCACCATCCACCAAACCATCCATATAGGACTCTAAACCTGTCATGTCAAAAGATCCGTGTTCCATACCTATATTTATATAGTCAGCCCATATAGACGCATCTTTTTTGCCTTGATCATAAGTCAAATAATCTCTAGAAAATGTATGTAGACCAGAGTAATAAACGGGCTGGTCATCTTCCAATAACTCAATCGCTTTATTAATTCTCTTAGCCATTTATACTCCTCTTAGTAATAGCAACAACTATGTCTTGAATACAAATTTCAAATAGCGTTGATATTTTTCAGTCCATCAATCGACTCATTATCATAGCCCAAATCTTTGAGTATCTCTTCATTATGCTCTCCTAAAGATGGAGCTAAGCCGGGATCACTTGGAGTTTCAGAAAATTTCCACGGGGTACCGTGTATTTTCAAATTTTCATCTAGCTCGGGATGATATATTTCTTGTACATAATTATTGATGCTCATATTGGGATCAGCAGAAGCTTCCAACATCGTGTTAACAGGGGCGGCCACCATGTCAGACTCTCTCAGTAAACCTATCCAATATTCCCGTTTCTGTTGTGCAAACAATAAAGATAAGGAATCAAGTATCTGATTCTTATTGTCTTCAGACTCAAAGGCGAGCCCTAGGTCAGTCAAGCCTTTGTTTTCCATGGGATCATAAAACCCAAGTATCTTTAAAGCTGGCTCCCAATTCCTAGGGTCAAGCTGAATAGCTAAAGGTTTGCCGTCACAATCGTTGAAACACGCCGCTATGCCGGCTCTTTCACGAGTGCCATTGATTCTGGCTCCAGTTATTGGACCAGAATTCTTCCACATTGCGGTTGTCATAGTCCATCCCATCAGTCTGAAAGCACTGCCCACTAAAGAGGTTTCTACCTTTTGCCCTACACCTGTTGCCCTTGCATGTAACAAAGCAGCAAGTACTCCTCCAAAAGTCAGAATCCCACAAGTCTCGTCCGCGACGGACGCTACGCCCGTCCTCATTGGTTGGCCGGGTACGGAAAAAGCTTCTGTAACTCCCGATAATGCCTGGCCTACAGCATCTGTTCCTGGCAATCCAGAATCCGGGCCATCCGGGCCGTATGCAGAAACTGAAGCATATACTAAAGCCGGATTTATTTTCCTAAGGTCTTCATACCCAAACCCATATCGCTCTGCAGCCCCAGGACGAAAATTTTGACCGAAGATTTCAGCTGTTTCCACAAGCTTGTACAATATCTCTCGAGCCTCGGGAAGTTTGAGATTCAAAGTGACACTTTTCACCCCTCGGTTATTAGTCTCAAAAAATGAACTGATGTCTCCTTTAAGTTCGCCTGCACGCCTTGAATTATCTCCAGTCCCTGGGACCTCTATTTTAATCACTTCAGCACCGAGATCCGCCATAAGTGTGTAAGGAACAGTCCCTGCCTGTGCTGTTGAACACGCTATTACTCTAGTACCGGATAGAGCTCCATTTAATTTTGTCATGTGCATAATCCTTTCATTTAGACAATATAGGTTAGTGTGTAACGGCTCAACCATCCACAAGCCAAACCGGCTATAGCCAATATCAAACCAAATTTACACTGGTTCTCCCCACAAAATAACAAGTTTCAATGGAAAGGATCCAGTATTTTGAATTCCGTGGTTTGAACCCGCGGGGGCCAAAATTACATCCCCCTTTACAATTGGGACTGTATGTTCATCAATCCACATGATCCCTTCCCCTTCCATAAAGTAATAAATCTCCTCCAGTGAAGATTCATTTTCGTGAACATGTATCCCTTCACTCACCCCCGGTCCGAGCTCCCATATATCAAAGTTGACTGGTAATTTGGAAACATCCCTAAAAAAAGATTTTGTAAGTATCTCCCCTTGGCCATCATGGATTACTCTACTACGAAATTCAGATGAAAATTCGTTCAACTTATAGTGCATATCAGACCTCACTCAGATCAATTTCTCTAAATTTAAAAAGAATTAGAATGCTTAAAATATATATTCTGGCCCAGGTATGTACTCAAATCTTTTTAATGCTTCCTCCCTTAAAGTGAACCCCAATCCCGGTTTTTGTGGAGCGTAAACGACCCCTTCTCTTATATCGTAAGGTTCCTCAAACAACTCATACATCATTGGCATATATCCCTGACTGACCTCGAGGATATGACAGTTAGGAGCCGACATAGCCATATGTATGCTAGCTGCAAATAACACCCCTGAACCCCATGCATGTGGAGCCAAACGTATCCCCTTTGCAGAGGCCATACTTCCAATACGCCTTATTTCCGTAAAGCCGCCCGCCCGCGCAATGTCAGGCTGTGCTATATCAACAGACCTATGAAAAAACAAATCATCAAAATCAAATCTGGTAAATTCTCGTTCACCTGTGGCTATTGGGATTATTGTAGAACGTCTAACTTCAGCCAAGCCAAGGTGATCATCAGGTGAAATAGGCTCTTCAAACCAAGCTATATCAAATTTTTCTAATTGTTTCGCCAACCTGATGGCAGTGGTTACATCAAGAGACCCATGAGCATCTAACATCAATTCAACAGAAGGACCAATACCACGACGGGCCGCTGTCACACGTTTAATGGTATTTTCAATTGAGAACCCGTCCCGACCAACTACGCGCATTTTTACAGCCGAAAACCCTTTCTTAGCATATCCGCCCATCTCTTCTTCCGCTTCATCTCCAGGTGCCCATCCTCCCGAAGCATATGCTCTAACTGAATCTCTAGTTGCACCTAAAGCTTGATAAACGGGAATACCCATAATTTGAGATTTTACATCCCATATTGCTATATCAACACCAGATATAGCCTCCATAGTCACCCCTCTTCTTCCGTCTCCTGGCTGTGCGTGCCCGCGTTCAAGAGCGGGCTTCCACCGAGATCCGTTGTACATTTTTTCGTACAACCTTTCAGAATACATAGGATTTTCTCCGATGAGAGCTGGAGCAAGCTCGTGTTCTACCACTGCACAAAGAATTGGAGGACTGCCCAGAGAAGCACCAATACCAGTAAGTCCCTCGTCTGTTTTGACCATGACTAAAACAGCATCACTTTTCACTCTAGTACCTAGGTCAGTCCGATGTTGTCTTTCCCTTGGTATCGGATCAGACATCGGTATAGCTATAACTTCAGTAATTTTCATGAGGCATCACCTGTTCTTTAAAAAATTTTTCCGCAATGATGGATTATTACACAAACTCTAACAATGGCGAATCAAGGAAATAAAAATAGCCACATATACGCATAGATATAAGCTAATCTGTAGAAAATATTACTGATTTATTCATAGTTCGAACCTCTATTTTTGCAATATGCTTTTGTGGTTCCTCACCTATCGCCAATCTTTCCGGAGAAGAATAATATTCCTTCTCTTTCACAGCTATATCGTCCAAACTCTCAAAGGATCGCACCCATATGAATTCTGTTTTATCCATATTTACCCATGTTGATTCAATTGAAATACCGTATTTCTCATGACCAGGTCTAAGTTTCTCTTCGAACAAATTAATCCAAGAATCCATCATCCCTCGATTGATAGTGTATATTCGTAACTGAGAAACCATTATTAAACTCCTAATTTAACTGAAAATTAACTAACTTGAAGAAATTTTATTCTTAAAATCAATGACTGGATTATATTAGACATATAAAATCAAACTTCAGCTTCTAAATAACACTCACTTCAAACATATACTATGTCTGAAGTGAGTAAAACTAAATAAGAAAAAACAGAACCGATAGAACGTTATTTTAATGAATCAAAACGAACGCACTAACATACCTGAAAACAGAAATTTCATTTTGGGTAGTATGTCATTTGGACACGCGATTGCTCATCTATACGATCAGGGTATACCTGTCCTAATGCCGACAATAGCCTCGTTTTTCGGCCTTTCCAACCTTCAGGTCTCAATTGTGATGGCTTTTAGATTTGCCGGATTCGGCATCGTGAACATTGGTGGAGGATTGGTAGTGGACATGCTGAAAAAATATTGGGGATTAATGTTAACTGGTTGCATGGTGGCAGCGGGATTACTTTTCTTGTTAGTCGGTGCGTCTCCTAACTTCCCCACACTTTTAATTACCACCTTTCTTGTATCTATTCCGGGAGCTTTGTGGCATCTACCATCCACCGCATCTTTATCTCAAGTATTCCCAGACAGGCGAGGTTGGGCAATATCTATTCATGGATTCGGAGCAAACTTGGGAAATGTGTCCGGGCCTGTAATAGCCGCCGCCCTCTTAGGACTGGTTGCCTCTTGGAGGAGTGTACTTTTCATATATTCCATCCCAGCCCTAATAACAGGCGTGATTGTTTGGTGGTCCTTACGAGACATTGGTAAATATGGAGACAGCCCGCCGTCAAACATAAAAACACATCTTGAAAACACTTGGAAAGTCATAAAAAATCCAGTTGTATTACTCCTAGTATCTGCTGCGATTTTACGAGGCATTGGGCTAGATGCCGTTTTCGCATGGTCTCCCTTTTACTTGGAAGAAACTCTAGGCAAAACTCACTTAAGTGCGGGAATTCACTATTCCCTACTGACTGGAATGGGTATCGTTTCGGCCCCGGTTCTAGGTCTCCTATCGGATAAATTTGGGAGAAAATCAATTTTAGTACCCGGGTTCGCTCTAGCAGCGATATTTTCATTAGTCACCGTCGCTACGGGTGAGGGAATATTACTCCTATTAGTTTTCGCTGGTATGGGATTATTCAGCTTTGCCCTTCATCAAGTCATACAAGCTGCAGTTCTGGACGTCGTAGGTACGGGCACAGAAGCTGCCGCAGTCGGCTTAATATTTGGACTTAACGGAATTTTAGGTGCAGCATCCCCATTTCTCGGAGTTCTAGTGATTGAAAAATTTGGAGGATATGGAGCTGTATATTATTTCGCAGGAGCCTTAACCCTTATGGCTGCTCTACTAACAATTTTTGCTCCAATACGAGCGGATAAGTCTCTTATTAAACCTACCTAAGAAAACGAATAACCATATAAAGAATCAATCAAAATTACGGGCCACCGAACAGTATTTAAGGATAAACAGATAAAGTTCCCATTCAAAAGAAAATGTGCCCTGATAAAGAAGATAAATATGGCCTACGTCGATGAGGGCATAGGTGATCCAATTGTGTTTTTGCACGGAAATCCTACTTCATCATACTTATGGCGAAACATATTCCCCTCAGTGAAGGGATGTGGAAGAATTATCGCACCTGACCTACTAGGCATGGGAGACTCTGACAAATTAGCCTCTTCGGGCCCTGATAGTTACACTTTTGTGGAACATGCGTCATATTTATACGAACTCCTCGATACACTAGGTCTATCAAAAGCAACATTAGTAGTGCACGACTGGGGATCCGCCTTGGGGTTTAATTGGGCTTATTTGAACCCAGACAAGGTAAAAAGTATCGTGTATATGGAAGCTATTGTAGAACCCATCAAAACCTGGAGTGACTGGCTAGAAGTTGCAAGAAATATATTCCAAGCGTTTAGGTCAGATGCGGGAGAAGAACTAATCCTAAAAAAAATATTTTTGTGGAAAGAATATTGAAAAATGATGGGAATCTCTCGAAAGAGGATTTGGATATTTATTTGAAACCATATTTACATGAGGGAGAAGATCGCAGACCAACCTTAACATGGCCTCGGCAAATACCAATCGAAGGTGAACCGCAAGAGGTGGTCGAAATAGTTGAAAGATATGGAAATTTTTTAAAAGATAGCTCTAATCCTAAACTATTTATCAATGCTGACCCTGGCTCTATTCTTGTAGGTGCTCAGAGAGAAACAGCCAGAAGTTGGAAATATCAAAAACAAGTAACTGTTAAGGGGGGACATTTCATACAAGAGATATCTCCTACTGAAATAGGGGCACACATAAAGAATTTTATCCAAAGCCTAAATTAATATCATCCTCAGTTAAGATCAACTTATCTTATATCCAAATACCACGAAGGCAACGAAGTTGTGTCATTGTAGTGATCGCTCTCATTCCCTATCCATGTACTTTGGCATCTGCAATTTGAAACATCTGGAATATTTTTAATTGCTTCACGGACAATTGAACTAAGTTCGTCAACACCAATTCGCACCCAGTTTTTTTCGTCATTATCCGATCCTGAATCGGTTATCCATGATAAGCCAGCAAAACACATTTCCAATTCACGGTAATACACCACTTCTGGGTATATAGCGGTGCTTACTATATCCGCACCAAGGCGCCTGAACGCTTCAAATTCAGCAGGGGTCTCGTTATGTGGGCCCTGAACGCAAATGTTTACAGCCATCGTATGTAAGTTGCGATTACTATTATATCTAGCAGAATTTATTAACGTTTCTCTAATTTCTGTGCAAAATGGGTCCGTCATATTTGCTCGAGGCCATCTTTGTTCACCGAAAAAAATAGTCGTGGGCCCTCGCTCTAACATTTTTACGTAGTCATGATAAACAACTAAATCCCCAACATTAAAGTCATGATTTACACCTCCAAATCCATTCAAAGTAATAACTCTTCTAACTCCTAGCATTCTAAAAGCTAAGGTGTGGGCTGCATGGTTTACCACGTCAGACGCCTTATTGTCGTGCCAACCAAATCTTCTTATAAAAAAAACGGTATTATCAGAAATTCTCCCCTTTAAGACGGAGACATCACCAAATCGAGTCGACACTATTGTTCTTTCATCAAGATTTTCCACTATAGGCTCGTACTGAGAAGCACCCAGAAGTCCAATCATATTCACTTATACCTCCGATCAAAATCTAAATCCGTGATTTGTCCCTAAATACCTTATATGGCATACGATTTGGTATTGGATTGGATATTATTTATAATTGCGGACAAATGTATCCAATTTATTAATAGTATATATATTCAAACAGTGCGCGAATGTGTATTAAAAGTAATTATGGAGATGAAACATGGTTATTAGTACCGATACTGACAAATTATTAGAGGTTGCACATTTGCTGAGAAGGGCAGGTTTCGGAGGTACTAAAAAGGATATTGAGAGCCTTGCATCCGAAGGATACTCTCAAGCCGTAAATAGGTTGCTGAATAGCAAGGGTGAAAACAATATCCCAGACGATAAAATCTGGCGATACCACCACGAACATTCTGCAATGATGGGATCAAACAATCCTGCTGCATACTGGCTCTACAAGATGATAGGCACCCAAGATCCTGTCACTGAAAAAATGGCCCTCTTTTGGCATGGTATTTTCGCAACGGGATACCCGAAAATCAGCCAAGGCCTGGCTCTAGTACGTCAGATCAGGATGTTTAGGGCATATGGAAGAGGAAATTTCAAAACATTATTGGTGCAGATCTCTCAAGACCCGGCAATGATAGCCTGGTTAGACAATAATGATAATCACAACGGCTCTATAAATGAAAATTATGGAAGAGAATTGCTCGAACTGTTCTCAATGGGAGTTGGAAATTACAGTGAGGATGATATAAAGGAAACTGCTAGAGCTTTTACTGGATGGACCATTGGAAATACAGAATACATGGCTTTAAGGGCAGAAAGAGATTCAATCTGGCCATATGGACGGCTCGCTTGGCATTACGAATTCAAAGAACATGACCACGATTCCGGTCCAAAAACATTCCTTGGTGAATCAGGTGATTTCAACGGCGACGATATTATTGATGTTATAGTCAGGCAAAAATCAACCGCTAGATTCATCGCCAGACATATGTATAGTTTTTTTGTTAGGGATGAACCATCAGTACCTCAATGGCCTTACACAGAACCGTACGATAATGACGCCATAGAGGAATTGGTTGATGCTTATTTTGAAAGTGGCTACAACATAGAATCGATGTTGGAAGTTCTTTTCAATTCAGAATTCTTTAGATCCGAGTCATGCTGGTACAACCGAGTTAAAAGCCCAGCAGAACTTGTAGCAGGAGTATTAAGAATAAGCGGTGAATTTGACAGGCCTAGAAAAGAAATTCTAGACCGGTCTGAACAAATGAAATTCATGGGGCAAGCATTAAACAATCCTCCTTCTGTAGAGGGTTGGCACGAAGGGCTAGAATGGGTCGACACAGGAACTTTAGTTGAAAGAGTGAATTTTTCTAGCGGACAGCTTGGGAACGAGTCCTACAAAGGTGTAACCCAACTCATAGATAACATATGCAACGACATTTCTAGTGAGGTCAATCCACATTATTTGGTCACTAGGTGCCTGGAGGAGCTTGGATATTTAACTTTAAAAAATGAAACCAGATCAATTATTGATGAAGTTGCATTTCAAAGCGCTGACAAAAGGACATCAGACCTTAGAGGAAGAGTCAAAGAAATAATCAGGCTAATTGCTGCAACTCACGAATACCAAAGGGCTTAACACAAAATGAGCACGGACAAACTAAGCTACAACCGCACCGTTGGATTATGCTCTATGGAGGGAAGAGGATTCTACTTCCCAGCTGACACAGTTATCGGATCAGATGAAAAATTATATACGGTCAGTCGCTCTCTGGACGGTGACACAAGAGGCGTTAGGGTAACTATATACGACATAGATGAAGAATATTATGGTACTTTTTCCGGTTATGGAGAAGATCCAGGTGATCTAATATGGCCGACATCTATAACGCAGTCCAACGACGATACCATTATCGTGACAGACGAATACTTAAACAGAGTAAGTTTTTTTGAAACAACCGGACAATTAATACGTACTTGGGACAATGCAGGAATGCAAGATATCAACCTTGATGGCCCGGCAGGAATCGCCGTGGACACCGAGAATAATGTGTATATATCGGACCATCATAATCATAGAATTCAGGTCGTATCACAAGAGGGTTATAGCATAGCTTCCTTTGGTGAACTTGGAAGCAGAGAGGAAAATCTGAACTCACCTTGGGGAATAACGATCGCCCCTAATGGAGATTTGTATATCGCTGACTGGCACAACGACAGAATCCAAAGATTCAGTACAGATGGAACCTTCATAGCATCATACGGAGAATCTGGAAGAGAAGAACATCAACTTCGCAGACCGGCCAGTGTATGCGTTGATAAGGATGATTACATATACATCGCTGACTGGGGAAATGAGCGGGTAAAAGTCATGAACCCATCCGGACAAATAATTCAAAGTTTAAGAGGTCAGGCAACAGAATCAAAATGGGCACAAGCTTTTTTGGAAATCAATGTCGAAGAAGCTGATGCCAGAAATAATTCTGACCTTGAGACAGAGCTTGATTATTTTACTAATGATCCTCATGAAGTCTCTTCTCACATAGAAAAATTGTTTTGGGCACCAATGTCAGTAAAGCTAGATTCTCACAACAGAATTTATATTACTGAAAGCAACAGACATAGAGTACAAATTTACGACATAAATTAAAGGCATAGATCGGAGTGAATTATGGTAACTAAAAGTAATGCTAAAAATTTGGTAGTTGTTCAACTCTCAGGAGGAAACGATGCCCTAAATACAATTATCCCATATGGGGATGAGCTGTATTACGATAACAGACCCTTTGTAAATGTACCGCAAGATAAAGTTTTACCAATTGACAACTATATTGGATTCAATCCGAGCATGGCGCCACTCAAAAATCTTTATGAAAAAGGCAACGTAGCTATCATTAATGGGATCGGTTATGCTGAACCCAATCGTTCTCACTTTCGAGCTATGGACATATGGCATACTGGAGAAACAAAATCAGTAGGAACTGAAGGATGGCTTGGGAGAGCTATAAGAGAGCTAGATCCTCGAGGAGAAAATGTGCTCACAGGAGTCAACTTTGGACGCGGACTTCCTAGAGCACTATTTGCGAAGGATGTACCTGTAGCATCAGTTGGGGATTTAAACACCTATGGGTTATTCCCTGACATAGAAGATGACGAATCAAGAAATATTGCTCTCAACGCCTTCAGCCAAATGTATGGCGGAATCGGCAAAGACACTATAGCGAACTTTTTTTCGCAAACCGGAATGGATGCAATGAAAGGAGCTGACATACTGAGACGAGCCCCAAAAATGTATTCATCAACGGTAGAATACGCTAACACAGACATTTCCCAAAGCTTAAAGTCTATTGCTCAAGTAATGTTCGCAGATATCGGTACCAGAGTGTTCTATGCTCAACACGGAAGCTTCGACACTCACTCTGGCGAAATAGCCAGTCATCAAAAACTTTGGTCTGAACTGAGTATAGGACTATCTGATTTCATGTCCGATCTAAAAGAGCATGGAAAAGATAAAGATACGATCATTTTCCTGTTTTCTGAATTTGGAAGGCGTATAAAAGATAATGGAGCAGGCACCGATCATGGATCTGGCGGCGTCGCTTTTGTTATCGGGGGTGATGTCAAAGGCGGTTTATACGGTCGCTACCCGTCATTAAATGAAAAAGATCAAGTAGAGGGAGACCTAGCCTTTAACAATGACTTTAGAACTACCTATTCGACCATTGCAGAAAAATGGTTAGGTGTAGATCCAGAATCAGTATCCAACGGTAATTTTGGGATGATCAATTTCTTAAACTAAATTCATGCACTCCTCGACACGGGAATATATTGCGTTTTAAGTAGGCTACTAAGTTAGCAATAAAGAGACACGGTTGATAGGCCTGTTACATTAAATTCATACCTCGAATGATAGGATTTGCAAAAAAACATTGCTCGGTGATAGCCAGACTCGTATAAAATCGCTATCAGAATAATGGCTGTAGTGATAGCATCCTGTAATGTTATTTTATCCACTAAAACCTAATTCTCCCTCATACAAGGTCACAGCAATTTTAGATCTTTCGTATATTCGTATTACGATTAAAGCATGAGTCAATTTATTCGCCGACCCAATCAAGTATTTTATGGATGGTGGATTGTAGTAGCAGGTATGGCTACTATGGCTCTTTCCAGCGGGTTATTTTTTACCGGGTTTGGCTTTTTCTTTGAGCCTATCCGGCAAACCTTTGGGTGGAGTCGAACAATGCTATCCGGTGCATATGCTGTTTCAAGAATTCAAAGTGCCGGCATGGGGCCACTTGTTGGGTACTTGATACAAAAATATGAACCCCGCACAGTCATGACCCTAGCTTTCATAATGTTTGGGTTAGGCTTTATGCTGCTTAGCCAAACAAATTCCGTCTTAACCTTCTATCTTTTCTTTTTAATACTTTCCACAGGGGCGGACCCCCCCGGTTTTTTGTCAGTAATGGCTAGTATAAATAACTGGTTTAACTCTAATAGATCAAAAGCGATCGGTTTTGCTATGCTAGGCTTGGGCGTTGGAGGAATAATATTCCCTCCAATACTCGCTTATGGACTGGATAACTTTAGTTGGAGAATCACCAGTTTTGTAAGCGGAGTATTCATAATAATAGTCGGAACAACCATCTCCCAATTAGTTCGGTTTAATCCTGAACCGTATGGATATTTTCCAGACGGTATTCAAATCAAAAATGAGAGTTCCGAAGCAGTTAATTCAAATATTGTACAAAATCAAAAAACAGCGTCGCCACCTGAGTTGGAACTGAAGGAAGCAATAAGAACAAGAGCTTTCTGGATAATTTCGATCGGCCATGCTCAAGCGTTATTAGTTATTGCATCAGCAAGTTTACATCAGGTTCCTTTTATGGAAATAAACCTTGAGCTTTCACGCAACTCTGTAGCTCAAATCGTCATGATTTTAACCGCATTTAATATGTTTGGACAAATGTTTGGGGGATTTCTGGGTGACCAACTACCTAAAAACATATTGGCAGCATTTACTTTACTTGGCCACAGTCTCGCTATGGTGATTTTGTCTATAAGTGACAGCTATTTGATCCTAATTCTCTACGCAATATGTCAAGGACTTTCCTGGGGCATAAGAACTCCAGTTTTGACCTCGATGAGGGGCGACTATTTTGGAAGGGGCGCATTTGCATTAATCATGGGTTGCTCTCAAGGAATAGCCATGTTGGGAATGGTTTTAGGACCATTGGTTGTCGGATACGTTGCCGATAACTACAGCTATCCGGTTGGGTTCAATGTTATGGCACTACTGACAGCGCCAGGTGCGTTATTATTTCTTTTACTCAAAAAACCTGGAGAACAGAAAAGTTTATCCATTTGAGTCAGTTAGGTCGAACAATTTCCTGCTTTCAGAATAATCCCCAACATGTTCCTGCCCTCTAGATTTAGATAACTGAATTTGTTTTTTCCTTTCACGGGCTCCCACAAGCTTGGATTCTGTAATCACATCCTGACAAATATGGCATTTAACTCCTTCTTCATAATGTACCGATTCCCTGTCTTTCTGTGAAAGAGGATTTTGGCACGAATAACATAAGGAATAATTACCCTCCCCTAGTCCATGTTTCAAAGAAACTCTATCATCAAACACAAAACATTCACCGTCCCACAAACTATCTGATTCAGGTGTATCTTCTAAGTACTTGAGTATTCCACCTTTAAGATGAAAAACTTCAGGAAACCCCAGATCTAACATGAATGCCGAGGCTTTCTCACATCGGATACCTCCAGTACAGTACATCGCCACTTTGGGAATACCTTCCGGTGAAGCACTCAGTCGATCATAAAGCTCACGTGCCCATTCAGGAAATTCTCTAAAATTTTCAGTCTGAGGATCTATAGAATTTTTAAATTTGCCTATTTTAGTTTCATACTTGTTCCGAGTATCTATTAATAAAATATCTTCTTTACTTACAACTTCATTCCAATCTGATGGATCGACATATTTCCCTCTCTTTGAGTTTAGGTTAACATCAGGCTTACCCATAGTGACAATTTCTTTTTTGATCTTCACTTTCATTCGACTAAAATTATGTCTATCGGTCTCAGAATACTTTAAATTTAAATCTTTTACTTCAGGCCAATTTGATATCAAAGATATTATTTGTTCAATAGCTTCTCGTTCACCACATACAGTCCCGTTTATTCCTTCACTGGAAATAATAAATGTACCTAATATCGAAAGAGCCCTACACTCCAGCAAAAGTTCTTTCTTTTTCAATTCTATTTCCAACATTTCAGTAAAGTGATAAAGACTCACGACTGTGAGATTTAATCCCATATAAAACCCTCATTTTCTTGCATACACCTAACTCATATATCTTGGAGCAATTCATTTACATGATCTTGTCACACTGTATGAGGCAATTATAATCCGAACAGGGGAAATAAACCTTTCATAATTAGGGAAGTATTGAAGTATGAGTTACTATCAAACCAACAATAATATTAAATTCGTCAAGACAAACATATTGAACATAGCATACGAGGAAAGTGGTCCGGATAAAGGCTTCCCTATAATCCTGCTACATGGATTCCCTTATGATCCACGTTCATGGGATAAAGTAGTACCCGGCTTGATATCTGAAGGGTTTAGAGTTCTGGTTCCCTATCTTAGAGGTTATGGTCAAACATCGTTCTTGGATCCGAAAACCAAACGGACTGGCCAGCAGGCTTCTATTGGTCAAGATCTAATCGATTTCACTAATGCCTTGAACATAGATGAATACGCTGTTTCCGGTTTTGACTGGGGAAACAGAGCGGCCTGTATTGCAGCTGTTCTTCAACCAGAAAAAATTAGAGGAATGGTATCAATCAATGGCTATTCCATTCAAAACACGTTGGCAAGAAAAAGTCCCTCTAGTGGTTTGGCCACCGCGCGTCTATGGTATCAATGGTATTTCCATACGGAGCAGGGACGAACTGGGTTAGAAAACTACAGACACAGCATAATTCGACACTTGTGGGAAACCTGGTCTCCCAACTGGCAGTATGGAGACGATTACTACAATTCGGCAGCTATTTCTTTTGAAAACCCTGACTTTGTTGATGTGGTATTACATTCATACCAACATAGACACGTAAATGCGCCAGGGGAAGAAAGATTTGTAGAAATCGAGAAAATATTATCAACTAGCCCAAAAATAGAAGTACCGACTATCGTTCTGCGTGGAACAGCAAGTGGATTCGGGCAACCAAGTAAAGACCCCACAGAGGACAATGAACACTTTGGTAGGCTTGTGGACCGCTTACTAATTGAAAACGCCGGTCATGACCTTCCGGTCCAAAGGCCGGATTCAGTTATAGAGGCTATGATCAAATTA
>PBDQ01000025.1 GCA_002717465.1 Chloroflexota bacterium
TACCCGTATTTGTTTGTGGTGGGCGATGAGGGACTCGAACCCCCGACTNCCTGCGTGTAAAGCAGGNGCTCTAACCAACTGAGCTAATCGCCCTTTNTTATCAGCGCGCGCTTGGCGGGACTCGAACCCACGGCCTCATCCTCCGCAGGGATGCGCTCTATCCAACTGAGCTACAAGCGCATGAAAACTGGCAGAACATGAATTGCTGTTAGCAGCCGGGCTCCCCAGCGTTCGCTCCAGNCCATTAATGTTAGAAGGATACAGTTGGATAGTCAATTGNCCCANTTGCGTTGTGAACTTTATAGGTTNANATGTANGTGAATTTNATGACAGGGATTTTCCTGCTTGTGCGATTTTGATAATCACTATANGGGGGATATGTTTTGCAAAGGATGCCCCATGCTGAATCTCTTGATGTNCCTTTCAATAATTCACTTTTTGCCTGACGTATCTTTCCGTNCGATAAGATTTTCACATAAGGGCAGTTAACTAAATTTTTATACCAGTCTGGGTGTTTATCGTTGCCAGCAAATGAAGCAGCGCAATAGATATCCCCTTCAAACTTAATAAATAAAAGGGGAGTTTTCCTCAATTTCTTNGAATGTCTTCCGATCGTATATAACAGCATCATTTTCTGACCTAGTAAAGTTCCCATNANTCTTCCACTAGATTTTTCAAAAACAAATCTATGGAATTTACTAAATANGACGATCANAATTAATTTAATTTGAAAGATGAAACTGNTCATACNCGTAACTATTCGAAAGATCGTAGTTGGTTTATTTTTTCATTTGACAGAGTTTTTACGATCTCAGTTACAAGTTTTACTGCATTTGTTACGTCATNNAGGTTAATTAAAGAATTGTGACTGTGCAGGTATCTTGTCGGAACAGTTACATTTACAACAGGAGTTCCGTCGTTGACTTTTTGCATTTCTGCCCCATCTTGACCGTACCCAGACAGCACGTTGAATTGAAGTGGGATGTTNTTGCTGGTTGCTATTTTTACTACTTCATCTCTGAATTTGAGATTGGGCAACATAGAAGAATCGTGGAGAAAAATTGCTGGCCCACACCCGATTTTTTCTTGAGCTTCGTATTTTGTAATTCCAGGGTAATCACCAGCAACTCCTGATTCCANATTTANACCTAGATCTGGAGCAACAAAGTGACTGCTTGTATGTGCACCCCTTAAGCCAATTTCTTCTTGTACAGTTGCTACAGCATAAAGTGATATTGGTAGGTCATTTTCTTTGAGGGCCTCCATTACTCCTATCATAACTGCTAGACCTGCCCTATCATCCCAAGCCTTCCCGATTATGTTGTTAGATTTATTGAGTCTTACTGCTTTACTTTGTGGAGATATTGGGTCCCCTGGTTTGATTTTGAGCCTTTGTTCCGCGTCTTTCTTATTCGAGGCTCCTACATCTATAAATAGTCCATCTCTTTTAAAAACGTTATTTCTTTCCTCTGAGGACATAACGTGCGGTGTTTTAATACCAGTTATGCCTTCTATGGGGCCTTCAGATGTATGTATTTCCCATCTTTGTCCAATCATCGCTTGATCTAACCATCCCCCCAAAGTTTGAAATTTTATAAACCCTTCGTCTGTGATGTATCTGACCATTAATCCCACCTCATCCATGTGCGCAGATAGCATGACTTTCAATTTTTGCTTGGAAAGACCTTTTACACCTATTAGTGANCCNATACCGTCGGTGGAAATTGAATCGGTTAACGGGGTTANTTCTCTTCTCATTATTTTTCTGANTGATTCTTCAAATCCGGAAGGCCCGTGAGCTTCAGATAGTTCAATTAANAGAGATTCCATATCCACCATGTTTTGTCTTCCTTTTTATTTTGACCAGTAATACACAAGGTTGATCCGATTGTCACTANGGATACAATAGACTAAATTCGATTGGTTTTCGAATTTTCTGGCAATTTATTATTTTGACTAGTTTGTTATCTCTAGATACCCTATGTGTCGCCGTGGATAAATCCAGTTCAACAGGAATCATAAATTTGATACAGGACGTTAATAATTCAGAGTCATNGGGGTTTCTTGAAGTGGCCAAGTCTTTTGTGCCTGAGATTAAGAAGGCTGGCCCAGAAATAACTGAAGGTAGAGAAATTCCGGCGGAATTAATAAATCGTTTGGCTGACGCCGGGTTGTTTCGTTTATATATACCCAAGAGTGTTGGAGGCCATGAAGTCGATTATTTATATTTCCTNGAAATTTTATTTGAGGTAGCCAAAGCCGACGGTAGTATGGGTTGGTGCTTTAACCAGAATAATGTTCTCTCAACTATTTCAGCGTTTATGCCAAAAGAATTAGCAGGAAAAGTTTGGTCTGATCAAAGGACAATTCTCTCCAATGGCCCTCCAGTAAATCCTGAAGTAAAAGTACTGCATGATGGATATAAAATTTCAGGAAGGTGGAATTTTAGTAGTGGTTCCCGCCATGCGAAATGGGTCGTTGCCCTAACTCCTATTAAAGGTCGTGCAGGGATCAAGCCGGAAGTTCATGAGTTGAGGAATATGCTGATTCCAAAAGATCAAGTAGAGTTTATAGACACTTGGCAGGTAAGTGGATTAAGAGGAACCGGCAGTTTCAGTTTTACAGCGGATGAATTGTTTGTCCCAGAGGAGAATAGTTTCGTTCANGGTAACCCACCATTGGAGGAGGGGCCTCTCTACGTTGTTCCCAGGACGCTTTTGTTTTGTTCCGGGTTTGCAACAACGGCTCTCGGAGTGGCAAGGTCNGGTTTAGATTCGATAATTGAATTGTCANAGGCTAAAACCCCGCAAGAACAGGATTTACTACAGAATCAACCTTTTACTCACAGAGAGTTAGGTATGGCCGAGGCTGTTTGGAGGTCAGCNAGATCTTATTTGGAAGATAGTGTTAATGACGCTTGGGAATGGGCAAAAAGTGAACGATTTATACCGCTTGAGCAAAGGATAAACCTTCGCCTTTCCAGCACACATGCTATTNGGGAGTCGGTCAAGGTCGCCGATATGGCTTATTCTTTGGCTGGATCTAGTGCAATATTTGAGCGAACTCCCATTCAACGGAAGTTTCAGGATGTTAGGGTGATTTCGCAGCAAATACAGGGTAGGATGGCTCACTACGANACTGCTGGCCAGTATTTTTTGGGTTTAGAACCACAATGGGGGCGGTCGTTCTAACAGTATTTTGGNTATAGTTTTTATATTCTCAATAGATGCAANNCNNGNAATAATGGCTAAATTTGTATTTGTCAGTTTAGGTTAATCGAAATTTGGAATCACTTCTTTGCAGAAGAGTTTTAGTGACTCTTTCACCTTCTCTTTACTAATCAACTCCCCAGCGTTGAACTCAGCTATTATCGAGGTTAGTTTCAGCTCCTTGGCCATTCTTCCAAGTTGTGAGACAACGGTTTCAGGGTCTCCAACTGCAACTTTTTCNCCCTGTACGTCTTCCCATCTAATAGCGGCCAATTCGGTACTTCGATCGAGTCTGCCTTTAGTGGAGTCAGATGTGTTTTGTCTTGTTGAAGAGTTTAAACTAGTTCCTAGTCTCCGAAATTGTTTCATGAAACTATCTTCCGCATTTGTGAGGGCTTCGCTCGTTGTTTTCGCTACGTGAACAGGAACTCTTAGGGCAATATCTACGGGAGTTTCCTTGCCCAAGGAATTTACATATGTCGTTACCTGGGTTGCAACGTCCTTGAGTGAAAGACCTCTTACTCCGACAAATATGGGGTATCCCATTTTCCCCAGTGTTTCAAAAGTGTCAGACGTTGTGGCGGCTACTCTGATTTTAGGATGTGGATTTTGTAACGGTTTTGGGGTGAGGCAAACATTTTCAAAGCTGTTGAATTTTCCTTTGTATGAAAAGGTATNATTTATAAACGCAGACTCAATTATTTCTAATGATTCATAAAATCTATCTCTGCTTTCACCATAAGAAATACCGTATCCATCATATGCCCTAGGGAGCCCGCTTCTGCCGACACCGAATTCAAATCTNCCGCCCGCNATGTGATCAAGAGTGGCAACCTCTTCCGCTATTCGTATTGGGTTAGACAAAGGNATAACTTGTACAGCGGTCCCTATTTTTATACTTTTCGTGCGACTGGCGATTGAGGACGCTATGATCAAAGGAGCTGATAGAACAGATCTGTCTGGACTGAAATGAGACTCAGACAACCATATAGCATTTAACCCTAGGTCTTCTGCTTCNGCAACATGGTTGAAAGACTCATTAAAGGCGTCTGTCTGTAGTAATCCTTTTCTGGTATGAAATTCCATAAAAGTTCCGAATTCCATGAGCCTCTCCCTNGTTGTTTAGTTTGGTTACAAACTTTTAATTTTTGGGCTTGAATATACCAAATGAACTGGTATAACCATGTAGGAAAGTAGATCCTCCAACTGGACCGATTTCCCCGTTACAGAAAAACCCTGTAAGAGGTAAATCGCCTATTTTTTCTCTGAAAATATNAGTGTCGTGGTCTGGTTCTCCGTATANATATTTTCCACGTCCTAAACAAGAAAACATTAAAGCACCGCTATCAGACTCATTGGGATTTGNTTGGTGTTCTTCCAGCATGTTTAAAAGATTTTCTGTAGAAGTCTCTGCATCACGTAGGTGGAATTGNACAAGTTGACCTTCTCTAATCATTTGCCCAATCGCAAGTTGCCCTGAGTCAGGATTAGCTCCCACTATGTTGCGAATCAAAAAATCTCCNATACTGGGATTGCTTTCAAAAGGATNCATTACGACTCCGAGAAAAAGGGAGTTTTGAAATAGTTTTTGATCTGTTTCACTTAATTTATTGTATATTTCTCCAAGTACATCAAAAGGGGATCGGTCGTCGAGTTCATGCAGAATATTTTTTTCACATTTAGTTACTCTAGATAGTGTGCCAATGGGTTTGCAACCTTGGGCAACTATTGTGCTGACATCTATATTTCCACTCAGTGCAATCCCAACTAGGCCGTGATCGTAAGTTCTGTTGTTGAGGTATAACGCGTTCGCCCCTGGCTGCGTCCCTCCACTAGCTAATCCTCCCACTATTTTGCAGCCAGGGTAGGCATAGTCCATCCCCATTAGCAAATTTTCTCCCTGCACACTGAATGGGTCAGCCAATATGACAAAGCTCGGATCTGACCCAGAGGCAACTCCTAACATGTCGGACCATTTATCAGGAGGTGCATCTCCGTCAGGTAAATCTGAATTAGAAACGTGAAACGGGGTGATTGTTACGTCAGGCATTATAGCTGCGCACATTGCAAATCCAGGTCGTTGCTCTACCTCTTGACCTGATCCAATCACCCCATTTCCCGAACAACCAATTACGATAGAGTTTCTAAATTGTTGGTTGACAGCGTTAGAAATTTCCACAAAACGGCTAGTGAAATTATAGGAAGGGAAAATAAACACTAGGTCAGGGTCACCTCCAATAGTTCCCTTAATTGATTCAGCACACTCTTCTACTGCAGTATTTACGCTGTCGGATTCTGATATGGAAGATGCCCATTTCATGATGTTATCTCGCTTTTAGCCAGAAATGGCCAACCACTTAGTAAGGCAAAATTCCGTTACCACTTTTAAGCATTTCAGCTACTGAGTCTCTAACTGCTAGGGTCGCGTCGACAGACACCATAACGTCGTCATTCCTGTATTTCCCTGCTGCGTGGATTTTATCAGTCCCTTCATTAGTCACTTTGATACAGTCAGGATGATTGGGTTCACCTGGATGACCCATCGATTGAGCGAGGTCATTGGGACCTCCTGCAAAAACATTTATCCCTTCAACTGTCAAAATATCTTCAAGGTTGTTGTAAGCTTTTATATCTTCAATCTGAGGCATAACCATTAGGTCGTCATTTGTACGGTTCATCATTGCTTTAAGGTCTTTTTCCAGCCCAAATCTCATGACTCTCTTACTCGTGTAGCTTCGATGACCTAGTGGGGCAAAGTAGCAACAGTCCATAACAGCTTCGGCTTCTTTTTTTGTGTTAACAAATGGCACGGTTATGGCTTTTATTCCTCTATCTATATAGTTCAGTATATTGCTTGGTATTTGGTCAGGTACTCTCATTGTTGGAGTAACACCCCAACCTTCACATAAACGGCAAAAGCGATCTATTGTTTCAGGGGTGATCGGGGCATGTTGACCGTCGTAGTTAACGAAGTCTAAATTCATTGCCCCAGCTAATTCAATTAATTCATCAGAGTAAAAGCTCATTGCTATCCCATAGGCTTTTTTGCCTTCTTTCATACGGTCTTTAATTTTGTTCCCTGACATGACAAATAATCTCCTTATGATTGTTGTAAATAATCTATTGCGCCAATAAAACTAATTTATTTATCGTAGCGCATAATAACACCGGTATATTTCAAAATCTAAATCTGGTTGATTTATTAGGGAGATTGCACTAGTTCTATCAAAACTTGATCGGGACCTTCAATGAAGGCAATCTTGGCACCACCTGGTATGGTAGTGCTAGGCAATACAATCCGAACTCCGGAATTTTTGAATCTAGTGATATCTGCTTCAATATCATCCGTTCCAAATCCAAAATGTTCGAGCCCTAAAATGTTCAGCTCTGCTGGGCGAGTGGTATCTGAAGAGCCTTCAGGCTGGGAAGATATGTTTAGTCTAGTGTCTCCACCTGCTTCCATTGCGATGGTAATTGTCCCCGGAATTACTTCCTTTGATGATATTGTTTTGCAGTCAAAATGTTTTTCGTACCATTTTGCAGATTGTTCAGGATATTTTGCCCTTATATGGACATGGTTTATAAAGTACGCCATGTTTTCCCTCTGTATTGCTTATGCTTTTTTATTTCCGTGTCTGTAAGGTCGAGCTTTGTTATATTCCAACTTGGTTTTTAATGCTTGATCTAGATCCAGGTTAAATTCTCCACATAGATCGGCTATCCTAATTAATACATCTGCCAGTTCAATTACAAAACCTTCTGGTTTGCCAGATTTGGATAACCAAGTTTTTGATAGCTCATCTTTGCCTGTTATTCGGTACGACTCAAGTGCCTCGCTTACCTCGCTATGAATAAGGGCTAATAATTCGCCAATGTTTCTGTTCTCGTCGTCCCACCATCCCTTATTTTTTGCTGTCTTGTTAGACTCTGATATTAGGTTTTGGATAGTAATTGACATGCAAAATCCTTGTTTAGTGAATATATTTCGCAAGTGACTTCATAGCATCACCTTGTTTTGATTTACTTTCTTCATTGAATACTAGACGAATTTCATTGACCCCTAAATCAAAAAATTCATCCATTTTTTCTCTACATTCAGAAGAAGGTCCGATAATAGTGGTTGCTTCCACCATTTCGTCTGTAACGAGTTTCGCCGCTTTTTCTCTGTCACGATTTCGAAAGGCTTCTCTAACATTATCCGCTTCTTCACCAAATCCTATCCGATGCATATATTCATGGTAAAAAATTCCCATACCGCCTATATACCAAGCAATATGAGGCCTTTCTATATCTCTAGCCTTTTGGACATCGTCTGTGACATAAATTGATATTTGAGGAGACACATTTATGTCATTCAAGCTTTTTCCGGATTTGTTGGCTCCTTTTTGAATTTCCTCCAATAGAGGTGACATCCGTCTAGGTGCTAAAAATATTGGGAGCCATCCATCTGCGATTTCCCCTGTGAGCCGTAGGCTAGGCGGGCTGAGGGAAGCGATGTAAATCGGCATTTCTTCCGATGTGGGGGTTATCCTGAGTCGGAATCTTTTGGTGGAAAAGAACTCTCCTTCGTGTTCTAGTTTGTTCCCTTGAAGTGCTAATCTGACGATATCAACATATTCTCTTATTCTAGTTAAGGGTTTTTTAAAAGTTTCTCCGTGCAAGTCTTCAATGACAAGCTTGCCTGAAGCTCCTAACCCTAGAAAAAATCTTCCTCCAGACATATTGTCNAAGTTTATAGCNGACATTGCTAGATTTGCTGGGCTTCTTGCAAACACAGGGACAATACTAGTTCCGAGCCTGATCTTTTTGGTTATTGCAGATATATGTGCGAGAGTACTGAAAGCATCCCCCCCCCATGCTTCTCCAACTGTTAAGCAGTCATAACCGAGCTCATCAGCGAGTATCGCCAACTCTCGAGTGTCATTCCAATTACCATCTCGATTTAGGTTTGCAATTCCTATTTTTGCCATCAAAATTTCTCCGGTGCATTTCATCAAGTTGATAGGATTCTACTTTATATTAGGATTGTAGACCTCTTTTTNAATTTGTAGGTATTTCAAATAGACAAAGGGATGCTTGATATGAGACAGTGCGCTANGAAAGTTGTTTTCTTAAAGGAGCCTAAATGAAATTAGCATTGCAATATGAAATGCAGAGACCTGAATTAGATGATCACCTTGTATTAAAAGAGACAATGGAGCAATGCATCCTTGCTGACCAAGTAGGGTTTGATTATTTGTGGTTTGTTGAACATCATTTNTTGACTGGGTTTTCTGCATCCCCTTGCCCGGATGTTTTTTATGGTGCTCTTAGCCAACGNACTGAACAAATCAGGCTCGGTNTGGGAGTGGTAATCCTTCCATATCATCACCCCGTTAGAGTCGCCGAGAGAGTTGCCATGCTAGATCATTTATCGGATGGCAGAGTTGAATTTGGTACNGGACGCTCTGCCCCGTACGAACTTACAGGTATGGGAGTCGACCCGAGAAATAGTAGAGAAATGTGGGAAGAATCACTCTCCATGGTACCTGATATATGGAGGTCAGATTGGTATTCGTATGAAGGAAAATATTGGCAAGTCCCAGAGAGACAGATTTTACCNAAACCTTTTCAGGATCCNCATCCCCCAATATGGGTTGCCGCTTTTCAGNAAAGTACTTATGAAATGGCAGCTTCAAAAGGNATAGGAGTGCTTTCTTTGGGGGCTAGTGCCCCAGATTTGTTAGCACCACATATTAAAAAATACCGAAATGATATACAAAAAGCCAAACCTGTTGGTGCATATGTAAACGATCAATGGGCTAGTTCGACATTAGGNATTTGTCTTGAGGACGGAGCTAGAGCTAAAGAACTTGGGGCACAATCATTGAAAAAATTTTTTGGACCGGATCGCCCATATGCTCAAGGGCAAAAGGATATATATGCTCAGTTATTGGATAAATGGGGGGGAGTTCCTGAGCATCTTGAGCAAAACTTTTCGCGATATATGCCCAAGAAGGATGGAGAAACGGATGAGAGTGTTCTTGATCTTTCTGGCGGAGCGGCTCTGGCNCACAAGGTTTGGGAAGGCTTAGATGCTGATACGTTATGCGATCGTGCTGTTGTAATCGCTGGTGATCCTGATGATTGTATAGAGGCTTTAAAAAAGCACGAGGCGAGTGGCATAGATCAGATGATGGTGATGATGCAGACCGAGACAATACCNCATGATGACGTTATGGAATCAATAAGGCTTTGGGGCGATTATATAATTCCTGAGTTCAATAATAGTTCAAAGAAAGAAACAACTTATTAGACCGGATCTAGGATTGTATTATTCTTTCNCTGATGACACTTTTGGATTTTAAGTCCNTTAGCTNTTTTTGAGATATTCCCTGCGATTTTAGAATTGATAAATTGTCGGCCCCAAACATCGGTCCCGATGCTGTAGGTAGGAATGGNCGGCGTTTCAATCTCCAAGTGGGGCGCGCAGTCAGATGTTCGCCNTTTAATTCATGTTTAACACTAATAAAATTACCACGTGATTTTAGATGCTCGTCTTCCGTGACATTNAGTGGTGACATAACNGNTGAAGATGGTACTCCGTTTTGTTGTAGTAATTCAGCTAATTCAAATGGAGAATGATTTATCGTCCATTCTGATATGATCGAATTTAGCTTCCTGANACTCTTCACNCTTTTCTCTAAGGAGGAAAACTCTTTACTTTGNAGTCTCGAATCTNCGGTTATTTTACTTAATGACTTCCATTCGGTTTCGTTCCTACATTCAATAGATATCCATTGATCGTCAATTTTTGTAAGNAATTTTCTATCTGGTCCNAGAACATCTCGGGGAATCTTATCTGGTTGGCATTTATATATTCCACATGGAGCGGACTTAATGATGCCTGAATTTGTTCGTGACGGCGTTGATATTCCCAATGATTCTGCAACCAGATATTCTCCAATCAGCCCTGTAATTCCATCTCTTTGAGGTATCACACAATATTGTCCAGATCCAGTTTCTATTCGTTTCAATAAAGAGGCCATAACTGCTGCTGCACAAGTAGATCCAGCGATTGGGTCACCGTAAGATATACCTGATTTATGTGGGCTTTCGTCTGGATATCCTTGAAGAGACACNAACCCNCCCATCTGNTCTATGGTGGGGCCGAATCCAACTCTTGAAGAGTCTGGCCCTATATGCCCGAATCCTGGCATAGATATGTATATTAAAGTGGGGTTCAGTNTCGATAAATCTTGGTANCCAAGTCCATTTCTGTCAGCCACTCCTGATGACCANTTTTCTATGAAAACATCTGCTTNTGAAATCAGATTTTTAAGAATTTTTATTCCTTCAGGTTGCTTTATATCGAGAACTAAGCTTTTTTTACCGCGGTTATATTCGTTGAAATACGGGGATAAATTTAT
The DNA here is from genome assembly GCA_002717465.1 of Chloroflexota bacterium. Taxonomy (GTDB): domain Bacteria; phylum Chloroflexota; class Dehalococcoidia; order Lucifugimonadales; family UBA826. The sequence continues at coordinate 10,619 of PBDQ01000025.1, forward strand.
TTGTGAACTGTTTTTGTCTACGAAGGCTGTTCTTATTGGATCTGGGAAAGTNGGACCTTCGACTTTAATGACTTCAGCACCCATGTCTGCTAGGAATCTGGCTCCGTATGGTCCAGACCAAACTTGGGTGGTATCTATAACAGAAATCCCCTTAAGCGGTAAGTTTANTTCTGTTTCATTTTCTGTGAAGTATTCGTTATTTGAGCAATTTACATCTAGGNTGTCTAAGGTTTGTTTGGTATGTTGTCCTATATATGGTGCAGGCTTTGCTACACCTCTATCTTTCTCCCCAAAAATAATTGGACCACTTGGTAAAATATGTCTTCCCAAATATGGATGACAAACTTCTTTCCAAAAGTTTATTTCTTTGTAATGTTCCCATTTAAGTAACTCCTTTGGGGTTGGAATCAATGCAAATGGAGCTCGATANGTATCAGCTAATTGAAATATTTCTTCGGATGTGTGGTTGGCTGTGAAATCTGGAATAATTGTTTTCAATAATTCATCTGCTTCAGTTGACCATCCTCCTTCAGCAAATATGGGATCTTCCTTTAGTTCAGAAAAACCAAGCACATCTAGAACAGAATTGGTTTGCCGGGGCATAGAGGCTATTCCAACATAACCATCCTTTGATTTATATATCCCCCACATGGCTCTTGGGTTATTTCCCACCCTCATGTAATCAGTTCCGTACCACAGGGCGTTTGGTCCTGCACCTTCTANGGTGGCAANTTGTACTTCTTGCACTGAAATGTCCAAGATTTCTCCAATACCTGAGGCCCGAGNCGCGTAAATNCCTGTCAANATGCCCCCAAAAGCGTGTAGNCCNGCCTGGTAATANGGCTGTTGNCCTGCCATTTGTAATGGAGGTCTATCCGCATTCCCCGTCATATACAGCTGACCTCCTGCTGCAGCTACAGTTANTGAAGTNGATTTCCAATTAGATTTTGGCCCTGACTGGCCGTATGGACTTATATGGCACACAACCAACCTACGATGTGAGTCGGCAATTTTGTCCACGTCTAAACCGTATGTTTTNAAAAGTCCAGGTGGATAATTCTCTATNATCACATCGCTGTTTGCAGCTAATGCTTTTAGNTGCTCAATTTGANTTTTATCCTGCATATTGATATTGATTGATTTTTTTCCGGAACCCAAATACGCAAACATAGTGCTGTATTCCGGATCCGAATTATCATTCCATACGGACTCATATCTNGTNGGATGACCTTCAAGTGGCTCCGTTATAATTACTTCCGCGCCATAAANGGAAAGGAGTCTACCGGCAAATCCGGCAGATACATCGGTACTTATCTCCAACACCTTTATACCAGACAAGATTTGNTCGGATTTATTTTGTTGATTGGTCAAATGCAAATCATTCCTAATGTGACTGTAGGAATATTAGNATTTATCGGTAATTATTGTGACGATTTTGTTTAATGATTGCTTCGAAGCGTAAGCCGGGTAATAGTATCCAGTATCAAACCTAGAATGCCAATGGTTATGATTGCAGCTATAAGTTCAGAATATTCAAATCTATCTCTTGTATCTAAAATGTAATATCCTAAACCCGAATCTACTCCCAACATTTCTGCTGGTACAAGAATGATCCAAGCCAATCCTACTGCNAGTCTTATTCCAATCAGGATTCCTGGTCGCGTAGCCGGCCAAATCACGGTCCTGATACTTTCCCACCCNGATGCCCCTAGGGTCTTTGATACTAACAGCCANCCCTTGTTTAGACGACTAATTGAGTCAGCCGTGTTCAAGGCGATAGGCCATATGGCTCCTATCGCAATNAAAAAATAAACTGGGTTATCTCCCACCCCAAAGAGTATGATAGCTAANGGGGTCCATGATAGGGGAGATATCATTCTTAGGAATTGAAAAACTCCGGTACTTGTTAGTTCAAAAATTTTAATCGTGCCTAATAAAAANCCTAATGGAATTCCAACAGCGATTGCAAAACTCATACCGACAACAATTCTTTTTAGGCTTGCGACAACATGGGAGAGAAGTTCTTTATGGGTAACAATGTCTGCGAACGAAATAAAAGCTTCCAGTGGTGCGAATTCTGACAAGAGGTTTTGTTCATCAATTGTAAGCATGATGAGAGCCCAAATAACTATGAAAATGAGAATACCTAGTGTTGCATATCCGATATTTCGAATAATATTTATAGATAAGTATTCTTTTATNTTGTTGATCATACTTCTATGATTTCAGTACGCGTTAGGCTGTCTGGTAGGTTGAATTGCGATGTTCCACCATGAGTTTCTATTGCAGTTCTNGCATAGCTGTCATTCACTAGATCTTGGTGTGCAGTAGTAGGGTTTAAATTATCAAGGAATGAATTNTCGCCCTCAACAACAGTCTCGCGGAGACTTTTGATTAATTCTTCAGTATAAGAAGGAAACGGGAAAGGCTGGAATCCTATTCGCTCATTATCCCAATTAGGGTGAGTTATAGCTCCAGTCGGAACATATTCGTTATGATCATAATGTGTTAAAGCGTATTCGATTGCTTTTAGAGGTTGCGGTAGGTAGTTTCCTCCATCTTTTGATAAAAGTTTGGCAGCTTCAACTTTATTGTTGCTTGCATATAGTTGTGCTTCTGTTATTGAATTAACTACTGCTTGTGTATAATTCGGTCTCTCTATCACATCNTCTTCATGCATTATTGCTACACAACAGGCATGTTTGTACCAAACGTCTCCAGTGAATCTTAATATTTTACCAATGTTGTTTACTTCTGCTACCGCATTGAATGGGTCAGCCACTATGTAACCGCTTATAGCATCGTTTTGTAAAGCCACTGGCATGTCTGGAGGAGGCATNACGATCAANTTTACTGTACCNTCTGATTTTGAAGGTGNGCCACTCGTAAGGGGTTTTAGTCCATCCTTTCTTAATAATTTCTGCAAGACAACATTGTGAATTGAATACCAGTAAGGTATTGCGACAGTAGTGCCNGCCAATTCCGTCACCGAATTGATATTATCTTTCACAGTTAAAGCTGAACCATCCATATGGTCCCATGCCACCAATTTCAAGGGGAAATTTTTGGAAAATTTGAGCCAAATAGCCATGGGCATTAATAAATGGACAATATCAACCTGCCTGGACTGGAAAGCTTCAGCAACAGTGTTCCAACTTCTCATCAAGGTAGGCTTTTCTACATTAAGACCATTCTTTTCATAAGCTCCCATTCCATGCGCCAAAAGCAATGGCGAGGCGTCTGTTATTGGCAAATATCCAACTTTAAGTACGTCTTTTTCCAGGTTATTTGTTAGTTTCGGAGCAGATTCTTTCACTTCCTCATTGTCTGAAACTCCACATGCTGCCAAAACCGGTGATAGCATTGCCCCTGCACCAGCCAACGCAGACANNTGTAAAAATTTCCTTCTTGACAATTTCATTTTTCATATCCTTTTTAATTAGTATGAGCTTTCTTCACTGGAACTGAGTNCNTAGTTTTCTAATATTTGTTTTTTGATTATCTGTGGAGTGAAATCTTGAGATTGACGCATTTTTGATATATCCCAAGTTTTGATCAGCGTGCCTGGATTAGCAGACATTATTATGATGCGGTCNGCCAATCGGATTGCTTCTTCAACGTCATGCGTAACCAATACAATTGTTAGATCACGATCCTCTTTAACTTCCAATAACCAATCTTGCAAGTGAGTTCTTGTGTTGGGATCAAGGGCGCCGAAGGGTTCATCTAGTAGAAGTATTTTTGGATTAATTATTAATGTTCGGGCTAAGTTGACTCTTTGAGCTTGCCCTCCTGAGATTTCATTTGGGAAAGAATTAGATAGTTGTTCGATACCAAATTCTTTTAGCAGATTTGATGTTTTGTTTTCTGTTTTTGCGACACTGTTCCTGGAAAAAGACAGTCCAAGTTCAACATTTTGTTTGGCAGTGAGCCATGGGTACAGCAATGGTTCCTGAAAGACCATTCCGGTGCGATTNGCATTGTCGCCATCATTGTCGATAATAAATCCGGAAGACAAATTCTCAAGCCTGGCGATTATCCTCAGGAGTGTTGATTTTCCACAGCCGCTAGGCCCTAATATTACAAGTATTTCTTGGTCTTTTATTTCAAGGTCTATGTTTTGAAAAACCTGAGTAATATTGTTTTTCTTTTCGTATTCTTTTGAACCACTTTCTATTTTAACTTTGATAGAATCCATCGTAATTGTACTTCCGTTGGTGCTTGTATGGGTAGAAATGCGGCTTCTCGAAACCGTCTGGATACATTCGAACTTGCTGCATAGGCGCGGCCACCATGAAGCTTAAGTTCTAGGNTTACGGCTGATTGCGCAAGAAGTGCAAAGTCAAGCCTTATTTGCAGTAATCTATGTATATGAAATTGTTTTTTCTCGGGAACTGTGAAATCTTCTTTCAAACTTTGACTGAGCTCATCAAATTTGTCTTGGACATTGGATAGGTCTTCAGTAAATATAGTTTTAGGACCTGACATCAGTTGAGATGATTCATAAATTGATCTTGCAGCTAATCCTTTGCAAAAGCTTGATTGCAATATCAAAAAGGACGCTAATATCCGAGACATAAAGCCATCAAAATTGTCGGTTACTATATCTCGTTTTTTTAATACGACTTCTTTCATTTTTAAAGAAGAACTATAAGTTTGCTCTAAGCCNAGTAGCTTTGGATGGGCATCTGGTAGCAATCCTGATGTGCTACTTGGTATACACACGATGTGTTTTTTTTGAGTCCTTGGATCAACTGTCGTTGTAACGACTAAAAATTCACCAGTTAAGTTTGAGGCCCAGCGAATATCTCCAGAGGCTATCAATGCTTTGTTTTTTGATTCTGTTGTTATTGGAATTGGAGTTCCTGCTAAATAATTTGCAGTTCCTGGACCCATGGCAGTTGATCCGAGGGATTCGCAATTCATTAGCGACCTGAGCCGCTCAGAATTTACCTCGTTAGGATTATCTGTNTGATGGAGATACTCTATGACCATTCGGTGGCACCAAGCTGAAAAAGCTGATGACATGTCTTCATAGGCTACAGATGCAATGTGATCTGAAACTGCCATAGTTTTTTCATATGATTGGCCTCTGTTCTGCGGGTCATTCAATATATCGGTCATGCAAGAATTAGATTTGAAAAGGAAATCCAGACCCTCGCCGACAGACAGTTCTGATCGGTCAACTAATTTGGCTCTTGGCCCAAAAAAGTTTACGATTTTTGGTATAGGAGTAAATTTTTCTAGCACTAATGATGCCGAGCTCATCAACGTATCGTGCCTATTGTTGTCAATCTATCTATCGGTGTGTCAACGCATTCTCTTGCTCGTATTACTGCATCTTCATCTGGAGCATCGTAGAGACAAACACATTTGTCCATATCTTCACGGACGTAAGTTCTTAAGAAGGTGGTTTCTGGCACATTCGCATAAAGTGGGGATTTTTCTTTTTTACGTTCCAGATAGGTGTCCATAGACAAGTCGGCCGGTAAGTCCCACTCCACCAAGTACGTAGCATTTTGTGAATGCTTTCTAACTTCATCAACTGTAGCACCGACTATTCTNACTTGAGAGACTTCTTTATATGAAACTTTGGATTTAGTTAATTGAGCTTCCAATGCTATTTTCGAGGTTGCTTCGCTTATGGAATAAATCGTCTTAAGTCCTTCTCCAAAGAAAAATTCCACGGGTTCNCCACCTGAGGATTTTATTGNTTCAACCAAGAGGTCNACTATATTTTCTAGTTGCNCCTTNTCTTCAGTTTCAGTAAGTTTTTCGATCATGTATAAATCCATTCGTTTCCCNTTGTTCATGTGTGTCAATTAAATTAGGCAAAAAAAAAAGCCTCGAGATCGAGGCTTCAAGGTTTTGCAGATAAATTACGAGTTCACACTACAAGCTNGAGGGCCTCCTTAAGCTTGTACAACAACACNGGGCCTGTGCCACTATTTTGATAAGTTTNCTGTAATTTATGCGCAACGTATATTAACTATGTAACCACTTTAATTTTTATCTTATACAGGNATGATTCTATCGTTAACTATTNAAAACTGCAACTATNTNTATATAACGTTATATAGAAATCTNATTGATTTAACTAATATAGNTTTGTTTTAGNATTATTATTGCTTTATTTATGTANTAATTTGATCATAGCCTCTATAACTGAATCCGGCCTTTGGACCGGAAGGTCATGACCGGCGTTTTCAATTAGTAAGCGGTCCACAAGCCAACCAAAGTGTTCATTGTCCTCTGTGGGGTCTTTACTTGGTTGCCCGAATCCACTTGCTGTTCCACGCAGAACGATAGTCGGTACTTCTATTTTTGGGCTAGTTGATAACATTTTCTCGATTTCTACAAATCTTTCTTCCCCTGGCGCATTTACGTGTCTATGTTGGTATGAATGTAATACCACATCAACAAAGTCAGGGTTTTCAAAAGAAATAGCTGCCGAATTGTAGTAATCGTCTCCATACTGCCAGTTGGGAGACCAGGTTTCCCACAAGTGTCGAATTATGCTGTGTCTGTAGTTTTCTAACCCAGTTCGTCCCTGCTCCGTATGGAAATACCATTGATACCATAGACGCGCGGTGGCCAAACCACTAGAGGGACTTTTTCTTGCCAACGTGTTTTGAATGGAATAGCCATTGATTGATACCATTCCTCTAATTTTTTCTGGTTGAAGAACAGCTGCAATACAGGCCGCTCTGTTTCCCCAGTCAAAACCGGAAACAGCGTATTCATCTATGTTCAAGGCATTAGTGAAATCGATTAGATCTTGACCAATAGAAGCCTGCTGGCCAGTCCGTTTGGTTTTCGGATCCAAGAACGATGTTTGACCATAACCTCTAAGATAGGGAACCAGAACTCTAAACCCTTCAGATATCAAGCCGGGTACTACTTTATCCCATGAACGTGGATCATAAGGGAATCCATGTAGCAGGATTATAGGGAAGCCTTTATCCGGACCACTTTCCTCGTATGCTATGTTCAATATGTTTGTCTTGACGAATTTAATATTATTGTTGGTTTGATAGTAACTCATACTTCAATACTTCCCTAATTATGAAAGGTTTATTTCCCCTGTTCGGATTATAATTGCCTCATACAGTGTGACAAGATCATGTAAATGAATTGCTCCAAGATATATGAGTTAGGTGTATGCAAGAAAATGAGGGTTTTATATGGGATTAAATCTCACAGTCGTGAGTCTTTATCACTTTACTGAAATGTTGGAAATAGAATTGAAAAAGAAAGAACTTTTGCTGGAGTGTAAGGCTCTTTCGATATTAGGTACATTTATTATTTCCAATGAAGGAATAAACGGGACTGTATGTGGTGAACGAGAAGCTATTGAACAAATAATATCTTTGATATCAAATTGGCCTGAAGTAAAAGATTTAAATTTAAAGTATTCTGAGACCGATAGACATAATTTTAGTCGAATGAAAGTGAAGATCAAAAAAGAAATTGTCACTATGGGTAAGCCTGATGTTAACCTAAACTCAAAGAGAGGGAAATATGTCGATCCATCAGATTGGAATGAAGTTGTAAGTAAAGAAGATATTTTATTAATAGATACTCGGAACAAGTATGAAACTAAAATAGGCAAATTTAAAAATTCTATAGATCCTCAGACTGAAAATTTTAGAGAATTTCCTGAATGGGCACGTGAGCTTTATGATCGACTGAGTGCTTCACCGGAAGGTATTCCCAAAGTGGCGATGTACTGTACTGGAGGTATCCGATGTGAGAAAGCCTCGGCATTCATGTTAGATCTGGGGTTTCCTGAAGTTTTTCATCTTAAAGGTGGAATACTCAAGTACTTAGAAGATACACCTGAATCAGATAGTTTGTGGGACGGTGAATGTTTTGTGTTTGATGATAGAGTTTCTTTGAAACATGGACTAGGGGAGGGTAATTATTCCTTATGTTATTCGTGCCAAAATCCTCTTTCACAGAAAGACAGGGAATCGGTACATTATGAAGAAGGAGTTAAATGCCATATTTGTCAGGATGTGATTACAGAATCCAAGCTTGTGGGAGCCCGTGAAAGGAAAAAACAAATTCAGTTATCTAAATCTAGAGGGCAGGAACATGTTGGGGATTATTCTGAAAGCAGGAAATTGTTCGACCTAACTGACTCAAATGGATAAACTTTTCTGTTCTCCAGGTTTTTTGAGTAAAAGAAATAATAACGCACCTGGCGCTGTCAGTAGTGCCATAACATTGAACCCAACCGGATAGCTGTAGTTATCGGCAACGTATCCGACAACCAATGGTCCTAAAACCATTCCCAACATGGCTATTCCTTGAGAGCAACCCATGATTAATGCAAATGCGCCCCTTCCAAAATAGTCACCCCTCATCGAGGTCAAAACTGGAGTTCTTATGCCCCAGGAAAGTCCTTGACATATTGCGTAGAGAATTAGGATCAAATAGCTGTCACTTATAGACAAAATCACCATAGCGAGACTGTGGCCAAGTAAAGTAAATGCTGCCAATATGTTTTTAGGTAGTTGGTCACCCAGAAATCCCCCAAACATTTGTCCAAACATATTAAATGCGGTTAAAATCATGACGATTTGAGCTACAGAGTTGCGTGAAAGCTCAAGGTTTATTTCCATAAAAGGAACCTGATGTAAACTTGCTGATGCAATAACTAATAACGCTTGAGCATGGCCGATCGAAATTATCCAGAAAGCTCTTGTTCTTATTGCTTCCTTCAGTTCCAACTCAGGTGGCGACGCTGTTTTTTGATTTTGTACAATATTTGAATTAACTGCTTCGGAACTCTCATTTTTGATTTGAATACCGTCTGGAAAATATCCATACGGTTCAGGATTAAACCGAACTAATTGGGAGATGGCTGTTCCGACTATTATTATGAATACCCCGCTTACAAAACTGGTGATTCTCCAACTAAAGTTATCCAGCCCATAAGCGAGTATTGGAGGGAATATTATTCCTCCAACGCCCAAGCCTAGCATAGCAAAACCGATCGCTTTTGATCTATTAGAGTTAAACCAGTTATTTATACTAGCCATTACTGACAAAAAACCGGGGGGGTCCGCCCCTGTGGAAAGTATTAAAAAGAAAAGATAGAAGGTTAAGACGGAATTTGTTTGGCTAAGCAGCATAAAGCCTAACCCAAACATTATGAAAGCTAGGGTCATGACTGTGCGGGGTTCATATTTTTGTATCAAGTACCCAACAAGTGGCCCCATGCCGGCACTTTGAATTCTTGAAACAGCATATGCACCGGATAGCATTGTTCGACTCCACCCAAAGGTTTGCCGGATAGGCTCAAAGAAAAAGCCAAACCCGGTAAAAAATAATCCGCTGGAAAGAGCCATAGTAGCCATACCTGCTACTACAATCCACCATCCATAAAATACTTGATTGGGTCGGCGAATAAATTGACTCATGCTTTAATCGTAATACGAATATACGAAAGATCTAAAATTGCTGTGACCTTGTATGAGGGAGAATTAGGTTTTAGTGGATAAAATAACATTACAGGATGCTATCACTACAGCCATTATTCTGATAGCGATTTTATACGAGTCTGGCTATCACCGAGCAATGTTTTTTTGCAAATCCTATCATTCGAGGTATGAATTTAATGTAACAAGCCTATCAACCGTGTCGCTTTATTGCTAACTTAGTAGCCTACTTAAAACGCAATATATTCCCGTGTCGAGGAGTGCATGAATTTAGTTTAAGAAATTGATCATCCCAAAATTACCGTTGGATACTGATTCTGGATCTACACCTAACCATTTTTCTGCAATGGTCGAATAGGTAGTTCTAAAGTCATTGTTAAAGGCTAGGTCTCCCTCTACTTGATCTTTTTCATTTAATGACGGGTAGCGACCGTATAAACCGCCTTTGACATCACCCCCGATAACAAAAGCGACGCCGCCAGATCCATGATCGGTGCCTGCTCCATTATCTTTTATACGCCTTCCAAATTCAGAAAACAGGAAAATGATCGTATCTTTATCTTTTTCATGCTCTTTTAGATCGGACATGAAATCAGATAGTCCTATACTCAGTTCAGACCAAAGTTTTTGATGACTGGCTATTTCGCCAGAGTGAGTGTCGAAGCTTCCGTGTTGAGCATAGAACACTCTGGTACCGATATCTGCGAACATTACTTGAGCAATAGACTTTAAGCTTTGGGAAATGTCTGTGTTAGCGTATTCTACCGTTGATGAATACATTTTTGGGGCTCGTCTCAGTATGTCAGCTCCTTTCATTGCATCCATTCCGGTTTGCGAAAAAAAGTTCGCTATAGTGTCTTTGCCGATTCCGCCATACATTTGGCTGAAGGCGTTGAGAGCAATATTTCTTGATTCGTCATCTTCTATGTCAGGGAATAACCCATAGGTGTTTAAATCCCCAACTGATGCTACAGGTACATCCTTCGCAAATAGTGCTCTAGGAAGTCCGCGTCCAAAGTTGACTCCTGTGAGCACATTTTCTCCTCGAGGATCTAGCTCTCTTATAGCTCTCCCAAGCCATCCTTCAGTTCCTACTGATTTTGTTTCTCCAGTATGCCATATGTCCATAGCTCGAAAGTGAGAACGATTGGGTTCAGCATAACCGATTCCATTAATGATAGCTACGTTGCCATTTTCATAAAGATTTTTGAGTGGCGCCATGCTCGGATTGAATCCAATATAGTTGTCAATTGGTAAAACTTTATCTTGCGGTACATTTACAAAGGGTCTGTTATCGTAATACAGCTCATCCCCATATGGGATAATTGTATTTAGGGCATCGTTTCCTCCTGAGAGTTGAACAACTACCAAATTTTTAGCATTACTTTTAGTTACCATAATTCACTCCGATCTATGCCTTTAATTTATGTCGTAAATTTGTACTCTATGTCTGTTGCTTTCAGTAATATAAATTCTGTTGTGAGAATCTAGCTTTACTGACATTGGTGCCCAAAACAATTTTTCTATGTGAGAAGAGACTTCATGAGGATCATTAGTAAAATAATCAAGCTCTGTCTCAAGGTCAGAATTATTTCTGGCATCAGCTTCTTCGACATTGATTTCCAAAAAAGCTTGTGCCCATTTTGATTCTGTTGCCTGACCTCTTAAACTTTGAATTATTTGTCCGGATGGGTTCATGACTTTTACCCGCTCATTTCCCCAGTCAGCGATGTATATGTAATCATCCTTATCAACGCATACACTGGCCGGTCTGCGAAGTTGATGTTCTTCTCTTCCAGATTCTCCGTATGATGCTATGAAGGTTCCATCTGTACTGAATCTTTGGATTCTGTCGTTGTGCCAGTCAGCGATATACAAATCTCCATTAGGGGCGATCGTTATTCCCCAAGGTGAGTTCAGATTTTCCTCTCTGCTTCCAAGTTCACCAAAGGCACCTATGCTAGAACCCTCTTGTGATAAGACCTGAATTCTATGATTATGATGGTCCGATATATACACATTATTCTCGGTGTCCACGGCGATTCCTGCCGGGCCATCAAGGTTGATATCTTGCATTCCTGCATTGTCCCAAGTACGTATTAATTGTCCGGTTGTTTCAAAAAAACTTACTCTGTTTAAGTATTCGTCTGTCACGATAATGGTATCGTCGTTGGACTGCGTTATAGATGTCGGCCATATTAGATCACCTGGATCTTCTCCATAACCGGAAAAAGTACCATAATATTCTTCATCTATGTCGTATATAGTTACCCTAACGCCTCTTGTGTCACCGTCCAGAGAGCGACTGACCGTATATAATTTTTCATCTGATCCGATAACTGTGTCAGCTGGGAAGTAGAATCCTCTTCCCTCCATAGAGCATAATCCAACGGTGCGGTTGTAGCTTAGTTTGTCCGTGCTCATTTTGTGTTAAGCCCTTTGGTATTCGTGAGTTGCAGCAATTAGCCTGATTATTTCTTTGACTCTTCCTCTAAGGTCTGATGTCCTTTTGTCAGCGCTTTGAAAAGCAACTTCATCAATAATTGATCTGGTTTCATTTTTTAAAGTTAAATATCCAAGCTCCTCCAGGCACCTAGTGACCAAATAATGTGGATTGACCTCACTAGAAATGTCGTTGCATATGTTATCTATGAGTTGGGTTACACCTTTGTAGGACTCGTTCCCAAGCTGTCCGCTAGAAAAATTCACTCTTTCAACTAAAGTTCCTGTGTCGACCCATTCTAGCCCTTCGTGCCAACCCTCTACAGAAGGAGGATTGTTTAATGCTTGCCCCATGAATTTCATTTGTTCAGACCGGTCTAGAATTTCTTTTCTAGGCCTGTCAAATTCACCGCTTATTCTTAATACTCCTGCTACAAGTTCTGCTGGGCTTTTAACTCGGTTGTACCAGCATGACTCGGATCTAAAGAATTCTGAATTGAAAAGAACTTCCAACATCGATTCTATGTTGTAGCCACTTTCAAAATAAGCATCAACCAATTCCTCTATGGCGTCATTATCGTACGGTTCTGTGTAAGGCCATTGAGGTACTGATGGTTCATCCCTAACAAAAAAACTATACATATGTCTGGCGATGAATCTAGCGGTTGATTTTTGCCTGACTATAACATCAATAATATCGTCGCCGTTGAAATTACCTGATTCACCAAGGAATGTTTTTGGACCGGAATCGTGGTCATGTTCTTTGAATTCGTAATGCCAAGCGAGCCGTCCATATGGCCAGATTGAATCTCTTTCTGCCCTTAAAGCCATGTATTCTGTATTTCCAATGGTCCATCCTGTAAAAGCTCTAGCAGTTTCCTTTATATCATCCTCACTGTAATTTCCAACTCCCATTGAGAACAGTTCGAGCAATTCTCTTCCATAATTTTCATTTATAGAGCCGTTGTGATTATCATTATTGTCTAACCAGGCTATCATTGCCGGGTCTTGAGAGATCTGCACCAATAATGTTTTGAAATTTCCTCTTCCATATGCCCTAAACATCCTGATCTGACGTACTAGAGCCAGGCCTTGGCTGATTTTCGGGTATCCCGTTGCGAAAATACCATGCCAAAAGAGGGCCATTTTTTCAGTGACAGGATCTTGGGTGCCTATCATCTTGTAGAGCCAGTATGCAGCAGGATTGTTTGATCCCATCATTGCAGAATGTTCGTGGTGGTATCGCCAGATTTTATCGTCTGGGATATTGTTTTCACCCTTGCTATTCAGCAACCTATTTACGGCTTGAGAGTATCCTTCGGATGCAAGGCTCTCAATATCCTTTTTAGTACCTCCGAAACCTGCCCTTCTCAGCAAATGTGCAACCTCTAATAATTTGTCAGTATCGGTACTAATAACCATGTTTCATCTCCATAATTACTTTTAATACACATTCGCGCACTGTTTGAATATATATACTATTAATAAATTGGATACATTTGTCCGCAATTATAAATAATATCCAATCCAATACCAAATCGTATGCCATATAAGGTATTTAGGGACAAATCACGGATTTAGATTTTGATCGGAGGTATAAGTGAATATGATTGGACTTCTGGGTGCTTCTCAGTACGAGCCTATAGTGGAAAATCTTGATGAAAGAACAATAGTGTCGACTCGATTTGGTGATGTCTCCGTCTTAAAGGGGAGAATTTCTGATAATACCGTTTTTTTTATAAGAAGATTTGGTTGGCACGACAATAAGGCGTCTGACGTGGTAAACCATGCAGCCCACACCTTAGCTTTTAGAATGCTAGGAGTTAGAAGAGTTATTACTTTGAATGGATTTGGAGGTGTAAATCATGACTTTAATGTTGGGGATTTAGTTGTTTATCATGACTACGTAAAAATGTTAGAGCGAGGGCCCACGACTATTTTTTTCGGTGAACAAAGATGGCCTCGAGCAAATATGACGGACCCATTTTGCACAGAAATTAGAGAAACGTTAATAAATTCTGCTAGATATAATAGTAATCGCAACTTACATACGATGGCTGTAAACATTTGCGTTCAGGGCCCACATAACGAGACCCCTGCTGAATTTGAAGCGTTCAGGCGCCTTGGTGCGGATATAGTAAGCACCGCTATATACCCAGAAGTGGTGTATTACCGTGAATTGGAAATGTGTTTTGCTGGCTTATCATGGATAACCGATTCAGGATCGGATAATGACGAAAAAAACTGGGTGCGAATTGGTGTTGACGAACTTAGTTCAATTGTCCGTGAAGCAATTAAAAATATTCCAGATGTTTCAAATTGCAGATGCCAAAGTACATGGATAGGGAATGAGAGCGATCACTACAATGACACAACTTCGTTGCCTTCGTGGTATTTGGATATAAGATAAGTTGATCTTAACTGAGGATAATATTAATTTAGGCTTTGGATAAAATTCTTTATGTGTGCCCCTATTTCAGTAGGAGATATCTCTTGTATGAAATGTCCCCCCTTAACAGTTACTTCTTTTTGATATTTCCAACTTCTGGCTGTTTCTCTCTGAGCACCTACAAGAATAGAGCCAGGGTCAGCATTGATAAATAGTTTAGGATTAGAGCTATCTTTTAAAAAATTTCCATATCTTTCAACTATTTCGACCACCTCTTGCGGTTCACCTTCGATTGGTATTTGCCGAGGCCATGTTAAGGTTGGTCTGCGATCTTCTCCCTCATGTAAATATGGTTTCAAATAAATATCCAAATCCTCTTTCGAGAGATTCCCATCATTTTTCAATATTCTTTCCACAAAAATATTTTTTTTAGGATTAGTTCTTCTCCCGCATCTGACCTAAACGCTTGGAATATATTTCTTGCAACTTCTGGCCAGTCACTCCAGGTTTTGATGGGTTCTACAATAGCTTCCATATACACGATACTTTTTACCTTGTCTGGGTTCAAATAAGCCCAATTAAACCCCAAGGCGGATCCCCAGTCGTGCACTACTAATGTTGCTTTTGATAGACCTAGTGTATCGAGGAGTTCGTATAAATATGACGCATGTTCCACAAAAGTGTAACTATCAGGGCCCGAAGAGGCTAATTTGTCAGAGTCTCCCATGCCTATTAGGTCAGGTGCGATAATTCTTCCACATCCCTTCACTGAGGGGAATATGTTTCGCCATAAGTATGATGAAGTGGGATTTCCGTGCAAAAACACAATTGGATCACCTATGCCCTCATCGACGTAGGCCATATTTATCTTCTTTATCAGGGCACATTTTCTTTTGAATGGGAACTTTATCTGTTTATCCTTAAATACTGTTCGGTGGCCCGTAATTTTGATTGATTCTTTATATGGTTATTCGTTTTCTTAGGTAGGTTTAATAAGAGACTTATCCGCTCGTATTGGAGCAAAAATTGTTAGTAGAGCAGCCATAAGGGTTAAGGCTCCTGCGAAATAATATACAGCTCCATATCCTCCAAATTTTTCAATCACTAGAACTCCGAGAAATGGGGATGCTGCACCTAAAATTCCGTTAAGTCCAAATATTAAGCCGACTGCGGCAGCTTCTGTGCCCGTACCTACGACGTCCAGAACTGCAGCTTGTATGACTTGATGAAGGGCAAAGCTGAATAATCCCATACCAGCGAAAACTAANAGGAGTAATATTCCCTCACCNGTAGNGACGGTGACTAATGAAAATATCGCTGCTAGAGCGAACCCGGGNACTAAAANTGATTTTCTNCCAAATTTATCCGATAGGAGACCTAGAACCGGGGCCGAAACGATACCCATTCCAGTCAGTAGGGAATAGTGAATTCCCGCACTTAAGTGAGTTTTGCCTAGAGTTTCTTCCAAGTANAAGGGAGACCATGCGAAAACGGCATCTAGCCCAATGCCTCGTAAAATCGCAGCAGATACTAGGAGTAATACAACTGGATTTTTTATGACTTTCCAAGTGTTTTCAAGATGTGTTTTTATGTTTGACGGCGGGCTGTCTCCATATTTACCAATGTCTCGTAAGGACCACCAAACAATCACGCCTGTTATTAGGGCTGGGATGGAATATATGAAAAGTACACTCCTCCAAGAGGCAACCAGTCCTAAGAGGGCGGCGGCTATTACAGGCCCGGACACATTTCCCAAGTTTGCTCCGAATCCATGAATAGATATTGCCCAACCTCGCCTGTCTGGGAATACTTGAGATAAAGATGCGGTGGATGGTAGATGCCACAAAGCTCCCGGAATAGATACAAGAAAGGTGGTAATTAAAAGTGTGGGGAAGTTAGGAGACGCACCGACTAACAAGAAAAGTAATCCCGCTGCCACCATGCAACCAGTTAACATTAATCCCCAATATTTTTTCAGCATGTCCACTACCAATCCTCCACCAATGTTCACGATGCCGAATCCGGCAAATCTAAAAGCCATCACAATTGAGACCTGAAGGTTGGAAAGGCCGAAAAACGAGGCTATTGTCGGCATTAGGACAGGTATACCCTGATCGTATAGATGAGCAATCGCGTGTCCAAATGACATACTACCCAAAATGAAATTTCTGTTTTCAGGTATGTTAGTGCGTTCGTTTTGATTCATTAAAATAACGTTCTATCGGTTCTGTTTTTTTCTTATTTAGTTNTACTCACTTCAGACATNGTATATGTTTTGATGAGTNTTATNTAGAAGCTGAANTTTGATTTTATATGTCTAATATAATCCAGTCATTGATTTTAAGAATAAAATTTCTTCAAGTTAGTTAATTTTCANTTAAATTAGGAGTTTAATAATGGTTTCTCAGTTACGAATATACACTATCAATCGAGGGATGATGGATTCTTGGATTAATTTGTTCGAAGAGAAACTTAGACCTGGTCATGAGAAACATGGTATTTCAATTGAATCAACATGGGTAAATATGGATAAAACAGAATTCATATGGGTGCGATCCTTTGAGAGTTTGGACGANATACCTGTGAAAGANAAGGAATATTATTCTTCTCCGGAAAGATTGGCGATAGGTGAGGAACCACAAAAGCATATTGCAAAAATAGAGGTTNGAACTATGAATAAATCAGTAATATNTTCTACAGATTAGCTTATATCTATGCGTATATGTGACTATTTTTATTTCCTTGATTCGCCATTGTTAGAGTTTGTGTAATAATCCATCATTGNGGAAAAANTTTTTAAAGAACAGGTGATGCCTCATGAAAATTACTGAAGTTATAGCTATACCGATGTCTGATCCGATACCAAGGGAAAGACAACATCGGACTGACCTAGGTACTAGAGTGAAAAGTGATGCTGTTTTAGTCATGGTCAAAACAGACGAGGGACTTACTGGTATTGGTGCTTCTCTGGGCAGTCCTCCAATTCTTTGTGCAGTGGTAGAACACGAGCTTGCTCCAGCTCTCATCGGAGAAAATCCTATGTATTCTGAAAGGTTGTACGAAAANATGTACAACGGATCTCGGTGGAAGCCNGCTCTTGAACGCGGGCACGCACAGCCAGGAGACGGAAGAAGAGGGGTGACTATGGAGGCTATATCTGGTGTTGATATAGCAATATGGGATGTAAAATCTCAAATTATGGGTATTCCCGTTTATCAAGCTTTAGGTGCAACTAGAGATTCAGTTAGAGCATATGCTTCGGGAGGATGGGCACCTGGAGATGAAGCGGAAGAAGAGATGGGCGGATATGCTAAGAAAGGGTTTTCGGCTGTAAAAATGCGCGTAGTTGGTCGGGACGGGTTCTCAATTGAAAATACCATTAAACGTGTGACAGCGGCCCGTCGTGGTATTGGTCCTTCTGTTGAATTGATGTTAGATGCTCATGGGTCTCTTGATGTAACCACTGCCATCAGGTTGGCGAAACAATTAGAAAAATTTGATATAGCTTGGTTTGAAGAGCCTATTTCACCTGATGATCACCTTGGCTTGGCTGAAGTTAGACGTTCTACAATAATCCCAATAGCCACAGGTGAACGAGAATTTACCAGATTTGATTTTGATGATTTGTTTTTTCATAGGTCTGTTGATATAGCACAGCCTGACATTGCGCGGGCGGGCGGCTTTACGGAAATAAGGCGTATTGGAAGTATGGCCTCTGCAAAGGGGATACGTTTGGCTCCACATGCATGGGGTTCAGGGGTGTTATTTGCAGCCAGCATACATATGGCTATGTCGGCTCCTAACTGTCATATCCTCGAGGTCAGNCAGGGATATATGCCAATGATGTATGAGTTGTTTGAGGAACCTTACGATATAAGAGAGGGGGTCGTTTACGCTCCACAAAAACCGGGATTGGGGTTCACTTTAAGGGAGGAAGCATTAAAAAGATTTGAGTACATACCTGGGCCAGAATATATATTTTAAGCATTCTAATTCTGTTTAAATTTAGAAAAATTGATCTGAGTGAGGTCTGATATGCACTATAAGTTGAACGAATTTTCATCTGAATTTCGTAGTAGAGTAATCCATGATGGCCAAGGGGAGATACTTACAAAATCTTTTTTTAGGGATGTTTCCAAATTACCAGTCAACTTTGATATATGGGANCTCGNACCGGGGGTGAGTGAAGGGATACATGTTCACGAAAATGAATCTTCACTGGAGGAGATTTATTACTTTATGGAAGGGGAAGGGATCATGTGGATTGATGAAGATACAGTCCCAATTGTAAAGGGGGATGTAATTTTGGCCCCCGCGGGTTCAAACCACGGAATTCAAAATACTGGATCCTTTCCATTGAAACTTGTTATTTTGTGGGGAGAACCAGTGTAAATTTGGTTTGATATTGGCTATAGTCGGTTTAACTTGTGGATGGGTGAGCCGTTACACACTAACCTAAATTGTCTANATGAAAGGATTATGCACATGACAAAATTAAATGGAGCTTTATCNGGTACTAGAGTAATAGCGTGTTCAACAGCNCAGGCAGGGACTGTTCCTTACACACTTATGGCGGATCTCGGTGCTGAAGTGATTAAAATAGAGGTNCCAGGGACTGGAGATAATTCAAGGCGTGCAGGCGAACTTAAAGGAGACATCAGTTCATTTTTTGAGACTAATAACCGAGGGGTGAAAAGTGTNACTTTGAATCTCAAANTTCCNGAGGCTCGAGAGATATTGTACAAGCTTGTGGAAACAGCTGAAATCTTCGGTCAAAATTTTCGTCCTGGGGCTGCAGAGCGATATGGGTTTGGGTATGAAGACCTTAGGAAAATAAATCCGGCTTTAGTNTATGCTTCAGTNTCTGCATACGGCCCGGATGGCCCGGATTCTGGATTNCCAGGNACNGATGCTGTAGGCCAGGCATTATCGGGAGTTACAGAAGCTTTTTCCGTACCCGGCCAACCAATGAGGACGGGCGTAGCGTCCGTCGCGGACGAGACTTGTGGGATTCTGACTTTTGGAGGAGTACTTGCTGCTTTNTTNCATGCAAGGGCAACAGGTGTAGGGCAAAAGGTAGAAACNTCTTTAGTGGGNAGTGCTTTCAGNCTNATGGGATGGACTATGACAACCGCAATGTGGAAGAATTCTGGTCCAATAACTGGAGCCAGAATCAATGGCACTCGTGAAAGAGCCGGCATAGCGGCGTGTTTCAACGATTGTGACGGCAAACCTTTAGCTATTCAGCTTGACCCTAGGAATTGGGAGCCNGCTTTAAAGATACTTGGGTTTTATGATNCCATGGAAAACAAAGGCTTGACTGACCTNGGGCTCGCCTTTGANTCTGAAGACAANAAGAATCAGATACTTGATTCCTTATCTTNATTGTTTGCACAACAGAAACGGGAATANTGGATAGGTTTACTGAGAGAGTCTGACATGGTGGCCGCNCCTGTTAACACGATGTTGGAAGCTTCTGCTGATCCCAATATGAGCATCAATAATTATGTACAAGANATATATCATCCNGAGCTAGATGAAAATTTGAAAATACACGGTACCCCGTGGAAATTTTCTGAAACTCCAAGTGATCCCGGCTTAGCTCCATCTTTAGGNGAGCATAATGAAGAGATACTNAAAGATTTGGGCTATGATAATGAGTCGATTGATGNACTGANAAATATCAACGCTATTTGAAATTTGTATTCAAGACATAGTTGTTGCTATTACTAAGAGGAGTATAAATGGCTAAGAGAATTAACAAAGCGATTGAGTTNTTNGAAGATGACCAGCCCGTTTATTACTCTGGNNTACATACATTTTCTAGAGATTATTTGACTTATGATCAAGGCAAAAAAGATGCGTCTATATGGGCTGACTATATAAATATAGGTATGGAACACGGATCTTTTGACATGACAGGTTTAGAGTCCTATATGGATGGTTTGGTGGATGGTGGNCCAACAGCTTCAGGNCATNTAACACCCACCGTAATAATCGAATTGCCGGTCCAAGGAGAAAGTGCCGANATTATTAGATATAACTCATGGCAGGTGCGACAAATTCTGGCTCGAGGGGTNCATGGAATATTATTGTGTGAGGCTACATCAGNTGAAGCTGTGGCNGCCTTTGTAGAATCTTGTAGATACAAAATCAATGATTTAGGGGTAGGGTATGGACTCAAGGATGGGACCCGCGGAGTTGGGTCGGAGTTTATGGCGAGACTAAAGTGGGGGCTAGAAGACGATAACGAATACAGGGCAAAGGCTGACCCATGGCCCCTTAATCCAGAGGGAGAACTACTATTGGGGTTAAAGATTGAAACAGTGGAAGGTTTGAACAATTGTGAGCAGATTTTGAGTGTTCCTGGCATTGGATTTGCTGAAATGGGACCTGGAGATATGCACATGTCNATGAAAATTGAGAGAGTACCTGGTGTGCTCCCNGATCAAATAAAAGAAGCTTTTGACCGAGTTAGAAATGCTTGCTATAAAAACGGTGTGAGATTTTTAAAATCGGGTACACCTGACAATATCGAGCANGTGATTGATTCCGGTGCTAGGGTAATATCCGGCCAAAGTGAGGAAGCTGCTGAAATTGGAAGAAAATATACCAACAGAAAAATGAAGATTTAAATGCAAATNACCTAATGTATTTTTACAAATTTGGATACTTTGTGGTCTAGATCAGCTTTTTTTAGGGAGGGCAGTTGTGCAAGGTATATATTGCCCTTTGAATCAGTACAAATACCATGCGGCTGAGGCGGTTTTTCTGAAAATGGTCTTCGCACCCGCGTTACAACTTCTCCGGATTCTGTATAAATAGAGAATCCGTTGTCCCGTCCTCTTCCTGCCGGTCCTTGCTCAGCAATATAGACTAAATTATCCCTGTCACAGTGGACTCCTCCCGGGTATAAGAAATCCGTCCAACTATGAAGGAAATTACCATCATAGTCGAATACTTGTATCCGATCACTTTCTCTATCACATATGTAAACCCTGTCTTGTGAATCTATATCAACGTTATGTACTAAAGAAAATTCCCCNTCTCNGGTGCCTGACACACCCCATGAAAGTTCTAATTNACCTTTAGCCGAAAATCTGTGAACNTGCCGATTNCCATAGCCATCTGCGACGAATGCGGCTCCCGTGGAAGCTGTTGAAACTCCCGCAGGCATGCAGAAAGGTCCTCCCAGAAAGTTATGATTAGGATGTGTTCCAAAAGGTGATACAGCTGCATTGGCCCAGCCTCNGTTTCCAAGTTCCAATAAAACTTTTCCATATTTATCGTGTTTTACTGTTACGTGATCTTGTCTGTCTGTAGTCCAGACGTTGTCTTCTGAATCGACATGAATACCGTGAGCTTCTTTGAACTCATGCTCTCCCCATGATGTTACAAAATCTCCAGATTCTGCCTCGAAAACGACTACCGGATGTTTGTCACGATTACAAACATAAATCCTGTCGTTTGAATCGGCTGCAACATCTGTAATCCCTATTGCAAACCAATTGTATGGAACTGGAANATTGGGNCCAGCCCAACCATTACCTAAGGTCCAGCCTTCAGGTATATTTGGCCAANTATCATCCAGCTCATACCTGTGATCACCTATACTAANTGTTGACATGAAATNCCTTCTTTTTCCAATCATAATTTGGTTANCTTGAAACAAATGCNCGTTTGCGATGTTTCTGTTATTTTNTACTTAGAATTGATCTAACCTTTGTTAAGATATCCNGTAGCTGCCGTGTTATTTGGTGCCGAAGGAGGGATTCTAGTTGCTTCGTGTNNCCCNGTACCAATCCGTACTGATTTGTGCCTGATNATACGTTAATTGGACNCTGACANTGCCATNTTTTNNGCTGAGTATCNNNNTGTNTCGGCAATTTGGTCGNAAAAATGTCGGCAGAATCCGAAACCGGTTGGGGCAGGGCGTACCTTTATTTTTATATGTGGTGGCTCATACGATTTCACTGATGTAGAAACTCCATTATTTTAGTAAAATAGATCTTCCCACCTATCACGGATGTGTCGTTGTGTCC